>PKVY01000095.1 GCA_003131625.1 Acidobacterium sp. | reverse complement strand
CGGCAGGCGAAATCCTGGCGCGGATTCGCGCGCTGAGCCACGGCTACACCGCGCCCGAAGGCTCCTGCCCTACCTACCGGGGGTTTTATCAGGGGCTCGCGGAATTTGAGAGCGATCTGCATCGGCATGTGCATCTTGAAAACAATATTCTGTTCCCGCGCGCCATCGAGATGGAGGAGAGCTGCGGCTGAGAGCGGCTTGGCGGATCATTGGCGTACTAAAGGATCGCCAACCGCGGACCGAGTTATCCCAATACTTCGACCCGAGGCCCGAGCCGCTCGTAGTCGTAGGCCTCATAATCGACAACCGGCCTGCTGGTGAAGTTCTCCGTCAGGGGCGGCGACTGCACCGACCATTCCAGCCCGGCCGCGCGCCATGGATTGGCTCCGGCGATCTTTCCGTATTTGAGCGACCAGAGGAGATAGAGGATCGGCAAGGCGTAACCAACAGCGAGAATCGATGCGCCGGCACTCGACATGACGTTCAGAACCTGAAATTCGGGAGGATACGCCCAGTAGCGCCGGGGCATGCCAAGGTATCCCAGGATGAACTGCGGGAAAAAGGTGAGATTGAATCCCAAAAACAGGATGACCGCCGCAAGCCTGCCCATGGATTCGGGGTACATCCTTCCGGTGATCTTGGGCCACCAGAAGTGCAGACCGGCCATGAACGCGCTGACCATGCCCCCCACCATGACGTAGTGGAAATGGGCCACGACAAAGTACGTCTCGGTCAGGTGGATATCCATGCCCATCGAGGCAAGAAATACTCCGGTCAATCCACCAATGGTAAACAGGCCCATGAAGCCAAGCGTGTAGATCATGGGGGTGTCGAAGGATATTGAGCCCTTATACATCGTCGCCGACCAGTTGAAGATCTTGATCGCGGAAGGGATTGCCACCAGCATCGTCATGAAGGAAAACACCAGCGCCGAGTAGCTCGAAATCCCCATGATAAACATGTGATGGGCCCACACAAAGAANNGGGTGCGAATAGAACCAGAAGAGGTGCTGAAAGAGAAGAGGGTCGCCGCCCTTGGTTGGATCAAAGACACCTATGCCGGTCAGCCGCTCCAGAACCACCAGAACCAGGGTGATGGCAATGACAGGAGTGGCCAGCACAAAGATGATCGCCGTCGAGTAATACGACCAGATGAACAGAGGAAGGCGGAACCAGGTCATTCCCGGCGCCCGCATGCGGTGGATTGTGACAATGAAGTTGACGCCGGTCAGGATCGACGAAAAGCCGGCGATGAAAATCCCCATCGCGGCACCGACAACATGCGTGTTGAGGTAATGCGTACTCAGCGGTGTCGTGAAGGTCCAGCCGGTGTCGACACCCCCGAAGACCATCATGCAAAGTTCGACGCAACCCCCCACCACGAACAGATACCAGCTTAGAAGGTTGATTTTGGGAAACGCGACGTCGCGTGCGCCAATCATGAGGGGAATAAGGAAGTTTCCGAGGACCGCGGGGGCAATCGGCACCAGGAAAAAGAAGACCATAATGATGCCGTGGATGGAGAACAGCTTGTTGTAGGTATCCGCGGCCACTAGGTCGCCTTGCGGCGTGAGCAGCTCAAGCCGAATGAGCGCCGCCATCGTGCCGCCGATCATGAAAAAGAAAAGCGTTGAGCAGAGATAGAGGATTGCGATCCGCTTATGATCCTGCGTCAGAAACCACGATTTGAGACCACTCTCACTCAGGTAGGTCGTGGACGGCATGCTTGCGGGCGGCAGCGATGCAGGAGCCGTAGCGGTGGCCATTCCGATCCATCCTCCAATCTGAATTCATGGGCGAGCTGATGCGCCGGCGCGCGCTGAATCCTGGCAAACCTGGTATGGCTGGCGTGTGAGGCTTCCGATAAAGATGCGCCACGCCGAACCGAACTGGGAAAGGTTTCCAGACCCCGCGTGGTGTACCCAAGGCTGCTTCGCCCGTCGAGATACGGAGGTCAGGCTAATCCGGTCGCCAAACGGGTGGCCGTGACTAAAGTCACTGCAACCGGCTGAGCCCTTGGGAGAATAATTACGGGGCGTGGCGGCCAGGCGGACCCACGCCGCACCGCTTCTCGCGGAATGCGCCCGAATGTGATTGAGTTCAAAGAAGATCATGGCGATACAAATTGGCGCAAAACTCGACTCCGGATTCGACAATCCCCTTGGGATGCTCAAGGATTGCCATCGCCGCATCGAGCAATTTCTCGAAATCCTTTGCTTGGTGGCTGAGCGAGCAGCGGGCTCCCTGACGATCCAGGAGACAGAAGCCGTGCAATCGGCAATCCGGTACTTTGTTGAGGGCGGCACACGGGATACCGCCGATGAGGAGCAATCCCTTTTCCCGCGTATTCAGCAGGGGGACGTTCCTGGTCAACGCGCGGTGATCGACGAACTGGAGAAGGAACACAGCGAAGCCCGGTCTTCATGCGGCTGTCGAGCGTCTCTTTTCCGAATGGATCGCGAACGGCACCCTCGGCCCCGAAGATCGTCGAGCCTTGGGAACAGCGACGGGCCGGCTCAGCCGACTCTATGCGCAGCACATTCAGGTGGAGGAGACCACTGTCTTCCCGCTCGCGGCACGGCTGCTGGACCGTGAGACGCTGGCGGCAGTCGGAGAGGAATTCCGCGCGAGAAGGCTACGGGCGGGGAAATGAGCGAGTCGGGTGCGCTTCGAATACGCTATACGCACCCGGTTGCGCTTGGCAGCGCTGCTTTCAATAGACATCCCGCTGATAGCGGCGATTGTCTCTCAGTATCTGAACGTAATTCTCGGTCTGCCGTCGCTCGAGACCGTCCTGGGCGGCGACAATGCTGTGCAGCGCCCGGTCCACATCCTTCGCCATGCGTGTGCCATCGCCGCACACATAGAGAAACGCTCCGTCTTCAAGCCAGCTCCACTGTTGCCGCGCATGCTGCGTCATCAGGTCCTGCACATAGATCTTGTGCTCCTGATCGCGCGAAAAGGCCGCGTCGAGCTGCGTGAGATGCCCGTCGGTGCGCATCGTCTCAAGCTCATCGCGATAGAGAAAGTTCGCGAAACCGGTATACGAAGGACCAGATCTCGCCGCATTTCGGCGATCGACTCCTCTCCGATGAAGTCGCCAGCCGAGAAAAGGGTAATCGTAGCTTCCTTCCCCCTTTCAGAAACCACAGTGAGCTTTGCGCGACCCTTTTGAAGATATAAGACGAATTCAGCCGGATCTCCCTGCGAAAAGAAGGTTTGTTTCGGCCCGACTCGGATGATCCGCCGTCCGAGTGCTGCCTCCGCGAGAAACGTAGCGGCATCAAAGCCGGCGTGCTCTGTTGCAGTCATCTGGAAGGGCCTCTCTTCATGGGGAATGATCGATCATTCATTGGACCCCCATCCCGAGTCGAAACAGAGAAACATTTGCGAAGAAAATCTGACGGACGGTTTCTTGAAGCGAAAGCGAGTTATCCCGCGTCCGACTTCATCCAGATGCAGCAGATCCCCGGCAGCAGCGTGCTCATAGCGCCTGGCCGGCACTGGCGGATCGAGATCCAGCATCCGGCTCAGCTTCCGCCGGCGCAGGGTGCGGCTGACGGTGGCGCGGCTCAGCCCCACGGTCTGCGCAATCCGGCATCCGGTCCAGCGCTGACCGCGAAGAGCCAAAACCCTTTCCACTAAGGGAAAACACCTCTGGCGCGGTGAACGCTCCGGGCGCGAGCTGCGATCCCTCAGGCCCGCCACTCCCAGCTCACCATAGAGGCACACCGATTTGGCGGCCGTCTTCGCGCTCACGCCCAGGCTGGCCGCAGCCAGCTTCAGCGTGCATCGCTCGACAAGAACCCTTCTGGCTAAGCGTTCTCGACTGTGTATCGTCAGTCGGGCATTCTGGTGATAGTCCATCTGGTCTCCTGAGTCGCAGAGTCTTCGCAAACCCAGCTTCCAAGTTCTCGATCAGGTGGACAACCTGTTGAAACCTCACACCTAGTCTTCCGTTGGCGGTCACACCACTTTTGCACCACTGAGAAACTTCCCTTTAGGACTTTTCGGGGATTCTCAGTGCCTGATAGTCCACGTAAGTCTTTGATATTACGATAATTATCTCGCCTGCAAAACCAGTATTCGCCGGTTCAATTCCGGCCCGGTGCTCCAAAAACGTGGGTCGATCACGCGGTGCAAAGCCGGGTCTCGTTCCTCCAGGGCAGCGGCGGTATGACGCTGTCGTAGGGTGGATTGAATACTTCAGAGACCAACGTAAGTTAAGCACTTTGCTAATACCATCGTGGTTTAGCCCGGGGCACTGGGCGTTCAATTTTCGTCAAGAGGCTTGATCACCGAGCTATCAACAGTGTCATAAATCTAACTAAATCAGTAATGAAGCTGGCTTTGCCGATATCCCTTCCCCGGCATGAGAATGACGGCAGTCATCGACCGGAAGGAAGTTTTCGGGTCGAGGCTTTCCGTCTCGCGATACCTTCATAAGTCACCTAATTCCATTAGGGTACGACTCTAAGCCAAAGTTGTATGGCCGAAGTGTTCGCTATCGAACCATGATTCACAAATGGCCCGCAGCGGCGTCGCCGGAACCAGGATTGCCGCGATCCTGGCACCAGTGCTGGGCGCAGGAATCATCTGCATCGCACTCTGGCAGTGGTCTGTCTTATCCCGCCACGATACGATCCAGGAGCTGCAGGACTTACCCATTAACTCAGGAGTACACCTTATCGGTGTAGTTACCTTCGTCGATGAGCCGGGAGGACGCTTCTGGATTCAGGATGAAACCGGGGCGATACCGATATCGGCGAATCCGGCTCAGGCGGGCGTGCACGCCGGCCAGACGATCTCGATCGATGCGACCAAGACAAGTCCCTATGATCGCCGCAAAGGTCCGATCAGCGTCGGATTACAGGAGATCAGGGTTCATCCCACTGCGGCTCACGTGCGACTGCCACAGCCGTTCCCGGTGACTCTCGCGAACTTTCCCACTTCCGAGAAGAATGGCATTCGGGTGCAGATGACGGCGGTGGTGGAGGACGCTTCGCTGGACGGGGGCGGGCGCGCTCACCTCTCGGTCGCGGATGGCGGCCCCGAGGTCGAATTGATCGTCGCGAAGCCCTCCAGCGACTATTCGAGTTTGATCAACAGCAGAATCCGCATTGTCGGTCTTCCGGAGCAGGAACGCACGCCGCAGGGAGCGCTGGTTCGCAACCGGATATGGGCGCCGTCCGGTCAGGACCTGCAGATCGAGGAACCTGCTCCGGCGCCATCACCGTTGTATTCGATCCGGACCCTCTACAGCGAGAGCCACGCGGGCCATGGCCACCGCATCCGGATTCGCGGCCGGATCGCGGCGGCGACACCCGATTCCATTCTGCTCGAGGATCGCTGGGGCGCGACCGAGTGCTATCTCTCCGTAGCGCAGGCGCTGAAGACCGGATGGCCGGTCGAGGTGGAAGGCTTTCCCAGCCGCAACGGGCTGCGCATCGACCTGTTTCATGCCCAGGTGACGATGCTCTCGCCCGAGCAGATCGACGACAGCAGCGAATCGAGTCCGATTCCGCAGCCGCTCACCAGCGTGCGCGCGGTGCGCGACCTGCCCGCGTCACGAGCCGCGGAGGCTTTGCCGGTCAGTATCACCGGCGTCGTCACTTACGTCGATCCCCAATGGCGCCAGTTTTTCTTTCAGGACAGGACCGGCGGCATTTATGTGAAGTATTCGGGCGATCACGGGGAACTGATCGTGGGCCGGCGCGTCACCCTGACTGGAATTACGGGTGCGGGAGACTTTGCTCCGGTCATCGTTGCCCCGAAGTTCGAGTTCGACGGCATGGCCCCCTTGCCGGCGGCCGTGGCCGTAACGCAGAGCAGAGCCGCCGCCGGATCGCTGGATTCGCAGTACGTGAGCATCGAGGGCGTCGTTCACCCCATGAGGGTGGGAGAGGAATCGAATCACACCTCGCTGACCTTCGATCTGCTTACGGCGGTGGGACAGATTCACGTTTACACCTCGCCGATATTTCCAGACGCCGATCAGGCGCGCAGCCTGGAAGATGCAACCGTCCGCATTCGGGGCGTATTCGGAACTGTCTTCAATTCGCGCCGTCAGCTGGTGGGTTACCAGCTCCTGGTCGAAAGCCGTTCCGACATCGATGTGCTGGAGCCGGCGGTTCCGCATCCGTTTGCTATGGAAGCGACACCCATCGGCTCCCTGCTGCACTACTCGCCGAACGCCCGCTCCGGCCATCGCGTGAAAGTGGAGGGCACGGTCACGCTGGTGGAACCGGACTACGTGTACCTGCAGGATGCGACGGACGGGGTGGAGGTGCGCGGCGACACCCGCTCCATCCACGTGGGCGAGGTGGTGGATGCGATCGGCTATCCCACCCTGGTGGGCAGATATTCGCCGGTGATGACCGACGCGACGTTTCGTTCGGCGGCCCGCTCTGGTTCGATTGTCCCGAAGGTGGTCACGGTGGAGTCGCTGCTGCAGGGCCACGAAGACTCCATGCTGGTGACCGTGGAGGGCAAGCTGCTGGCGGCGCTGGATGAACCCGCCCGCAAGAACCTGGTGCTGCAGTCGGGCGTGCGCACATTTACAGCGCAACTGGATACATCGGACCTCGGAACACCTCCGTGGCAACTACGAGAAGGGAGCGTGCTACGGCTCACGGGCGTCTCTTCTGCGCAAGTGGACCCGGGCAAGCTCTACAGGATTCTGGAAGAAAGCCCGGCCAGCTTCCAGATCCTGCTGCGTTCCCCGCGCGATCTGACCGTCATCCGGCCCGCCCCGTTCTGGACACTGCGCGCAACCCTGGTCCTTCTGACGGTCTTCCTGGTGCTGATACTCGGGATCCTCGTTTGGGTGAGCATCCTGCGGCGCCGCGTGCGCTCGCAGACAGCGGCTCTGAGAAAAGCTTCTGAAACGGCGCAGGCCATCACGGATCTATCCACCGCGATGGAGCAGGTTTCGAGTCAGCAGCAGTTCGATACGCAGGTTTCGGTGCGAGGCAGCGAAGACATTGCCCATCTGGTGGTGGGATTCAACACCATGCTGTCCGAGCTGCGGCAACGGGATCGCGCCAAGCGAGACGCCGAAGCGAGGATGCAGCACATGGCGCTCATCGACGACCTGACCGGATTGCCGAACCGCCGGCTGCTGGCGGATCGCTTGTCGCAGAATCTGGCGAAGGCGCGGCGCGAAAACCGGATGGTGGCGTTGCTCTACATCGACATCGACGGCTTCAAGCTGGTCAACGACAGCCTTGGCCACAGCATCGGAGATGTTCTTCTGGGTCAGGTGGCGCAGCGCGTGCAATCCCGTTTCCGGCAATCGGACACGCTGGCGCGCATTGGCAGCGACGAGTTCACGCTGATCCTGGACCACGTTCAGTCCGGAGCCGACGCGGAAAAGGCCGCGGAGAGCGTTCTGGAAGTGCTGAAAATCCCGTTCGAAATCGAAGGCCATACCATCCGGATCACCGCCAGCATCGGCATCAGCGTCTTTCCGGATCACGGCAGCGAAGGCGGGCAACTTTTGCAGCAAGCAGACTGCGCCATGTACGCCGCCAAGAAAAGCGGAAAAGACCGCGCCGTCCTGTTTGGCGACGATCTGGGCAACGCCGCGCGCGAGCGCCTGACGCTGGAAGGCGAGCTGCGGCGCGCGATCGAAAGCGGCGAAATCACCGTGCATTACCAGCCGGAATTCGACCTGGACACCAATACCATCGTTCGCTTCGAGGCTCTGGCGCGCTGGTCTCACCCGAAGCTGGGAGCCATCCCGCCTCTCACCTTCATTCCCATCGCCGAGGAGACCGGGCTGATTGTCCCGCTGGGGGCGTACGTGATGGAGCGGGCCTGCGCGGACGCGGTGATCTGGCAGCGCAGAATGAAGCGGCCGATTCAGGTCGCGGTCAACGTATCCAGCGTGCAGTTTGCGCGCGATTCCTTCATCGAGGAGGTCGAGGATATCCTGCGCCGCACCGGACTGAAGCCCAGCCTGCTGCAACTCGAACTCACCGAATCCGCCACCCTGACCGGCGTCGAGCGCACCGCCGAAATGATGCGGCGTCTGAAGAGCAAGGGCATCAGCGTTGCGATGGACGACTTCGGGACGGGATACTCCTGCCTGAGTTATTTGCCGAAGCTCTGCTTCGATGCGCTGAAGCTCGATCGGTCCTTCGTCAACGAGCTGGTGGTGCATCCGGAAACCCGCGCCTTCGTCCAGTCCATTCTGCTGATGGCCCACAACCTCCACATGAAGGTCATCGTGGAGGGAATCGAGACCACGGAACAGCTGGAGCTGATCCGGGCGCTGGGCACCAACGAGGCACAGGGATACCTGCTCGGCCGGCCGTCTCCCAATCCGCTGGAACAGCTCAGCTGGGGAGCGGATATTGCGCGCGGGACGGAGAACCCGGAGGCGGTTTCGCAGGAACTATAAGCGCCATGGGCCGGATTGCTTCGGGTCGATGCAAAAGCGCTGGCTTTGAAAACCGGCGTGAGCGGGTTCTATTTCCGCCAGGCGTATTCCAGCAGCCAATGGCGCTTCTATAAACCCAATAAAATCAGACGGGACAGGCTGCGGCGCGGCTGCGCGGCGCGAAAAAGCAGTCGTCCGGCCCGCTTTCCGGGCCATATCCAGGCAGACGGACTTCGCCGGCATATCCCTGCCTAAGTCTTCTAATTCCATTAGGGTACGGCCCGGAGCCAAAGTTGTATGGCCGAGAGGTGGGTCGGCGACTCATGATTCTCGAATGAGCCGCAATGGCTTCGCAGGGATCAAGTTAGCCGCAGTCCTGGGAGCGGCGCTTGGCGCGGGGATGATCGCGCCTGCGTCCTGTCAGGCGTCCGCCTTATCGAAGCACAACACCATCCAGGAACTGCGCAATCTGCCCGTTAACTCGGCAGTACATCTTATCGGCGTGATCACGTACGTCGATGAGCAAGGGAAGCTGTTCTGGCTCAAGGACGAAACCGGAGCGATGCCGATCAAGGCGAATCCACTGCCGGCCGGAGTATTGGCGGGCGAAGAGGTCGCGATCGAGGCCACCACGACGCTCGACGCTTCAGACGGACCGGGCAGCGTCGGACTGCAGAAGATCCGGGTTCACCCCACGGCTCCCAAGAGCCTCGCTCCACCGTCCGAAGTACTCACGGGCGCAGCGTCCGCTCCGGTTGATGGCGCCAACCCACCGAACCAGCAGCGCTCGCCGGCGGATCTGACGGTTGTCCGGAGCGCTCCCTCGTGGACGCCGCCCACAATTGCGGTGATGACGGTCATCCTGGCGCTTTTGATTGTGGCGATCCTGGTGGTTCTCGCGCGCGTGAACAAGCTGCGGCGGCGGCTGAGCGAACAAGCGGAGGCTCTGCGGAAGGCATCGGAAACGACACAGGCCATCAGCGATCTGTCCCGATCGATGCTGCAGGTAGCGGCCCAGCGGCCGTTCGATCCGCAGATGCCGGCGCGCGGGACACAAGAGATCAGCGAGCTGGTGGACGGGTTCAACGCGATGCTCTCGGAGCTGCAGCGGCGGGACCGCGCGAAGAGAGACGCCGAAGCCAGGCTGCAGCATATGGCGCTGGTGGACGATCTGACCGGCTTGCCCAATCGCCGGCTGCTGACGGATCGGCTGTCGCACAGCGTGGCCAAGGCGCGGCGCGAGAACCGGAAGGTAGCGCTGCTCTATATCGATCTGGATGGATTCAAGCTGGTCAATGACAGCCTGGGTCATGGCGTGGGCGACGTGCTCCTCGGCCAGGTGGCGCAACGGATGAAAGCGCGCTTCCGGCAATCGGACACGCTGGCGCGCATCGGCAGCGACGAGTTCACGCTGATCCTGGACAATGTGCAGAACCGAGGGGATGCCGAAAGCGCGGCCGAGAGCGCGCTGGAAGTCCTGAAGGAGCCTTTCGAAATCGAGGGCCATTCGATCCGGATGACCGCCAGTATCGGGATCAGCCTCTTTCCGGACCACGGAAAAGAGAGTGGGCAGATGCTGCGACAAGCCGACTGCGCGATGGTCGCTGCGAAACGGAACGGGAAAAACCGCATCGTGGCGTTCGGTGACGGCCTGGGCAGCGCGGCGCGGGAGCGTCTGATGCTGGAGGGCGAGTTGCGGCGCGCCATCGAAGAGGGCGAAATCAAGGTTCACTACCAGCCCGAATTCGACCTGGCTACGAATACCATCGTGCGTTTCGAGGCGCTCGCGCGGTGGACCCATCCAACGCTGGGACCGATTCCTCCTCTAAGTTTCATCCCGGTCGCCGAGGAGAGCGGACTCATCGTTCCCCTGGGCGCCTACGTGATGGAGCGGGCCTGCGCGGACGCAGTCACGTGGCAGCGCAAAGCCGGCAGACCCATTCAGGTTGCCGTGAACGTTTCCAGCGTGCAGTTTGCGCGCGACTCATTTCTGGAGGACGTGGAGGAGGTCCTGCACCGCACCGGCCTAAGGCCTACGCTGCTGCAGCTCGAACTTACCGAATCCGCAACCCTGACCGGGGTGGAGCGAGCCGCCGATCTGATCCGCAGGCTGACAGGCCGAGGCATCGGCGTGGCTATGGACGACTTCGGGACTGGTTATTCCTGCCTGAGCTATCTGCCGAAGCTGTTCCTCGATGCGCTGAAGCTGGATCGCTCCTTTGTGACCGAGCTGGCGATGCGCCAGGAGACGCGGGCGTTCGTTCAGTCGATTCTGTCGATGGCCCACAACCTGCACATGAGGGTGATCGTGGAGGGCATCGAAACCCGGGAGCAGCTGGAGCTGATGAAATCGCTGGGCACCAACGAGGCGCAGGGCTATCTGCTGGGCAGACCGACTCCCAACCCAATGGAGCAACTCGCGTGGGGCGCGGGCGTGGCGACGACGCGCGAGCGCGAAGTAGAGGCGGTTTCGTAGGACCGTGAACGCTATGGTCCTGGTCACTCCAACTCGACGTGAAAGGTGCGCACGGAGCGCCTGCGTGTGGGCCGCGTCGATCTTCGCGGCGGCGATTCTGGCGGCGATTCTGGCTACCCAGACCGCCTTTGCGCTCGATCCAGCCAAGGCCATCACCCAGTACATGCAAACTTCCTGGACCAGCGAGTCCGGGTTGCCGCAAAACTCCGTCCAGGCGATCGCGCAAACGGCGGATGGCTATCTGTGGTTCGGAACGCAGGAAGGTCTGACGCGCTTCGACGGGGCTCACTTCAACACCTACACGCGCCACAATGCCCACGGTCTGGCGTCGAGCTTTATTCAGGCACTGGCAGCCGGTCGCGACGGCAGCCTGTGGATCGGAACCGACAGCGGCCTCAGCCACTATCAGCCGACGACTTCCGGGGGACCTGAAGGCGTATTTAAGACTCTCACCGCCAGGGATGGCCTGTCAGGGAACAACATCGCGGCCCTCTGCGAAGATCGCGAGGGCGGTCTGTGGGTCGGCACCGGCCGAGGACTCAACCGGGTCGTGAATGGGCGCGTGCAGAACTGGACAACCAGCGACGGTCTGGCCGATGTCGCCATCCGCACGATGACGCTCGACGCCGGCGGGACGCTCTGGGTGGGAACCGCAAGGGGTCTGTCGCGCTTCGAACACGGCCGCTTCAAAAGCTTTACCACCCGGGATGGACTGCCGGGCGATGACATCGTCGCCCTCGCGCCGGCTCAGGATGGCTCCCTCTGGATCGGGACGCAGGCGAACGGGCTGGCGCAAATTCGCAACGGACGCATCTCGATTTTTCCGCAGCGTCTGCCGTGGAACGAAATCGCCGCCCTGCTCGCCGATCACGACGGCGCGCTCTGGATCGCCTTCGACCGGCACGGAATTGCTCGCCTCTACCGCGGCAAGCTGGATTTCTACGACGCGTCGCGCGGATTGCCCAGCGACCGCTGCGACCATGCCCTTTTCGAGGACCGTGAAGGCAGCCTCTGGATCGGTTTCCTCGACACCGGGGCGGCGCAGCTGCGCGACGGGAAGTTCACAGCTTTCGGCAGGCCGGAAGGACTCTCCGGCAATTACACCGGCAACGTGCTGCAGGCGCAGGACGGCACCATGTGGATCGGCGCCGACGACAACGGCCTGGATCATCTGCTCGCCGACGGGCGGGTAGAAGTGTGGGGGCCGAAAAAGGGCCTGCCCAATCAGGCGGTCTATTCCATGGTGCAGACGCGCGACGGCGATCTGTGGGTTGGATATCGGCGCGGCACCATTGCCCGCATTCACAAAGGAAGTATCTCGATCTATCGCGACCCGCAGGCCAGCGATTCTTCGGTGAATTCGCTTCTGGAGGACCGTGACGGCACTCTGTGGATCGGATTCGAGGGAAAGGGACTCGCCCGTTTCGATCACGGCACGATTCGCCACCTGAGCGACAGCGGGCGCATCGCTTCCCTCGCTGAATCCACCGACGGTGCGCTCTGGATCGGTCTCGACGGCGACGGCGCCCAGCGCATCTTCCACGGGGTGACTGCGACCTTCACGACCGCCAACGGCCTGCACAGCGATCACGTGATGAGCCTGTATGCGGATGCCGACGGCAGCATGTGGGTGGGGATGCAGAGCGGCGGCCTTAGCCACATCCGCGACGGTCACGTGTTCACATGGACGCCGGATCAGGGCATCCCCGATACGTCGATCGGTTCGATCATCGGCGATGACGACGGCAACCTCTGGTTTGGCGGCGATACCGGCATCTTCCGCATCGCGAAGGCCGAGCTGAAGCAATCGGAGGGGCATCCCGACGCTGCGCTGCATCCTGTGCTGTACGGAACCGCCGACGGTCTGCGCACACGCGAGACGCTGTACGGCAGCATGCCGTGCGTCTGGAAGAGCCGCGACGGCCGTCTGTGGTTTGGGACGATTGAGGGAGTCGCGGTAATCGATCCTGCTCACATCCCGGTGAACACCGTCGTGCCGCCGGTGTGGATCGACCGCGTCAAGCTCGACTCGCACACCATTCCCCTCACCGACCACATCCGTCTTGGCCCCGGCTCCGGCAATCTGGAGGTGTCCTTCAGCGCCCCCAGCTTTGTGGCGCCGCAGCGGGAACACTTTCGCTACCGGCTCATCGGCTTCGATCCGGACTGGAACTATTCCGGCGGACGCCGCAATGCGTGGTACACCAACCTGCCTCCCGGCTACTACACGTTTACGGTGCAGGCGGAAAACAACGACGGCATCTGGAGCCCGACCGGGGCCTCCTTCAGCTTCTCGCTACGGCCCCCTCTGAGCCGCACGCCCATGGCGTACGCATTCTATGCAATGCTCGCTCTGCTTCTGACGTGGGGCGTCATTGCTTTCCGCACGCGCAGCCTCACGCGCCGCCAGCAGGAACTGACTCGCATTGTGGCTGAACGTACGGCGCAGCTCGAAGCGGAAAAGGCGGCTCTGGAAGCCACGCGGCGGGAGTTGCACATCCAGGCGACTCACGATTCTCTAACCGGAATCTTCAATCGCGCCGCGATGCTGGAGCATCTGCAGCGGGAAATCTCCCGCGCGACGCGCGACCGGACTCCGCTGGGCGTGCTAATTGCTGATCTCGACCATTTCAAGAGCCTCAACGACAACTACGGCCATCTTTGCGGCGACGACGTGATCCGCGAATCCGCCGACCGCTTCCGCTGCACCATGCGTGGGTATGACATCGTTGGCCGCTACGGCGGAGAAGAATTTCTCATCCTCTTTCCAGGGTGGGATCCCGCTCCCGCGACCGGGCGCGTCGACGATCTGCTCGAATCGATCCGGTCGCGTCCCTTCGAGATCGGAGAGAACCGGATTCGCCTCACCTGCAGCATCGGCGTCGCCACCTTCCGTCCCGAAGTGGATTCTCCCTCGATCCGGGAAGTCCTCAGCCGCGCCGATACCGCGCTGTACGTCGCCAAGAACTCCGGGCGTAACTGCGCGAGCTTCGAGGCACGCGCGCAGGCGGGCCGGAGGGCACGCGTTGAGTCCATCCACAGTTCCACAGTCAGCAGCGACAACTAGAAACACACGAGGAGCTGCTCGTCCGCTGCTCTTCCGGTCCGGGACTTATCCGGCTTTCATCAGCGCGGTGAGACAGCTCACAGCCTGATCGAGTTCCGCAACGGGCACGCATTCGCGGCTGCTGTGCGCGGTCCGCATATCGCCCGGACCGAAGACAATGACTTCTTCGGCGAGTGGCGAGAAGATGCTGGCTTCGGAACCGAAGGGAATGGAGATCGCGCTCCGGCCGGTGAGTGCTTCCATCGAGCGGACCAAAGGCGCGTCGGCGCGTGTCTCGAATCCCGGCTGCTGGCGCATTGGTTTAATTTCGGCGCGAAACTCCGGAATCGACCGTTGCAGGCGCTCGATAATCTTCTCCGCCGATGCGAAAACGGCGTCCGGCGACTGGCTCGGAATCGGTCTCCACTCGAGTTGAAATCGGCACACGCCAGGAACGATGTTCTTCGCGGTGCCCCCTTCAATCGTGCCGATGTTCACAGTCGTGAAGCAGGGTTCGAAGAAGCTGTGCGTCTCCGCCGCGAGTTGCTCGGCAAAGTCCTCAATGGCTGTGATCAGCCGAGCGGCGTGGTAAATCGCGGAGACTCCCTGCTGCGGGTGGGCGCTGTGCGCCTCTTTGCCCCAAACCGTGACTTCGGCAAGACAATAGCCCTTGCCGGCGCGAGCAGGATGCAGCGACGTCGGCTCGCCGATGATCATTCTGCGCGACCGCAGTGCGTTGTCTGCTACCAGGCGCGAGGCTCCGATGCAGCCAATCTCTTCTTCCGCCGTGAGCACGAGGCGGAGGCCGTCCGGCAGCTTCGTCGAATCGCTTTGGGAAATCGCGGCGAGCAGGCAGGCGAGAAATCCCTTTACATCGCACGCTCCGCACCCGTGCAGGTTTCCGTTCTTCAGGAGCGGATCGAGCGCAGCCGCCCATTCCGTCGCGTAAGGAACTGTATCGGTGTGACACATGAAGACGAGGTCGACGTTGTGGTTCGAGACATCTTGCCCGGGCGGCGCGGCGATCAGGTTGACCTTCTCCACGCCTGCGGCATCCTTATACGGCAACTCACGCACGGACCAGTCGGCGCCGTGGAGGACGCGAGTCGCATACTCCACGACCGGTCGATTGGACACCGCAGAATTGGAGGGAATGCGAATCAGGTCCGACAAAAGGTCGACGACGGATTTCATCGCGCGGCCCCGGCGGCGTCGCGCCACACCTTCGCGTAAACCTCTTCGTAACGGGAAATGATTTCCTCCTGCGCGGTGTGTCTGCCATCGCGGACGACGAGCTTGCCGTTCACAGCCACGTCGCGAATCGCGGTGCGGTTCATGCCAAAGACGATGAGCGAGAGCAGATCGTCATCCGAGCTCCCGGCGATCGACACGTCGCGAAGATCGATGGTGAAAAAGTCGGCGAAGGAATCCGCAGCCAGAGTTCCCGAGGGCACCGACAGTGCGCGCGCGCCATTCACCGTAGCGCAGTCGAAGAGACGCGCCGCCAGCGCCTGCTCGCCGATCTGATCGAGGATGGCGCGCTGTTGATGCGTCAGCCGCAGATGGTAGTCCAGTTCGCGCGCATCCTCCAGCGGATCGATCTGCGCCTGGCTGTCAGACCCGAGCGCCACGCGAACCCCGCTCTTCATGACGTGGTCCGCGGCGATGATTCCGTCGCCGAGGTTGCGCTCCGTGGTCGGACAAGAGCAGATCGTGGCTCCCGCATCCGCAAGCATCGCCGTTTCGTCCGCGGTGATGTGGATGGCGTGCACGGCGGTCCAGTCGGGGCCGAGCAACCGGGCTTTACCCATGAGCGCGACAGGCGTTGCGCCGTATTCGCGCAGGCACGCCTCGTTCTCCGCCACCTGCTCTGCCATGTGCATATGCAGCGGCAGCCTTCTGTCGCGAGCCCACGCCGCGATCTCGCGCACATCGTCGAGCGGCACAGCACGGATGCTGTGCGGCGCAACCCCGAGCCGCACGTCGGGCGACCCAGCCGCATATTCCTGGGTCATCGCATCCATATTGGCGAGGAACTCCGGCGTCGTCTCGAAGAATCGCATCTGACCTGGATCGCGCGGCAGATGGAAGCCGGAGCGCAGATAGGCGCTGCGCAACAGCACGATGCGGATGCCCACCGACTGTGCGGCTGCGATCACCTGCTTGCTGAGCAGATTCGAATCATCATAGGGCCGGCCATTCGGGGCGGTGTGCAGATAGTGAAATTCGCCGACGGTGCTCGTACCGGAGAGAACCATTTCGAGGAAGGCCATGCGCGCGACGTCGTATACCTGCTGCGGGTCGAGTTGCGCCGCCGCGTGATACATGGTTCCGCGCCACGACCAGAAATCTTTCCCGCTCACGGCTCTCGATTCCGATTTGCCGCGGATGAGCCGCTGAAAGGCGTGTGAGTGCACGTTCACAAAGCCGGGCAGAAGCGCTTTGCCGGGCAGGTCGACGACTGTGTCGGACGGCGTGTGCGCCGCCGTGACTGCGAGCACCTGTCCGTTGTCGCCGACCAGCAACCCAGTGTTACGCACAAAGGCACCGTTGGCGAACAGAAGCTCCGGACGATAGAGCGTCGTCATCGCCCTGTCCCTCTGGAAACGGACTCGATGCTCATGGCGCGACCCTTTCGCCTCGGATCCAAACTTCGCGCACCGGATTGCTGCCGAGGGTGTAGACCAACTCGCGCCAGTCTGACCCCTGCAGCACGAGAAAGTCTGCGGGAAGACCGGGTTCGATTCGTCCGGCGTTGGAAAATCCCAGCGCGCAGGTCGCATTCACGGTTCCCGCGACCAGCGCCTCCTGCGCTGTGAGTCCGTTCAGGCGCACCGCGAGTGCCAGCGCCATTGCAGCCGAGAACAGCGGACTCGACCCGGGATTGAGATCGGTTCCCACGGCGACCGCTGCTCCCGCATCGATCAACGCACGACCGGGCGCCGGCGGCAGACCCAGGTGCAGCGATACGCCGGGGAGAATCGTGGCGATGGTCGGACTGTCAGCCATAGTTGCAACCTGCTCGGCACTGCACGCCTCCAGATGATCGACGCTGAGCGCACCGAGGCGCAAGCCAAGTTCGAATCCGCCCACGCGGTTGAATTGCTCGGTGTGGAGTTTGATGGCAACGCCATGCTGTTGGGCGCAGGTCAGCATCGTCTCCGCTTCCACCGCGCTCCAGGCTTCCTTTTCGACGAATACATCGACAGCCTCGGCCAGCTTTTGTCGCGCCGCCTCGGGAATCAAGGACTGACACACGTCGGACACATAAGCGGCTCGCTCCGACGCGTTTTTGGGAGGAACGTGAATCAGCAACGTGGGGACAATGCGCGCGGGGGTTCTAGCAGCCAGGTCGCGGATGACCTGCAGCATCACGATCTCGGCCTCGGGCTTGAATCCATATCCGGACTTCACTTCGATGACGGTCGCGCCGGATCGCAGCAGAGAATCGATGCGCGGCTTCGCGAGTGCGAGCAGATCGTCGGGCGAGGTTGCCGCCGTGGCGCGGATGGTGCTCCAGATTCCGCCACCCGAGGCCAGAATGCGTTCGTAGGGCACCCCGGAGATGCGCGCTTCGAAGTCTGCCAGGCGATCGCCAGCCCACACGGCATGCGTGTGCGGGTCGACCAGACCCGTGACCACAGCGCGATGCTGTGCGTCTACAGTGGCCTCGGCGTCCCCGTCCCAATCCGCTTCAGGTCCGACCCAGAGAATCGTGCCGTCGGCAATGGCCAGCGCAGCTTGCTCGACGACTTTGAGCTGTCTCATCGCTGCGCCGTGCTTCGGCCCAGGACCCTCCGCCGTCACCAGCTGCGCAATGCCTCGGATAAGCAGGTCGGCTTTCATGGGAGGCTTGGCATATCCACGCCGCGCTTGCGCGCGACGCTGATCGCCCGTTCATAGCCGGCGTCCGCATGGCGCACCACGCCGAGAGCAGGGTCATTCCTCAGACACAGCCGCAGGCGCTCCTCGGCTTCGTCGCTGCCGTCGGCCACGACAACCAGTCCCGCGTGCTGGCTGTAGCCCATGCCGACGCCGCCGCCGTGATGAAAGCTCATCCACGAAGCGCCACTGGCGATGCCGGTGGCGAAGTTGAGCAACGGCCAGTCGGAAACGGCGTCGGAGCCGTCGCGCATCGCCTCCGTCTCGCGGAACGGGCTCGCCACTGAACCGGCATCGAGATGATCGCGCCCAATGACGATGGGAGCTTGCAGCCGTCCATCGCGCACCATCTGGTTGAAAAGCAGCCCGGCACGATCGCGCTGCCCATAGCCGAGCCAGCAGATGCGCGCCGGCAATCCCTGGAATGCGATTTGATCGGCAGCATAGGTAAGCCATCGCGTCAGACGCTCGTCGTCGGGGAAAAGCTGGAGCAGCGCCTGATCGGTCTTCGCAATGTCCGCAGGATCGCCCGAGAGCGCGACCCAGCGGAACGGCCCACGACCTTCGCAGAACGAGTCGCGAATGAAAGCCGGCACGAATCCTGGATACGCAAACGCATCGGTTACGCCGGCGAGCTGCGCCTGCGTGCGCAGATTGTTCCCATAATCGAAAGCGACCGCGCCTCGTTGTTGCATGGTCAGGATGGCCTGCACGTGCGCCACCATCGACGTCCGCACACGCTCCATGTAGCGATCCGGCTCCTTCGCGCGCACCACGTTCAGGTCTTCGTCGGCGCGGGCAATCGGCAGGTATCCCCACAGCGGATCGTGAGCGCTGGTTTGGTCGGTCACCAGCTCGGGCGTGAATCCGATCTCCACCATCTTCGGCAGAACTTCAGCCGCGTTGCCCATCAGTCCGATGGACATCGCCTGCCGGGCGGCCTTCGCCTCGCGCGCCATCGCGATCGCTTCGTCGAGCGAGCCAGTGGCCTTGTCGAGGTAGCGCGTCTCCAGCCTGCGCTGGATGCGGTTTGCGTCGACCTCGACGCAAATGCTGACGCCGCCTGCGAGCTTCACGGCCAGCGGCTGCGCGCCGCCCATCCCACCCAGTCCCGCGGTGACGGTGATGGTGCCCGCAAGCGTTCCGTTGAAGTGGCGCTGCGCGGCGCCCTGAAAAGTCTCGTAGGTTCCCTGGAGAATTCCCTGGGTGCCGATGTAGATCCACGAGCCGGCGGTCATCTGGCCGTACATCATCAGGCCAGCCTGATCGAGCTTATCGAACTGCTCCCAGTTGGCCCAATGCGGCACGAGATTCGAATTTGCGATGAGAACGCGCGGGGCCAGCCGCTGCGTCTCCAGCACAGCAACGGGCTTTCCCGACTGGATGAGCAGCGTTTGGTTGCTCTCGAGACGGTCCAACGTCTCGACGATCTTGTAGTAGCACTCCCAGTTGCGCGCCGCCTTGCCGCGGCCGCCGTAGACGATCAGCTCCGCGGGCTTCTCGGCGACTTCGGGATCCAGATTGTTCATCAGCATCCGCTTCGCCGCTTCCTGAATCCAGCCACGCGCGGTTCGGGTGTTGCCGCGCGGCGCGCGAATCGGTTCATGCTGATTCATCGGGGTCCTTTATGAACACGATCATTTTCGGCGGTCCAGGAAGCACAACGCAAGTCAGGCGCGCTATTCCGCTGCCTTTTCCTTTTGGTCCTTCTGCTCGGCGGGCTCTGGCTTCGCAAACGGCGGCTGGTCATATTTGTAGAGTGCATTCAGGAAGAATTTGTAGGTCCCGTGCGACTGGCCGCGCCATTGCGGCTTGAATCCATACAGAAAGATCCGTCCGCTTCCGTACGGCACTTCCAGAGCGGCGACCTTGTTCTCGATGGCTTCCGGATGCAGCAGCAGTCCGCTCTCCAGCGGATCGCTGTCCTTCGGATACCGCGCCAGCACCGCTCCGTGGAATCCCGCCTGTGTCGTGAACGCCGGACCCTGCTCGAACATCACGATCGGCTCACTCGGCAATCCCCACGTCACGGGCCGATCAGCGGCGCCGAGCTCCACGCGGAGCAGCGCACCGGAGCAGAAAAACTTATCGCTCTTAACGCCATCCAGCACATTCGTCACGGGCAGCGACAGCAGCGGGACGAGGGTCGCAGCCGTCTGATTGAACGCGACCAGCGTTCCGCCACGGCGGACAAACTCACGGAGATTGTCGATCCCCTCGTCGCCGATTCCTCCGGCATATTGGCCCGGGACGATGCCTTCTCGGAAGCCTTCGAGTAACTGCTGCCGGCGCATATCCGGCAGGATGATCACATCGACGCGATCGCGCAGACCGCCCGAACGCATGTCGGCGTTGTACAGGCTGATGGGCGAATAACCGTATTGCTCCAGGATCCAGCGCGTCCAGCCCTCGTCGATGGAGGCATCCCAGGGACGATAGAGCCCCACGCGCGCTTTGTGGACCGCGATCACGTGCTCCGGTGCCTTGTCGGCAGCTATAGCGGAAATGGCGTATTTCCTGGATAAGTCGCCGACGCTGGCACGGCTAACTCCACTTACTACAACGGCACCTTTTTCCATGCCCTCGGGCGTCTTCATTTCATCCTGCGCAAATCCGACCGAACCACCTGCAGCCAGCACATCGTTGATCACTTTGAAACTGGAGTTGGACTGGTGACTCAGAACAAAGGTGGCGCCGTTTCCCTGCACTTCCGCGGGTGGAGAATCCAGGTCCGTTACTACCTTCAGGTGAGCTATCTGCTCGTCCGTGATCGGGTCGGTGATCGGGTCCACCCGAACGCCCATCTGCATGGGCAGCGTCCACCCGGTAACGTCGTAGGGTAAATCCAGGGGCTTCTGGCTTTCGGTGAACAGCGCCGCGGGGTATCGCTGGACCTCGAACAGTTCTTTGGCCATCGAGGTATAGGGCTGATTCATGAGGATCACCCACGAACCAGCAGGATAATCGCGGTCATTGGCGTGGAATCCCGCCTGCGATTCACGAATCTCAATCCCGTTCTCCTGCATGATGTGCGCCAGCAACTGTCCCTCGGCCGCATCGGTTTGCACACTGGGAATGACATAGGCAAACGGAGGCCCCTGCTCGAAGCGCCTGATGTTGTCGCGTGCAGCCTGGTAGCGATTGTAGAGCAGCGTCTCGCGATAACGGGCGGCTGTGTCCAGCACCGACATCGAACTCGCCACCATGTAATCGACAGCATCTTTCAGCCGCCACCATCCCCCTTGCCATGGCGTGGTGTACATAGTCAGCGCCTTCAGATCCTGCATTTCTTTCGGAAATTCATCGACGGTGTAGAAGCGCGGCGTTGCGTATCGATAGAGCGCGGTCTCGGTGAAGAAGGAAATCTCATTGCGGAACGAGCCGGCGTAGTCGACAAAGCCCGGATACCAGTTATCGAATCGCGACTCGCTGATCGCTCCCGACATCTGGTGCGCATCGAGATAGGCAGTCATGTTCGTCCCGATCACATTGAACCAACTACGGACATAGGGGCTGATGTTCGACGAGATAGGATCGGAGAACGGCGGTATCCAGATACGAGCCGGAAACGGCGCGGTCTGGTGCTGGCAATAAAAGATGACGGGGGAGTATTCGATCTCCGCCCTGGTTACGACCTGTGACTCTTTCATGTTGAGCATGTAGCCGTCGCGATTGTTATCGTGCCCAACGTAATCCTGGAAGAGCCACGGCATGGGACTGACTTCGAAGCGGGTTCCGAGATTCTTGCGGTACCACGAGACCACCATGTCCTGGCCGTCGGGATTCAGCGTCGGCCACAGCACCAGGATCACATTGTCAAGAATGGCGTCGATCTCGGGGTCGCCCTGCGCGGACGCCAGCTTGTAAGCCAGCGCGATGGAGTGCTGGCCGCCGGCGACTTCGCTGGAGTGCAGGCCGCCGTCGATGTGCACGATGACTTTGGAGCTGCGCGCCAGCTCCTGAGCCTGCGCGTCATCCAGCCCCTGTGAAGTCGCCAGCCGCCGGGCAGTCGCCTTATATTCGTCCAGCCTTGCCAGGTTCTGCGGCGACGAGATCACGGCTACCTCAATGTCGCGCCCCTCCGTCGACTTTCCCACCGTGAACATCTTCACGCGGTCGGAGTGCGCGGCCAGCTCGTGGAAGTAACGAATGGCGTCCTCGTAATTCGCGAGGTAGTAGTCGTCGCCGGGAGTGTGGCCGAGCACCGATGCCGGGGTGGGCGCCTGCGCCTGCGCGGCCAGGGAAATAAGGATCGTGGCGGAAGTGAGGATCAGCCGGCGCATGCTCGATGAGTGCATGGTTCCCTTTCTGAGCTTTCAGGACGAGCGCACTATTCGCACTCGTTCGGCCTGAACTTCTTCGGTGAACGAGTAGTGTAATCACAATTCGGTGCGCAGCAAAAAGCGCCGGGGACTCTTTCGGTCCCCGGCGCTCGCAATGCCGAACCGGTCAGAAGTCGTACCGCAGCGAGAACTGCATGCGCCGCGGCTCGACGAGGAGGTTGCTGGCGACGCCGAGATTCCCCGACGTCAATTGACTGCCAATGGAAGCTGGATCAAAGCGCACGGTGTTGGTGGTGTTGTAGGTTTCCCAGGCAAACTTGAGCGAACCATACTCGCGAATCTGCCAGGATTTATTGAGGCCGGTATCGATGTCGAAGAAACCATCGCCCCGGAAGTTGTTGCGGTCACCGGCTTCACCCGGATAAGGCAGGCGCACGGGCGATCCGGTATTGATACCGCCGTTGATGCCGCTGCCCGCAGAATCGCAGTCAGTACCGGCACTGGCAAAGAACTCCGGGTCGCCGTTGCAGTCAAAGTGCCGATTCATCTTGATGGGAGCGGTGGTGACGGCGTAGCTTTCGATCTGCCAGTCGGTGGTCCAGCCCGGCTCGAAGAGCGAGAAGGGCAGGCTGGTGGTCGTGCGGTTGATGCCGGAGAGCGCCCAGCCGCCAACCAATGCGTTGACGAATCCGTTGGCGCCACTCAGCATCTGCTTCCCCCTGCCGAAGGGGAGCTGGTAGACGGCATCGACGGTGAGCAGTTGGCGAGTGTCGAAATCCGACACGCCCTTGTTCAGGTACGGCCGCCATGTGTTGAGGATGTCGCTGAAGGAGCCACCGGAGCCGCTGGTGCCGAACTCGGTGCTGCGCTCGGCGTCCGACCCGTAGTCAAGGGATTTGGAGAGAGTCCAGGCGACGTCCAGCTGCAGGCCGTGGGCGCTGGGATGACGCAGAACCACCTGGCCAGCGTTGTAGTAGCTCATCCCGATGGTGGACAGGGCATAGAGCGACGAGAATTGTCCCTGCCAGAAGTGAGGCTGCCAGTTAGCCGGCGCCGGGTAAAAGCCGATGAGAGGACCGTAGAAGTCCAGATCGGAAAGAGCCGTGGTGGCTCCCAGATTGGCACGATACGGAGCCCACTCGTTCATATAGATCGCCTGCGTAGCGCTTTCGCCGGCGTAGTCGTAACCCGCCATCCAGGGAAAGACATCTTCGAAGTACTTGATGGCCGGAACGGAGGCCGTGTTGTCGCCGCCGTTCTGGTCGACCAGACGTGAGAGCTGCGTACCGGCGCTGTAGTAGTCGCCGCCGCCGCCCGGATCGACAAAGTCGGGAGGTTCGGCGAGATCGAGGCTCTGAATCAGGTGCCGTCCCATGTTGCCGACATAGTCGACTTCCAGCGTCCAGCCTTTGGGGAACTGATGTTGCACGGAGAGGTTGAAAGCTTCGGTATAAGGCGTCTTCAGTTTGCTGTCGAGACCCCAGGTAATGGAGAACCCATTCAGTCCGCTGGGCGGGGCATAGGGAAACGTCGCGGTTTGCGGGGGCGTGCCATTGTTGAAAGGCAACGTGGTGCGATTGACGAAGCGCGGTGAGCTTTCCGAAGTATAGAGTCCGGCCGGATTGCCAATGGAACTGCTGATGCCATAGGCGCCGTGCTGATCGAAGGCGTTTACCAGGGATTCGCCGTAGTGGTCATAGTAGATTCCGGCGCCAAGACGGATGGATGTCTTGTCGTTGAGGGAGTAGGCCAGAGCAAAACGGGGCGCCACGTTGTTCTTGGCTTTGGGCCAGAAGCCGGGCTTGCCGTAGAAGGGACCGGTTGGAGCGAAAGAGAGGGTCGGCTCATAGATCTGCCCCTGGAGCGCCGCAGTTTCGCGCTGCTCAAACCAGGTGTGGGTGTCAATGGTGGGAGCCACCTGCTGGCCGCTGGTCTCCCAGGGAGTCTGCAGAAGGCTCTGGCGAATGCCAAAGGTGAGGATCAGTTTGGGTGTCGGCCTCCAGGCATCCTGCAGGTAGTACTCGTACTCGTCGGCGCTGAAGTGACGGCTGATGGGGGTGCCATCGCCCAGCAGCGATGCCTGAGTTGGGCTGGTGACTTTGTAGTTAAACTGATCGCCCACGCTGGGAACGGTGCCCACGAGGTTGGCATAGGCAATCACGTAAGAGTTGGTAAATCCGCCGGGAACAGCGGGGGCGCCGATGGTCGTCGGATCGGGCGGGCTGCCGCCGAGCCAGTAAGGATTGGTGCTGGCGCCGCTGTAGGAGTTGTTGTCCGAAGAGCGGTTTTGATGGACGAGACGCCAGTTACCGCCCACTTGAATGCTGTGCTTGCCCTTGGTCCAGCTGAAGTTATCGATGATATTGATGACTGGAACCGACTGGGTCAGAGTGCGGGTTTCCGCAGTGGGAGTGGACAGGAAGCGGAAGTCTACGAAGTCGCTGGTACCGAGACCACGAAGGCTGTTGCCCTGGCGGACATAGCCCGCGCGAATATCATTCACGATATTGGGGGAAATAGACCAGGTATCGCCTCCGATGACTCCCTTGGTGTTGTCTTCGAAGTTTTGTGAAGGAGGCTGGCCTGGAAATTGCTCAGCATAGCCGGTCGTGTCCTTCTGCAGACCGGCGCGCGCAAAAATGCGATGCTTTTCCGTCGGCGTCCAGTCAATACGGCCGATGCTGGTGTTGAGGGTAACCGGATTGGGCGAGGCGAAAGTAAACGAACCCTCGTTCAGGCCGTCGCCCTCGGTCGAGCCGTTGGCGGCGGGCATGGACTTGAAGAAAGCAAGAGCGTTGGGATTCGGTCCGGGACCTGGCGCATATTGGGCGGTTTCGCAGCCTCCGGCAGAGACACAGGGAGCATCCAGCTGCGTCACCTGAGCGGGCGACAGCGTTCCGCCGGGATAGCTCAGGATCCCCGCCTGATACGCGGCGGTCGGTGTGGTCTGCGTAACCACCTGATCTTCCGCCTGGCGGTTGCCTTCATAGTTGCCGAAGAAGAACAGCTTGTCCTTGATAATCGGACCGCCGAGTGCGCCGCCGAAGATGTTACGAATCAATTTGGGCGGGACGTTGGGCAAATTGCTGTTCAGCTGCGCCTGCTTCACGAACCAGTTATTGGACACGGTGAACGTGGGACGGTTGTACTCGTAGGCCGCACCATGGAATTTGTTGGTCCCGGACTTGGTGATGAGGCTGACCTGGGCTCCTGCGGAACGACCTTCGTCGGAATTGGTGTTGGAGGTGGCAACGCGGAATTCTTCGACCGAATCCTGCGTTTCGCGCAGCACGCCGGTGAAGGCGTAGCCGAAGACCTGGTCGTTGTCGTCGACACCGTCGATGGTGACGTTGCCCTGGTCGGAACGAATGCCATTCACCGCGCCGCTGCGGCTGTCACCGCCGGGATTGGCCTCGGAGGCGCCGAGTGTCGGCAGGTAGAGCACGCCTGGCTCGAGCGAAAGCAGGTCAGGCACGTTGCGGGTTTCGCTGGGCAGCGCCTGGATCAGGGCGTTGTCCATCGAACCGCCGAGCGATGCGTCGGTGGTGTTGAGCGTCTGCGCTTCGGCGCTGACGTTCACGACTTCAGCGAGCGACTTCACAGTCATGGTGAAATCGATGCTGGCCGGCTGGTCGACAATCAGTTCCGCGGACTTCTTCTGGTCGCCGAAACCCGTCGCGGTTGCGTCAATTGTGTAGTGCGCGGGCGGAATCTGGGTGAAGGAGTACTCGCCCGCCGCATTCGAAGTGGCGCTGAGAATCTGGCCCGTGGCCGCGTTGGTAAGGGTGATTTTCGCGTTGGGAACCACCGCACCGCTCGGGTCTTTTACGACCCCGCGCAGTGACGTTGTAGCGATCTGGGCGAAGCTGGTCCCGGCAAGGACCAGCGAGAATACGAGCGCAGTAACTGAGAAACAGCGTCTGGTCACGTTTCCTCCAAAAGGGGCTTGCAGATGCCGTGTGGATCGGCACTTTTTTTCGCTTGTTTGTGACGGTTGCGGAAAAGGCCTGATGAGTCATCCATTTTGCGGTATGACGGATACAAGTTCAAGCACAATCGGAAAAAGAATTGCGGAAACTTCGGGCTCATAAACGATCTTTCTTCGCCTCATCAGCCAGCGTGGTCCGCCCCCTGGGACGAGGCGCGGGACTCTCCGAGGCGACATGTAGATTTTGTGTGACGAGGGACCAGACGCTGCTGCCGAAGGGCCAGTTGCAGCCTCCGGCCGAGAACCTGGCAGAGCCGACCGCGGTTTACGGCGTAACCTCGCTGGAGCTATAGTGTCCCCATCGGCGATTCGCAGGCCGGAGTGCCTCCCGCCGATCACAGGAGCAATCCCCATGCCCGATCCCAAAGGGTCCCATCCTCAGGCTCCAGACGAACAGCCGGAACCGTCCACGCTTCCTGATTCCGCGCGAAGTGGTATTACCCGCCGTGGTTTTTTGAAGGGCGCGGGCCTGACCGCTGCCGGAACCGCGCTGCTGGATGGCGTCCAGGCCTTCAGCAGCGAAACCGCGGCCCCCGCGACGAATGGGGTGACGGAACTCGGCCCCGGTCCGGTTCCGGTACGACTGCACGTCAACGGCGCCGAGCACACCGTTGAGATCGAGCCCCGCACCACGCTGGCCGAGGCGCTGCGGATCAATCTGGGCATGACCGGCACCAAGGTTGTTTGCGACCGCGGCGTTTGTTCCGGCTGCACGGTGTGGCTGGACAAGATGCCGGTGAACAGCTGCATGACGCTGGCCATCGACGCTGTCGGCCACCACGTCACCACCATCGAGGGCCTTTCCTCAGAGGACAGGATGCATCCTCTGCAGGCGGCTTTCGTGAAGCACGACGCCATGCAGTGCGGATTCTGCACCCCGGGCATGGTGATGAGCTGCGCCGCGCTGCTGGAGCGCAACCCGCATCCCTCGGAGCATGACATCCGCCACGCCGTTTCCGGCAATCTGTGCCGCTGCGGCACCTATCCGAAAATCTTCGCCGCCACAATGGATGTGGCCGGAACCACGCGCAACGCGTAGCCGAGGAGCACAATGACGAAACCGCCCATGGAAGACGCGCTTGTCGCGCAGGCTGCCGCGCCCACGAAGAAGACAGTGCAGATGCCCATCGGCGTCCCTGGCTACACGCTTACCGAGGAATCGCGCGACGTGCCTGTGACCGAGCCACCGGTCTGGCCGATTAATAAGGATCTGAAGTATGTCGGACAATCGTTCGAGCGCTACGACGGCCAGGCCAAAGC
Source organism: Acidobacterium sp. (assembly GCA_003131625.1). Classification (GTDB taxonomy): domain Bacteria; phylum Acidobacteriota; class Terriglobia; order Terriglobales; family Acidobacteriaceae; genus Palsa-343. The sequence continues at coordinate 49,533 of PKVY01000095.1, read as the reverse complement.
CACCGGGCGGGCGCGCTACACGTCGGACATCCAGCTGCCCGGCATGCTCTACGCGAAATTCGTGAACGCTTCTGTGCCCCATGCGAAAATCGTGTCCATCGATACTTCGGCGGCGGAGAAGCTTCCCGGCGTCCGTGGCGTGCACGTGATCCAGCATGTGCTCGGCAACGCCGTTTTGCGGAATCCCGCACTGGACCCGGTGAAGTATCCCGTCGTGCGCTATGCCGGACAGCCTGTGGCAGCCGTGGCCGCAACCTCGCCAGCGATCGCGGAGGAAGCGGCCGCGCTGGTCAAGGTTCGGTATGACGCGAGCCCGTTCGTTGTCGACCTGGACAAAGCGCGCGCCCCCGATTCACCCCAGGTCTTCCCCGGCCCGGCAGACGAAGAGGGTAGTGCAGGCGGCGGGGGAGGTCCCCGCAATGTGAGTCAAACCGGCAACATCCACGGCCCAGCAATCCATCGCCGCGGAGAGACCGATCAGGGATTCAAGGACGCCGACGTGATTGTCGAAGGACACTACGTCACCCAGGTGCAGACACACTCGGCGCTGGAAACGCATGGCGTCGTCGCCGACTGGAAGCCCGAGCTGCTGACGGTCTGGGCGTCGACGCAGGGCACGGCCAGCGTGCGCGAAGAGCTGGCCGGCTTCTTCAAGCTTCCGCTGACCCAGGTGCGCGTCATCACGGAATTCATGGGCGGCGGATTCGGCGCCAAGTTCGGAGCGGGCAACCCCGGCGTGGTGGCGGCGGCGCTCTCGAAGAAGACGGGCGTACCGGTGCGGCTGATGCTTGATCGCGAAGAGGAGCATCTCTCCGTCGGCAATCGCCCAAGTTCCGACCAGACGCTGCGCATCGGAGCGAAGAAAGACGGCACCATCACGGCCATCCATCTGGTCGCCTACGGCACCGCGGGATGCGGCACCGGCGCGGGATGCTCCGGGCCGGCGGCCAACCTTTACCAATCCGCGTCGCTGCACACCGAGGAGAACGACGTCTTCATCAATGCGGGTCCGGCGTCCGCCATGCGGGCTCCGGGTCATCCGCAGGGCGCCTTCGCTCTGGAACAGACAATGGACGAACTGGCGGTGAAGCTCGGCATGGATCCCATCGATCTGCGCGACAAGGCCGACACACACCCGGTGCGTCGCGTGGAGCGCCTGGTTGTGCGCGCAAGCGACCTCTGGAAGTCACGCAATCCTGTTGCCAGTGCGGATCAGGGTCCCGTCAAGCGCGGCGTCGGACTGGCGCAGTCCGTGTGGTACCGCTTCGTCAGCATGAACTCCGCCGCCGAGGTGCGCATCCACAAGGACGGCTCGCTCGAGGTGTTGTCCGGCGTTCAGGACATCGGCTCAGGCATCAAGACCGTGATGGCGCAGATTCTGGCCGAGCAGTTTGGTGTTCCGCCCTCGCAAGTTGCGGTCAAGATCGGCGACACCAACTACGCCGAAGGGCCCAACTCCGGCGGCAGCGTCACCACGCTTTCTCTAACGCCGGCCGTGCGCGACGCAGCGTGGCAGGCCGCGCAGAAGCTTCTGGCAGACATTGCCCCGGCCCTCGGCTCCACGCCGGACGACATGGTGCTGGTGGATGGCGAGGTTCGCAGCCGCTCGGGCAAGTTCGAACCGGTCAGCTTCCGGCGCGCGGCGGCCAAAATGACCACGTCGCAAATCTCCGTCCAGGCCAAGCGCATCTCCGACTACGACCCAAAGAAGTACCTCACCTATGGCGGCGTCGATGTCGCCGAGGTCGAGGTCGATACGGAACTCGGACGCATCCACGTCCGGCGCGTGCTCTCGGTCCACGACTGCGGCCGCCCCATGAATCCGACGCAGGTGATCAGCCAGATCAACGGCGGCATCATTCAGGGGATCTCCTACACGCTGCTGGAAAATCGCCTGCTCGATCCGGTTTACGGCCTTATGGTGAACCCCGATCTCGAGCAGTACAAGATCGTCGGCTCCCGAGAAATCCCCGACATCGATGTGCGGCTGGTCGAGGCCTACATCGGACAGAGTTCCACGGACGCCTCCGGTATCGGCGAAGCCGCCGGGGTTGTCTCCATCGGCGCGGCCGTCGCCAACGCTGTTTACAACGCTACGGGAGTCCGCGTTCGACGAACTCCCATGACCCCGGACGTGGTCCTGGCTGCGCTGCGCGCGCCCGCGCAGGGAAAGGAGCTGGCATGAACCGCTTCTCCATCGCTGACTGCTCCTCTGTTGATGCGGCACTCTCGCAGTTGAAGGACGGAGCCGTCGTTAAAGCGGGCGGCGTCGATCTCCTCGACCGGATGAAGGACGGCATCGAGCAGCCCACCCGGCTGGTGAACATCCGCAATATTTCCGGACTGCGCGGCATTCGCGAGACCGAGCAGGGGCTGACGATCGGCCCGCTCACCACGCTCGCCGAGATCAGCGACCATCCGCTCATCCAGTCGCAGTATCAGATTCTCGCCGATGCCAGCGGTCACGCCGCGACGCCGCACATTCGCAACATGGCCACCGTCGGTGGCAACCTGCTGCAGCGCGTGCAGTGCTGGTACTACCGCTCGTCGGACTTCCAGTGCATCCGGAAGGGCAAGGATCTATGCTTCGCCTTCGATGGGCTAAACCAGTACCACGCCATCATGGAGTACGCGACTTGTCCCTCCGTGGCGCCCTCATCGGCCGCCGTAGCACTGCTGGGCCTGAATGCGAGCGTTGAGCTGAGCTCGGCGAAGCGTGGCAAGCGCAATCTGGGCATCCGGGACTTGTACGTTGTGCCTGACGCCAACCCGACGAAGTTCACGGTGATCGAGCCCGATGAACTGCTCACCGCCATTGTGATTCCGAAGCCTGCGCCGGGTACGCGGTCCGCTTATCAAAAGTACGGCGAAAAAGAGAGCTTCGACTGGGCCATTGCCGATGCCGGCGTCGTACTCGAAATGGACGGCGATGTCTGCCGCCGCGCGGTCATCACCATGGGCGCGGCGTCGCCGGTCGTGCGCCGCTCGCCGCAGGCGGAAGCTGCTCTCACAGGCAAGTCCATCAACGAAGAAACCGCTCGCGCCGCCGGCAAGGTCGCTGTTGAAGGTGCGCAGCCACTTTCAGGAAACGCCTACAAGCTCGATCTCTTCCCGGTCGCGGTCTACCGCACCATTTTGCTCGCCGCCGGACAAAGAGATCGCGATCCCAGCGCGGCAGGATAACGGAGGTCAACCATGAGCACAACAACGAATGCAACCCAACCCTGCCAGTGCCTCCGCACCAAGAACCCCTACGGAGCTACGCCGGAGAATGCCGAATCGTGGCTGCCGGGTATCCAGACGTCGTCGAGTTACTGGTGCCTGCGCACCATGAGCCCTGCCGGTCCGGACGATCACTACGTCCATCTCGCCCGCTGTGTGCCCGGCCGCGCCTGCTATGAGGAGCGCGAGAAATAACCTGGCTGCTTAGGTTGCGCTCGTGACCTTGGCTGCCTGCTGCTGGCTGGAAGTCCACCCGACGTTTTCCTGCGAGAGCAGCGTCTCCACGCGCTCGGTGAGCAGGGCACGCGGATCGGCCGCGCTCGCGTACGGTTCCGCGTGGCCCAGGTAGGTGAACTTCTCGTGTTTCAGCCCCTCGCACGTGGATCGATACGAAGTCCACAACTGCTGATACTGATTCAGGTGCAGAATCCCCTCCAAAATCGTGATCACCACGCCCAGCCCCCCGGTCACCAGCGTCACCGCCCCCGCCAGCTTATGGTAAGTATTCAGCGCGGCCAGAAAAGGAATCAATGCTGCGGCCAGGATCTCCACGATCTTGATGCGCTTGAACGTGTGCTGTGCGGACGAGGCCTTTCGGTCGTACCAGCCGATCTGATCCTCGAGCCGCGCATAAATCGGATCGCTGAGGTTCAGGGACTCCGTCGTTTCGGACATAACCGGGTCTCCTCGTTCTGCTGCTTGCCACTATACAATCGCCGTTCTGAATTTCCTCGGAAGCCAGGTCCAGGGGATCTACGGGCCGGTTTGCCCCTTACCGAAAAGCGCGGTTTCCGCCCGGCGGCGGCGCAGCAAACCAGCCACCACAGCTCCACCGGCGTGATCCCACGCGTCGAACTGAGCGGCCGCGCTGGCAAAGTCGGCCGCGTTCAGATCCCGCAGCAGCGTGGAGCCTTCAAATGATCCCGCGCCCAGGTTGAAGACAAAGTCCACCAGCGCGTCGAATTCTTCCTGGCTCAGCTGCACCGCAACCACGTTGTTCACGCAGGCCGCCGCGCTGCCCACGTCTTTAGCGAGCAAAGCCTCGGCTTGCTCCAGGGTGATGGTGAGCTCTGCGACGACCTCCGGCCCGGTGTGGCCATAGCCGATTGTCCATACTCCTACTTGATCCTGATAGGCCGTGAGTTTGCATCCCTCGAATTGCTCGGTCAGGGCGAGTCCGTCTCCGCCATACGTCAGGTTGTTAACTCCCATATGCGCACCCTCCCGCTGACCACTCTATACGTTGGTTGATCCCTGTTGTTTCGTCCGATCCGTTTCGCGGATGCCATCTTGTCATCGTGCGGCTGCCCTGGTCAAATCTGCGAGTGTACCGCTGCGCGATGATTGCCCGTCCGTCGCTGTTGCCCAAATTGTGCCTTACGCCTATTCTGGCAACGGCTGAGCAGCGGCCGATTTTCATCCTTGGGGGGCTCATGGGACGCGCGATCTTCATCAGTTATCGCCGTGACGACACCGAAGGCGAAGCGGGGCGGCTGTTCGACGACCTCGTCCGCGCCTACGGCGATAACTCTGTCTTCATGGATGTCGCCGGGATCAACCCAGGCATGGATTTTCGCAAAGCGATTGACGATAATGTATCCTCCTGCGGCGTGCTCCTCGCGATGATCGGACCCACCTGGGCCACCATCACGAACAGCTCCGGGGAGCGCCGTCTCGATGACGCCAACGATTTTGTGCGTCTCGAGATCGGCTCGGCCCTGGCCCGCGACATCGCCGTCATCCCCGTGCTGGTGCATGACGCAAAGATGCCCAGGCCCGATCAGCTTCCGGAGAATCTCAAGAACCTCGCGTATCGCAACAGTGTGGAGATTACGCACGCCCGCTGGAACTCCGACGTGCAGCTCCTGACCCAGGCGTTAAGCCAGTATGTCGCCGCGTCGAGCTCTACCGACACGGAGCCCATTCATGCCACGGTCGCTGTGCAGCTTCCTCCGCCGCACTCGCCCGGGCCGCATCCGGCTCCCGCCAAATCGTCGAAGATGCCGCTGATGGTGGGAATCGCCGTCGTTGTTGTCCTTGCGATCATCGGCATTGTCTTCTTCGCGATGCACCATTCCGGCGGGAACGCCGCCACTCCGGCGCCGAATCAGTCTGCTCCGGCGGCCGCTGCAGCCACCCCCGTCCAGGCCAGCTCCCTGCAGGGAAGATGGCAAAACTCGACGAACGCCGAATACAACGGCCTGGACTATCTTGACATCACGACGTCGGGGAATCAGCTTTCTATCGAAGCGTGGGGAAACTGCCAGCCGAAGGACTGCGACTGGGGCGGACAGACAGTGAGCTTCGACGGGCAGAAGGCGACTGCGACCTTTAAATTTACCCAGGCGAAGAAGCACAGTGGGAAAGAGGAGAGCCGCGTGGCAACCCTGACCATCACCCCGGTCAACGGCGCGCTGCAGGTAACCGTGGACAGCACCACTGCAGGGAAGCCCGAATCCCAACATCAATTCACCTTTAATCCCTCCAGCTCAAAGTGATCGTCAACCGGAGGATGCCTCTGCGTTCTCCAAATTCCGCGCTGGTGCCGGCCGCCGCGGGTGTGCTCGCACGCAACGCAGTCTGACTTATTTACTTTCCCAGTGCTATAACAGCGGTGTCTCAGCCTGTCTCCGCTGCTATTTCTTATTCCTGTTGAAAGAGGGAACCCATGAAGCTGCTGGCTAAATTCAATCTGATCCTGCTGGTCGTCTTCGGCGTTGGTGGGCTGATCATCTCGCAGCTGGCCCACTCGTGGCTGCAGGACGACGCGAAACAAAAAGTAACGGACCAGGCAAAACTCATGCTGGCCAGTTCCAAATCCATCCGCGATTACGTCGACCACGATATCTCCCCGATTCTGGTACCCCTGGAACAAACCAGGTTTCTGCCGCAAAGCATTCCCTTCCGTGTCGCTAACTCCACTTTTAGCTATCTCCACAAAAGCTATCCCGATTACACCTATCAGGAAACCGCGCTCAATCCCACTAACCCTGAGGATCGCCCCGCCGATTGGGAAATCGACGTTATCAAGGACCTGCGCGATCACCCCAGCGAAACGGAAATTTCGCAAGTGCGGCCGACGTCCATGGGTCCATCGCTTTTTATCGCCCGTCCGATTCACGCCATGCAGGACTGTTTGCATTGCCACGGCTGGCCGTCTGCAGCGCCGAAATCCATGATCGATCGTTACGGCCCGGACAACGGCTTCGGATGGACTCTGGGGGACGTCATCGGCGCGCAAATCGTCACCATCCCGATGTCCGTTCCCATCCAGGAGGCCAACCACGCATGGCTGCAGCTGCTGCTCTTCCTCATCGGGGTGATGATCGTCGCCATCCTCGCGCTTGACGCCGCGGTTTATTGGTTTGTGATCCGGCCCCTGAAGCTGGTTTCCGAGACGGCCGATCGCGTCAGCCGCGGCGAGAAAGATGTGAACCCGGTGCGGGTCACCAGCAAAGACGAGATTGCCACCGTGGCTTCGTCCTTCAACCGCATGCAGGTGAGCCTGGCGAAGGCTCTGAAGATGGTTGAAGAGGACTAACGAAGCCGGGCTGCATGCTTCAACTCCGGCTCGACTTCAGAAATCGCGCGCGGTCGGCTTCGTTCTCGATTTCATTCGCCACGCAGTCGTAGAAGTCTTCCACGGAGGAGCAGCGCTTTGCTGCGCGCTTCACGACGACCTCGGCGATCGGTCCGATATGCGCGGCCAATGCCCTCGTCACGCGCTCCATCGTCTTCGCGTCGATGACCACGACCGCTGCGGTCGCAGAGGCGCTTCCCGTTGCCGGCTTGGCGCTGGCTTCCCTGCCTGGCTCGCGCGTCTCCTGTGCTTGATGGCCGCCACGCGGTTCGTCCATGTAGGGCCGGAGTGCCCGGATCAGCACATCTACATCCGACCTCCAGCGCGCATGGGTCAGTTCCACTGCGTTTCTGAAGGCCAGCTCCCTCAGATCGTCGGGTAGCTCCTCCGCCATCGGCATCCTGGCTCCGCGTACGAGGACGGGCACCACAGGAATATCCCGCCGCAGCGCCGACGCCAGCTCGATCCGCACGAAATCATTCGCGTCCTGCAGACGCTTACGCCCCTGCGCGTCTTTGGTGTTCAGCCACTCCAGCCCAATCATCGCCAGCAGAACGCTGCACGACGACACGCTCTCGTCGATCGCCTTGCGGAAATCGCGGCCCGGCTCGATCGCGGAGACATCCATGAAGACGGAATTGTCGCCGAACTGCTTGGTCAGCTCATCGAAGAGACGTCCGGCCTCACCCTCGGAATCGTTTCTTCGATAGTTGATGAAAACGGACCGCAGAACCTGCCTCCCGGGCGAGAAACGAACTGAGGACATGGTGTCGCAGGGTTCAGCTACAGGAGAAACAGACCGAGTCTGCTCTCCCGCGCAGAGCCGGACACCCCCGATCTCCTCTTCCGTATCATGGCACAGTGGCCGGTACGAATGATCTCCCCCAGTGCCACTTCAGTTATCTCTTACGGAACGCTGCGGCGCACACCGCTTCTGGTTATCCGCCCTGCTACTCTGAAACTATGGACGCGTCCCCCGCGGCAGACATTGTCACGCTGCATCCCCGCGGCATTCTCTTCGATATGGATGGCGTGCTGGTCAGCTCTATCGGCTCCGTCGAGCGCACGTGGGAGGCGTGGGCGAAAGCGCGCGGCATCGATCCGGCGCTGGCCATCCGGACCGCTCATGGCCGCCGCGCCATTGAAACCGTCCGCCAGCTGCGTCCGGACCTGAACGATATGGAAGAGCTCGCGTGGCTCGAACGCATGGAGATCGCCGACAACGGCGGGCTCGCTATGCTGGCCGGCGTTGAACGCATTCTGGAGAATCTGCCGGAAAAATACTGGACTGTCGTCACCTCCGCCACCGAACGCCTCGCGCGCAGCCGCATGGAGTACGGCGGCATCCGCGTGCCCGCGCGCATCGTCTCCGCCGACTTGGTCACGTACGGCAAACCGCATCCAGAACCGTATCGCAAAGGCGCTGAACTGCTCGGCCTGTCCCCCGCGGAGTGCCTGGTCGTCGAAGACTCGGCCTCCGGCGCGAAAGCTGGGCACGAAGCCGGATGCAGGGTGCTGGCCACGCTTTACACCCACTCACCCGCCAGCCTGGGCGACGCTGACTGGATCGTGCATTCTCTCAACGATGTTCAGGTGCGGGTCACCGGCGATGCGCTGGAGGTGCGTTTCACTCCCCTGTCGCGCACGACTGCTGTTGCCGGCGGCTGACACCGCGTAGAATTGCCCGGACCACTATGGCCCTCTCTGTTCGAGTCGAATACGCGCACCAGCGCAAAATGCGTACGCGCAACACTGCCCGCTATCGCGCCGCCCACTGGCCCATCTGGATCTGGGTCTTCTTTCTTGCGCCCGGCCCGCTCACCTTCGATCTCTTCGCACGCGGCGGCAGCAGGGGCAACCTCATCTGGCTGGGCATCGTGCTGCTGGGCACCGGTATTGCTGCGCTCTTCGGCCAGCTCCCCGGCGCCGAACCCGCACCGTACATCCTGCGCTTCACTGAAGACCGCCCCAACCCGCGCTATCGCCGCATCTGCTACACCTTCGCGTGGAACGCGCTCCTGAATTTCGCGCTGCTCGACCTTGCCGGGCTTGCCTGGGCCGCAGGCACGGGGGAATGGCGAATGAAGCAGATTTACGCGCACGGCTACACGCCGCAGCTGATCGTCATTCTGCTGCTGGGCGCTTTGGGCATCCTGCCGCGCGTTCGCAGCTCCACTCAAGGCGAAGGCTCGGAACGCCGCTATTTCTATGGAACGGTTTGGTCCGTTACGGCGGCACAGACGGTGTTGCTGATTCTCTGGAAGGCCCTGCCGAAGAACCATGCCACCGACATGGTGAAGCTGGCCGTCTATTGCGGAGTGCTCATGGGCATGGGCGTCCTGGCCGCCTACGGAGTGTTGCCCCGCACGCGGCCGATTCTTCCGGGCGAACTGATGGTCGCGGACTGACAGCGCTTATGAAATCTTTATAGATTTCTTGCGCGACCCTTGCGCCAGCTCCGCTGCAATCGAGGCAGAGGGTCAAGCAATCGTGTACACCACCCAGCTTGCTCTGTATTTGCTCGCGGCCACCATCTTTGCAGGAATCAGCTTCCTGATCTGGATGCTGATGCACCTCTTCCTTGAATCGCGGCGCGACAGCCGATCGCAACCGGCGTATCACGCCCGGTGGCGCTATCGCATGCGCCAAAGTTAGAGGTTTCCGCGCGCCGCCTGTTCCCGTTCGATGGCCTCGAAGAGCGCCTTGAAATTCCCTTTGCCAAAGCTGCGGCTGCCCTTCCGCTGAATAATCTCGAAGAACAACGTCGGCCGGTCCTCGACGGGCTTGGTGAAGATCTGCAGCATGTAGCCTTCGTCGTCGCGATCCACCAGCACGCCCAGCTTCTCCAGCTCCGCGATGGGCTCGTCGATCTTCCCCACGCGCCCCTCGAGTTCCGTGTAATACGAGTGCGGTACGGTCAGGAATGCCACGCCCTGCGTCTGGAGCTTGGCCACCGTACCCAGAATGTCGTGGGTCGCCATCGCGATATGCTGGACGCCCGGTCCGTGGTAGAACTCCAGATACTCCTCGATCTGCGATTTCTNNGCCATCACCTTCGACATCAGCGCCGAGTACTCCGTCGAAATGTCCTTGTCGTCGAAGTGTTGGTAGAGCGAAAATCCCATGATCTGCGCGTAGAAGTCCACCCAGCGATTCATCTCGTTCCAGCCAACATTGCCCACCATGTGATCGATATGGATCAGGCCAACGGGCCGCGCCAGCGGATCCTCCGGCATGGCACGATATCCAGGCAGAAACGCACCTTTGTATTCGCTCCGCTCGACAAACGAGTGAATCGTGTCACCGTATGCGGCGATTGACGCGATTCTGACCATCCCCTGTTCGTCTTTCAGCTCGAAAGGCTCGCGGACACTGCGTGCGCCACGCTTCGTCGTCTCTTTCCAGGACTGGCGGGCGTCGTCGACCCACAATGCCACATCGCGCACTCCATCGCCGTGCACGCGCACGTGTTCGGCGATTTCGCCATCGGGACGGAGCGGCGTGGTGAGCACGAAGCGCACCTTTCCCTGCTCCAGCACGTAGGAGGCGCGGTCGCGGACGCCGGTTTCCGGCCCGGCATAGGCCACCAGCTTCAGGCCAAACGCCAGCCGGTAAAAATAGGCGGACTGACGTGCATTGCCGACGTAAAACTCGACGTGATCGGTCCCGTTCAGCGGCAGAAAATCCTTTTGTGCCGCAACTTCCGATTGCACCAAGGTGGACATAGCAGAACAGCTCCTGGGGTTTACAGTGCCATGCCTCCGAAAACCGCGGCGGAGCACACAGCGAGCATTACGATATACCCCGGCCAGGGGAATTGACCAGTCAGGAAAACGCAATTTCACAGGCAACCGATGGCCCAAAAGTGGCAACAGCCAATACCCCGAACCAGAATTCCGAAACCCGCGGCGTAGTAACCTGATCGCGCCAGCTTCCACCAGGAGCGCACCCTCGGAATGAAGGATCTTTGGCACCATCTGGCGCCCTTTGCCGGCACCTTCCACTACTTGATTGCGGCCGTCGTTGGCGCCTTCGTAGTCGCCGTCCGCAAATATGTGCAGCGCGTCCGCGAGAACCGGGCCGCCATGTGGCCCAGCGCGGATGGTCAGGTGCAAACCGCAGCCGTCAAGAAGTCCCAGTACGGTACCTGGGTCGAGGTCTCTTACCGCTATTACGCGCAGCAGCAGTATCGCTATGGCAAATACCGCCGTCACTTCGCACGCAAAGCTGCCGCGGAGGCCTTTGCAACCGCCATTCGCGGCCACAGCGTCCAGGTGCGCTACCGTGACGACAATCCCAGCGAGTCGGTTCTGCTCGAGCAGGACCTGCAAATGACCGGACTGCTGCAAACGGGCTGAAGGCAGCCCGCGCCGCCGCGCCGGAATCCGAACTTCCAGATGCCGAAAAAAGCCGCCAAACGCGAGAGAAAATCCACCTCACCTGCCGAGGCGCCCTCCGACCTCGTCGATCAGCAGCTAGCCCGCTATCGCGCCATGCGGGACTTCGCCATGACCGCCGAGCCCAGCGGTTCCTCGGGCGCAAAATCCAGACCGAAAGTGGGCGCCGGCCTCCCCTTCGTCGTCCAGAAGCACGCCGCCACCCGGCTCCACTACGATTTTCGCCTGGGCTGGCGCGGCGTTTTCAAGAGTTGGGCCGTCACCAAAGGCCCCAGCTACGTTGTCGCGGACAAACGCCTCGCCGTCGAGGTCGAAGACCACCCCATTGAATATGGCGGCTTCGAGGGAACCATCCCCAAAGGCCAGTATGGCGGCGGCACGGTCATGGTCTGGGATCAGGGAACCTGGGAGCCGGTGACCGATGTCGACGAAGGCCTGCGCAAGGGGCAGCTCAAATTCATCCTCCATGGCAAAAAGCTGCACGGCCACTGGGCGCTCATCCGCATGAAGGGCGACCGCTTCGGCGAAAAAGGCAAGAACAACTGGCTGCTTATCAAGGAGCACGACGAGTACGAGCGCACCGCCAGCGATCCCGCCATCACCGACGAAGCCCCGGACAGCGCGGTCACTGGCCGCAGCATCGAGCAGATCGCCGCCGCCGAGGACCACACCTGGAATTCCTATGTCCCCGAAAAGAAGCCGCCAGCGAATCGTTCGCTGCTGACGCGCAGAACCTTCGCGGCAAAGGAATCTCCCGCGTCCGCGCCTGCGCCGGACCGCGAAAGTCTCCTGCACGATGTACCGCGCGAGAAGATGCCCGGCTTTCTTTCGCCGGAACTGGCCTCTTCCGTTGAAAAGCCGCCTGAGGGCGATGACTGGCTGCACGAGCTCAAACTTGACGGCTATCGCATCCAGGTCCATGTCGACACAAAAGACGGAAAACGCCGGGCGCGCCTCTTCACGCGCAGTGGTCTGGACTGGACGCATCGGATGCGTGACGTTGCCAAAGCCGCCGCCGAGCTCCCCGTCCACGGCGCGATCCTCGATGGCGAAGTGGTCGTCCTCAACGAGCAGGGAGGAACCAGCTTCGCCGATCTGCAGGCTGCGTTTGAAGAAGGCGCCGAGCACCCGCTCACGTATTACGCCTTCGACCTGCTTCACCTCGACGGCCACAACCTGCGCAACCTGCCTCTGGAGCGGCGCAAGACCCTCCTCAAAGGTCTGCTCGAGGATCACGGCGACGGCACGCTGCGCTACAGCAGCCACATTCGCGCCAACGGAGGCGCGATGTTTCGCCGCGCTTGCGAAATGGGCGCTGAGGGCATCGTTTCCAAGCTGGCCAGCTCACCATGGCGTTCGGAGCGCTCACGCTTTTGGCTCAAATCGAAGTGCGTCCTGCAACAGGAATTTGTCGTAGGCGGATTCACGCCGCTCTCCAGCGGCGGGCACGGCATCGGGTCGCTGCTGCTCGGCTATTACAGCGACAGCGACCTCATCTATGCGGGCCGCGCCGGAACCGGCTTCACCCGCAAGACGCACGAACTGCTACGCGACCAGCTCGACGTTTTGCGCCAGGCAAAGCCCGCGTTTCACGATGTGCCGGCCGAAGCGAAGAAGGACGCGATCTGGGTCAAGCCCTCCACGGTCATTGAGGCGCGCTTCGCCGCGTGGACCAGCGACAATCTGGTCCGTCAGGCCGCCTTCCTCGGCCTCCGCGAAGACAAGGATCCGAAGGAAGTCGTTCGCGAAATGGCGGGACCCGTACCCAAATCGTCAGGAAGACGCCCGCGCGAAGAGAAACCCGCAGTCAAAGCCGCGCATCATCCCGCTCCCGCCGCAACCGCGGCCAAAGTCGAAACGCGGACCCCATCCAAATCCCGCAGCGATCGCGCGCAGGTCGCTGGCGTCTCCATCAGCCATCCCGATAAGATCCTCGATGAAGAAAGCCACCTCACCAAGCTGCAACTCGCTGAGTATTACGACGCCGTCGCCGATCATCTGCTGCCGCACATCGCCGACCGGCCGCTGAGCATCGTGCGCTGCCCGGAAGGCAGCGGCCAGCCCTGCTTCTTCCAGAAACAAATTGGGAAGGGCATGCCTGCCGGCGTGGACAGTGTGCCGGTCCTGGTGAAGAAGGGCACCAAACCGGAGCAGTACATCACCGTCTCTACGCGCGAGGGTCTCGTCGGCCTCGGACAGATGGGTGTGCTCGAACTGCATCCGTGGGGTTCCCGCAACAAAACCCTCGAACGGCCCGACCGCCTCATCATCGACCTCGATCCTGACCCCGAGCTTCCGTGGAAGCGCCTGGTCGCCAGTGCCGTCGAGGTCCGCGAACTGATGAAGCACCTCGGCCTCGAGACCTTCGTCAAATCCACCGGCGGCAAAGGGCTCCACGTCGTCGCGCCGATCGACCCGAATCACGAGTGGCCGGCGTTCAAGGAATTCGCGCACCACTTCGTGCTGATGATGGAGCGCGCCAACCCGAAGCTCTACCTCACCAAAATGACCAAGTCCGCCCGCACTGGCCGCATCTTCCTCGACTATCTTCGCAACGAGCGAGGAGCGACCGCCGTGGCGCCGTATTCGCCGCGTGCCCGCGCCGGCGCGCGTGTCGCCGTGCCTCTCACCTGGGCAGAACTGGAGCGCACCGATCCGAAGCAGTTCGCCGCCGCCAATTTTGACGAGTGGAAGGCGCGCCTGAAGCGCGATCCCTGGCTCAGAATGAAAGACGTGAAGCAGCAGCTGAGCGATCGCGCTATCGCGGCCGTCGCCGAAGTCGCCGGCACAAGATCAACGTAGGCGCCGCACCGCCATGCGCGCCGCGTGATACCCGCACATCCCGTGCACGCCGCCACCCGGCGGCGTCGACGACGAGCAGAGATAGAGGTTCCGCGTCCCCGTATAGTAGCCCCCCAGCGCGGGACGAAAAAGGAATTGCCGCATCGACAGCTCTCCGCCACCGATGTCGCCGCCCACCAAATTCGCATCCATCGATTCGAGCATCGCGGGCGTGGACACACGCCGCTCCAGCACACAATCCTGGAATCCCGGCGCAAACCTCTCCAGCTGCGCCTCGATGCGGCTCGTCATGTCCTCTGTCGTTGCGTTCGGAACATGACAGTACATCCACGCTATGTGCTTTCCCTCCGGAGCCCGCGTTGCGTCGAACAACGACGGCTGCGCCACCAGCACAAACGGCTTCTCGGCGATCGCGCCGTGCGTCGCCGCATGCTCCGAACGCGCAATCTCCTCCAGTGTTCCACCCAGGTGCACGGTGATCGCGCGATAGCATTCCCGCGCCGTCCACGGAATCGGCGCTGAAAGGGCGTAATCGATCTTGAACACCCCCGGACCGTAGCGAAATTCTGTCATCGCCTTCCGATAGGTCTTCTGCAGCCGCTCTCCCGCAATGGAGAGCAACTGCCGCGGGGTCACATCGCACAGCACCGGCCCCTCTTTGGGGTCCATCCCCTCCAGCGACGTAATGCGCTGCCCGGTGTGCACCGTGCCACCCAGTTCTTCCAGGTGCCCGATCAGCGCGTTCGCGATTGCCTGCGATCCGCCTCGCGGCACGGGCCAGCCCACCACATGTGCGGCTGCGGCCAACACCAGGCCGACGGCCGGACTTAGACCCTCATCGAGGCTCAGAAAGGAATGCGCCGCCAGTCCAGCAAACAGCGCCCGCGCCCGTGCGCCGCGAAATGTCCCTCTCGCCAGCTTCGTTGCCGGCTGCATCGCCTTCCACCCGAACTGCAGCATCAGCAGTGGCCGCCGTGGAATGTGCGTCACCGGACCCATCGCATCCGCGACGAAGTCCTTCCAGTACGTCACCATCGGCTCGACCAGTTCCCGCCATGCGGCGCCATCTTCGCCCAGCTGTCGTTCCTGATCCTGCAAACTGTGTTCCAGCGTCACCGCCGTGCCGTCGTCCAGCGGATGCGCCAGCGGCGAGGTTCCATGAACCCATTGCAGTCCGTGCTCCGCCAGCGGCAACGTGGAAAAGAAGGGCGATCCCGCGCCCATGGGATGCACGGCTGACCCGAAGTCGTGCCGGAATCCGGGCAGCGTCAGCTCCAGCGTGCGCGTTCCGCCTCCTGGCTGTGCCTCGGCTTCGTACACGTCGACCTTCAGACCAGCCTGCGCGAGCACGATGGCCGCTGCCAGTCCGTTCGGACCCGATCCGATTACGCAGGCGCGCTGCATTTTCTTTTCTCAGTCTGAACGGAGCCGCACCACTCGCGAAGAAGCTGCATTACGCCCTCCCGGCGCGACGCAGCCGCCGCTCCTGCATCCGCAGCTTCACGTAGTAGAGCAGGTAGACCACGACGGCGAGGTTGATGACTGTCAGTCCGATGCGAATCCAGCTGGCGCGCCGGAAAACCTCGAAGAATTCCCAGGGTAGAAATGACGCCGTCAAAATCAGCGTGACGAATTCCGCCCACGCCTGCTCCAGCACCAGGCCTGTGCCCTCGATGATGTCCAGCGTCGCGATGGCGAAGATGGCCGCGCTGATCACCCGCAGCCGGCGCGGGTCGATCATCGCCACCTTCTCCAGCACGAGGTTGACGAAATGTCCCTCGGGATTGAAGCGCATCGCCAGAATGAAATGCTCCGTCACTCCGATCAGGTCCCGATGCAGCAGACGAATCGCGCCAATCCCCAGCAGGATGAAGAGCGCCGCCTGCGCCAATTTGAAGACGCCAATGGCGATGATCCACCGATCGTGGCTCGACTTGACGTGATTGCTTCGAAGCTGCACGGAAGAGGCGGTCATAGCGCTGGAATGAGGGACTCTCTTCGCATCTTCCCACACCGCGTGGGATGCATGCCAGAAAAGCCTGCTAAATCGATTGCGCCACCAGCCTGGGAACGCCTCGTTTCATATAAGGCGCGAGCTTTTCCAGCGCCGCTTCCACGCTCACGCCGTGCCGCGCGCGCAGCTGGTCGACTTTGCCGTGTTCGATGAAACGATCGGGCCAGCCGATGCGGATCACTGGCGTGTCGATACCCATCTCGCTCAGCGCCTCCAGCACCACGCTGCCGAAGCCACCCATCAGCACGTGATCCTCGAACGTCACCAGCGCCGTGGCCCGCTTCGCGTAACGCGCAATCAGCTCGCGATCGAGCGGCTTGATGAATCGCGGATTGATCACCGCTGCCGAATATCCCTGCTGCTCCAGCGACCGCGCCAGATCCTTTGCCATCGGCAACAGCGCACCCAGACCCAGGATGGCGAAATCGTCTCCCTCCTGGATCACTTCGGCTTTGCCGATTTCCAGCGCCTGCGGATGCTGCTTCATTTTTGCTCCCGGCCCGATCCCGCGCGGATAGCGAATCGCGCTCGGCCCGTTGTACAGCATCGCGGTATACATCATGTCCGCCAGCTCATCCTCGTCCGTGGGCGCCATCTGCACGATATTCGGCACGCCGCGCAGATAAGCAATGTCGAAGAGCCCGTGATGTGTCGGTCCATCGTCGCCGCTCAGACCCGCGCGATCCATGCAGAACACCACCGGCAGATTCTGCAGACACACGTCGTGCACGACAGGATCGAACGCCCGCTGCAGGAACGTCGAATAGATCGCGCAGTAGGGTTTGAATCCCTGCGTCGCCATGCCCGCTGCGAAGATCACCGCATGTTCCTCGGCAATGCCCACGTCAAAATACTTCTTCGGATGATGCGGCCGGAACAGATCCAGCGCGGTTCCGTTGGGCATGGCCGCGGTAATGGCGACAATCTTCTCGTTCTCGTTCGCCAGCCTTACCAGCGTCTCGGCGAAAATCTCCGAATAGGTCCGCTGCCCCGCCGTCTCGGTCTTGCCCGTCTCCGGATCGTACGGTCCCAGCCCGTGAAACTTCTTCTGCTTGTCCAGCGCCGGCTGGAATCCGCGCCCCTTTTGCGTGATCGCATGTAGCAGCACCGGTCGCTCCTGCTGCTTCAGGAAGCGGAATGTCTCGATGAGCTGCTCAAGATTGTGCCCATCCACCGGCCCGTAATACGTCAGTCCAAATTCTTCGAAGAGGAACGACGGCCACAACATGCCCTTGGCGGCCTCTTCGGCGCGGCGCACCACATTGAGCGCGCCCTTGCCGCCGATCCGTGCCAGCAGCCGCGCAGCGCTCTCGTGCAGCTGGCTCACGTGCTGGTTGGTCACGATCTTGTGCAGGTATTTCGCGATTGCCCCAACGTTGCGGTCGATCGACCACTCGTTGTCGTTCAGCACCACGATCAGCCGCCTGGTCTGATCGGCGATGTTGTTCAGCGCCTCGAACGAAATGCCGTTGGTAAACGCCGCATCCCCGGCCAGCGCGATCACATGCTCCTTGCCCCCGGCCAGATCGCGCGCTACCGCCATGCCCAGCGCCGCGGAAAGCGCGGTGCCCGCGTGTCCCGCGCCGTAGCAATCGTGCTCGCTCTCCGTCCGCAGCATGAATCCATTCAGCCCGCCCGGTTGCCGGATGGTATCGAGCCGTTCGCAGCGGCCGGTCAGCATCTTGTGCACGTACGCCTGATGGCTGACGTCGAAGACAAACTTGTCTTTGGGCGTTTCGAAGACGGTGTGCAGAGCCAGCGTCAGCTCCACCACGCCGAGGTTCGGGCCAAGATGTCCACCCGTCTTCGAGAGCGTGACGATCAGCCGCTCACGAATCTCCTGCGCCAGGGATTCCAGCTGCGGGACTGACAGTTTTCGTAAGTCTGCGGGAGAGCGGATGCTGTCGAGAAAATTGCCCATGAGATTCCAGAGGGTCCGCGTGTTGGAACACGGAGGAGCGCGGACGAGTTGCCCAGAATTAAAAAGACCCCAATGGGGCCTCTCCATCCGGAACTCCTCTGAATAAGGAGTATACCGGGTTTATCTGCAGGGCGTCCGTCTCACACCCGCAACTTACGCCATGGTAACTGCAGCCGTTAGTTAATCTCCCGCTTCCAGCGCAGGATCGCATCCGCCATCTCACCCGCTCTGCGCTCCCAGCCCTCCGCGCTTTCGAGCATTTCTTCACGGAGGGCCGGATCCGTCACCTCTGCTGCCGCGTTCCGCACGCGGCGCGCCAGTTCCAGTAGCGCCGTCGCCGTCTCATCCAGCTTGCGGATCAGGTCAATCGGCGTCTCGGTCATCGCAAGTCCCTTCGCTCGGCCGGAAACAGAAACCGCAGCATTGGCCGCACGCGCTCTGCCCACGAAGCCTCGTCGTGCGCGCCGCCAGCGACTTCTTCAAAGTGCAGATCCACATCTTCGCGCCAGCCGAGCGCCAGCATCCGACCATCGAGCGCCCTTGTGTCTGCCAGCGTCCGACGGCCTTCCTGATCGCCGACGTCGAGCCAGATGCGCGGCCTCCGCACCAGTTCCGGCGCAACATCGTTCAGATACGCGAGGATGTAGCGGTGATTCCACCACACCGACGGCGACAACACCGCCAGCTTGCCGAAGGTCTCCGCGTGGCGCAGCCCGATCCACAGCGACACCAGCCCGCCCAGCGACGATCCGCCAATTCCCGTGTCAGCGGGTGCCGATCGCAGGTGATACTGCGCGCGCAGGAACGGCAGCAACTCGCGGGTCACCATCAATGCGTACTGGCTCGCGTCGCCGCCTCCCAGTTTCATGTCGCGGCTTGGCGTGTATTCCGCCAGCCGACGCTCACCTGCGTTGGCTACTCCCGCGATGATCAGCGGCTCCACTTCACCCGCATCGATCGAGTCGTCCGCGCTTTCGGCCACGCGCCACGTCTTGCCGCGAATGAAGGAGGTTGCGGGATCGAAGAGATTCTGCCCATCCTGCAAAATCAGCAGTGGATACTGGCGCTCCGTCTGTTCTTCGTATCCCGGCGGCACGTAAACGCTGATGTCGCGCTCACCCTGCAGGAACCGGCTTTTGAAGCCGGTGTGCTTGTAGACGCGCGGATGGGGCGGTTCATTCGGAATAGCCTGCGCTTGCGCCTGACTCTGAGCCGCCAACCGGTTCTTCCCTTCGCTGGTGTCTGAGTGCTGCGTCGCCTGAGCCCTCGCGCATTATGAGATTGCGATGCTTTACGATACCGTAACTGCTGCGTGTACCTGTTATGAACCGCGAATATCACAAGTGGTGGTCCTGGCGTCTCGACCGTGACATGGAGCTGCTCATTTTCGGGCATGGCGGCGTGCCTATCGTCGTCTTCCCTTCTTCGCAGGGCCGCTTCTTTGAGTTCGAAGACCGCGGCCTCATCGGCGCGGTCGCGCACAAGATCGACAGTGGCGAGATTCAGATGTTTTGCGTCGACAGCGTCGACGCCGAGAGCTGGTATAACCGCGACGTTCCGCCGCGCTGGCGCATCGCGCGCCATGTGCAATACGAGAGCTACATCATGGAAGAGGTTCTTCCGTTCATCCGGCTGCGCAATTTCGACCCGCATCTCGTTTCTGTCGGTTGCAGCTTCGGCGGCTATCACGCCGTCAACATCGCGCTGCGCCATCCCGACCGCTTTACGGGATTCCTCTCTATGAGCGGCGCATTCGACCTGAGCAATTTTCTCGGCGGCTATTACGACCAGGATGTTTACTTCAACATGCCGCCGCACTACCTGCCCAACCTCGCCGATCCGTGGTTTTTCGATCGCTACCGCAACAACACCTACATCCTTGCCACCGGTTGGGATGACCATTGCCTTGGGCAGAGCCAGAATCTCGCGCGCATTATGGGCGAGAAAGGCATTCCGCATCACCTCTACATCTGGGACTCGTGGAACAGCCACGACTGGCCGACGTGGGCGCGGATGATGAACGAGTATCTGTAGCCGGAAGCTGGGAGCTGGGAGCCACCCCCCACCCCCACCCCCCTCCCCCCCTGGCAACGCAAGCGGTTGATTCCATTGTGGCGATTGGGTACCGTGAGTCAGGTATTACCCTGTTTCGTCCCGCTCTGCGGGATCCTTGTGACTTGGCGCACGACAGACCAAAGCTTCCCTGGTGCCCAATAGAAAAGCCCTGCGGGCTTGACGACCGGCAGAGCTACACTTCTCCACCTTCAGAATCGCAAATGGAAAAAATCATTGCAAGGAAAAACTGGGGTGGCGGCGGTACCAAAGTAAGGCGAGAGCGCAGAGCTCAGAGCACAGGGCTCAGACGAGGCGTCTCCGACGACAGAGTGCCCTGGGGACGCGGAAATTCGGCCTTGTGTCCTCGATTGCGCGTCCTGGCACGGGAACAATCCGCAATTTTCTGCGTCTATCCCACCAGCGCCCGTCGTAATCAGTCTTAGGAGGTGCGCGTGCTCCTGCGCAAGCTCGTTTCTTTTTCTCTGCTTCCTCTTTCTGCTTTGCTTGTTGCCCAAACCTCAACCGAACCGCATGGGCAGCTTCCAGTGCGGCGCGTCGTGCTCTACAAGAACGGCGTGGGCTACTTTGAACATGCGGGACCGGTGACGGGCAATCAGGCCCTCACCATCGACTTCACCTCTTCGCAGCTGGACGACGCCCTTCAATCGCTCACCGCGCTCGACCTTGGCGGAGGCCGCATCACCGGCGTCGGCTACAACTCCACCACGCCGCTTGAGCAGCAACTGAAGAACATTCCGCTGGGACTCGACGACCAGCCCTCGACCGAGGAACTTTACGGAGCCCTGCGCGGGGCCCGCGTCGAAGTCTCCGGTCCGGGCGAGGCCGCGCTTGCGGGGCGGATCGTGAGCTACGAGACGCGCTCGCAAAAGACGACCGCGGGCGACACGGTGGAGCGCGCATTTCTGACGGTGGTGAGCGACGCGGGCGCGGTCCGCACCTTCGAGGTGGCGGGAGCGACCAGCGTGCGCATCCTTGACGGCGGCCTGCGCCGCGACCTGGACGAATACCTCGCTCTGCTGGCCTCCACGCAGAGCCAGCAGGTGCGGCACCTGACGCTGCAGGCGCAGGGCACGGGCACGCGCGACCTTCGCGTGAGCTACATCAGCGAAGTGCCGGTGTGGAAGAGCACCTACCGCATCGTCTTCCCGGACAGCGGCAAATCCGGCACGGCCGCTTCGGGGCCAGAGACGGCGATCCTGCAGGGATGGGCGGTGGTCGACAACACGGTCGGCTCGGACTGGAACAACGTCCAGCTTTCGCTGGTCGCCGGTGCTCCACAAAGCTTCATCGAGCCGCTCTCGCAGCCGATCTACACGCAGCGGCCTGAAGTGCCCGTTCCGGAGGCCGCGAACATTGCTCCGGTTACGCACGAGGGGGCAATCGATGAACCGAAGGCGGCGCCTATGCCCAAGGTTTCACAGACCGTCACGGTCAACGGCGCGATGGTGGACAAATCGCTAACGCAGCAGGCGCAGCTTCGGTCGCAGATCCACGGATCGGCCGGTGTCATGGGCGGCATCGTCTCCGGCACGGGCGGCGGCTACGGCGGAGGGATGTACCACTCCGTCCAGGACGAATCGGCGAGCGCGAGCTCCGCCAAATTCGACGACTACTTCGAGTACACCGTGGCGCAGCCGGTCACCATCCACAAAAACGAGTCGGCGCTGGTTCCCGTGCTCCAGACCAACGTCCAAGCCGATCGCGTGACCCTCTATAACGCTGCGAGCCCCGTTCCCCTGCGCGCGCTGTGGCTGACGAATTCCAGCAACCTCACCCTCGATCGCGGCAGTTTTTCCATCTTTGAGAACGGCGAATTTGCCGGCGAGGGCCTTACCGACACGATCCACGCCGGAGAAAAGCGCCTGCTGTCGTACGCCGTCGATCAGGCTGTGCACGTGACGACCGAGGGCCATCTCAACTCCACGCATTTGCACCATCTCACAGTCCACGACGGCATCATGACCGAGCGCAACGAGGAGATTCGCGAGGTTACGTACGTGGTCCACAACGCCGCCACCGACAGCCGCAATGTGATCGTCGAGCACCCGGTGCAGAACGGATGGAAGCTCACCTCCGAGGTCAAGCCGATCGAAACGTCGGCCTCGCTCTATCGCTTCAGCGTCGCCACGCAGCCGGGAGAAACGGTCCGCCTGCACGTCGGCGAATCGTACACGCTGGGGGTGAGCTATCGACTCACCGGGATCGGCGACGATCAGATGGAGGTGATCCTCTCCGGCAGTGGCGAACGCCCGGCGGTAGAGAAGGCGCTGGCGCCGGTGCTCGCGGCACGCGCCAAGGTGCATGACCTCGATACGCAGATCGACGTGAAGCAAGCTGCTATCGACGAGCTGGCCGCGGACCAGAAGCGGCTGCACGATAACCTGGAAGGATTGAAGGACAGCGCTGAGGAGCGCGAGCTCGCCCGCCGGTATGCCGGTGAGATGAATAAGGATGAGGACCAGCTTTTATCGCTGCGCAAAGATCTGGCTGACCTTGTGCAGCAGCGCAAGGCGGCGCAGCAGGCGCTGGACGAGGCGATCCGCACGCTGGATCTGGATGAAGACGTGTAGCGGAGACCTTATTTCCCGGACTCGCGGATCTCTTCAACATCTGCGAGGTCCCGGGTGCGTCCAGCAGCCAGCTTCGATGCGATCAGGTCATCTCGGGAAATGAAAAATGCGGTCAGGCCCGTGCCCTCATCAACGACGCCTTCGACGCGGCGCAACCACGCCTCGTCGAAGTTGACGCCGTCAATTGCGGGAAGAATATCCACCGCGACCGGTGGCTCCCCGAAGCGGATGAATTTTGCCGGGTTCTCCAGATCGGCGACTGTAATCCCCTCGAGCGGAGCGCCAAAATCGACAAGCGCCGCGTAGGTGGTCTGCGCATTCTCCGGATCGGCCCTAATGAACAGGTCCAGATCTTTGGTGGCGCGGGGCTGCGCATGAAAGGAAACGGCGTAGCCGCCGACGATCAGGTACTTAACGCCGTGGGCGTGGAAGCACCGCAACAGTTCTTTGAAGTCGGGGAACATCCGGCAGGGCTTCTTTCAATGACCAGGCTGCGCGGGTGATCTCGGAGACCGCGGCCATCCGCTCATGGACGGGGCGGCTCTGCCAATAGCGATACTCCTCCGCCTTCATTTCCGCGAAGCTTCCAAATGTGCGGACCGTCTTGTCCATGTCTTTTTGTAGCATCTGAGGAGGGGAGCTTCAAGCAGCGACCCCTGTTGCCTGCTTCTACGGCGCTTCGATCAGCTCCATCTTGCCGTCGCGTTTCCGGTGCAGGACGCAGAGCGTGCCCTCCACGTTGCGGAAGACGAAGACGTCGCGATCGCGAAACTCCGCTTCCTTGACGGCTTCTTCGATGGTCATGGGCCGCAGCGCCACCGAGTCCAGAGACCGCACCACATGCGGCTCGGGAATCGGTCGCGTCGCCGGGAAGGTGTGCACGGTCACCGGCACCATGGTCCTCGACGGCCGCTTGCCGTTCGACTTCGCAGGCGTCGCCGCGCTCTCCGGCTCAGCCGGCTCGGAGCGGGTCCGGCTGGCTCTGCGCGGGCGCACCGGCATCACTTCACTCTGCAGCTTCTCTTCCTTGGGCTGGCGCTTGATGGCGTTTTGGCGCTTGCGGTAGCGGATGGCCTGGGTTTCCGCGCGCTCCAGCGCTTCGCGCAATGCTGTTTCCGTGTTGTTCGACTCGGCGAACCCCACAATTTTCCCCGCCCGCATCTTCACCGCGACGTCGGCGGTCTTGCGGTACTTCTCCGAGGTCAGCACGATGTGCGCGCCCACGATCTTGGGCAGCACCCTGGCAATTCGCTCGATCGCCTCATCCCCAAGCCGGCGCAGCGCCTGGGTGATGGTGACCTGCCTTCCTGTGTATTCAGCCTGCATGGGAAAGCTCCTGTCTTTGGGGGGTGCCGCGACCCTGGCCTCTAGCCGCGAACGCGCCGCTGGTGCGTACTGGGAATCCGCAAATCTTCGCGGTATTTTGCCACCGTGCGCCGCGTTACGTCGATCCCCTGCCCCTGCAGCATGTTGGCAACCTGATCGTCGGTGAGCGGTTTGCTCGGGTCTTCGTCTTCGATGAGCTTTTTCACTTTGCGCTTCAGCAGCATCAGCGGCGTGCCGGCCCCTTCCGGCCCGTTCACGCCTTCTGAGAAGAAGAAGCGCAGTTCGTAGACGCCTTGCGGCGTATGCACGTATTTGCTGGAGACCGCGCGGCTGACCGTCGAGGGATGCACGCCGATCTCTTCCGCCACTTCCTTGATCATCATCGGCTTCAGCGCGTCGACACCCTTCTCAAGAAACTCGCCCTGACGCCGCACGATAGCCTCGCAGGTGCGCAGGATGGTGTTTTTCCGCTGTTCGATGTTGCGCATCAGCTGCAATGCGGAGCGGTAGCGCTCCTTCACGTAATCTTTGACGTCCTTTTCCGCGCCGTCCTGGGTCAGAAGCCGCCGATAGCCCTGATTCAGACGCAGGGTGGGCAGGTCCTCTTCGTTCATGGCGACCACCCACTCGTCGCCGCGCTTCACGAAGGCCACATCCGGCTCGATCAGCCTGGCCTCGCTGCGGTTGTAGCGCTGGCCCGGGCGCGGATCGAGGGTGCGGATAAAGTCGATGGCCCGCTGCGTTTCCTCGACGGATTTGCCGCAGACTTTCGAGAGCTCGCGGGGATCGCGCTTCTGGAGCAGCAGCATGTGGGTGTCAATGATCTGGCGGGCCAACTCGAAAATCAGCAGCCGGCTGTTTTCCTCCGATTGCGGGCCCTCTGGCTTGGCGCCGTTGCCGTTCGCTGCTGGGTGGGCGGCAAAGTGCGTTGGATAGCCCGCGCCTGTTCCGTTGAGGCCGTTCGACTCAGTAGTGTGCTGAGGGTTCGCGACCGGATGGGCATCCGAAGCAGGTTCCGCTGCGACAGGCTTCGCCGTGCCGCCGTGGTTGAGGCCGTGGCCAGTCCCTGCAGTTCGATGCGCGTCGGCGCCGTTTGCCCGGCTCGCGGCTCTTCGACTCGCGCCCGCGGTTCTCTCGAAGATCAGCTCGAATTCTTTCCGCTGCGCCTCCACCTGCACCAGCAGGCATTCGCGCAGGTCACGGGTGCCAACGCCGATCGGGTCCAGCTGTCGTACCACGTCCAGCGCGGTCGCCAGATGACCCCGCGCGCGCTCCGCCATGGCCGGAGGCAGCTCCGCGACGCGCGAGTAGACATTCTTTACGGCCTCGCCGGCATCCGGCTCCATTTGCTCGCGCAGATAACCCGCCAGCAGCTCTTCGTCGGTCGCGGTCAGGTAGCCGTCTTCGTTCAGATTTCCAATGATGTATTCGGCGGCCTCGCGCACTGCGGGCGAGAGGCTCAACGAACCCAGCTGCCAGATGAGGTGATCGGTCAGCGTCATCGGCGCGGAGAGAAAATTCTCAATCGACGGCTTTTCGATTTCCTCGTAGTTGTTCGGGGAGCGGAACCCGGGGTCCAGGTAATCCTGGAAATACGATCCGAAGTCGATTTCGTCGAAGGGGTCTTTCTCTTTCTTCTCCCCTTCCGTCACCGGCTGGGTCTCCACGGGCCGGTCGCGGTCTTCTTCTGCGCGCGCCACATCGTCCAGCAGCGGAACGTTCTCTTCCAACTCCTCGAGAACGGGGTTCTCCGCGATCTCGGCCTGGATCATCTCCTTCAGCTCGAGCTTGTTCAGCGCAAGGACGCTGACCATCTGCATCAGCCCCGGCGTCAGAATCTGGCGCTGTGCGACCTTAAGGCTGAGTTTTGGCTGAAGAAATACCATTCATCCTCAAAAAGGGCCCGTTGCCTCCGAGTTTACTCTCCCGAGCCAGGGCTGGATAGCAATTCCACTGCCGTAACCGTATCTTCATGGTTCCGCAGGTAATAGCCGCCGGCCCGGGGCCGCTTACCCCAGGGTAAAACTCTCTCCCAAATAGACGCGCCGCACCTCTGGATCGCTGCCCAGCTGTTCCGGGGTCCCATGACGGAAGATGCGCCCTTCGTTGATGATGTAGGCGCGATCGGTGACGGAAAGCGTCTCGCGGACATTATGGTCGGTAATCAGAACCCCGATGCCGCTGGCCTTGAGGTCAAAGATGATTTCCTGCAGATCGAGTACCGCAATGGGATCGATTCCCGAAAAGGGCTCGTCCAGCAGGATGAACACGGGCTGGATGCACAGGCAGCGCGCGATTTCCACTCTGCGCCGCTCGCCTCCTGACAGCGCATAGCCCCGCGTCTTGCGGATGTGCCCCAGGTTCAGCTGCTCGATCAGCTTCTCGGCGCGCGCACGGCGCATCTCCGGCGCGATCGGCTGCACTTCAAGAACGGCGAGGATGTTTTCCTCGACCGTCAGCTTGCGGAAGACCGACGGCTCCTGCGGCAGGTAACTGATGCCATATTGACGCGCCCGTATATACATGGGCACATGGGTAATCGGTTCGTCATCCAGCAGAATCCGTCCGCCGTCGGGCTGGATCAGCCCCACAACCATGTAAAAGCACGTCGTTTTTCCCGCGCCGTTCGGCCCGAGCAGCCCCACCACCTCGCCCTCGGTCACCTGCACGCTGACGCCGTGAACCACCTGGCGCCCTTTGTATGACTTGCTGATCTCGTCAGTAGACAGCTTCCGCATGATTCTTCGATTAGCTTATAGGGCGAACAGCATCGCGCGCAAAAACAGGCGTGGAAAAAGGAGCCTGAGGTTCCTTACGGTGTACAGACTCTACTTTTTCGCGCGTGTTTCGGTCACGGCGCTGGATTTTCCGCCGCTGACTACGATGCTGTCGTCCTGACTATTGAAAGTCAGCGCTGCCCCGGTCGTTGTGCCATGCGCGCGATCCCAGATTTGCGGAGGCGCTGCCTCGGTTCCCGTCAGCACGTAGCTCCCATCGTTGGCCGTGTAGACCAGCTTCTCGCCGTTCCCTTTGCGCCCCGGCTGCGTGAACACCACATGCCCGGTGGCGATCATGTGGTCGAGCTGACCGGGGCCACCGTCGGACCCGGCGCCGGCGTGCGGGGATGGCTGCGATGCCTGTTTGGCCGCGCCCGCCCCGGCGCTCGCCGGTTTCAGGAACAGCAGCGCATCATCCGCGTGAACCTTCTCGTCGGTCTGCTCCGCCGACACGGTACCGTGAAAATCCCCCTGGCGTGTTTTATCGGAATAGACCAGGGTTTGGCTGTGCACGCGCACCACGCTCTGCTGGTGGTTCGCACCCATGGCCGAGGTGAAATTCGCATTGACCACCGGCGCTGTGCCGGTGCCTTCGCCCCAGGCCTTCAGCAGGTTCTGATTGCGGTCAATCTCGATCACCGGGGCCAGCAGCGAGTCGGCATCCTGCCACATCCGTGCCGGCGATTGCACGGTTCCGTAGAAGAGATTCTGATTCGTCGCGTGCACCAGGGTCGCGCGTTCGGCGATGACGTGCACCGGACTGTTGCCGCCTCCCGCGAATCCGACAGCCGGCGCCGCGTTCTGGCCGTTCTTCTGCTGCTGCGTGTAGGTCGCCTTCACGTTGCCGTTCGCCACCGCGTTTTGCGTGTCGCGGTGATAGTCGATCGACTCCGCGGCCATCTGCATCGCCTCGCCGTCGGTGATCCTGGGACTGCCGCTCAGGTGCAGCAACTCGTCGGCAGCGTGATACTCGGCGTGCTGCGCCCAGCCTGTCAGCGTTGCCGGTTGCGTCGCTGCTCCCGGCTTTTTCGCGGGCGTCTCGGTCAGCACCACGTTGCCGTCCTGAATGGCCGTTTCGAGCGCGGTCTGCATCTTCGGGCCCTGGTTTTTTTTCTTTCCTGTTTCGTGCCGCCTCGAGTCCGCCGAACTCGCTGTAACCTGACCGTGATTTTGCGGGACCGGCGCCGGCTGCTGGACGAAAACCGCATGGAGAACATCGCCCTTCGACGCATTGTGCGATCCATCCGTTGCCGACTGCGCGATCTGCGTATTGCCTGTTCCATCCAGCTGGCGCAGCGCGTTCCCCTCGTCGAAGGTGGCCACCAGCTGATCGCCGCTGATGCGCGTCGTTTGCTCCGGCCCCTTCGAGGGGGTTTGCCGCGAAGTCACCACCGAACTGCCCTCGGCAATGGCCTTCCGCGCTTCGACCGGCTGCCCCGCCTGTGGCGGCGCAAACTCCACGTCCACTTTTTCCGCATGCAGCTGCTTCGCCGCATGCCCCCGCGGATCCTTTGCCAAACCGGTCACCACTTCATCGAAGGTCACATTTTGCCGGAACTCCCCATGCCGCAATCCCGTCTGCGCGTGCGGCCCGGCGCTCACCGTCTCGAACAGCAGCGTTCCGTCGCTGGCCGATCCGCGCATCGTCTCGTTCTCCCGCGCCGAGGCGAACTGCACACCACCGCCCAAATCGGCCTGGGTCGGCTGGCTCTTCGCGTCCATCCAGATCCGCGCCGTCGCCGCGTCGACCGTAGCGCCGGTATCGGTCTTCATCCGCACGTGGCCCTGCGCGTCGATCTTCTCCACCGTTCCGTCTTTGCGGAAATACACGATCGCCTGATCCGCGCTGCCATCCTCGGTTTCGTAGTTCAGGGTTGCATTCACCAGCAAAGCCTGGTCCGACGAACGCAGCAGCGTGGCGTGCGCCGCATCGACCACCGCGGGCTTGCCGTTGCTGCTCGTCGTCATGTGCACCAGGCTGTTCAGCACCACCACGCCGGTTTTCGAGTTGTAATCCGCGCCGACGGAAGTGCCCGCGCCGCGGGGCAGCTGAAACTCCACCTGCTGCGTGGTCGAAGCCTCGCCCGTCTTTTGGAGGAAGGTCAGCCCCCGCGTTCGCACGCGGATGCTGTTGCTGTTTGCGTCGCTCGCCGCGCCACTCGACCCGGGTGTGGGAGTCGCCGCGCTCGCCCCCTGCAGTTCGATTTCGACGTCGCCCTGGCTGGTGATCACCCCGTGGCCCTGGTCGTAATCGAAGTCGCTGCCGAAGATGCGATCCGTCCGGCCCGATCCCGGCGGCCCATACAGCGTGATGTCCACATCGTGCAGGAGCACGTGCCCGGACTTCAGCTGCAGCTCCTTCGACGCCTTGAGCGTAAACAGCGTGTGTCCCTGGCTGGTTTGCGTGTAGCTGAACCCGTTCGCGGTCTGCTGAATGTTCATTCCCAGACGCGCCGGCAGGTCCTTTTCGATGTGCCGGAAGCGATTGCGCCCGTAAATGATGAGGCCGGCGACGAGGGCCAGCAGCAGGGCCGCCGTCACCACAATCCACCGGCGCAGCCCCTCAATCGTGACACGCATACCAGCTTTATCTTCTCACTCCGGGCTGCCCCCCGTTTTCGGAGCGCCTTTCGCCGCCTCACTCGCTCCGCAGCGTCTCCGCCGGATCGATGCGCGCGATCCGCAGCGCCGGCAGCAGGCTCGCGGCCGCTGCAATCGCCACCAGCAACAGCGGCACGCTCACCAGCGTCACCGGATCGTAGGTCCCCACGCCATAGATCGCGCTCTTCATCACGCGCAGCACGAACACGGAGCAGACCAGCCCCGCCACCACGCCGCCGCAGGCCGCCGCCACGCCCGACGACGCGATGTGCCGCATCGCCTGCCCCAGCGTCGATCCGAGCGCGATGCGGATCCCGATCTCCCGCGTCCGCTGCACCACCAGGTTCGACACCAGCGCGTAGATGCCCACGGCGGACAGCAGCAGCGCCAGCCCGGCGAGAGTTCCCAGCAGCGTCACTTCGATCCGCTGCATTTGTAACTGCTGGTTGAGCACATCCTGCATGGAGTAGAAACCGGAGAAGGGCAATCCCGGATCGACGCTGGCGAGAGCGCGCTGCATCTGCTCCGTCAGCCCACCGACCGGACCGGCCGTGCGCACCACCCACGACGGCTGAGCCCAGATATGCACGATGGCCAGAAGCCGCGGGGACTCCTGCGTGTAAGGCACGTAGTAAATGGGATCGACCCCGATGGGCGCATCGCGCTGCACATTCGACTGATCGAGCACATCGGGGACGATTCCGACGATGGTGATCGCCGTGTCCCCGCTTTTGAAGTGGCGTCCGATCGGGCTCGCCTCCCCATAGAAGCGCCTGGCGAAGGCCGTATTCACCACTGCAACCGGCTGCGAGGTCGACGTGTCGGAATCCTGTATTGACCGTCCGGCGAGTAGAGGAATCCGCAGCGTCGCGAAATAATCGGGCGTGATGTAGTTAAAGCTGCTGGAATTCTCGCCCACGCCTGCCAGCTTTCCGTCGACAATCGCAATGCCATCGTTGATGAAGGTCTCGTAGGGCACGCTGAGCGCGACTGCGGCGTTCTTCACGCCCGGAATCCTCTGCATCGCGGCAACGCTGTCGCGGAGCAGTCTCTGGAAGGCCGCTGGATCGTGGTAGCGCGCATCGTCCAGTGAGGCCTTCGCCACCATCACATTCGTGGCATCAAAACCCGCCGGCAGCGACTCCAGATGCACCAGCGTGCGCACCAACAAACCCGCACCGGCCAGCAGCACCAACGTCAGCGCGACCTCCGCGCCGATCAGACCCTTTCGCGCCCATCCCGATCCGCCAGCTACAGACCGAGTCCCGGTGGCAATGGAGCTGCGCAGGTCCACGCGCCGCGTCTCCATCGCCGGCAGCGCGCCGAACAGCAGGCTGGTCGCGATTGCGACACCGAGGGCAAACAACAGCACCGGCCCATTGAGCCCGAAGCCGCCAATGGGGATCATCTCGTCGGGCAGCATTCGCTTCATCGCCGGGAACAGCGCGAGCGCCAGACCCACACCGGCAGCGCCTCCGGCCAGCGCCAGCACCAGGTTCTCCACCCACAGCTGGCGCAGGATTCTCGCCCGCGAGGCGCCCAGCGCCATCCGCGTCGCCATCTCGGGCGTGCGGCGATGGATGCGCGCCAGCATCAGCCCAGCGAGGTTCGCGCAGGCGATCAGCAGGATGAATCCGACCGCGGCCATCAGGGCCTGGGTCTGCGAACGCATGGCGCTGCCGGCATAGAAGTTGAGCGGGCTGGGGAAATACCACACGTTTTGTTTGGCGAGATTCGAATTACGTGCCGGCGGCAGGTGCGCGAGCTGACCACGGACTTCCTGCCAGTGGGCGCCCGACCGCAGCCGCAACAGGATGAGGCAGTTGGTTCCGGCGCACACGCCGTTGGGATCGTCGGGCATCAGCGGCGTCCACACGTCGGCGGGATTCGGCATCTGCGCGCCGCGTGGGAGCACACCGACCACCGTGAAGGGCGCGCCCTTCAGCAGAATCGACTTGCCCAGGATGCCGCGGTCTTCATGAAACGTCGTCCGCCACAACGTGTAGCTCAGCACTGCGGCTTTGCCGGTGCCGGGACGATCCTCCTCTTCGGTAAAGCCGCGCCCCAGAATTGGCGCGATGCCCAGCACGTCGAAGTAGTGTGCGGAAACGCTCGCGCCGTGCACGTAGCGCACGGCGCCGCCCTCCGCTGCTCCAGCCTCCAGATTCACGCCTTCCGTCGCGCCGAAAGGCTGGCCTGCAACCGCGGCCTGCACCGCGGGAACATTCTCCCTTACACTGCGCCAGGCAAAGAGATCCGAGGAGTCATCGTCTTCGAAGATCGCCGGATTGTTCTTGTTCTCCCTGTGGGTCACCAGCGCCGCGACCCGGTCGGGCTGCGGATAGGGCAACGTGCGCAGCAGAAAGCCATCCAGCAGGCTGAAGACGGCGGTGTTCACGCCGATCGCCAGCGCCAGCGTCACCACCACTGCTGCCGCAAATCCAGGGCTCCGGTGCAACTGCCGCAATGCAAAACGAAGGTCTTCGATCATGCTCTCTCCTTACGAGCGTGAGCGCGCTTCTGTTCCCTGCCTTCGTTCGCTGCGCCCTGCCTCGGCTACTCCGTCCGCAGCGCCTCCATGGGATCGACGGCCGTCGCCCGGCGGGCGGGCAGCGCCGAGGCCAGCGCCACCATCACCGCGGTCAGCAGCAGCGCCGCCGCCAGCGTTACCGGATCCCACGTGCTCACGCCATAGAGCTGGCTGCGGAAAAAGTGCGCCAGCCCCACGGTCGCGGGGAGCGCAACCAGCGCGGCGATCCCGGCGATCCACGCCATCTCTCGCACCACCAGGGCAACCAGCGTGTGCCGGGGAGCGCCCAGCGCGAGGCGCACGCCAATTTCGCGCGTCCGGCTCTGCGTGGAATACGCGAGCACCCCGTACAGTCCCACCGCTGCCAGGAGTGCAGCCAACGCGGCGAAGGCGACAGCCAGCGTCGCCAGTGCGCGCTCGTCGGAAGCGCTGATGTCCACCTGCGCTTCCATCGTCCGCAGGCCGTCCACCACCAAGGTTGGATCGAGGTTGTGGATCGTCCGCTGGATTCCTGCTTCAACCATTTCTGGATCCCCCGCGGTGCGCACGTAAATCTGCAGGCCACCGGGGTGCGGCGTCTGCGCGTAGGGCCGATATACCGCGGGACCGATATCGTCGCGCAGGTTCTGGTGCTTTACATCGCCCACCACGCCCACGATCATGGTATCCGGCGTATCCCCTTCGCCGATCAGCCGCCCCAGCGCGTTCTGCGCAGAACCGTAGAATCGCTTCGCAAGCGTCAGATTCACCACCGCTACTTTCGGGGCGTTCTTGCCATCGCCGTCATTGAACTCCCGCCCTGCCAGCAAGGGCTGACGCATGGTGGCGAAGAATCCCGGCGTGATCCGGGGGCTCTCAAACCCCATGTCCTCTCCTTCGACCTGCTTGTGTCCCTGGACCGTATAACCGTTCGTCTCCGAATTGCCCATCAGCTCGGCGTCATCCGAACCCGCGGCCATCCGCACGCCCGGAATCCGCTGCAGCGCGTCGAGCGCAGCTTTGATGATCTGCGGCGTGCGGTCCTCGCCGTATCCCGAGATGGTCGGATCGAGGCTAAAGTTTGCGACATTCCTCGTATCCCAGCCCACCGGCTGATCCCGCAGGTGCTCGAGCGTCCGGACAAACAGCCCTGCTCCGCCGAGGAGCAGAACGCTGAGAGCGATCTGGACGCCCACCGCCGCCTTGCGGAAATATTGGGAGCTCTTCGACGCCGTGCCGGTACTCTGCCGCAGCGCACCAGCCAAGTCCGGCCGCAGGAAGTGCAGCGCCGGAGCAATGGAGAACAGCAGCGTCACAACCATGGAAAGCGCCAGCGCAAACACCAGCACCCGCCCGTCCACGCTCGCCGAATACGGCTCGTGCCCGGGTTGGGCGCTCGTCATCAGCCGCACCAGCGCGATGGCCAACACCGGCGAGAGCGCCAGCCCGCCCGCCACTCCGGCCGCGCCCAGCATTCCTCCTTCGATGACCAGCTGCCGGACGATGCGGCTGCTCTTCGCACCCAGGGCGTAACGCATCGACATCTCCCGCACTCGCGCCGCCGAGCGCAGCAGCAGCAGCGTTGCCACGTTGAGCGCGCACATGGCCATCAGCAGACCGGACATACTCAGCAGGATTACCAGCGGCGTTTTCAGGTCCACCCGACCCGGCGAGAAGCCCCGCGAATCGTCGATCACCTTCATGGTCGTCTTATCGAGGAATCCCGCTTTGAAGCGGGGTGAGGCTTGCTTGTACAGCGTCAGCTCCTGGGCCCGCAGCGAGTGCCACAGCGGCGCCAGGCTGGCCTGCGCCTGAGGGATCGTGACGCCGGGCTTGAGCCGCGCCACCACCGTCATCCACAGCGATTGGTGATTATCCAGGTTGTGCCGGGACACCGACCACGGCATCGCGATCTCCGACATCGTCACCGGCACAAAGATGCTCGGCCGATAGCCGCCGATCGCGGTGTGAAAATTCTCAGGGGCAATCCCGACGATGGTGAACGGATGCCCGTTGATCCGCAGCGTCTGCCCGATCACGTCCCGCGAGGCGCCAAAATGCGTCCGCCAGTAGTCGTAGCTCAGCACCACGACGGGGTTCGCATCCTTTGCCGTCTCGTCTGCGGCATTGAACAGCCGCCCCGCGAAGGGCCTGAGCCCCAGCACCTGAAAGTAATTGCCGCTCACCACCTCCGCGCGCTCGTCCGCTGCCTGGCCGCGCCAGGAGACGCCTGCTTCGGTGCGCATCGTGGCCAGCATTCCGCTGAACACCTGATTGCGGTCGCGCAGGTCTTTGTACATCGGGTAGGAGTAGTAGTCCCCGATGTCCCCGCCAAAGGTATTCGCCGACCCGGAAAAACTCCCGTGCCAGTTGAGCCGCACCAGTTCCTGGGGCCGTTCCACCGGCAGCACGCGCAGCAGGACCTGGTCGAACATNNACCGCAAATCCCGGCGACTTCCACAGCTGCCGCCACGCATATTTCAGATCACCGAGCATCGCTCACTCCCGATTTGAATTTTCCACTTTTCGCTCGTTCCTGGCTCGTCTTTTGCTGGCTCTTCGCTCGCTTCTCCCGGCCTCACTCCGCCCTCAGCGCCTGCATGGGTTCCACGCTGGCGGCTCGCCNNAACAGCGCCGCGGCCACTGATACGCCCACGACCCCTAACGCCGCAGCGACAAAGCTCACCGGATCGTGCGCCGGCAGCTTGTACAGCATCGTCGCCATCAGTTTCGATCCGAACCACGCCAGTGGCAGACCCACGGCCAGCCCCGCAGCGATCAGAATCAGGCTGTCCTGCAGGATCATCCACACCACCTGCTGGCGCGCCGCGCCCAGCGCCATGCGCACGCCGATCTCCAGCGTCCGCCGGCTCACCCGATACGCCAGCGTCCCATACAGCCCCACGGCCACCAGCAGCGCGGCCAGGCTGCCGAAGAACGCGCCCAGCCGCGCGAACAGCGCCGGCATGAGGTACGACTCCTCGAACTGCGCGGAGAGCACCATCGGACTCTGCACCGGCGCATTCGGGTCCAGATCGCGCACGATCCGCCGGATCTCCGGCAGCAGCGCCAGCGGATTGCCCGCCGTCCGCACCTCTACGTCCATGTTTTCGATGTTGGGATCCTGCTGGTAGCTGTACCAGGCCATCGGCATTGGGTCTTCGTCGGCGGAGTTGTACTTGTTGTCGCGCACCAGACCGACGATGGTCACCTGGTACTTCGCGCTGCCGAGCGTGTGTCCGACCGGCGAGACGCCTTTCAGATACCGCTTCGCCAGCGTCTCGTTGACGACGGCCACGACCATCGCACCCTTCGTATCCGCTTCCGTGACGCCGCGCCCCGCGAGGATCGGAATGCCGAGCGTCTCAAAGAACTTCGGACCCACGGTGTTGCTGCGCAGCATGTTCTTTCCGTTGTCCCACGGATACGACTGCCCATCGACGGTCAGCCCGTTGTTGTCGCTCCATCCCGAGCCCGGTCGCAGCTCAACCACGGTTACCGAGCGAACCCCGGGCAGCGCGCTCACCCGCTGCATCAACTGCTGGTAGAAGGCCAGCTTCTGCGCGTTATCCTGCGCGCCCACCGGATGCGCCCCAAAGGCGAGCACGCGATCCGCCTGCATGCCGAGATCGACGTGCTGATAATTGCGCAGTGTCCGGATCAGCAGCCCCGCCCCAAATAGCAAAGCCACGCAAACGGCCATCTGCGCCGCGATCAGGACTTTTCCCGTGAATATCCGGCCGCGGCTCTCCGACGCGTGCCCGCCGGTCGACTTCAGCACCAGCGCCACTGGCGCATTGTTGGCTGCACGCAGCGGCGCGAGTCCGAACACCACCGCGGCCAGGACGGACAGCGCGAGCGTAAACAGCAGCACCGGTGTGTCCGGCGTGAGGCTCACTTCGATCTCCGACCAGAGCGCCAGCAGCTTCGTGGCCTCAATGGCGAAGAACCATCCCAGCGCGGCGCCCGATCCCACCAGCAGCAGGCTCTCGGCGAACAGTTGCCGAAACAGCGGCCAGCGTCCCGCGCCGAGCGCCAGACGCATCGAAAATTCCCGCTCCCGCGCCGCATTCCGCGCCGCCAGCAGCATCGCGATGTTCACGCACGCGATCACCAGCACCAGCGCTACCATGCCCATCAGCACGCGCAGCCCATCCCGATACTGCCCGGTCGCCGTTCCCAGGCCACGCGCCGGAACCATCGCCAGCTCCAGCCTGGGCCCGTTGCGCTTCACCTCTTTCCCCACCGTCTCCCACGCGGCTCGGTCAAACAGCGGATTCATCCGCGCCAACGCCTGCTGCTGCGAAACTCCCGGCCGCAGCCGCGCAATCAGCATCAGACTCCACCAGTTCGGGCTCTTGTACAAGGTCCCGAACGTCGCCGGCAGTCCCCACGAATTCAGCTCCGGCCGATTCTGCAGTGGCATCCACAAATCCGTCGCCGACCCGCCGGACTCCACACCATAAAAATGCGGACCTGCCACGCCAACCACCGTCAGCGGCACGCCATTCACATAAATCGCCTTGCCCACCACTCCAGGATCGCGCTGGAAGCGCCGCGTCCAATAGCCGTAGCTGATCACCGCCAGCGGCGAGTGCTTGTCCTCATCCGCCGGCGCGAACGCCTGCCCCGCGGCCATCCCCACACCCAGCGCGGAGAAGAAGTTTCCGCTCACCTCGTCGGCTTCGATCTCTTCCGGCGCGTCACCAGAGCGCGCCGCCGTCTTGGTGAACGAGAGTGGAACGTACCCGATCACATCCGAAAAGACCGAGCGATCCTCCCGCAGCCGGTCATAGACGTTGATCCCGTACGAGTAGCGCGAATCGCCCGTCGAGCCCACGTCGGGCATGTTCTCGTGCGTGAGGTAGAAGAGTTGCCGCGGATCGCGCACCGGGAGCATGCGCAGCAACACCGCATGCATCACGCTGAAGATCGCCGTGTTCGCGCCAATGCCCAGCGCCAGCGTCACTACCGCTGTCACCGCAAATCCCGGCGACTTCCGCAACTGCCGCCACGCATATTTCAGGTCAGCGAGCAAAGTTTCCTCCTCGGTTGGGGAGTAGGGGACAGTGAGGGCCTGCGTATCCGAGCGGCAGTTGCCGTGCCAAAGCGGTTCGTCTGAAAAAAGAGCGATTAGAGGCGTCCGCAGACGGACATTCTGTCCGTAATCGCAATGGATTGTTCGGAAATGGACAGGAGGAGCGGTCTGGCTCGCTGCGGCCCGAACCTGCCGAGCGCCCTACTAGCTACAGCC
Source organism: Acidobacterium sp. (assembly GCA_003131625.1). Classification (GTDB taxonomy): domain Bacteria; phylum Acidobacteriota; class Terriglobia; order Terriglobales; family Acidobacteriaceae; genus Palsa-343. Next base: position 12,484 of record PKVY01000095.1, on the reverse strand, counting down.
TATTCGCTGCTTCTTTACTTCTTGCCGCGCCGCAAATCGTCCATCAGGATGATGGCCTCGGCAATCTCCTTGAGCGGCTTCCGTTTTTGGCGGCTCTGCTTCTGCAGCATCAGGTAGGCGGCTTCCTCGTCGATGTTCAGTTCGCGCTGCAGCAGCCCCTTGGCGCGCTCCATCACTTTGCGGGTCTCCAACTGATCGGCGAGCTGGGACTTTTCGTACTCCATGCGCGCCAGCTCCACCTCCGCGCCGACCAGGTAGCCGATCATCGTGATCAGCTTGATCTCGCGCTTCGAATGGTGGTGCGTCTCGCGATGTTGCATGTTGATCGCGCCCACCAGCTTGCCCCGGCACAGGATCGGCACCGCCAGAAACGCCTCGAAGCGGTCCTCCGGCAGCGCCGGGAAGCGCGCGAATCGCGGATCGGTCCACGCCTTCGCGGGCAGCGCCACGGTCTGCCTGTGCTCGGCCACCCACCCGGTCACGCCCTGGCCGATGTCCACCACCAGGCGGTCCACTACATCTTCATGCGGATTCTTCGAGGCCCGCAGCACCAGCTTTTCTTTTTCCAGCACGTAGATGAAGCACGAGTCGCAGCGCACAGCGACCGTCACCATATCGATCACCCGCTCCAGCACCTCGTGCAACGGGTCAGCGGCCGCCATGCGGCTGCCGATATCGTGCAGCAGATCGATATCGCTGGTCTCGTCGTGTGTAGGGACTGGCTCGTCCAAGGTTCCGTGCTCCCTGAGGGCTCGCTGGGCGCGTCTGCTCTGGTTGTGGATTCGGCTCGCGCTGTTTGCAATACGGAGTGACAACCTTATCCTGGCACAAGATCGGCCCCAGCGCGCCGCTCATTCGCCGATAGAGAGCCCCGCGCCGCGAACCGGGGCGCAGCGCGAGCTGCCTCACGCTGCTCCAATCCAGCCGTGCGCGCTGTCTTATTTCGAATGGATCTTCTGCCACAGCCGCGAGACTGGATTGCCCGCGAGGGGCTTGGCCGCCGACGGCTTGGGTATCGGCGTCGTTCCTGGCCCGCTTTGCCCCGGGCCACTTTGTGCCGAACCTTGCGCCGGACCTGGCGGCGACCCGCTCGGTGGCGCCTGGCTCGCGCTGCTCTTCGCATCACCGCCCTTTGCATCGCCACTCTTTGCGGGTGCGCTCGCGGCCGCTCCTGGCTTCTGCGCCGCACTTCCCGGCGTCGGAATCTCCGGCGACGGCNNTCGCCGTTGCCCGGCTTCGCCGCTCCTCCACTCGCGCCCGGCGGCCCTGCTCCAGGGTTTGCCGGAACCGGCGGCGCATCCACCGTCAGATACTGCACGATCAGCGAAATCCTCCGGTTCGATGGATCCATCGGGTTCGAGGGCACGCGCAGCTTCTGATCCGCGTAACCCCGCACCTGCGACACCTGGTCGTTCCGCAGGCCCGAACTCTGCATCACCCGGCGCGCCGCGTTCGCCCGGTCAGAGGAAAGCTCCCAGTTCCCATAATCACCCGTCGTCGCGTAGGGCTGCGCGTCGGTGTGCCCCTCGATCGATACGCGATTCGGCACTCCCCCCAGCTGCCCGGCCAGCATCTGCAGCAGCTCCCGCCCGTTCTGGTTCAGCGTCGCGCTCCCCGTGTCGAAAAACGTCCCGTCCTTCGTCTCCAGCAGTTCGATGCGCAGCCCCTCCGGCGTAATGGTGATCTGAATCTGATTCTGCAGCGCCTTCAGATCGTTCATTTTCCGAATCGCTTCTTCGATCTTCCGCTTCAGCTCCGGGATATTTTTCTCCGTCAGCGCCAGACTGTCGCTGGTACCCACCTGGTCCGACCCCGTCTCCGTCGACTTGCCCCGCGGATCGTTGAAGTACCCCGCCACCGCCTGGCGCACTTTGACGCTCGAGTTCATGAGCCACAGCACGATGAACAGCGACATCATCGCCGTCACGAAATCGGCATACGCCACCTTCCACGCCCCGCCGTGGTGGCCCCCGTGGCCTCCATTCTTCTTGATGATGATCACTGGCTTGCTCGCCGCCATGCCGTCCCCTTATTCCACCGCGTCTTTGGCCGGCGCCGCGGCCGCTGCGTGATTGCGGCACGCCTCTTCCACCTCCGCGAACGAAGGCCGCACGTGCGAAGGAATCGCCCTTCGCCCGACTTCAATGGCCACCACCGGCGGCTGCCCGCGAATGAAGGCCAGTATCAGCACCCGCAGTACATATAGATACGCATGCTCCTCGGCTGCGCTCTTCGCCATGTTCTGGCTCACCGGCCCCACCAGCCCGTAGCACAGCAGAATCCCCAGGAACGTGCCCACCAGCGCCGCCGCCACCTTGCGCCCGATCTCCTCCGCCGGTCCGCCCAGCGCGCCCATGGTGATCACCACGCCCAGCACCGCCGCCACAATACCCAGCCCGGGCAGCGAGTCCGCCATGGTCGACAGCGCCGCCACGGGCTCCTCGGTGCCGTGGTGCTGCACCTCCATGTCCAGGTCCATCATCTGGTCCATATCGAACGCATCCACACCCCCGGTAATCACCATGCGCATCGTGTCGCAGACAAAATCCCGCACGTGATGATCCTTGATGAACTCCGGATACGCGTTCAGCACCGGGCTCTCTTCCGGCTTCTCGACGTCGCTTTCGATAGTCAGCATCCCGCCGCGCCGCGCCTTCTGCAGCAGCTCGTACATCATGCGCAGCGTCGAGAGATACCGCTCTTTCCCGAATTTCGACGCGCCGATCACCCCCATCGCGCCGCTCACGATCTTCTTCAGCGTGCGCAGTGGATTCGCGACCAGCAGCGTCCCCATCCCCGCCCCACCAATGATCAGTAGCTCCGCCGGCTGCAGCAGCACGGCAATATGTCCGTGCTCCATCAGATATCCGGTTAACACCGCGCCAAACACCACCAGAATGCCGATGATCGCAAACATGGGGTTCCGAGCACCCTCCCGCACCGATGCCCGCGCGCGCACACATCTCCCGCGCACAGCCATCCGGCGCCGCTCGTGGCACGAGCTTCTGTCCTCCTCATCGGCTGAATTTCCCCTGGCTACAGCGCTGCGGATGGGGTGGAAAACGCCAGCCTCATCACCCACCACGCACCAAACCGCCTGCGCGCAGCGCGTCCGCCTCAACGGCAAGTTGTGTCCCCAAACGGACACCGCTTCCGTTCCCGGACACTCACCCCATCTCCCAATCTCCCCGGGGACTGACGGAACAACCACTTCCCTCTTCGCGTATCTGGAACCACGCGTGGTGTTTTACCTTTAACCCCATCCGTAACCAGGAGCCATCCGTGCTGCGTGACCTGAAGATTGCCGTTCGCCACCTCTCCAAGTCTCCCGGATTTTCGCTGACCGCCGTGCTTACGCTCGCGCTCGGCATCGGCGCCACCACGGCCATCTTCTCCATCGTCGAAGGCGTGCTCCTGCGCCCGCTGCCTTTTCCCCATCCCGAACAACTGGTCGTGCTCTCGGACACGCTGCAGGGAGTGGAAGTCAACGGCATCACGGAAGCCGGCGTCACCGGCCCTGACATCGTCAACTACACCCGCGACACGCACAGCTTTTCGGCTCTGGGCGGCTACACCGAGCCCGCCTACGAGCTCTCCGGCAGCGGCGATCCCGCGCAGGTGAACGCTGGCCGCATGACGCCCGGCGTCTTCTCCGCGCTCGCCGTCGAACCGCTCCTCGGCCGCGTCTTCACGCAGCAGGAAGACGATCAGAAGCAGCAGGTCGCTGTGCTCAGCTACGCGACCTGGCAGAGCCGCTTCCACGGCGACCCCGGCATCCTCGGGCAAAAAATCCTGCTCGACCGCAAGCCTTACGTCGTCGTCGGGATCATGCCCCGCAACTTCGAATTCCCGCTCGTGCCCGGCCATCTGAACCGGAGCGAGCTCTGGATCCCCCTGAGTCTCCGCCCCGAAGAGCTGACCGGCGGCGCCCAGGCCAGCTGGAATTATGCGATGGTCGGCCGCCTCAAGCCTGGCGTCACGGCCGCGCAGGCGCGTGAAGACGCCGATCGTGTTGCGAAAGAGACGATGCGCAATTACCCCGCCTTCATGGCCAGCTTGCACATCAGCCCCATTGTGCCCGGCCTGCATGAGGACACCATCGCCCAGGCTCGTCCCCTCGTTCGCACTCTCTTCCTCGCTGTGGCCGTCGTCCTGCTCATCGCCTGCGCCAATCTNNCGCAACCCTGCTCCGCCAGGCGCTTCTCGAAAGCCTGGTACTCAGCGTCACCGGCGGCGTCATCGGCCTCATCGCGGCCGTGGTCGCCCTGCGCGTCGGCACCAACCTGCTCCCGGAGACTCTCCCCCTCATCGGCAGCATCGGCCTCGACTGGGTGGTCGCCGCTTTCGCCCTCGCGCTTGCCATCGTCACCGGCGTNNCGCGCCCGCTTTCGCCGCCATCCGCACCAGCGTGAATGAAACGCTGAAAGAAGGCGGCCGCACAGGGACCTCAGGAGCAGGCCACGCGCGCCTCCGTTCCGGCCTCGTCATTGCCGAAATCGCCGTTGCGCTCGTCCTGCTTGCCGCGTCCGGCCTGCTGCTGCGCAGCTTCGAGAAAATGCGCGAAGCCGATCTCGGCTATCGTCCCGACCACACCGTCGTCGCGGCTTACAGCCTTCCGCGCAAGCAGTACAGCACGCAGCCCGCTGTCGATCAGTTCAACCAGGAACTGCTCCGCCGCCTTGCCGCCCTCCCCGGCGCGACCAGCGTCGGCCGTACCTCGTTTCTCCCTGCCAACGGAATCCAGGGCAACTCCGCGATCACCGGCGAGGGCTACGTTCCCGCCAAACCCGGCACCCTCGACCTGGCGTCGCCCATTCTGATCGAAGGCGACTACTTCCCGGCGATGGGTACCCCACTGCTCCGCGGCCGGCTCCTCACGCCCGCCGACAACGCCAAAGGTCAGCTCGTAGTCCTCGTCAACCACAGCCTGGCGGAGCACTTCTGGCCGGGTGAGAACCCCATCGGCAAGCGTATGCGCCTCGGCACACCGGAAATGCAAACCCCCTGGGCCGTCGTCGTCGGCGAAGTTGCCGACGTCAAAGAAGGCTCGCCCGACGCCAGTCCGCGCATGCAATACTACGGCGCTGTCGAACAGGTCGAAAATCTCTTCGGGTCGCTGGGCAATCCTGCCACCGACCTCAACGGCAATGGCGGCTACATCGTCCTCCGCACCAGCCTGCCCCCTGAGCTGATGGAGAACCAGATTCGCGCGACCGTGCGCTCCCTCGATCCGCAGCTGCCGCTCACCCAGTTGCAAACCATGGAGCACGCCATCAGCGACTCGGAAGCGCCGCGCCGCTTCAACACCGTGCTGATCTCTTCATTCGCCGCGGCCGCGCTGCTGCTCGCCATCCTCGGCATCTACAGCGTGATCGCCTTCACTGTCGCCATGCGTGTGCATGAAATGGCCATCCGCATGGCGCTGGGGTCGCAGCGCTCCTCGATCGCCGGCCTCGTTCTTATCTCCGGCCTCAAACTCGCCGCCGCCGGCAGCATCATCGGACTCGCCGGCGCTGTCGCTGCCTCGCGTCTGCTCAAATCTTTCGTCTTCGGCGTCAGTACGCTCGACCCGCTGGTGCTGGTTGTTGCAGCGGTCCTCGTGCTCCTGCTGGCGATGGCTGCGTCGCTTTTGCCCGCCCGTCGCGCCGCCTCCATCGATCCCATGAAGGCCCTGCGCGCGGAATAGCCGCGAGCCCGGCCGCTTATGCAAGTGCGCATCGAAGTACAATCATCCCAACCGGCGGAGACCGTAAGCTCCTCACCGCGCGGCTGAGGGTGCGTATGGCAGCGGAGACGGTCTATCTCTTTGTGTTCACTACCATGGCGGACTGGGAGCCTTCGTTTGCCATTGCCGGCATTAATCATCCCCGCTTCCAGCGCGAGCCCGGCCGCTACCGCGTCGCCACCGTCGGCCTGAATACAGAAACCGTCACCACCATGGGCGGCGTGCGCATTCAGCCCGACACGACCATCGACGCCATTTCCCCGCCCGGCAGCGCCATGCTGATTCTTCCCGGTGGCGACGCGTGGGAGCACGGCGAGAACCAGGAAGCCATCGCAAAAGCCGCCGAATTCCTGGCGGCCGGCGTTCCCGTCGCCGCCATCTGCGCCGCAACCCTGGCCTTCGCGCGAGCCGGCTTCCTCGACAACCGCCTCCACACGAGTAATGCCCCCGAATACCTCAAAGCCACCGGCTATCGCGGCAGCGCTTTGTATCGCAACATTCCCGCCATCGCCGACGGCAGCCTGATCACCGCTTCGGGCGTGGCTCCCGTCGACTTCGCGTACCAGATTTTCGGCATGCTCCAGCTCTACCAGGATCAGGCACTGGACGCCTGGTATGCGCTCTTCAGGCGCGGCGACGCATCGAAGTACTACGCGCTTGCCGGCGCAGACGGAAACCCGGCTTAAGCTGCAAGCCCGCCTCGCCAAAATTCCTCCCCGGTCGCTAAACTTTCTGCATGGCGCTCAAATTCACCACCTCGTACCTCGAAGACTCCCTTACCCTCTTCGCCCACTACAAAAAGCTCGCCGAGCGCGCCATGGATCAGGTCACCGACGAGCAGCTTTTCGCGACCCTCGACGGCGAGGCGAATTCCATCGCCATCATCGTCAAGCACATGTCCGGCAACATGCTCTCGCGCTGGACCGACTTCCTCACCACCGACGGCGAAAAGCCCAACCGCAATCGCGACGGCGAGTTTGAAGAACCGCCCGCGACCCGCGACGCGCTTCTCGCCACGTGGGAGGCCGGCTGGGCGTGCCTCTTCGCCGCGCTTCAGCCCCTTAACGACGCCGACCTCGCCCGCACCATCACCATCCGCGGCGAAGCCCACTCCGTCCTGCAGGCCATCAATCGCCAGCTCGCGCACTATCCGCACCACATCGGCCAGATCGTCCTGCTCGCGAAACACTTCGCCGGCGACCGCTGGCAAACCCTCAGCGTCCCTCGCAAAGGCTCGGCGGAATTCAACCGCAAAGTCGCCGCTGGAGAATCCAGCCAGCGCTGAATCTCAATTTCCGGCCGCTCGCCTCTCGCTCGTCTTTCCCTCGTTTTTAGCTCGCTGGTTAGTCACATTTCTGGCATCGCTCCTGGCTGATCGCCTCTTCGCTATTAGATAATCCCTGCATGCAGACGCTCCTCCGCGACCTCCGCTTCGGCCTGCGCATGCTCCGTCGCAACCCCGGCTTCACCCTCGTCGCCGTCTTCACCCTCGCCCTCGCCATCGGAGCCAACACCGCCATCTTCTCCGTGACCAGCGCGCTGCTGCTGCGTCCCTTTCCCTACCGCCAGCCGCAGCAGCTCGTCAGCATTCGCTATGCGGACTCCGACCAGCGCCCACTCACCCTTCTCCGCTACGAGCTGCTGCGCGACCACGCCCGCACCTTTGAAACCGCCGCGTGGGCCAGTGACAACTTCAACCTCACCGGCGTCGGAGAGCCGGTACAAGTTCCCGTCGCCCGCGTCTCGCCGAATTTCTTCTCCATGCTCGGCGTCCGTCCTGAACTCGGCCGCACCTTCACCGCCGAGGAAGGCCGCCCCGAAGGCCATCCCGTCGTCCTCCTCTCGAACACGCTCTGGCGCACCCGCTTCAGCAGCAATCCCAACATCGTCGGGACCGTCATCTCGCTCGACGGCACGCCCAGCACCGTCATTGGCGTCCTGCCCGCCGCCGTTCAGTTCCCCTTCGTCGGCAAAGCTGAAGTATGGACCCCGCGCTACTTCGAGCTGACCCTGATGCCCGCGGCGCGCATTCGCATGGGCGTTGGCTATCTCGGCTTCGCCGCGCGTCTCGCCCCCAACGCCACGCTGGCCCTGGCCGATGCTGAGCTCGCCGTCCTCGATCGGCAATACCGCGCGGAGAATCCCACCGCACCCGACGCGAACTCCTCCCGCAGCATGATCGTCACGCCCCTCCGCGACGTCGTCGTTGCCGACTTGCGCTCCAAGCTGTGGATCCTCTCCGCCGCCGTCGCCGTTCTGCTCCTCATCGGTTGCGCCAACGTCGCCAGCCTGCTGCTCTCCCGCGCCCTCGCCCGCCGCCGCGAGCTCGCCGTCCGTGCCGCTCTCGGAGCCAGCCGCTCCGCCGTCATCCGCCAGCTGCTCACCGAAAGCATGCTCCTCGCCTGCGCCGCCGGCCTCCTCGGCATCGCGCTCGGCTTCGCTGCCGATCGCGCCCTCACCGCGTGGGGCGCCACGCAACTCCCCGACGGCATCCCCGTCACCCTCGACGCGCGCGTGCTCCTGTTCGCCGTCGTCATTTCGTTCCTCACCGGCATCCTCACCGGCCTTTTCCCCGCTCTGCAAATCGCGCGCACTGACCTCAACGCCACGCTGCGCGACGAGGGCCGCGGCCTCGTCGGCAGCCGCTCACGCGGCCGTCTGCGCAGCCTTCTCGTCGTCGGACAAGTCGCCCTCTCGCTCCTGCTGCTCATCTGCGCCGGCCTGCTCGTCCGCAGTTTCGACCGTCTCCTCCACGTCGATCCCGGCTTCGATTCGAGCAACGTCCTCACCATGGGCGTCTCCCTGCCCACTGAAAAGTACGCGAAGCCCGATCAGCAAACCGCCTTCTTCGACGAAACCCTCCGCCGCGTCTCCGCGCTGCCCGGCGTGCGCAGCGCCGCCATCTCCGCCGCGCTTCCCCTCAGCTTCACGCGCGTCACGCCGGTTCTTCCCGAAGGCCAGCCCGCCGTCCCGCTCGCGCAGCGTCCCTTCATTGACATCGAGGCCATCAGCCCGCAATGGTTTCAGACCATGCGCGTCCCGTTGCTCGCCGGCCGCACCTTCACCGCCGCTGACGACGGCCAGGCGCCGAAAGTAGTCATCGTGAACCAAACCTGCGCACGCCGCTTCTGGCCGGGCGAAAACCCCATCGGCAAAACCTTCATCGTCGGCCGCGGCCCCATGGCCTCTGAAGTCGTCGGCGTTGCTGCCGACATCCGCAACAACGGCCTCGCCGCCGATACGCAGCCGCAGCTCTGGCTGCCGTTCAAACAGCTCCCCTGGGGAGACATGAATCTGCTCGTGCGCACCGCCGTTCCGCCGCTCCAGATGGCCGCCGCCGTCCAGGCGCAAATCTCCGCCGTCGATCCCGATCAGCCCGTCACCGCCATCCAGTCCGTCGACGACCTCATGGACGCCGGCCGCGCGCAGCCCCGCTTCACCATGGTCCTGCTCGCCGTCTTCTCCATCACCGCGCTCGCCCTCGCCGCCATCGGCCTCGCCGCCATGCTCGCGTGGACCGTCGTCCAGCGCCGCCAGGAAATGGCCATCCGCCTCGCCCTCGGCGCCGAGCACAGCGACATCCTCTGGCTCGTCGTCCGCCACGGACTGGTCCTCGCCCTCAGCGGCATCGCCCTCGGCCTCGCCGCCGGATTCCTGCTCACGCGCCTCATGTCCAGCGTCCTCTACAAGACCAGCGCGCACGACCTCCGCACCTTCGCCCTCGCGCCCCTGGTTTTCCTGTTGATCGCCTGGCTGGCCAGTTATCTTCCCGCCCGCCGCGCCACCAAAGTCGATCCTTTGGACACCCTCAAAGCCGGCTAACCTCGACCGAGGTCTGCCGATTGCCACGCAAACGTCCGGAATTCGCCCAGGCGAGCGAAATCCCGCGGGTTGGCCGTGATCACGGTGATGCCGGTGCGCGCCGCGCTCATGGCAACGAGTGCGTCGTTGGTCAGCCGCGCCTTGCCGATCCTTTCATAGCCGTACTTTTGCCCGAGCCGCGCCAGGACTTTGCCCGCCTGTGTCCAGTCGCTCAGATTCGGAACCAGGATGCGTCTCGCCCTGTCGAAATCCCGCTCCAGCTTTTCAAGAACGGCATGATCTTTGGCAAGCGCGCCGGCGTACAGCTCCTCCAGCACCACGGAGCTGAGCCAGAGCGGGGACGCCCCGGTCCATCTCCGAAACAGCAGAGAGGCGTCGCCGCCGCGGCGGAATGCACTGATATAGACCGAAGCGTCAAAGAGAACCGGCGGCATCGAGTTCGACGGGGCGCGTCAGCCCGCCTTCCCCGTTCTGCCATACACGTCGCGGATTACGATGCCGCTCTCAATGAACCGATCGTGAGCTTCGGCCGCAAGCCGATTGCGCTCGTGCTCGGCCAGGGCAAGATCGAGCGCGCGATCGATGGCCTCGGTCTCGGTGGAGGCGCGCAGCACCTTACGCACCCGGCTGATCTTTACCGCATCCAGCCGGAAGTGTTTGTGCGTAACCCGGCTCTTTACGCTGGCCATGGAACTCCTCCGGTTCCAAGTTTAGCATGCGTGTGTACAAATTGAGATTCTGTGAACATCGATGAAGCCAGCCTGCCCCGGCAATGACGGTCCGGCTGCCCTTTGCCCGCCCTGAGAAACATCGCAGGATCTCGCCCTTAAAGAAGGCCCAGCCGCAGATACTCGTCTTTGACCACCCGGTAACACTCGCACGCGGCTTTCACCAGTCCCGCGTGATCCTGAATCGTCACCCGGCCGCGCTTGTATTCGATGTATCCCGCCTTCTTCAGGACCCCGGCCGCCACACTGATCGAGCTGCGCCGCGTGCCCAGCATCATCGCCAGCATGTCCTGGGTCACCGGAGCGTGGCCTGCCCCGAGCCTGTCATCGCACATCAGGATCCAGCGAGCCAGACGCTCCGGCAGCTCGTGCACTCGATTGCACGCCGCGGTTTGGGCGGTCTGTACCAGCAGCGAATGCACGCTGCGCAAAAGGCAAAGGCGCAACTGCGACGACGACTCAAAATGCTCCTGCAGGATTTTGGCTTTGATGCGGTAACCGTGCCCCCCGATCGTCATGAAGCATCGGTTCGGCGTGTGAGTCGCGCCCAACAACGCCGCGATGCCCACAAATCCGTCGCGGCCGATTCTTCCTGCCTCCACCGTGGCTCCGCTGGCCATGGTCACGACCATCGAGCAAATACCATCCTCCAGAAAGTACACGGTATCCACTCGTCCCCCGGCATCGTTGAGGGCTCGATTCACGGGTAAGTCGACAGGCGTCAGATGCGGAGCCAGTTGCTCGATCAAATCCGCCGGCAACGAGGCCAGCACTCGATTTCTATAAGACCTCCGGGCAAAAGTTGTAGCCACACACGACCTCCTTCGGTACATCCGGGTCACTGTGAACCACACCTGATGCGCCAAGGGATCGGCGCCAGCACCCTGACATCAGGGCACCGGAACTGCGTATTGGAGATGCAGCGAGATCATACGCTCCTTCCCGTAAAACCAGAGGCAATGTCATTAAGGGAAGTACTCCAAAGTAATGTAGCCGGGCACAAGTGAACCAAAAGCCTTGCTCGATTCATGAAAGGCACGATGTTAACTTGCGCGCGCGACGCGCAGCGCTGAACCAGCGGCGCCCGCTTAGAGCGTCAGAGTAAAATAATGTCTGATCGTCACCGGATGTGAGCAGGACTGTCTGTCGCCTGTCGAACTTAGGAGGCGACTGTCGCCTGTCGAACTTAAATGCCAACACACCTGGACCCGCCAGAGTCGCATCCAGGCGATCCGTCAGGCAAGCGCGACTACACTACCGGCGATTGCCGTCACGTTCCCTCGCCTGAATACGCGCCATCTACGATGGCGGGAGCATCGGTTCAGTGTCGAGATGGAGCGTCCAGCTTCAGTCAGCACTGTCAGGGAACACGCGTGACGGCCTGCAATGAGTCTTCCGCCATGGCGTGGACCGTCGCCGCTCAATACCCTGCGTCTCCGGGTGCTTGTCGATTGGTGGAAACACGCGAGTACCGGCGTTCGGGCGCTCATGGAGACTGCCGAAGGCAGCCGATCACGCTGACGCCGGCCAGGTTCTGTTACCCAATGAGCGAGTTCGATATCATGTTATCCACTGGGTTAACAGATAACAATTTATTTTTCTTTACAACATCGGAGAAGTAACCGGCCCCCCGCCTATTACTTATAGGCACCGGACGCTGACGCGTGTTGTACTTCGGCGTCTAAGCTCTTGACACCGCGTTGATAGCCGCCCATACTCCGAATATTGAGGTCTCTCAGATCGTTCGCTGACCGCGAATTGTCTTCACCTTTACTCGTGCACCTGGACCTGGAACCGCACGCCGCCCTGGGCGGCGCTGATTAACTTGTTGGAAACACGCTGAAGGATCAGTTGAGAATAAGGTTAAGGACGCGGATCTCTCTGGCTGACCGCACACCTCCCCTCTTCCCATTCCCTGCCCCGAAAGCGGCGTGCGGTTCCGGGCCCCAATGTTAGTAACCGCTGAAGGGAGATTCTGATGGTGAACAACTGCGCGAACCCGGGATGTGGCAAGCCCCTGCACTATTTACGGTAAGGTCGAGGCCTCACCTTTGATGCCTCTGTCCGCGCATCCGAGCCGGGGCGGAAACGCATACACCACCCACCCTCCTGTCCGGCAGACTGTCCGTGATGTTATTAACTTAATCAAGCCAGCGAAATAGAGTCGCTCTTCAGATTTTTCCCTCTTAGGAACTTGTTGAAATAGGTA
>PKVY01000030.1 GCA_003131625.1 Acidobacterium sp. | reverse complement strand
CGGTCGCGGCAGGTGTAGTGCAGCACTGTTTCAATACCCGTGTGCTGCTGAATCTGGATGCACAGGCTCTGCGCGCTCATGCGGGCCGAGGCACGGGGCGAGTCGGGAACATTAATGGCGTGTACACCCAGATCCGCCATCTCCTGCGCGCCCTTCAGCTCCTTGCCGCAGTCGATCCCGCGGGGCGGCACAATCTCGACCATGGTGATGAACGCGCCCTCGTGCACCAGCCGGCCCAGGCGCGAGCGCTCCTGGATCGCCGCGGGCGGCGTCTCCGTCACAATCGGCTCCTGCCGGGTCGTCCGCTGGCCGGCGGCGGCCTGCGCTTCCGTGGCTCGCAGCGCCGACTTCATGGCGCGAATGTGCTGCGCGGTGGTTCCGCAGCAGCCGCCGATGAACTGCACGCCGGCTTTTGTGAATTTGCGCGCGAAGCTCGCCATGTACTCCGGCGAGCATAGATAAATGTTACGGCCGTCCACCGAGCGCGGCATGCCGGCGTTCGGCATCGCCATGAGCGGCAGCGTCGTTACCATAGCCATGCGCTCGATAGCGGTCAGCACCGTCGCGGGGCCCACGCTGCAGTTGCAGCCAATCCCATCGACGCCCCAGGATTCAACGCGCGCCGCCGCAGTTTCCGGGGATGCCCCATCCAGGCAGTTCGCTTCCTCATCGACGGTGACCATCACGACCACAGGGACATCCGGCGCGGCCTCGCGCGCCGCCAGGACAGCCTGTTCCGCTTCATTCAGCGCTGGCATGGTCTCGATAATCAATAAGTCGACGCCTACGCCTGGTCCGCCCGAGACCAGCGCACGAATCTGTTCCGCGAAAGCGTCCCGCGCCTCATCAAGGCCGGTCTTGCCGAGCGGCTCCAGATGCACGCCCAGAGGCCCAACGGAACCCGCCACGTACGCGGTACCCGCCTGCTTGTCGGCCAGCTGGCGAACCGCCTGGCGCGCGATGCTGACGCCGGCCTGGTTGATCTCGCCGACTTTGTCCCGCAGGCCGTATCGCTCGAGCCGAAGCGCATTCGCGCCAAAGGTATTGGTCTCGATAATTTCCGCGCCCGCCTGCAGGTAATCCTCGTGCACGCTCCGCACCAGTTCCGGCTGCGAGAGGTTCAGCTCGTCAAAGCAGCGATTGATAAAGACGCCGCGCGCATAGAGAGACGTGCCCATTGCGCCATCGCAGAGAATGGTGCGCCGGCCAAAGATCTGTTCAAGACGGCTGGTCATGCGGGGATATCCTGCTTCATGGTATCAGGCAAGGAAAGGCGGACGCAGAGCCGCTCGCCCGCTCCGTTTCCGGTCTGGAGTCAGGTGTCGCGGGGGCTTTTCGCGAAGCGCCTCTCACCTGGGGCCGGACTCAGCGTCCAACGAACTGTCGTCCATCGCCCTGTTATACTTGGGCTTTCCCGCAGGATCGTTATCAGCGACGCGCATGGTGAGGTTCTAAGGTTTTGAAGAAGAGAAGTTCCCTGTACTTCGTTGCCGTCCTCAGCTCGGTTTTCCTGGTCTGCAACGTGATCAGTTCATGCGGCCAGAATTTCTATTTTGCCGGACGCACCCTGCCTCCCAGCGGCGTGCTCAATCGGGTACTGATTGCCGAGCAGAATCCCAGCGCGTTCGCAACGGGCGCCATGCCTTTCATGGACGCGTACTATGACATTCGCCACGCTTATAACGCCTCCTCCGGGCAACTGCTGGTCAACGGCTACTCCGGGAAACTGCCCCTGACCATTCAAAACATGCCGGAGCAGCAAACCGGCGCGGTGTATGGCGAAGGCGACGGCAGCCTGACGCTGATCAACTACGCGCAGGAAAAAGTCAGCGGGTCGGTCTCGATTCCCGGAAGCCTCTCGAGCAGCACCGAAGGCGTCCCGTACAACGGCATCTTCATCAGTCGCGATCTGGGCTACGTTTACGCCGCCAATCCGTCCAGCCACATCATCAGCGTGGTCAACCGGAACAACGGCAGCGGTCTAACGCTGAACCTGCCCAATGCTTACGGCATCTCCGTCAACCCCGGTGGCACCGTCGCTCTCGTGTTCATCCAGAACGCCACCCAGCCCGCCGGTCAAACCGTCAACGTTGCGCCCCCGCAGAGCTTCGCTGTCTACAGCTTCGTGCAGCTGACGCAGGCGCAGCAGGCTGCGGCTATCAATAATCCGAACTATCTGGGCGCTCAGGATTGTGAGCCAGAGAAGCTGCCCACCTGGTGTGTCTTTCCCGTGAGCACGGGACCATCGGCAACCTTCGATCATCCCATCAAGGCTGTTTTCTCGCCGGATGGCTCGACAGCGTACGTCGTCGATTGCGGTCCGGAGTGCGGCGGCACCACCGCCGGGCTGACCACCATCCCCATCACCGCGTCCTCCATCAATTCCGGCAGCACCGGAGCCAGCGGCATCGCGCTGGTGGCGCAAAGCAATATCGCTATCCCCGACGGAGCCACGAACGCGATCTTCAGCGGCAATACGCTTTACATTGCCGGCCAGCAATACCAAACATCGAGCGGCCTCTTTGCGGGCTATCTCACCGTGCTCAACACCCCTGCCAATACGATTGCCGGAACGTACTCCATCAGCGACGGCATGCATAACCGCATGGTCTTCGCCGACGACAATACGCTTTGGATCGGTTCCTCGCAGTGCAACCAGGGCGTCCGCTATCAGCAATCGCAAACCGGCGCCAGTGTTCAGTTTGGCTGCATCACCATGTTCAATACCGCGAGTGGCGCGGTCACCATCGATTCCTATCAGGGCGATGGCACCGGCATCGCCGGAATCGAGGGTCTGCACAAGGTCTACACCACCGAGGGCGGCCAGATTTATATCTACAGCACCACCACCATGACAGCGCTGGACAACTCCAACGTGACCATTGCCGGGACGGCCATCGACTGCGCCTACATGGATGCCGGCACCGACGACGACAACACCATCTACTAAGGATTATTTAGCGCAGGAATCTGGCATGGCGGAACAACCGATCGCCCCTGCATCCGCGACTGAGGTTCTTGCCATCGCCGCTCACCGCGACGACGTGGAGCAAACCTGCGGCGGCACGCTACTGCGCATGCACTCCATGGGCGTCTCGACCGCCATTCTGGATCTCACTCAGGGGGAGGCAGGCACCCGCGGTTCCGCGACCGAACGCGCTGCCGAGGCCACCGAAGCGGCGCGCATCCTGGGCGCCGGCTGGCGTGAGGCGCTGGATATTCCCGACGGCCGCGTGGAAAATACCTGGGAAAACCGGCTCAAGGTGGTTGAGGTTTTGCGGCGGGTGCGGCCTCGCGTGGTGATTCTTCCTTACTGGGTCGCTCGCCATCCCGACCATGCGACGGCAGCGACGCTGGGCTATGAGGCGTGTTTCCTCTCTGGCCTCGCGAAAATTGAAACGGGAACTGCGCCGCATCGGCCGTTCAAGATTGTGTACGCCAGCCTTTACGCCGACGTTCGCCCCAGCTTCGTCGTCGACATCACGGCTTTCATCGAGGACCGGCACCGCGCGCTGATGGCTTACCACTCGCAGTACGCGAACCAGTCCGCGGGCAGCGGCCTGTTCGTACCCGAGGAAGAGATTCGCGAGCGCACGTTTGCCGAAGCCCGCCACTATGGAGCCCTTGCCGGGGTGCGCTACGCTGAGCCGTTTGTGCAGAAGGAAGTCGGGCTCGTCGACGATCTGACCCTGATTCCCGTGCAGTCTCTCTAAATCGATTCACTTCGGATCAAGGGGTTATTTGTCATCTGGACTTGCCCCATGCAACCGTGTACAGTGGCCTGCGGCGAGGGCATCCAAATCCTCCATTGAGGAAAGCAAAGCGTGAACCTGACCACCATCGACTGGCTCATCATGCTGCTGTACTTCGTTTTTGTGCTGGGCATTGGCTTCGCACTCAAACGCTTCATGAAAACCAGCAAGGACTTCCTCCAGGCCGGGCGCTCGCTGCCCGCCTGGATCTGCGGTCTGGCTTTCATCTCGGCTAACCTCGGCGCCCAGGAAGTCATCGGCATGGGCGCTTCCGGCGCAAAGTATGGCATCGTCACCAGCCACTTCTACTGGATCGGCGCCATTCCCGCCATGATTTTTGTCGGCGTCTTCATGATGCCGTTCTACTACGGATCGAAAGCGCGCTCTGTGCCGGAATTCCTCCGGCTGCGGTTCGACGAAAAGACCCGCGCGTGGAACGCGTGCAGTTTCGCCGCCATGACCGTCTTCTCCTCCGGCATCTCCATGTACGCGATGGCGCGTCTGATCCAGACGCTTCACGTCTTCGACAAACTTTTCATCCACCTCGGCATGCCCGTTGCCTGGATCTTCCACTTCGCCATCATCCTCTCCGCCGTCATTGTGCTCTGCTACATCTTCCTCGGCGGACTTACCAGCGCCATTTACAACGAGGTTCTCCAGTTCTTCCTCATCGTCGCGGGATTCCTGCCGCTGGTCTGGGTTGGGCTCAAAAACGTCGGCGGCTGGAACGGTTTGAAGGCGACGCTGCCATCGGCGTACACGCATTCCTGGCAGGGCATGGGCAGCGCGCACACCAATCCGCTAGGCGTGGATTCGTTCGGCCTCGTGGCCGGCCTCGGCTTCGTTCTCTCCTTCGGCTACTGGTGTACTGACTTCCTCGTCATCCAGACCGCGATGGCCGCCAACTCAGAAGAATCGGCGCGCCGCGTGCCACTCATCGCTGCTATTCCCAAGATGTTTTTCCCGTTCCTCGTTATTCTTCCGGGCCTGATCGCCATTGGCACGCCCATGGTGACGCGTCACGTGATGGGTCAGGCCGCTCCCGTGGGCATGACCGCAACCACCAGCAGCTCGGAGAACCTGAGCGCCGGCCGCGGCCTGATTCCGGCGAAGGTCGATCCGGTTACGGGCAAGGTGATGCTCGACACGCAGGGCCAGCCGGTGCTCGACTACGACCTCGCCATTCCCAACATGCTCCTGCACTACTTCCCCACGGGCATTCTCGGCCTCGGACTCACCGCGCTGCTGGCGAGCTTTATGTCCGGCATGGCCGGCAACGTCACGGCGTTTAACACCGTGTGGACCTTCGATCTCTATCAGTCCTACATCCACAAAGGCGCCAGCGACGCTCACTATTTGAAGATGGGCCGATGGACCACGGTCGTGGGAATTCTGATCTCGATGGGCACCGCCTACGTGGTGCTGGGCTTCAACAACATTATGGATACGCTGCAGCTGGTGTTTTCCATCGTGAACGCGCCGCTGTTTGCGACCTTCCTGCTGGGCATGTTCTGGAAGCGCTCCACCGGGCACGCGGCCTTCACGGGTCTGGTCAGTGGCACCCTGGCCGCGGTGCTGCATCATGGGCTCACCGTCCCTGCGTCCACCGCAACCGGCATCCACGGCGGCTGGCTCCACGTCGTCCACGTCTATCCGAGCGCGATGGCTCTGAATTTCTACCAGGCGATTATCGCGTTCACCGTCAACTTCGTCCTCACGGTGATCATCAGCCTGATGACCAAACCGCGCCCTGAAAGCGAACTCGTCGGTCTGGTTTACTCGCTCACCCCGAAACCCGTCGAGCACCACATGGCGTGGTACGCGCGGCCCAGCGTGATCGCGGTGGGCCTGCTGGTGATGGGGATCGGGCTGAACATCATCTTCAGATAAAGATTTCCCGGCAGGATTAAATCGGGAGAATGAAAGGAACCCCATGAGCCTCGACCTCCGCATCCCGCTGGGCCTGATGTTTCTGATCGTGGGCGTCATGCTCTCCGTTTACGGACTGTTTACGCGCGGCAGCGAAATCTACTCCCGTTCCGCCGGCATGGACATCAACCTCATCTGGGGAATCGTGATGCTCGTCTTCGGCCTCGCCATGTTCCTGCTGGGGCGATACTCCGACAAGCAGCCCAAGACTCCGCCCGTCGAAGGCACTACGCGTCCGCTGGGCCACGGCCACTGAGCCGGGTCTGAGGCGGGCCCCCAAAACCAAGGTAATCGCAGCCGACCAGGAAAAATTGGGGAGCCTCTTGCCAACCGCAGGTTCTTCGGCTACATTTTAACTAACCGGTTAATCTAACTAAACGGTTAATGAATGCGCAAAAGCCCGCACAACCGCGCCGACCAGACACGCGACCGCATCCTGCACGCCGCCATTCGCGAATTCAGCGAGCACGGCCTCGCCGGCGCCCGCACTGGCGCCATTGCCTCCGTGGCCCGGGTCAACAAGGCCCTGCTCTATTACTATTTCCGCGACAAGGAAGCTCTCTACGCCGCTGCCCTTGGTGAAGTGGCCGGCAAAGTCGCCGGCGAGGCCCTCGCCGTACTCGACCTCGACTGCAGCCCCGGCGAGCGCGTGCTCCGCCTCGTCCTGCAGCACTTCGACCGCCATCTCTCCCACCACGGATTTCAGGCGCTCATGCAGCAGGAGATGGTCCGCTTCCGCACCGGCCAGTCCAACGCCATGCGCATCCTCGCCAAAAGTGCCTTCGAGCCGATGTGGGACCGCTCTCTGCAACTCGTCGCAGACGCCATCGGCTCTGGCGAACTGTGCAACGTGGACCCCATGCAGATGATGTATGCCACACTCGGAGCCAACGTCTTCTATTTCCTCAGCGCGCCCATGGTCCGCCTGGTCACGTTTTCTGACCCCCTGGAACCGGGCCCCATGGCGGTCCGGCGCACAGCCGCTATCGAATACCTCGGCCAAACCATCTTTACCGACCGCAGACGGGGCGCACGTCTTGCCAAATCCGTGCTCGCCGCCATGCCCATCCCGGCAGCCGCAATTCCCGAGAGAAAGACCGCATGAAACCACGCAATCGCATCTTCATCATCATGGGCGTGCTGCTCGTCATCGCGCTCTGCTGGTATTTCTTCTCCACCAAACACACCAGCGACCTCCAGCTGATCGGCACGGTGGACGCGAACGAAGTCATCGTCAGCTCCCGCATCCAGGGCCGCATCCAGTCGCTCGCTGTCGATGAGGGCCAGACGGTCACCGCGGGTCAGTTGGTTGCCACCATCGAAGCGCAGGACCTTGCCGACGCGCGCAACGCCGCGGAAGCCACGGTTTCCGGCGATAAGTACAAGCTGGCCGGCTCGCGTGATACTGAAGAACAAACGCAGGGAGACACTTTGAGCCAGGTGACCGCGGCTGAGGCACAACTGCGCGCGGCTCGAGCCACCCTGGCCCAGGCCCAGGCGCAGTACGAACATCAGGATGCCGACACTACGCGCGCCGTAGCCCTGGCCCAGGCCGGCGTCACCAGCCAGCAAGTCCGCGATGAACAGGTGACCAGCCTCAACGCCGCCAAAGCCGCGGTGGAAACGGCGCGCGAGAATGTCGCTGCGGCAGAAGCCTCGGTGCGCACTGCCCAGGCGAACCTGCTGCAAACCCGAGCCGCGGAAAAAACCGTAGCCGCCACGCGCGACGAGATGCGCAATGCCCAGGCGATGTACGAACAGGCCCAGGTCCAGCTGGGCTATTCGCGCGTGGTTTCGCCGGTCACCGGTATCGTGAATGTACGCGCCGCGCGCGAGGGTGAGGTCGTCTCGCCGGCAACACCAATCGTCACCATCGTGGATCTCTCGCAGACGTGGGTCTACGCGCCGCTGCCGGAGACTGAATCCGATGCGGTGCAACTGGGAGACAAGCTGCGCGTGGTGATGCCCAGCGGCGCTACGGTGTGGGGGACGGTCATCGCGAAGGCTGCCGAGGCCGCCTTTGCTACGCAGCGCGACGTGAGCCGCCGCAAGCGGGACATCGAAACGGTGCAAATCAAACTGCTCATCGACAACCCGGGCATGAAATATGTTCCGGGCATGATCGCCGAGGTCGATATTCCGAAAGAAAAGCTGGTGAAGCCGTGACCTCACCTACCCCATCGCCGAAAGCGGTGACGCCCGCTATTGCTGTCGAGAACATCGTGAAGCGCTACGGGACCTTCGAGGCGGTCAAAGGCGTCAGCTTCGAGGTCGCCGACGGCGAGATCTTCGGTCTCCTCGGCCCAAACGGGGCGGGCAAATCCACGCTGATCCGCATGATGACCACGCTGATCCCGGTCACTGCCGGACGCGCTGTCATTGCCGGGCACGATGTGAGCCGCGAGCCGGACGCCGTGCGGCGCCTCATCGGCGTCATCCCTCAGGCGCTCACCAGCGACATCGACCTCACGGTCGAGGAAAATCTCTCCATCTACGCCAAGCTCTACGGCGTTCCACGCGTACAGCGCGAGCGCAATATCGCGGAGCTCCTCGAAGCCGTCGACCTCACCAAATGGCGTGAGGCTCAAACCAAAACGCTTTCCGGCGGCATGAGACGGCGGCTCGAAATCGCTCGCGGCCTGGTGCATAGTCCCCGCATCTTCTTTCTCGACGAACCCACCACCGGTCTCGATCCAGTTTCGCGCGTCGCTGTATGGGAGATGCTCGACAAGCTGCGCACCCGCATGAAGCTCACGATTCTCATCACCACCCACTACATGGACGAAGCGGACAATCTCTGCGACCGCATCGCGATCATCGACCATGGCAAGCTGGTCGCGCTCGATACCCCCCTTGGCCTCAAGTCCAGCGTGCCCGGATCCAGTGTCGTTGAAGTGCAGTTCGGCAAGGGCCAGACCGACTATAAGCCGCAGCTGGAGCATCTGGCCGGCGTCACCGCAGTCGAGTCCCGGGGCTCCGGCGAATATCGCCTAATGACCTCGAACGGTTCTCTGACCACCACGCAGCTGGTGGAGATGGCCACTTCCGACGGCGATCCCATCCGTGGCCTCAGCGTGCAGAACACCACCCTCGACGACGTTTTTGTCTACTACACAGGACGCCAGCTGCGCGACGAGCAGGTGAAGGCTGTCGGCTTCATGATGCCGCCGCGTCCGGGGATGCAGCCATGAACCGCATGTGGGCGATTGTCGAACGCGAGATGCGGAAGTTTTTCCGCTCCCCCGCCCTGATGCTCATGGCCATGACGCTGCCGCTTGTGCAGCTCGTGATTTTGGGCAACGCCTTCGGCGGCAAAGTCACCGGAACTCGTATGGGCGTCGTTGATTACGACCATGGCGAGGAAGCGCTTAAGATCCAGGAGGCCTTCCAGTCCGTCGCCGCCAACCTCCGTATGTTCCGGACGGTTCCCTACACCGACGAGCAAGCCGCTAAAGAAGACGTGCGTACCGGAAAGATCGACGCGGCCGTTATTATCCCTGCGCAGTATTCGCGCCGCGTTCTTGCCGGCGAATCTCCGCACATCGGCCTGGTCGTCGATAACTCTGACCAGTTCGTCAGCGGCAGCCTGGAAAGCGAAATGCAGTCGCTGGTGGACGCGCTCAATGCTCCGCTCATTCAGCCGAAAGTCGTGCAGTCCATCACGCTCGACATCGTGGAACTTTACCCCTACATCGAGTACATGAAGTTTCTGCTCGCCGGCACCGTCGCCCTCGCCATGTATATCTCGGTGATGATCGGCGGCGGCATGTTATACATCGACGACAAAGCGAGGGGAGTCCACGAGGGCTATCTGGTAACGCCCATCACAAAACTCGAGCTTGTGCTGGGGCTTAACATCGCGGGAGCCATCAAGGCTGTGCTTTCCGGCATCAGTCTTGCGGTGATTGGATCTTTGCTGGCCGGACTCGGCGTCATCTTTCATCCTGCCGCGGTCCTTGAGCTGGCGCTTCTCATCGTCGCCACGTCCATCGCCTTCAACGGCATGATGTTTCTGCTGATGGTGCGGGTCGAAGACCCGCTGGTTCCGCGCGCCATGTTCGGGGTTTTGAACACGCTTCTGTTTTTTCCCAGCGGAGCCATTTATCCCATCGCGGCATTTCCTGTATGGCTCCGAGCCATTGCCGTCGTCGACCCCTTTACGTATGCGGTGCACGGATTCAAAGCGATTCTTATCAAGGATGGCGGCTTTGCGGCGATCCAAAGCGACGTGCTCTTCCTCTTCGGCTTCGGGATCGTCTCCCTCATGGCCGCCACGCCGTTATTCCGGCGAACCCTCTGAATTCTGACGGCGGGCACTCTTTGCCCGCGTTTACAGCCCCACGATTACTTAGCTGCTTTCTCGGCTGCCTTGCGACGCAGCGCCCAACGGCGCTTGAGCGCTTCCGAAATACGCTTCCGGCCTTCCGGTGTCAGACGATGTTTCCGGTGTTTGCGACCGGCGGTGGATTTCCCGGGCGGCCTGCCGCGTCTCTTTGCGCCCGTTGCCATGCCGGCCAACAGCACCCGCGCTTCCCTCAGATGCGCGATTTGTCTGTCCAGTTCCGCAACAATTTCTTTAACTCCCATAGCTGCCTCCTGGAATCAAGCTAAAAGTGCCCCGCTTTTTGGAGGCGGGGCTGATCCGTTTTGTTCCTACGAGACTATATGGGAAGGGGATAACTTTTACAACCAGGAGCTGATGGGCCGTCTGAAGAACTTAGTGCCCTTCGTCGTCCAGCGACGGCCTTGGCGCTGGCATTGACTGATCCTCACGTCCCGGCGGGCGATAACTTATCCCCAGCTGGACATCGCGTCCACCGTCCTGGGTGTACCGGCGCAGGTTCCTCAAAGTCTCCTGTTTGTCGCGGGCATAGTCCATAGCCAGGCGGGTGAGGGCATAGGTCATGATGTCGCTGTGATGCAGGCCCTGCATTTCCGGGTCACGGCGAAAATTCAGCCACAGCCGATGGACCAGCTGCACGTCTTCCGCGCGCAGGGACGGCGCATGCGGGCCGATATGGAAGGCCTCCGCCTCGCCATCCGGCATGATCACGTAGAAAGTGAACTGGCGCTTCGGCTCCGGCAGACTTTCCCAGGCCTGGCCTACGTGAAACGCCTGCTCCTGCGCTGACATTCTTGTCGATAATCCGGAAACCAGAGCAGCGACCTCCAGCGAGTTAGCCGCCTGCACCAGAGCCGCGAAGATGTCTCCGGCCGGCACCACCAGCAGCGATATATGCTTGCCAAAGCTTTCCGCCACCGAGACTGCCTTGGTGAAAAGCATCTGCTCATGCTCGCTGAAGATCTGGTGGTCGACGTACTCGGGACCGCCGGCGCCCATCATTCGAGCCGTCAGCACAACGATGTCCTGCTGATCGGTACGGGTGCGAGCCAGCGCCCACTTCAACGCGTACGGATTTACCGGGTCGCGCATGGTAACCAGCACGCTGCCGGGCCTTACCTGGAGCTCTTCCAGCCCAATCGTATCCTGCTGCTCGAGCTGGAAGTGCTCCTTCATCTGCTGCTGCGTGAGTTGATGTTTCGCAGCGTTTCTGCGCTCTGAAACAGCAAAGATGGTGAAGAACACCGCGGTAAATGCGATTCCGCTTTCCGTCGCCACACTCTTGGTTGCCAGATTGACCATGGCGATCGCCAGCAGAGTCAGGAACACGCAAAAAAGGCCGATCGGCAGCTCGGTATTGCCGATGCGCAGGTTTACCGGCACCTTCCAGCCGCGTTCTCCCTTGTATTTCCGTCGCAGCACCAGCATGGCCAGGGAGTTGAAGGTGAAACTCCAGATGACGCCAAACGCGTAAGCCTCGCCGAGGGTGATCACGTTGCCTCGGCTCACGATAATCGTGAAGAGCTGCAGTCCGGTAATCAGATTAATGATGCGGTAGCTCGTCCCGAAGCGCCGATGCGGCTTGCGGAACCAGTCCGTCAGCACGCCGTCTTCCGCGACGCGCATCATCACGCCCGTCGACCCGATGATCGAAGTATTGATCGCCCCGGAGAGAATCAGGAATCCGACGATAACCACGAAAACGCGGAAGACGATCCGCAGAACCTGCGGTCCCCACATGAACATCGCCATGCCGGCGATCAGATTGTCGCGATAGACCGGCACGCGCACGGCGTCGGGAATGATCATCGTCGCCAGCAGCGTGCCGACTCCGGTAAAGATGAAGCTGTAAATCGCGATGACGATGGCCGCGCGCTTCAGGTTTTTCAGCTTCGGGTGCTCGATCTCGCGATTGACCTGAGCCAGCGTCTCCTCGCCGCTCATCGCCAGCACCGAGTGGCCGAAAGCCATCAGGATGCCGAACAGCCCCAGCGTCTTCGCCAGCCCGGTCCCCCTCAGGAAACCCAGCGCGTCCGGGGAAAAATGCAGATTGGCCGGAACCGGCAGCGGAGGCAGCTTTGCATGATTATGGAACGCGGTGACGAATCCCCACGCCAGCAGCAGCACCACCATCACCGTGGTGACTTGCATGACGTTCAGCGCTTTATCGGTGGACTCCTCGATGCCCTTGGTGTTTTGCCACCAGTAGTAGATGGTCACCGCGGCGGCAAACAGCGCGGCGGTCTCGTTCATGGGCAGGCCCGTGTGCGCAGCGGACAGCAGCGACGACGGCAGCCAGCCACGCGCCGCCGCCACGCCGAACAGCTCATTCAGCAGCCCGGTAATGTACTGCCCTGCCGAAACTCCTGAGATCGGGCCCGTCAGGATGTAATCGAACATCAGCGCCGACACGCTGAGTTTGGCGAAATTTCCGCCGAGCGCTTCCTTCACCACCCGGTAAACGCCGCCTCGGGTGAACATCGAGCAGCTCTCGACGTAAACGGAGCGAACCGCGAAGGAAAACAACATCACGCCCAGGATGAACCAGGGTGCTGCCTTGCCTACCGCCTGCTCCGCGATGCCTCCGGCGTAAAACGCCGAGGACCCCAGATCGTTGAGCACCACGGCCGCCGCTCGCCAAAAGGAAATAAAGGTGAGCATGACCGAGGAAGCAACGACCAGCTTCACACGGTTGGACTGCGGCGCGTACCGGGTGGTTCCTGAGGACATGGGTGAGGGAAGACGCTCTTCGGCGGTCGCGGCCCCGCTGTATACTCCCGCCGACGCGCCCAGCGCTGAGTGTATGTCCATAGCGCTGCCCAGTCAACGAAAACTGCAGTGCTTCGCCTGGCACTCCGGAATCAACGCGGCGTCGCGCAGTGTTGGCTCACTTTCTTCATCTTCGTTGCGGGGGATTCTATTTCCTCGATTCGTGGTTCCCCTTCGCCGCCCTGCGGGAAAAACAGGCTGGTACACTCTAGCCGAGACCTGCTTGCATGAGTGACGAAATCACAGTGCGGTCGCTGACCGCCATTCTCGGCACTCCCATCACCAGCGCGCGCGGGCGGATGCGGGGCCGTCTCCGGGATGTCGCCGTGGGCACCGGCGAAGAGGCCGGACGCGTTGCCGGTCTGGTGTTGAAGACCCGCAAGGGGCTTGAGATTGTCACTTCTCAGGACGTTCGCTGGACGCCCAGTGGCGCTCTGGAGCTCCGGCCGGAAGCCACGCTGAATCCCTGGCAGGGCGACGAAAATTTCATCCTGCTTCGTCGAGATCTGCTCGATCGCCAGATCATCGACGTTCACGGCCGCAAGGTCGTCCGCGTCAACGATGTCAATCTGCGCTGGCACTCCAACGGCGACTCCGGCGAACAGCTGAGCGTTGCGGAGGTTGAAGTAGGCCTGCGCGGCGCCGTGCTCCGCATGTTCAGCGGCACGCTCCCCAAGCGGACGCTCGAAAGCCTCGCCTCGAAATTGCCGGCGCGCGTGATCCCCTGGAACTTCGTCGACATGATCGAGGTCGATCCCGCCCGCCGCGTCAGGCTCAATATCGAGCATGAACGTCTCGCGCAGCTGCACCCCTCCGATATCGCCGACATCCTGGAAGATCTGGCTCCCGCCGAACGCGAAGCCGTCCTGCGCACGCTTGACGAAGAAGTGGCCGCTGAAACCCTCGAAGAGGTCGAGCCGAAGCTTCAGAAATCCATGGTCCAGGCACTCGATTCGGAAACCGCCGCCGGCATTGTCGAGGAAATGGNNGGAAATGGATCCGTCCGCCGCCGCCGATCTGCTCGCTGAGCTCCCCGAAGAACGCTCCGAAGCCATCCTCGAAGAAATGGATCCAGAGGAGCGCCAGGAAGTTAAGGATCTTCTGGAATTCCGCGAGGATTCCGCCGCAGGTCGCATGACCACGGAATATGTTGCGGTGCCCCAAAGCGCCACCGTCGCCGACGGCATTCGCGCTCTCCGCGGATTCGAGGGCGATCCTGAAACGATTACCGAGATTTACCTGATCGACTCCGGCGAAGGTCTGCAGGGTGTCGTCCCCCTGGCGCGCCTGGTGCTGGCCCGTCCGGAAACTCGCCTCGAAGTTCTGACCGAGCATCATTTCATTTCAGTCCGCTTCGATCAGCACGAAAATGAGGTTGCGGAACTATTCGATAAGTACAACCTTCGCGCACTGCCTGTTATCGACAAGGTGGGCAAACTGGTTGGCGTGGTCGAAGCCGACCACGTGATCGCGTTTCTGCGGGCCCGGGGCTGATCAGACGCCGATCACCGCGCACAGCTCTTTCACCGCCGCGGCGCTCTTCTTCAGCGCGGCATCCTCTTCGGCCGTGAGCTTGATCTCAATAATCTGCTCCAGCCCCCGCGATCCCAGTTTGCACGGCACCCCGATGTAATAACCGCGGATGCCGTATTCGCCTTCCAGATACGCGGCGCAGGGCAGAATTTTTTTCTTATCCTTCAAAATAGCCTCAACCATCTCCACCGTCGCAGCCGAAGGCGCGTAATAGGCGCTGCCCGCCTTCAGATACTTCACAATCTCGGCTCCCCCATCGCGCGTCCGCTGCACGATCGCATCCAGTTTGTCTTTCGCGATCAGCTCCGTAATCGGAATTCCCGCCACCGTCGAATAGCGGGTCAGCGGAACCAT
The DNA here is from genome assembly GCA_003131625.1 of Acidobacterium sp. Taxonomy (GTDB): domain Bacteria; phylum Acidobacteriota; class Terriglobia; order Terriglobales; family Acidobacteriaceae; genus Palsa-343. The sequence goes on along the minus strand of PKVY01000030.1, from coordinate 136,367 downwards.
GGTGTCCCCGTGTCCGCCCAGCACGAACGCCGTTACATTCTCGACCGATACTTTCAACTCCTCTGCGATAAACGTGCGAAACCGCGCCGAATCCAGCACGCCGGCCATTCCAAGCACGCGCTCGCGATTGAATTTCGACTGCCGGAACGCCGCCTGCGCCATCGCATCCAGCGGATTCGACACTACGATCAGAATGCAGTTTGGCGAGTGCGCCGTCACCTTGCCCACCACATCCGACATGATTTTGTAATTCGTCTGCAGCAGATCGTCGCGGCTCATCCCCGGCTTGCGCGGAATACCAGCCGTAATCACCACAATGTCGGAGTTCGCCGTATCCGCATAATCATTCGTGCCGGTAATATTGCAGTCGCGTTTCTCGATCGGCATGGCCTCCAGCAGGTCCAGCGCTTTGCCCTGCGGAATTCCCTCCACCACGTCGATCAGCACAACATCGGCCAACTCCTTCGAAGCAATCCAATGCGCGGCCGTCGCGCCAACATTTCCCGCACCGACAATCGTAACTTTCTTCCGCATACTTCTCCTCTGTCTTACCGTAACAATGAATGATCCGATTTTGCGACGAAGCCGCGTCCACCTGGATGGCCAGCCCTTACATATTGCCGATCATGCGCGTGGCAAACTCACTGGTCTTCACCTTTGTCGCACCCTGCATCTGCCGTTCGAAATCGTAAGTGACATATTTCTGCTGAATCGTCTTCTCCAGCGAGCTCTCGATCAGCTTCGCCGCTTCAGGCCAACCCAGAAACTCGAACATCATCACTCCGGACAGCATCACCGAGCCGGGATTAATCACGTCCTTGTCCGCATACTTCGGCGCCGTCCCGTGCGTCGCCTCAAACACGGCGTAGCCATCACCGATGTTCGCCCCCGGCGCGATGCCCAGCCCGCCTACCTGTGCTGCGCACGCGTCTGAAATGTAATCGCCATTCAGATTCGGGCACGCCAGGATACTGTATTCCTCCGGACGAATGATCACCTGCTGGAAAATTGAATCGGCAATGCGATCGTTGATCAACACCTTCTTCTTCCACTGCCCGCTTCCGTGCGACTTGCCGATCGAATCGAGCACGCCCTTGATTTCGGCATACAGTTGCTGCCGGAATTCCTCATTCCCGAACTCCAACCCCGGTTCAATCAGCGCGGCATTTTGCTCCACCGTCAGTCCAGGATTCGTTTCGACATTCCCCAGAATCCAGCTCTCGCGCTCGGTCACCACATCGCCGCGAAATTCTTCCACCGCGACCTCATACCCCCACTCGCGAAACGCGCCCTCGGTGAATTTCTGAATATTTCCCTTGTGCACCAGCGTGACGGATTTGCGCCCGTTCGAGATTGCATGGCGAATCGCGTACCGCACCAGCCGCTTCGTCCCCGTAATCGAGATGGGCTTGATACCCACGCCCGAATCTTCGCGAACCCTCTTCTTCCCGCCCTTCAGCAAGTCGTCGTTCAGGAACGAAATCAGCTTCTTCGCGTCCGCCGTCCCTTCCTTGAACTCAATGCCCGCGTACACGTCTTCAGTGTTCTCGCGGAAGATCACCACGTCCAGCTTCTCCGGCCGCTTCACGGGAGACGGCACGCCCGCGTAGTACTTCACCGGCCGGATGCACGCGTAGAGATCCATGATCTGCCGCAGGGCGACATTGAGCGAGCGAATCCCGCCGCCCACCGGCGTCGTCAGAGGCCCCTTGATCGACACGCGGAAGTCGGTCGCCGCCTTCACGGAATCGTCCGGCAGCCAGTTTTTGAACTCGCGAAAGGCCTTCTCGCCCGCAAAAATCTCGAACCACTTTACCGCCCGCTTTCCGCCATAGGCCTTCTCGACTGCGGCATCGAAAACACGCTGCGAAGCGCGCCAGATGTCACGGCCCGTGCCGTCGCCCTCGATGAACGGAATGATTGGATGATCGGGAACGCTGTACTTCCCGTTCGCATACTGGATCGCCTCGCCGTCTTTGGGCAAAGTTAACCCGTTATAGCTGGTCTGCATGTGTGCTGATTTCCTTCGCTGATTTGCGTCGATGGACGGGTCGAATACCCAAGCTAACACCTTCGAAACCGGCATGGCAACGGAATGCGCCACCGGTTCCGCGCAGAGTTAGCATGAATGCATGCCTGCACCGAAGTTGCGAACTGCGCTCCTCGCTGTCGCCGTCGTCTCGGGACTTACGTCCCCTCAGATGTTTGCTCAACCCGCCCCCGTTCGCGTCGCCATCGTCGGCCTCGAGCACGGCCACGTCGTCGGCTTTCTGCCACAGTTCCCGAAGCAACACGACACAGAACTGGTGGGCATCGTCGACGCCGACCCCGCATTGCGCGCCAAATACGAACAGCAATTCCATCTCGACCCCAGCCTCTTCTACGCGACCCTCGACGACCTCTTCGCCCACCAGCAACCGCAGGCGCTGCTCGTGTACACCTCCATCGGACAACACCGCCGCGTCATTGAAGCAGCCGCAGCTCACAACCTCGACGTCATGGTCGAAAAGCCTCTCACCCTGTCGCTCGACGACGCTCTCGCCATCCGCCGGGCAGCGCGCGAGCACCACATTCAGGTGCTGGTGAATTACGAGACCACCTGGTATTCCAGCAATCGCGCTGTCTTCGATCTGCTCCGGGAAAACCGCCTTGGCGAGATTCGCAAGGTGGTGATCCACGATGGCCACCAGGGGCCGAAAGAAATCGGGGTTCAGCCGGAATTTCTCCAGTGGCTCACTGACCCGACCGAGAACGGCGCCGGCGCCCTCTACGACTTTGGCTGCTATGGCGCCGACCTCATGACCTGGTTCATGCACGGCGAAGCTCCGCTCAGCGTCACCGCCGTGGCGCAAACCGACAAGCCGCAGATTTATCCTCGCGTCGACGACGACGCCACCATCATCCTGCGCTATCCACGAGCGCAGGCGGTCCTCATGCCTTCCTGGAACTGGCCCTTCGGTCGCAAAGACACCGAAGTCTACGGCGCAACCGGTTACGCCATCGCAGTCAACGCAACGCAAGTCCGCGAGCGTCTCAGCGAATCCTCACCCGAAGTCTCCCTCACGACGCCACCGCTCTCTGCTCCGGAAGATTCGTCCCTCCATTACCTGGCCGCCGTCGTCCGCGGAGAGCTGCAGCCGAGCGGCGACCTCACCGCGCTCGACACGAACATTGTGGTCATGCAGATTCTCGATGCTGCGCGACAGTCCGTCCGCACCGGGAAAACTGTGACCCTCCATCCGCTGCCGTAATGCAGCCGCGCCGCAGCGTATTCTGGAATGTGACCCGTCTGCGCGTACCCATCGTCGGCTTCGCGGTCCTTAGTCTGGCTCTGAGGGCTGGCCCGGCACGCGCGCAGTACTCCGCCGATCGCCCCGTTGGCGCGACAGCCCAGCAGACGCCCTCCTGGCAGAAGAATGCGGGAATCGATCAGAATCTGAATCGCGCGCTGCCCCTCGGCGATTCCTTCAAAGATGAGGCCGGCCGCGACGTGAAGCTTGGCGACTTCTTCAACCACGATCGGCCGGTCATGCTGGCCCTCATGTACTACAACTGCCAGATGCTGTGCCCCCAGGTGCTGCACGGCATGGCGTCCGCGCTGCGGCAGAGCGGCTTTCACGCTGGCCGCGAATATGACGTCGTCGTCGCCAGCATCGATCCCGCGGACACGCCCGCCAATGCAGCGGCCGAGAAGCAAAACTTTCTTTCCATGATCGACGCCGGGCCCGACGCTGCCGGCTCGGTGCATTTCCTCACCGGCCCACAAGCTTCCATCACCGATCTCGCTCAGGCCACCGGCTTCCACTACGTTCGCGTCCCCGGCCCCGACGGCAAGATGACGCAGTTTGCGCACTCCAGCGTCATCATGATCGCCACGCCTGACGGCCGCATGTCGAAGTACCTCTTCGGGGTCGACTACCAGCCGCGCGACGTGCGCCTCGCTCTCATTCAGGCCAGCACTCATCGCATCGGCACGCTCAGCGATCTGGTGTTGCTCTACTGCTGCAGCTATTCGCCCACCCAGGGCCGCTACACGGTCGCGGTGCTGCGCATTCTTGGACTTGCCGGACTCGGATCAGTCCTCGCTGTTCTGTTTCTGCTTTATCTGCTCACGAAGAAGCCGAAAAGCATGCCCGTCGGCGTTTGACTCGCCGGCCAACCACTCGGCCGAAAACAAAGCGACCCTTCCGCGCCCTGGCTCATCCCACCGTCGAAGGAGATTCTGCGATGAAAGCGGTTGTTCTCTACGAGTACGGCGATATCGACAAGCTGCAATACGAAACCAACCAGCAGGAACCGCCCTTCGGCCCGAATGAAGTGCGCGTTCGCGTGCGCGCCACCAGCATCAATCCCATCGACTGGAAGCTGCGCAGCGGCGCGGCTCGATCCCGCTTTCCGCTCCAGTTACCTGCCATCCTCGGCCGCGATCTCGCCGGCGAAGTCGTCGACTTCGGCCGCGACGTACAGAATTTCAAAAAGGGCGATCGCGTCATGGCCCTGACGAATGCTACTTACGCTGAATTCGCCACCGTCGGCGCTGACATCCTCGCGCCGATTCCAGACGGGCTCAGCTTCGAACAAGCCGCTGCCCTGCCGCTCGTGCTCACCACCGGGTCGCAACTCATCGAGCGCGCGGTCAAAGTTCAGCCGGGATGGACGATCCTCGTCACCGGAGCCGTCGGAGGGGTCGGACGGACCGCCGTCCATGTCGCCCGCAAGCATGGGGCGCATGTCATCGCCGGCGTGAAATCCTCCCAGCGCGACGACGCGGCGAAACTCGGAGCCGAACGCGTTGTGGCTCTCGATGACGACAAGGAGGTCGCTACGCTGCGTAACCTCGATGCCATTGCCGACACGGTCGGCGGCGAAACCATCGCCAAACTGCTCCCCGCGATCAAGCCTGGAGGCGTGCTCGGCTCCGTTCTTGGCGAGCCCAGAGAGGCCGCCGGCAGGAACATCCTGGTGAACGCGATTATGGCGCAACCCGATGCTCGCCGTCTCTATGAGTTGGCGCAGGACGTCGCCCGCGGCGAATTCACCATCCCGATCGCAAAGGTTTTCCAGCTGGAAGAAGCGCGCAAAGCTCAGGACTTCGCCGAACACGATCATCCCAACGGCAAAGTTCTGCTGGTCGCTTAACGATGGTTCAGCGGCGCGGCGCCGGGCTCCTGCGCCTCCGCCGCGCTCTTGTCCTTCTCTCCCGCGTGACTCGCGGACTCCCGATCTGCTGCGCGATCCTGGCTCCGCACCATCATCGCCACCACATACGCTGCGCCAAAACCGTTGTCGATGTTCACCACGCACACATTGGGCGAGCAGGAATTCAGCATCCCCAGCAGCGCGGCAACGCCGCCAAATGCCGCGCCATACCCGATGCTCGTGGGCACCGCGATCACCGGAGCCGCCACCAGGCCCCCGACCACGCTGGGCAGCGCGCCTTCCATGCCCGCGCACACAATCACCGCCCGCGCAGTTGTCAGTCCTTCACGAGCAGCAAGAATCCGATGCAGCCCCGCCACGCCCACATCCCAGATGCGCACTACGTCGAGTCCCAGATACTCGGCCGTGGTAGCAGCCTCTTCGGCCACCGGCAAGTCGCTGGTCCCCGCGCAAACCACGGCCACCGGTCCTGACTTCTCGGCTCCGCCTTCTCGTTTCAACCCGATGATGCGCGCCTGCTCGTGATACACCGCCTCCGGCACGCGCAGTTTGACCGCTGCATACGCGCCAGCGTCTGCCCGCGTTGCCAGAACGCTGCCCCCTGCCGCCGCCATGCGCTCGAAAATCTCCGCCACCTGCGACGGAGTCTTCCCCGCTGAGTAAATCACCTCTGGCAATCCCAGCCGCAATGCCCGATGGTGATCGATGCGTGCGAACCCTGCGTCCTCGTACGGCAGTCGGGCCAGTTCGTGCAGCGCCGATGCCGGAGTCGTCTCGCCGGCCTGCACGCTTTCCAGAAGCTGCAGAATCACTTCGCGCGTCATGCTTTTACCTTCGCGCTGCCGCTCTCGCTCCAGGCGGCCACCGCAGCCTCCATCACCGCTCGCAGCGCAACGTCATGCTCCCGCGCCGCGCGCCGGCAATCCTCATACTCCGGCATTGCGTTCAGGATTTCCCCCGCTGCCGACGCAATTTTCATCCGAACCTTTCCATATTGCGTGTCGACGGTTACGAATTCACGCTCCAGGATCGTGCGCTCTTCTTCGCGCCGTCGAATCCCCAGCGTCGTCGTCTCGCGGAACAGCAGCTTCTCCAGTCCGTCTTCACGCTCAGGCTTGCACAGCACCGTCAGCAGCGTTCCCAGTCGCCCCTTCTTCATCGTCACCGGCGCAGCCATCGCATCCAGCGCGCCGTGCTCCAGCGCCAGTTCCATCGCGTGCGCCAGCACCTGCGGCGTCGTATCATCCAGCGCGCATTCAAGAACCACCACGCGATCTCCTGAGAACGACCGCACTCGCATCGCTGCCCCGACGGGCGTTCCAATCGACAGACGCAATACATTGGCAAACCCCTCCGGGTTACGCCCGCCCGCGCCGTACCCGATTGCGCCCACCGCCAGCGGCGCCTGCGCATCGAACTCGCACCCCAGAGCCCGCAACATCGCCGCCCCGGTCGGCGTCGTCAGTTCCATCTCGGGTCCCGCGGAATACACGGGCACGCCCTTCAGCAGTTCCGCCGTCGCCGGAGCCGGCACCGGCATGCGTCCATGCGCGCAGTTCACAAACCCGCTGCCCACGTTCACCGCCGAGCAGAGCCACCGCGTCACGCCCAGCGAATCCAGCCCGACCGCCGCGCACACGATGTCCGTGATCGTGTCCACGGCACCCACTTCGTGAAAATGGACTTCCTCCGGCGCGATGCCATGCACCTTCGCTTCGGCTTCCGCCAGCAGTTCAAAGGCCCGGAGGGCTGTCTTCTTCGCCGACTTAGGAAGTTCCGCGCCCGAAATCAGCGAGCGAATCTGCGGCCAGTTCCGGCTGTGCGAGTGCCGGTGAGAATGCACGTCGTCATGATGATGCTGGTGGTCTCCGGCACCCTCCACAGGAACCCCATGTTCCAGCACGTCAACCTTGGTGGCCCGAATCCCGCCGCGATCCACAGAATGAATCCCCAGCTCCGCCCCGATCTTCAGCGACGCAGCCGCCCGATGCAGAATCTCCGGCGGCACACCCGCTTCGATCAGCGCTCCCAGCAGCATGTCTCCGGAGATTCCGGCAAAGCACTCAATCTTGCCAATTTTCATAAGATCTTAAATCGCTGACCGGTTTTCAGCGAACCGCTTCTTCGCTCGCCTTTCGCTGCGCCGGTTGCAGCATCTCCGCGGGCAGCAGTTCGTTCATCGAGCCGGAGCGGTACCCGTCGCAATCCACCGCTACATAAGGAAAGCCCGCGCTCCGCACCGCCGCCGCCATTCTGCGTAAGAACGCCGCCTCCAGCGCGGCCGCCATCTCCTCTTCCGCGATTTCAATCCGCGCCACGCTCCCGTGATGCCGCACGCGGAACCGCCGCAGCCCCAGCGCCCGCAGCGCCTCCTCGGCATCCTCCACCTGGCGCAGCGCCTCCGTGGTCACCCGCCGTCCATATTCGATGCGCGACGAAAGGCACGCGGACGCGGGCTTATCCCAAACGCGCAGTCCTGCCGCCTCGGCCAGCGCGCGAATCTCTGCCTTGTTCAGTCCAGCCTCCGCGAGAGGAGCGACCACATGATGTTCCGCCGCCGCTCTCTGCCCCGGGCGAAAATCCTTTCCGTCGTCGAGGTTCAATCCGTACGCCACCGCGCCGAACCCGCGCCTGGCGCGCTCCGTTTCCAGAGCCGTGAACAGCTCATCCTTGCAGTGGAAGCAGCGATCTCCGTTATTCGCGGCGTAGGCCTCGCGCTCCAGCTCCCTGGTCTCCAGAACCAGCAGCGGAATGCCGTTCTCCTCCGCGAATGCCAATGCGTCGGCGTAGTGGCTTCTCGCCAGCGACGGTGAATCAGCCAGCGCGGCCAGCATCTTCTCACCGAGCATGCGATGCGCCGCCCACGCCAGGTAGGCCGAGTCCACGCCGCCCGAATAGGCGACAATCGCGCTGCCCAGCGTCCGCAGCCGCTCTTCCAGCGCCGCCTGCTTGTCCCTGAGGTCCATGCTGTTTACGCCGCCTGCTCCCTCATCCTAACCCCGCAAACCCTCCCGTGGAAATTTACGGTCTTCCTCTGCGGAGCGCGAATCACGCGGCGTGAGCTGAGGGGCGTAATCCGAGGTTGCGCCGTGAGGCGCACCTCGTCTCTTGCATCGCCAGCGCCACGCCACTACGCTCAAGATTCAGGGATTTGCGTCGTTTCCGCCCATGCTCGGTCTCTACCAACGACTGATCCTCGGCTGTCTTCTGCTCATCGCGCTGGTCGCCACGGTCAGCCTGCTGGTGCGCACCTCCTTCGTGCGCCTGGCGGCGCTGGATGCGCAGGTCCACGTTGCCGAAGCCGCCGTAGCCTCGCTTGCTTCGGCCCAGGGCGCTCTCGCTCATGAGGAACTGATCGCCGCCCGCATCGCGACCGGCAACGCCACCTTCACCGAGTTCCGCGACCAGGCCAGCCACACCCAAATCCTTCTCCGGGCCGCTGCAGATGACGTCCGCGGCTTCGACCCCTCGCTTCCCATCGACCGCCTCGTGCAGGAACACGCGCGCCTGGCACAGCACCCGCCCGAGGATTCGACCCAGCTCACCCAGTCGCTCGAGTCCCTTCACGTCGAGCTGCGCCACGACCTCGATCAGCTCTCTACACGCCGCTACACGATTGTCACGGCCCTGCGCGGCCGGCAGAATGAACTCCGCGCCCGCCTCATCGCCGCCTGCGGCCTCTCCATCGCCGCTGCTTCCGTCATTTCCGCGATCATGCTCTTCCTGGTGATCACCCCGTTGCGTCATACCGCGCGGGTGGCTCGACGCATCGGCCAGGGCGACCTGCATCAGCGTGTTGAGTGGCGCTCGAAAGACGACCTCGGCACCATCGCTACTGAGCTCAACCGTCTCGCCATCCGCCTCCGCGATCTTCGAGAAACCGAATCCGGGCGCCGCCAGATGGAGTTCCAGCTCATCGACGCCGTTGTCCGCTCTATTTTCGAGCCGGTCATCGTCACCGACGGCAAAGGCCAGGTTCTCAAGCTCAACCAGGCCGCCGTCGAGTTGCTGGGTGGCACCGCGGGGGGCGCGGAAGTCGACCGCGGAGTCCTCGCCACCACGCCCGGCGGCGACAAAATTCTCAACGCCATCCGCGCCGCTGTCTCCATGCAGCGCGCCACCACTGCGGAAGAAGGCCAGGCTGCGCTGCTTCCTATGCGCATCGGTCAGGCGGAGCGTAGCTATCGCCTGCGCACCACTCCCATGCGGGACAGCGAGGGTAAGCTCCTGGGCGCCGTCACGCTGCTGGAGGACGTCACCGAGATCGCCCAGGTCGATCGCTTTAAATCCCGCTTCCTCTCCGTCGCCTCGCAGAAGCTGCGCGAGCCGATCCGGCGCCTGCGCCTTTCCCTCTATGCGCTCACCCAGGGCCATGCCGGCGAACTGCGACCTCTTCAGATGGAACTCGCCACCAGCGCCGCCCAGGAAGCCGAACACCTCGACGATCTGATGCTCGACCTGATTGAAGTCGCTGAACTCGAAACCGGCCGCCGCCAGCTCCGCATTGAGAAGGCCCGTCCCATCGACGCCCTCCGCGATGCCATCGTGCGCTCCCGCGATGCGGCTCACGAGAAGAATATCGACATCGAGCTCATTGCTTTTGAGGATGTCGCTTACGTTCAGGCCGACCGGCGTGCGCTCCGGACCATCCTCGACAACCTCATCACCAATGCCCTCCGCTACACGCCGGAAGGCGGACACATTCGCCTCGGAGCGGCCGAGCAACAGGAGCGCGTTCAGTTCTTCGTCCACGACAACGGTCGCGGCATCGAGGCCGAGCGCCTGCCCACTATCTTCGGCAGGTTTACGGGCGACCCCGCGGGCGGCGGCACCGGACTCGGCCTCGCGCTGGTGCGCCGGCTCGTCGAGTCTCAGGGCGGCCAGGTATCCGTGGAAAGCCGGCTCGGCGCGGGCACGACCTTCCGCTTCACGCTTCCCATTGCCGTCGCCGAGCCGGACCGGCACCCCGTGGAGGCCGGATGAGTAGCCACCCTTCGCTGCGTCCCGGCCGTCGCCTGGCTCCGGCCGTTCGGAGCGGGGTCCCCGTCGAGCCCGTTTTTGGCTCGATGGGGTGCCAGTTCGTGGAGGTCGGATGACCACGCCGCCCGTTCTACCTCCCGATCCGACCCAGGGCCTCGCGCGCGACCTCACGCCGCCCCATTCCGACGCTCCGGAGCCGGGCCGCCTTCGTGTCTATCTCGGCGCCGCTCCCGGCGTCGGCAAGACCTACCGCATGCTCGAAGACGCGCACCTCATGCACCGCCAGGGCATCGACATCGTCATCGGCCTCATCGAGCCCCACGGACGCGCCGACACTGCCGTGCTCGTCGAAGGCCTGGAGATCGTCCCCCTTCAGGAAATGCAGTACCGTTCCGTCATCCTGCGCGAGATGAATCCTGAGGCCATCCTCGCCCGGCATCCCGCCTGGTGCATCGTCGATGAGCTGGCCCACAGCAACGTGCCCGGCTCGCGCAACCATAAGCGATACGAGGACGTCCTCGAACTGCTCGACGCCGGCATCAATGTCATGACCGCCATGAACGTCCAGCACCTTGAGACGCTCAATGACGCCGTGGCCCGCTCTGCCAGCACTCAGATTCGCGAAACCGTCCCCGATAGCTTCCTCCGCCGCGCTGACGAGGTCGTCAACGTCGACATAACCGTCGACGAGCTGCGCGATCGCCTCCGCCAGGGCAAGATCTACGCCCCCGAAAAAGTCGAACAAGCCCTCGCTAATTTCTTCCGCAAGGGCAATCTCAACATGCTCCGCGAACTGGCGCTGCGCACGACCGCCGAACAAGTGGGCGCCGCTGCCGCCGAGTATCGCCGCACGCAGGGACTTGAGCAGGCCCCCATCCCGGAGAAGGTCATGGTGTGCCTCTCGCCCCGCGCCGGCATGGAGCGCCTCGTCCGCGTCGGCGCCCGCATCGCCGGCCGCCTCGCCACCGACTGGTACGTTGTCTACGTCGAAACTCCCGACACCGATCATCGCCATGGCGATCCCGAGGCCTTCGCTCGCCTCGAGGACTATCAGCGCATGGCGCGCGATCTCGGCGCTCGCGTGGTCACTCTGAAAGACAAAAAAGTCGCGGACGCCCTCATCGAATTCGCCCGCAAAGAGAATATCTCCCATGTAGTCTTCGGCCAGTCGGCCCGCTCGCGCTGGGATATCCTTCTGCGCGGCTCCATCATCAATCGCTTCCTCACCGAAATGCGCGACACCACGGTCCAGGTCGTTCCCGTCCTAAAGGAACGAAGATAGGTTCGCAGTGAATTGCCCAATCCGCTGCTTGCCCCGTCGCTCTCTGGTGCGCCGCGCGATCTCAACACCGACTTCGCTATTACTTACTCCGCAATTACCCAGCACCAGCCGGCCGGCGACATTCCGCACGCATGGAAATAGTCCACGCCAAACCTTCACGTTGACGGGTGGTATCATGCAGCCACTCTTAGACCGGAATTTGCCGCGGCAAGATCTGTATTTCGAAGACGAGCTCGAAATGAGGAACCCACATGGCTCACAAACTTGGACGTCTCGCCCGAAGTTATGACCCGCGCATCCCGCACCTGAGCGCTCTTCTGGCCGGCAAAACCCTCGTGCCTCCGCCCCCGGCCTGCGACTGGACCGACAAGATGCCGAAGAACCTCGGCATGATGCTCAATGACACACTCGGTGATTGCACCTGCGCGGCCTTCTATCACGCGCTGCAGGTCTGGAGCATCCACACTACCGGCGCCATCGACACCGAGCCCGACTCCGACGTCGAACAGCTTTACATTCGCGCCTGCGGCTACAAACCCGGCGAAAAAGGGGAAGGTCCCGGCGGCAACGAGCAAAAGGTGCTCACCTACCTTCTCAAAACGGGAGCGCCCACCGGCACGAATGCGGCAAGCGTGCAAAAAATCTCGGCTTTCGTCGAGGTCGATCCCCGCATGGTCGACGATGTGAAGCACACCATCTATGACTGCGGTGTCGCCTACATCGGCTTCCAGGTGCCGTATTACATTAATCCCGAACCGCCGGCGGAGAGCCCGGCAGTCTGGGACGTTCAAACCACCAACAACCAGATCACCGGAGGGCACGCCGTCGTCCTCGCCGGCTATACCGCCGACGGAGCCCGCGTCATCTCATGGGGAGAGTTCTACACCATGACCTGGAGTTTCTTCGCCAAGTACGTCGATGAGGTCTACGCGATCGCCGACCAGGACTGGATGGCGAAGAAGGGCACGAGTCCCGCAGGTCTGAGCCTGCCGGAACTGGAGGCTCAGATGCAGGCGCTCCGTAACTCATGAGTGAGTAAGTCGTGCCGGGTCGATCCGCGATCGGCCCGCCGACCTCTCTACTGCTTTTTCAGCACCGCGTCGCTGTTCTCGTCCGTGGTGATCGCCGCTTCCAGCTTGCGCAGCTTCGCGTACTCGCCCGGCTCCAGTTCCAGCTTCTTCAGCACGTATTCACGCTTGTAGTGCAGCGCTCCACCCTCCGCCTTCACTTCGCTGTGATACGTCGCGAATCCCACATCCATGCTTACCGGATCGGGTACATCGTCCACCGTGTACCCCGCCGGGATCTTCACGTCGAAATCGTCCCGCCATGTCCCCACGCCTGTAAAGCTGATCGGGACCTTGCGCGGCTTTTCATCCAGACCCTCCGCGTCGCTGCCCACCACGCGCGGCCGCACCAGCAGCAAACTGCCCGCTCCCTTCGCGTACAGCGGCGCCGTCACCGAGTAATCCATCTCGAGCGGCTTATCCAGCTCCCGCACATGCGCGACTTTCTCATCTCCCAGCGTGAACGTCGAGAAATCATGCTGCAACAATCGCTCCACCAGCTCCCGCTGCTCCTTGTCGCTGTCCATTGCCAGCCTGCCGCGCATCCCGTCCGACAGTGCTCCATACCGCAGCACCGTCACATCGCCCTTCAACGTTCCGTCCGCCGCCAGTTCGAACTTCGCCTTGCGCTCAATCGATTCCGCGTCCGGATTCAGAATCGGCAGCTGGATCAACTGGCTGTCGTCACCGGCCGCCAGCACTCCATAGCTTCCTTGCTCGTAATCAGGCAGCTGCCCCACCGGCACGTAAGGGTTCGTCGGATCGAAGATCAGATATCGCCTCCCCGACTTCGTCGTTACCACCGCCTGCAGTCGCGGATTCTCATACCCTTTCGGAATTTCGATCGCCGCAATCATGTGATTGCCGAACAGCGACGGCGCATTCGGATCGATCACCCCGCGCCGATCGTCCACGCTCACCCACGCCCCGCGAATTCCAACCGCGTCCAGCATGGCCACCGTCAGGGTCGCCTTGTCCTTGCAGTCTCCATATCGGCTCCGGAAGATATCCTGTGCCGGATGCGGCTGCCATCCCCCGATGCCGATCTCGATCCCGACATACCGGATTTGCTGCTGCATAAAGTCGGCGACCTTCGCCAGTTTCGCCATGAAGTCGCCGTCCCCGGCCAGCGTGCGCGCCGTCGATGCCACATCTCCCCCGCCCTCGCTCCGCGGCGCTGCCAGCGTGTAATACCAGTTGCCGATCTTCGACCAAAGCGCGTCTCCTTCAGGCAGCGGATCCGCGCTGAAATGCACCGTCATCCTTCCCGCCAGCGCCTCCCAATCCGGCGCCAGCGGCACATCCGCCAAATCGATGCCGTCGATATTCGCCTGCTCCCAGCGGAAGTGACCGGGAGTTATCTCTGCCGTTTCCACGCGCGCATGCCGCGCCCACACCGCCTCCTCGTGCCACCCCCCCGGCAAATCGATCTCGTACACCGACCGGACCGTCGGCACCCGGTTCTGAAAACCCCATGTGTCCTCGGCGAAATAGGGAGAAAGCTGCTTGACGTACTCCCACGCCACCACCCCGCCCGGATCCGCACCCGGCGGCGATGCCACCTTCATCCGAATATCCCCATAGAGAATGCCTTCCCCGGCGCCGACATCGCCGGACTCTATGTACTCTGAATCCTTCATCGCGTAGTGGTGCCCGTCTGGCCCAATACTCCAGACGTGAAACGACTCGAGCTTCTCGTCCTTTGTAAACCAGGTCACAGGATGTGCTTCATCCCGCCCCTGCGGTCGTAGAATCCTGACCACCGCCCGATACCGCTCCACCGGCCGCCCGTCCGGCTGGACCGTGATTAGCGTGTCCTCGAGCAGGTAAACCGCCTTCGCGTCACGCCAATCGGCCTTCAGCGGCGCGTCGGTTGCCGCCTGTAACACCCAGTCCGGCAACTGCGCGTCCTTCGACGCATGCGCCATCGCCACGCATCCCACCATCAGCAGGGCGGCCGTCCAAATTCGCGCGCCGCGCAAGCTGGGCCGGCCGCTGATCGGTGAGGTCCGTGCTCTGCGCTCTTTTGTCTGATCCCTCATTGGTTCGTCCCCGATCCGCCAGCCGCGCTGGCCGATACCGGCGCCCGATCCAGCACCACCTGCTGCTGATCCTGCGCGCTCGCCTTCTGCAGGAAATCGCGCAGCTCCGGATACTCGTCCTTGCTGTAGACCGTTTTGCCCAGCGCCATTAGCCGCGCCTGCTGATACACGCTGCCCGATCCGCCATACTTCGCGATATAATCCGCGTTCTTTGGAAACGGAATCTGCGCATTCGTCGGAAGGCTGTCGACCGTCAGTCCCGGCGCCAGCGCGATTTTCACCTGATCGCGCACCGCATAGGGATAATGCAGATCCACGGGATTCTCGCGCCTATCCTCCGGAAACAGCGGCCTGACATTGGTCTCAAAGAAGGAACCGGGCAGCAGGATTCTCTTCCCCGTCGCCGTGCCCATGCTGCCGCTCACTTCCAGCGTCGCCACCAGCGGCTGCGACTCGTCCGTTAGTCCCGTCAACCCCGTCGTCTTCACACGCGCGCCATCGGGGACCAGCGTCTGCAACTCCTCCCCAATCCGCTTCTTTGTCTCTTCCTCGTCGTTACGCAGAGCCACTTGTCTCCACCGCAGCGCTTCTACGCCCGTCATCGAGAGCGTAATCGTCCCCTGCAGCTTCCCATCCGGACCCAGTTGCAGAGTTGCCTTGCGCTCCACCACGCTGTCCTTGTAATCCGCCGCAGGAGTCAGCACCGCCTCGGTGCCGTTATCGGTCTGCCGGATGCCCAGAACCTGCGTGTGCTTCCAGTGCAGCTTGCCATAATCGCAATACCGTTCGCCCGGATCGAAATACATCTCTTTCCCTTCCACCGTCACAATGGCAATCTCATCCGTCAGCTGTTCCCAGTGGAGGTAGTTGGCATTCAGTACGCGCTCGTCGCGCTCGGTTACGATCATCGCCGAAGCCTTCAGCCCTGCTGCCCGGGTCATCGCGAGGAACAGCCGCGCAATTTCGTTTGGCGTCCCCCGCTTCTGCGCCCAGATGTCCGCCGCCGTCTTCACCTGCAAGCCTTCCGCCTTGTTCTCTGCCTCAGAGTGCTCACGTGAGAACGCCGTGTTGTCCACCGTCATCACGGCTTCATAAATCTTCTTCAGCTTTTGGTCGTCAGTGTCTCCCGGCGCCACAATACCCGCCACCGCCCTGCCGATCACGTCCGGCTGCGTCGCAAACCGGTCCACCTTCTGCGACCAGCTCTTTCCCGCGCCCTTCCAGAAGTCCTGAGCAGAAAAGTTCCCCGTGTAGTAGTAAAACAGCCGGTACGAGAAGCTGCTGAGCGGCGGCGAGTAAGGCTCATCCGGGATCGCAGCCACGTCGTTCATCACCAGATCGGTTCCGCTTGGCAGATCCTGAAACCTGGCCCCCGGCGGCAGCTGCGCATCGTATTGCAGGCGCGTCGCGGGAGTCAGGCGCCCCTGCGGATCGGGCACCATAAGAAGATTCGAACTGTTGAGGTCCATCGGGTACGGAATAAAGTGGTAGTGTGCCTCGTGCACGAAAACCCGCTCCTGCAGCGTCCATTCCGGGAAGAAGATCCACATATCGTCGTACTGCAGCTCAAACTGATACTCCAGAATGCTCCCCACCTGCACATCGGGCATGCTGAAGACCCTGGCCATCACCCGCACGCCTCCGGCCTTCACCAGCTCCTTGCTGTAAGCCTGGCCGGTGAACGGGATGATCGTGCCGTCGCTGTGGATCGTTCGACCCTCCAGCGCCCTCACGTTCAGCACCCCCGCTCGATAGGGGATCTCCACGTCGCTGAATTGCAGCCTTCCTTTTTCCGTCAGAATCTTGATGCGCGCATAAATCCGATCGTAGTGCCCCTTCACGTCCATGTACTCATCCCGATTCAGATACACGGCCGGCGCATCCGGAGCCTTCGGATCCGAGGTCATCTTCAGCTCATCCGCCGTCGGCTGCCTCCAGTTGGCAGCGCCAAATGCGGGTAAACACGCAAATACAGTTAAGAACAAAAAGAAACGACGATAAGTAAGTCCCATGGCAGAAAACCTCAACGACCAAGCGCCCAACATACTTCCTGAACCCATAGCTCCGATCCCAGCGTCACTCGCTCTTTCCCGCATCCCCGGCCGCGCTCCCTTCCGCCGACCGCGTCAGCACCACCTGTTCCTGGTCCTGCGCTCCCGTCTTCTGAAAAAACTCCCGCAGTTGGGGATATTCTGCCGCCTTGAAGAGCGTGTTGCCGATCGCCATCACCCGTTCCTGGTGGTACGTGCTTCCCGCGTTGCTGTAGTCCGCCTTGTAAATGGCCATTTGCGGAATCGGAATGCTCGTGCCCTTCGGCAGGCTTTCGATCGCCAGACCCGGCGCCAGCACCAGGTCTACCTTGTCCTGCGCAACATACGGATAGTGCATGTCCACCGGATTCTCCCTCTTCCCGGCGGCAAACAGAGGTTTCTCCCTCGCTTCAAAAAAAGCGCTCGGCAAAAAGACCCGCTTCCCGGTTTGAGTCCCGAGGCTTCCATTCACATCCATCACCACCAGCAGAGCCGTTGTGTTATCCGTCAGTCCCACGAAGTGGTTCGTCTTTATCTCGACGCCGTCCGGTACCTGGCCCCGCAGCAAGGTTTCAAAATCCTTCTTCACTTCCTGCTCGTCGGTCCTCAGAGCTTCCTGCCGCCAGCGCAGCGCCTCCGCTCCGCCCATCGAAATGCGCACGGTACCCTTCAGCGTGCCGTCCGCGCTCAGCGTCAGATCCGCGGTTCGCAGCATCTGATTGTCCTGGTAGGTGGCTCCCGGAGTCGTCATCAGCGCGGGTCCGCTGTCGGACTGTCGAATCCCGAGCATCTGGGTGTGCGCCCAGTGCAGCTTGCCGAATTCGCAATACCGTTGGCCGGGATCGAAAAACACCTCTTTGCCTCCCGCGTTCACGATCGCGATCTCGTCCTCAAGCTGGCTCCAGTCCAGCCATCCGCCGTTGAACAGGGCCTTGTTCCGCTCCGGCACCGCCATCGCCCAGGCCTTCAGTCCCGCCGCCCGCGCCATCGCAATGAACAGCCGCGTGATCTCATCGTCGCTTCCCCGCTTCTGTTCCCATATATCCGCCGCCGTTTTCACCCGCAGCCCCGCGGCCTTGTTCTCCTCTGCGGAGCGCTCTCGCGTCAGACGCGTGTTCTCCACCGTCATCACTGCGGCATAGATCTTCCTTAGTTTCTGATCGTCGGAATCCCCCACCCCCACTATCCCCGCCACCGTCTGCCGGATCTTGTCCGAGGGGTTGGCGAATCGGTCCACATCCTTCGACCAGACCTTACCCTCCTCTTTCCAGAAATCCACTCCCGACGAGGCCTGCGAATAGTAGAAGAGCAACTGGTAGGCATAGCTATCCAGCGGGGGCGAGAATTCTTCCTCGGTAAGCGCGGGAACATTCTCCACCACCAGGTCGTAGCCATCCATCCCGGCCCGCACTTTCACCCCCGGTGGCAGATTGGAATAGTAGAGCAGCCGGTTCGCCACAGTTTCCTTCCCGAACGCATCCTTGCCCGTCAGGATCCTGGTGGTGGTAGCCAGGTTCAGCGGAACGAAGTGATAGTGCGCCTTGTGCGTGAAGGCGGATTCCTGAAGATAGAAGCGCGGCGGCATATACCAGTCATCGCTGTACTGCAGCTCCCAGCGATACTCGATGATGCTGCCCACCTGCACATCGGGCATGCTGAAGACCTTCGCCATCCATTTCACGTCTCCGCTTTTCACCAGCTCTTTGCTGTAGGGCTTTCCCGTGAACGGAATCACCGTCCCATCCGCGTGGATCGTGCGCCCCTCCACCGCCTTGATGTCCGAGCCACCCCCTTCATAGGGAATCTCGATGTCGCTGAAGTCCTCTTTTCCCTTTTCCGTCAGGATTTTGATCTGCGCGTACACGCGGTGAAAATGCACGTTATCGTCCACGGTTTCCTCGTGGAACAGATACACGGCCGGGGCATCCGGCGCTGCCGGATCGGACGTCATTTTCAGCTGTTCAGGCGTGGGCTGCGTCCACGTGGGCGCGCACCAAGCGGGAATCGCTGCGAACAGGGACAGGGTCGCGAGCAGGAAAGTACGGTGCAGGATGGTAACCACAATCACCTCACCAAATCAGAGAAATGCTGCGAAACAACTCCGCACGGATTCCCCCGAATCCGCAGTAACAGATTGAGGCGAGAAACGTAGCCCCTTTGTAAGTCCTCTTCGCCACTTATGCAAGACAATTTTTAGTTGGCGGCAGCCAGTCAATTTGCTCCTTCGTCCGCCGCGCGAATTGCTCTCGCATGAATAGCTAATCCCTTCCTGAGCCTGTCTCCTCGCGAAACAGATACACCGCCGGCGTCCCCGGCGCTGTCGGATCCGACGTCATCTTCAGTTCATCGGGAGTTGGTTGCGTGAAGTTAGAAGAGCTAAAGGCGGAAACAGGAGAAACCAGAGCAGCCAGCAAAAGATTGCGGCTCGAAATGCGATCCACGACAGGGCCCCCACGACGGAACGGGTTCAACCCATGCATTGCACACCCATTCCGCCCAATGCACAATCCAATTCCTGGGGGAGAATCGTTGCTTTCTCGTAATCGTCGCTCTGTTACCTATGGTGTCCGTCTACGGCGCCAGATAGGGCCTCAGGCCATCCCACGGATACAATCCCGTGGGGCCCAGGTCCGATTCCCTCTGCTCCTTCGAATCCCAGCGCACGAAGAATCCCACCACCTGGTTGTTGTAATTACGGGTGTTGTTCAGCGACAGAAAGCCGCCTGCGAACCAGTGATCGCTCAGGTGGTAGGCCATCTCGCCCTTGAAGTCGTAGTTGCCGCTCACGACCGACTCCGAGGAATACGACGCGTTGCTGTTGGCAACTTCCAGGGCCTGGTCCAGCGGGAAGAACGGCACGCTGTCCTGCTGGAACGCCTCGACTCCGAAAGCCGCTACAACGCTGTAGTGAATGTTCGCCCCATACCGCCCCTCGAACGAGAATGGCATGTTGGCCAGATAGTACGCCTGCGGGCTGAAGTATCCTCCCTGGCCATAAGTAAAGAAGTTCGAGTTATGCGCGTAATGCATCCCGAAGAAATTGACGCCCACCGTCAGATTGCCTTCGTTGGGAACTTCCTTCACCCGCCAGTAAGCGCCCGCGTCTCCATCCACCCGATCGTTGGTCTGCACGTGAACGCCGGTGAGATACTGCCCCCCGGCGCTGACATAAAACCCCGAGTTGGGATCGCTCCTGCCAAACTGCACATCTCCGCCCGTCGCGATCACGCCACCCCAGATATTTCCCTCAAACCCCGGTCCGGCCGAACCCGGATCGTGCAATCCCGAATACGAAAGCTGCGAATCCTTCACCGAATCGCGATTCGCGGTGAACGTAAAAGGCCCGTTGCCCGGCTTCCAGTCCACGCGCCCGATCACATTCGAAACCAGAAAGCCCCACGGCGAATAGCCTCCGCTGACGGCGAAATTCGACGTCGCGAACTGCACTTCCCCGCCAACCCCGGTCGCGTTTTGCTGATTCAGCACCGAATTGGCCGGCGCCGTCCCCAGCTGTTCCACCACCCCTCCCGGCAGCAGGGGCGACTTGGTGGCCGATCCCGAATCCAGGAACACCGGGTTTGAAACAATCGTCAGTCGCATCGCTCTCCCCAGCTCCGCCGACGCCTCAAACGGAGCCTGCAGCGCGGTCAGCGAATCGAACCCCGCTGTCCCGCTGCGGTGATTCACCGTCCCCGTGCCTCCCAGCCAGGAGCTGTACTCGCCCTCGATGTAGCCCAGCTGGATCTGCGCCTGTTCCCGTAAATCCCGTTGCCGCACGATCGAGGGCCGCTCGTAGGGCCCGCGCAGCGGAGGCAAATTCTCGTGCATTAGTTCATCGTCGCTGGCCCCCGTCGTCGAAGGCGGCCTCTCGAAGTAATCAGGCGCCTCCGTATTCGGCTGAATCTCTTCGGAAGGCGGCGCGTACTGCGTTGAGACCATCGACGGATCGATCGGCTTTTTCGCCGCATCCAGGGCCGCTTCCGCGTAGCTCGCGTTCGGCAGCGGCGTGAGCGCGGGACTCGTCTCCAGTTCAAGCTGCTGCGGTTGCTCCTCCGGAATGTTCGCCTCGCTCACCTGCGTCTCCGTATCGGGAGTCGGCAGCGACGCCTGCGGCAGGTATGGCTTCGTTTGCGGTTGCGCAGGCTTCTCCGGCTGCGTCTCCGGCTTCATCTGCGGCTGCGCGGTATTCGGATTCTCCCGGGTCGGCAGGTTCGTGCCGCCCTCCGTCGGGGCAGCATTCCCGCTCGGCGGCATAATCGGGACAAATCCCGGCTCTGTGCTTCCCGCGTCTGACGGAGGGGTCGGCGCATTCGGCAGTTCGCTCGCCCCTTCACCACCCTGCGGCCCGATCTTGTAAATCTGCACCGGCGCGGTCCCCATGTAATAAGGATCAGGCCCCAACGGCTGGTTGCTGGCTCGCGTCGGATTCGGATTGCTGTAGCTGGGCAGCGGCACTCCGCCCTCGCCCTCTACCGTCGCTTCCTGGTCCGGATTCAGCAGGTTCACCAGATCGGTCGGCTTCGCCGGCCTCGTCTGCTTCACCAGATCCGACTTATCCAACTCGTGTGCCAATGTCGCCGTCGGTGTCGGAGTTGGCATCGCATTCAGCGAAGCTCTCCAGTAATCCGCCGCCCGGGCGCGATCCCCGCGCGCTTGTTCAAACTGCGCCGCCGTCGCCAGCACCTTCGGATCGTTGGGGAATTTCCCCAGCGCATCGCGCAGCCACGCCTCGGCCTGCTTCATGTTCTGGACGGCAATCGCCGCGCCCACCATGCTCTGATAATCCGAGGGCGTCGCGTTCGTCATATCCAGCGCCTGATAGATCGCCATCGCGTCTTTCGGCTGCCCAGCCTGCACAAAACCTGCTGCCAGCGCTTTGCTCACCGCCGGATTTCCAGGGAACGCCTGCGCCGCCGCCATCAATATATCCACTGCACGACGCGGATTCCCCGCCGCCGCGGCCTGCGCCGCGCGCCGCTGCGCCCACGACGCCCAGATCGTCTGCACCTGCCGCCGCTCTTCGTCTTTCATATCCCGGCGATCGCCCATGCCCATCAATTGCCGGTAGAGTTCGCGGTCGTCACCCAGGTTGAACAGCGTCCACGCCGTGGCAATATCTACGCTCGCCGGCGGTCTCTTTCCTTCGCCGCGGTAGTAATCCTGAATCTCCATCAGCAGCGCCAGCGCCCCGCGCTGATCTCCGTTCGCCGCATAGATCGCCGCCAGGGTCTGCTGGTATTCGACATCCGTGGCCAGCGCCTTGCGCACTTCCGGGGGAATCTGCTGGATCTGCGCCAGCGCGTCCGCGTCGTGATCGGTCGCGTGCAGCGCCGCCATCAATCCCTTCCACCCATCCAGCCGGTCCGGATGCTGCGTTAGTACGCTGCGGTAAATGCCGTACGCCGCCTGCGGATGATTGCGCTCCAGGTCGACCGCCGCGACCTGCAGCTGCAGCGGAATCGGCAGCGGCTGCCCGTTCTCCTCGTAAATCCCGATCGCCCACTCCAGGAATCCCTCCGCGACATCCGGATGGTTCTGGCTCTGGTAAATCGCCGCCAGCATCGACAGGAACCCGCCATCGCGCAGCGCGTTGTCGTAGGCATCCGGCGGCATCCGCTCCACCATGGCGATCGCATCCGGATCGCGCCCCGCCAGGTGCTCCATGGAAACCATGCCCTGCCACGCGGGCACACTGTTCGGATCGGCGTGGAGAATCCCGCGATAGATCCCTGCCGCCTTCGTAAATATCTTGTCCTGCGCCAGCAGCGCGGCGTATTGCAGCGTGATCTCGGTCTTGATCCGCTCCTCGCCCGCCGGATAATGCAGATTGATCGCCTGCACCAGATAGCGCTGCGCTTCGGCATCCTGGCCAACCATCACATAGGCCCGCGCCAGCGTTCGCAGGTACTCCGGATCCTTCGCGGAGCTGGTTTTCAACGCCGCCGGGAACTCGGTCGAGGTCACCAGCGCCGCTCTTCCCTGCGCCGCCTCGACCTGCGCCATGAACAGCCCGTGCCACCACGCCGGCGCTTTTGGCTGCTTGTGCACCAGCAGGCGATACAACGGGATCGCCTGTTCCGGCTCCTGCATCTTCATGTAAGCGCCGGCTTCTCCGGTCAGTGCGTCCACGCTGCCGGGCCGCAGCACCAGCGCGGCCTGATAGTTCTTCACGGCCTCATCCAGCCGATTGGCATCGAACGCGTTCGTGCCCTGCTGCATCGCGTTCCAGAAGCGAGCAGTAGCCAGCGATTGGGTCACCAGCGAGTTGCGCAGCCCATTCTCTTCCGCCTGCTCGAAGAACGTGGCGGCCTCGGCAAAATTGTTCTGCTTCATGCGCACAAAGCCGAGCCCAGCCAGCACCCGCGGATTGGTGGGCTGCGTCGCATTCAGATCCTCGAACATTTGCTGCGCCGTGGCCAGACGATTGGCAGCCAGTTCCCGAAAGGCGGCCTGTTCCGCCGGCGTGCGCGCAATACCCGCCCCGGCCTTCGCCTGGCGCTGTTCGGTTTCCTCCAATTCCCTCGCCAGTTCCGCATCCGGATGCAGCTTGAGATACTCGCGAACCGCCGCAGCCGTCGCCGGGTTCTGCACATCCCATCCCAGCGCCTGGCGCAGCGCGGACTGCGCCACCGCGTCTTGCGGATACTGGCCGAGGATCTTCTCGCCCTCCGCCCGCGTTTTCGGAGCGTACGTCAGCACGCGCCCCAGGTCAATCGCATACTGCGGATCGCTGGGGTACTTCGCCATGAGTTTCCGCAGGCCATCGATAGCGTCGTCGCGGGTGGAAATGATCGCGGCTTCGGTGTCGTAGTAGGCCAGCGCCCAGTTGTCCGGTGGATGCGTGCCGAAGCTCTGGCGGTAAATCTTCAGCGCTTCTTCGTTATGGCCGTTTTTCGCCAGCTCCGCGGCCTGCTGCAGAAGCTGATTCTGCGTCTTGCTGCTGACCAGGCCTTCGATCTTCGCAATCTCCGGGCTGTTGGGATTCACCGCGCGCAGGCGCTCGATGTAGGTCTCCGCCTCTGCGTCGTTCCCGCTCAGCTTGGCCCAGCGCGCCAGCCCCGCCAGCGCCTCCTGATTGTTGGGATCGGAAAGAAGGATCTGCTGCCAGGTCTGCGCCGCCAGATCCAGATGCCCCGACTGTTCCTGCGACTGCGCCTTTTCAAGCAGCGTCGTTTCCGCCGCCGACTGCGCCCGCGCCGGCGCCCCGCTGAGGCAAAGAATCGCCCCCAGGCTTAAGCCCATCATCAGCGTGCGGAAGCTTCGGTTCATCGTTACTTCTTCCATATCACTGTGGGCCCTTCCGCGCGATCACCCGAAGGAGGTGGCACTATCCGCCCGGTGCCCCTCACTACCCCCAACCCTCCAGTAGCCCTCCCGGCGCTAACCCCCTGTGGGCCCTCGCATCTCCATCATCAGCCCTCTACTACCAATAAGCGCCGCCGCGCTTTCGCTCGCAGCCACCCCCGTATCCAGATGGCAAACACAAAACTGATCGCCAGCACCACCAGATCGACCATCCAGGGCACCTGCATGAACCACAAACCCACCGCAGTCCACCACGGCAGAACCCCGACGTGATACAGGTTGTTGCCGATACGATAGCTCTCGAAACGCGTTCCCTCGAGCAGCGCCACCGTGCCCGACACGGCGCTCGACTGCGAGCTCTCCAGAAACGCCTTGAGCATCGGTTCAGAATTGGCGGCGCTCTTCACATCGATCAGCACCACCGTCCGTCCGCTCGCGTACGGCGATTCGATTTCCTCGATCAGCGCATCGGGAACACCCGTCGTTCCGATCTCTCCCGACGACAGCTGATCGGTCGCCGGTATCTTCCACCACATGTTGTGGAACGTCGAAAAGAAGCCGCGCGTATCCTGCACCTTCAGGCTGTTGTCGCCGAACGTCACCGGCATCCCGCCGGCGAGCTTTCCCACCGCTCCATTGCTTTGCCCGGTCGTGATCACCAGGAAATCTTCGTTGGCGCCCGCCTGCAGCACATCCGGACCGGCCACCGTCACGCGAATCGCCGGATAGCCCGTCTCCGCGCCAAAATGCCCCATCATCGTCAGATAGGTCTCGACTTCCTGCAGCGACGGCTGATCCGGCAGCACAATCGTGGTCTGGCTCAGGTCCGCGTAGCGCGTAAACGGAAACCCCGCATTCGAGAACAACTCCAGATTTGGCATCGCTGCCCAGTGCGGCAGGCCGCGCAGATCGATATAGGAACTCCTGAGAATCGATCCCACCAGATTGGCGGGGACCGTGTCTTTGCAGTTGCCGCTCTTCAGCAGCTGAAACGTCAGCCGGAACTTCATCGAGTTGGAAAACGGCCGCAGGTTCACCACTGGAATCGCCAGATTGACCGACGTTTCCCTCGATGCTTCCTTGCCCGGGACCAGCGGCACCGAACCCAGGTACGCATCGTTCGACTCCACCTGCATGCTTGAGATAGGCCCGATCGGGATCGCGTTATACCGGTAATCCAGGTGCAGCAGCACATTCTGCGTATCGCCGTAGAACAGGTCGGGCGGCACGTGGTAGTACGTCGTCATCGGCTCGTTGCCGTCACCCTGCAGCGAATCCGACGAGCTGTAATTCCACAGCTGAATCTTGCCATCCGGTTGCTGCCAGCGCGGCGCATCGTCCGGGTTGCTCTTCGGCAAACGCAGATCCGTAATCGTTGAGGTCGAGCCCTGCAGTCCCGGCCAGCCCGTCGCCAGTGCCTGCGCTGCGGCCAGCGTCTGATCCGCGTCCGCGCCGGTTACGATCAGCACCTTCCCATACGGATCGACGGGATTCTTGCGCACCGCCACCGTCGGCGATTGCACACCCGGCAGGTTTAGTCCCGGCGGCATTGCGTTCGGGCCTTCCGCGATCAGCACCACGTTGCCCGTGGGCAGCGTTCCCACTGAAACAGGAAACCGCATCGCCCGATAATCTCCCAGCACTCCGAACCACGAACTCAGCACCCCGGCCGCTTCCAGCCCCGTGAGCGACGGCGTCGCTCCAAACACGATAGGAATCACGGGCGGCTTCGCCAGCTGCGCATCGAAAAAGGGCAGCGGCAGCTGCTTCAGATCGTCGGCCAGCGGCAGCAAATCCCCCTCAATCGCGATCCTGGTATTGAGGTCCACGTGCGCCCACAACGCCGAGTTCGTCGGGTCTTCGCACGTCTGCGCGTAGTGCCCGATAAACTCGAAGGTCAGCTGATTGTTCCGCACCAGCAGGTCGGCCGGAACCACCACATCCGACTCGATCACTGCGCCATTCGAAGGAGTCTCTGGAACGGGCAGCGTCGCGAACACCGTCCCGTTCAACATCACCTTCAGGTGACTCTGCGAAGGGATCAGGCTCGGCGAGAAGTGGTAGTACAGGTGCATCGACGCCTGCTTCACCACTTCGTTCTGGGGAATCGCGAAGTAAATCGTGTCGTAGGCGTCGGTGCCGCGCAGATTGATCGGCCCCGGCACACCCAGATCGAAAAGGTTCTGCTCCGTCCTGAAGCTTCCCGCCGCCAGCGTTGTCGCCTCCGCAGGGGCTGGCGCGGCAGCCGGTGCGGTTGCGTCGCTGGTCTGCGCCCTGGCTGTCGCACCCCATCCCGCCAGACCCAGCGCCAGCAGCAGAATTAGGCTCTCCGCCGTCAGCGGCGCCTTCTTGCTCTTGCTCTGCTGTCCGCCGCGGTGCGGTCTCATCGATGCAAACGCCATTCCTAATCCGCGAAACGCGATGCGAATGATCCGGCCCAGGCTCCGCAGCGGCTGATCCACCTCGCGAGATTCCCCCCATCCCAGCCAGGAATCGGCCCGCGAGAACAACACCATGGTCAGCATTTCTTCTTCCGGCACCGTCAGTGGATCGAACTGCAGGCGCAGCACGTTGTTCGCCAGCCCCACCACCGTTGCCGGCAGCTCGGCATCGCCCGTCCGCAGCGGAAAGATCACCTTCAGTGCCTCGCCGTGGTTGGCATGCATGCCTTCCAGCAGCTCCATCGCCAGGCCGCCGCTGGAAACGTCGATGGTCTGCCCCGGCACAATCCTGCTGTCGGCCATCTGCACGCGCACCGGCGCCGCGAAGTTGATGCGCACATGCTGCCGTGTCTGCCGCGCCTCGCGCGCTACCGCAACGCACACGCTCAGGATCACAATATTGAACGAGGTCCACAGCGCGTTGGTGATGATCGTGCCCGGATGCGTCCCGTCCCACAGCCATCCCAGCCCAGGCACGTGCAGGAAGCGCGGGATCACCATCAGCAGTCCCAGCGCGTTGAACGCCAGCAGTACGATGAACGGCTGCGCGATCCGCGCATCGAAAAACGTCTGCGTGACCAGGCCGCCCTTGCTCGTCACGTTGAACTTACCCGCCCTCGGATTGAACAGCGCCGTCAGCGTGGGCAGCAGAATGTACGGCGAAAGCACCGTCTCGTAAATTTCGTTCCAGAACGAGTGCCGATGGTAGCCCTGAATGCGGCTGTTCGTGACGCTCGACAGCGTGAGGTGGGGCAGCGCATAGGCCAAAATCGCGATCCAGTACCCCGGCACGTTCGTGAATCCGAAAATCAGATAAATCAGCGGCGCCGTCAGAAAAATCAGCCGCGGCAGCGCATACAGGAAGTGCGTCATTGCGTTGAAGTAGCACAGCCGCTGCGCCAGCGTCAGGTTCGGCGCGAACAGAGGATTCTCGATCCGCAGGATCTGGATCATTCCTCTCGCCCACCGGATCCGCTGCTTCACGTGCGCCGACAGCCGCTCTGTCGCCAGGCCCGCCGCCTGCGGAATGTTGATGTACGCCGTGTTCCACCCGCGCGTCTGCATGCGCAGGCAGGTGTGCGCGTCTTCTGTAACCGTCTCCGCTGCAATTCCACCGATCTCGTCCAGCGCTTCGCGCCGCAGCACCGCGCACGAGCCGCAGAAGAACGCGGCATTCCAGAAATCGTTGCCGTCCTGCACGATCCCGTAGAAGAGCTCGCCTTCGTTCGGGATCACCCGGAACTGCCCCAGGTTCCGCTCAAACGGATCCGGCGAATAAAAATGATGCGGCGTTTGCAGCATGCCCAGATTCGGATCCTTCAGGAACCACCCGACCGTCATCTGCAGAAAACTGCGCGTCGGCACGTGATCCGAATCGAAGATCGCCACATACGGCGAGCTCAGGCTCTTCAGCGCATGATTGATGTTGCCCGCCTTGGCCTGGATGTTGTCCCCCCGCGTCATGTAGCCGATCCCCGCCTCTACCGCGAATTCCCTGAACTCTTCGCGGTTTCCGTCATCGAGGATGTACACGTGCAGCTTCTCCGCCGGCCAGTCGATGTTCAGCGACGCCAGCGCCGTGTACCGCACCACGTTCAGCGGCTCGTTATAGGTTGGGATCAGCAGGTCGACTTCCGGCCAGTCCTCCGGATCGTCGGGCAGCGCCACCGGCGCCCGCCGCAGCGGCCACACTGTTTGCAGGAATCCCATGTACAGAATCGCGAACGCGTAGGCCTCCGCGCCCAGCAGCAGCAGGATGAAAAACACGTCCACCGGACCCCACTTCGTTCCTGGATCCTGGAAGAACGCGACGATGCTGCTCACCCGCCACCACCCGTAACGGAACGTGGCGAACATCGACAGCATCATCAGTGTCAGCGTGATCAGATAAGAATCCGAAACCCGGCTCAGCCAGATGCACAGCAGCAGGATCAGCAGCCCCAGCACCGCCTGTTGTGGCCACGACAGCGACAGCGAGCCGAAAAAGAACAGCACCACCATCCCGGCCGCGACCAGAACGATCCGCAGCAGCCGGAAAAAGGGCCCCTGTCCCGTTTCAAATCCCTGCCACATGTCGGCCTGGGTCATCGTTCGCTCCAGCGCACCCCGCGATGCCCCGCGCTCATCGCCGCCGACGTGTTGCGAATCCACGTCACCAGGCTCATGGTGTCTTCCGCAGCCGGTGAATTGGGCGCGTAGTCGAGCACCGTCATGCCTTCCGCCAGCGCTTCGCTCACTGCCGCGCTCCGGCGCACGGCAAAGGGCAGCAGCCGCTCACCCAGCAGTTGCCGCAAAGCCTCTCGCACATCCAGGTGCAGCGGCGAAGACGGATCGAACTGGTTCAGTACGAACCAGGCCTGCAGCGGCTTGCCGCTCAATCCCTCCTGATTGCGAAAAAATCCCTCCAGCGATTGCAGCGTCACCACCGACGCCATATCCGGAACCACTGGAACCAGCACCGTGGGCGCCAGCCGCGCGGCCTGCCGCAGCATCGCCCCCGATCCCGTCGCCACGTCGATCAGCACCCGGCTGGAGTCATGCGCCCCGCGCGTCATTTCCCTCCGCAGCAGATCGGGATCCGCCTCGTATCGCTCCGCTTCCAGAGTCAGCACCCGAATCGGCGGATCGCTCGTCCCTCCACTGAACGTGCGGACCACCCCAGGCTTGACTTCCCGCGCTCCAAAATAAAAAGGCAGCACCCCAAACGAACTCGTATCCGTCAATAGCACGCGTTCGCCGCGCGCCGCCAGACCCCGGCCCACCGCCGCCACCAGGCTCGTCTTCCCCACTCCGCCCGCCAGCGAGAAGATCGCCAGCACCGGAACCTGGCCTTCCACCCGGTCCGGCTGCGTGTCCTCCGGACTCCGCCCCAAAATCCCGCGCAGCGCATACCACCGTGCTGCGGTCCGCTCCTGCGACGGTTGCGGCGTCTCCGTCACCGGAACCTGCACCGGCGGCGATTCTCTTTCCGTCAGCCACGCGGGACGCACCGGCGGCCCTTCTTCCTGATCCGCCGCCCTTTCGGCGGCCAGCCGTTCCTCGCCACTGATTTCATCCCGAAGATACGGCGCCACCGCCAATCCGTAGCGCGGCGAGATGCCTGCATCACCAGCGGCCGGCAAGGTGCCCGGCATCCGCTCCATTTCCTCTGGTCTCTCCAGCCGCCGCTCGCTCGGAATTTCGTGGCGAACTGGCCCGGTCACCACCACTGGCGGACCTGCCCGGAGCAGATCTTCCCATCCGGGAGCTTCAACCCGTGGCACAGGCGCCTTCTGTGCTTCCTCGCGCGACACCCTCGCCCGTTCGGCCAGCGTCCGCTGGCGCATCTGTGCTCGCACCTGCTGGCGCGAGGCGCTGAAATCCCGGTATTTGGCTCCATGCAGGTTCGCCCAGGAATACAGCGTCGCGACGTCGTCCGCCTGCTCGCTGTTGTCCGGGTTACGGGCGCTCATCTCGTCCGGTTCCTGCTTCATCGCGTCATCACCTTCGCCTGAGCCCCGAAGCGCAACAGGAGCCCTCATCCCTGGTCGAATACCGCGTCTGACCGATGGCTGGCCCCGGACTTTACCACGCTGCTCCGCCGGGAAATTGCACGGCAATAGCACTTCATTGTTACTGTCGTCTTCTGGCCACCCGTCGGTGCTCCGCCCTGGGAAGGAAAGCACGTTTGCTGATCCGTCAACCTGATTCCTGCCAGGAAAACACTCTTAGAGTAGAAGTTCAACCAGGATAAATCTTTAGGCTTCTCTCGGACCATTCCTCTTCAGTAACCCAGGCTCCGTTACGACAGGGGCTCTAAGCCGAACAAAAGAGCCCTAAATACAGTGCACGGGTCCTCACCTGGCGGTCTGCTTCAGGCTCGCCTTCCTCTTTGCACGGCCGACCCGGGCTGTTAAATTCACGAGATGCTTTTTGCCCTCAGGCCGCCCCCGCGAAAGATGCGCTTCCTGCCGCTCATCGCCGCCACATACTTTATGGTGTCGGGTGGCCCCTACGGCATTGAGGACATCCTGGGCGGAGCTGGCTACGCCCGGGCCATCGTCATCCTCCTGGCCCTTCCGGTTCTCTGGAGCCTGCCCACGGCCCTGATGATTGGCGAGCTGGCCAGCGCCATCCCCGCCGAAGGCGGCTTCTACGCCTGGGTGCGGCGCGCCATGGGCCCGTTCTGGGGCTACCAGGAGAGCTGGCTCTCGCTTTCGGCCAGCATCTTCGACATGGCGATCTATCCCGCCATCTTTGTGAGCTACCTGGGCAAGTTCAACCCCGCGCTCACCGCCGGATGGCACGGATATGCGTGGTCCCTGGCCGTGGTCGTGCTGTGCTGCATGTGGAATCTTGGTGGCGCGTCCGCTGTCGGTGAAGGCTCCGTCTGGCTCTCGGCCCTCCTTCTCGCGCCCTTCGCTATCTTCGTGGCGCTCGGGTTTTGGCATGGATTTTCGAAGCACCCCGCGGTGCACTGGAATCTAACCGGCTCCGAACCTGCGCTCTCCACGGCGCTCCTGGTTGCCATGTGGAATTACATGGGCTGGGACAACGCTTCTACCGTCGCCCAGGAAGTCGAGAATCCGCAGCGCAACTACCCCATCGGCATGGTCGCCGCCGCCGCGCTCACCGCCGTCACCTATATCCTGCCCCTCCTGGCCATGGCGCTGGCCGGCATTTCCGTGCAAAGCTTCTCGACCGGCGACTGGATGATCGCCGCTACGTCGATTGGCGGCCCTCTGCTGGGGCTGGCCGTGCTGGCCGGCGGCGCTATTTGTGGCGTTGGCATGTTCAACGCCCTGATGCTCAGCTACACGCGGCTCCCCTTCGCCATGGCCGAAGACGGCATGCTGCCCAAATTCGTCGCGCGACGCAACCGTCGGGGTGTTCCCTGGGTCAGTGTGCTGTTGTGCGGCCTGGGATGGGCCCTCGCCCTCAATCTCAAATTCGAGAGGCTCATCTCCATCGATCTGATTCTCTATGGATCGAGCCTGCTCCTGGAGTTTGTCGCCCTCATCGTTCTGCGTCTTCGCGAACCCAGCCTCGAACGCCCATTCAAAGCCGGCAATCTGGCGTTTGCCTGTGCCCTGGGCGTAGGTCCCGCGGTACTCATCGGCTATGCTCTTTACGCATCGCGCGGTGAAAAACTCATGGGATCCATGTCCGCGCTGCTCTTCTCCCTGATCGTGGCGATGATGGGCCCGGTGCTCTACTGGCTCACCGCCGTTCCTCTCGCTCGCCGCCGCCTGGCGGCGGCTCCGGCTGCGGATTGAGCGCGCCTCTGCTGTATTCACCTGGAATCTGGTGTGAGTTCGTAGCTTAGTTGGTAGAGCAACGCCCTTCTAAAAACTGCATTTCGACGCATCCAGATGCGCGTAACAGCGATCCGGCAGAGAGTGGCGATTGTCAGGGTCGTGTCACAAGGAAGAAAAGTAACAATTGGATAGGAATCAAAATCCAGCGATAGCTCCTTGTTTCGATTGAGGGGCATGCGGTCCATGAGCGCGACCCGCGGCGATGCGGTTTGGATAGCGGCAAACAGCCGGACGTGCAGAAGTGGGGCGATTCACTTGACAGACGGACGAGTAGGGACTAAAAAAGCGTAAATACGAAACAAGAGGAAATCAATCAATGTTTCGTATGCAATCTGGGAGGCTTTAATGCGCAGGAACTGTTGGCTCGCGCGCGCGGCTCTGCTGGCGATCCTGTTCCCTGGTTCGCTGGTATTCGCGCAATCGACGAACGAAGGAGTGCTGGCCGGGACGGTCAGCGACGTCAGCGGCGCGGTGATTCCAGGGGCGACGGTTACCCTGACCGATGTCGGGACGAACATCGCGCGGACCATGCAAACCAACGGCCAGGGAGATTATTTCTTTCGCGCACTGCCGCCCGCAACCTACAAGATGGTGATCGAAGCGAAGGGATTCGGAACCGTCGAGCAGGACAAGATTGTGCTGACGGTCAACCAGCAGGCCACGCTGAATACAACGCTGAAGCCTGCGAGCGAATCGATCAACGTCACCGTGCATGCGATTCCGGTGCTGCTGGACTCAGAAGATGCGACGCTGGGGACCGACGTGAACAGCACGTATCTCGTGCAGATTCCGCTGATGAGTCGCGACTCGTTCGGACTGACGTTTCTGGCGGGCGGCGTGACAGAGGCGACGGGTTCTGGCACGCAGGATTCGTATCCGAGCGGAACCAACTTTGTCTCGAACGGGCAGCGGAACGCGACGGCGGACATCCGCCTGGANNGGACGGCGATCTGCTGAGCGCGCCGGAACAGGGCGAAGGCGGCACGACCAACGTCTACTACCAGCCTTCGGTAGAGGCTCTGCAGGAATTCAAGGTGGAGAACAATAGTTTCTCCGCCGAGTACGGGAACAACGGCGGCACGGTGGTGAATACGGTGATGAAGTCGGGGACCAACCAGTTCCACGGCAGCGGCTGGTGGTATGGGCAGCGGGCGGCGTTCGACGCACGCGACTTCTTCAACACCGGGCCGGTGCCGGATCACCAGCAGGATCAGTTTGGCTTCACGCTGGGCGGCCCGATCAGAAAGGATAAGACCTTCTTCTTCGGCGATCTGTCGATCGTGCGGGACCGGGAGCCGGTGAACATTGTGGCCACGGTGCCGACCGAGGCGGAGCGCAACGGCGACTACTCTCAGACGATGGCGTATGACGACAACGGCAATCTGGTGCAGAACCAGATTTTCGATCCGTTCACTACGGACGCCAACGGCGACCGGACGGCCTACAACGGCAATATGATTCCGCAGGGCGAGTGGGACCCGGTGGGGCAGGCGATTCTGAACCTGTATCCGAAACCCAATCAGCCAGGCGATGCGGGGATTGGAACGAACAATTACCGCGATGTGGTCCTGGCCGCGTCGAACAGCCAGCAGTTCGACATCAAAGTCGACCAGAACTTCAGCTCGCGCTCGCGGCTGAGCGCCCGCTACAGCTATCAGCACAACGACGGCAGCACGCCGGGCATCTTCACCGACGACATCTTCAACGACGGCCTCAACTACAAAGGCTCGTTCTACAACGACGGGCTGGAATACACGTTCACTCCGACGGCGAATACGGTGTGGGTGAGCCATTTCGGAATCGACCGGGTCTCGCAGCCGTCGTACACGAAGACGCCGGATCCGACGACGATCGGATTCCCCTCGTATCTGGACGACGCGAACGGGATCCCCCGCATGCCGTCGATTCTGCCGAACGATTACGGAGACTATTCGCGGTTCACGCCGCTTTACAGCCAATGTTGCGTGGACACGAAGTTCGCGCATACGCTGCTGGATTACTCGTCGAGTTTCTCGTGGACGCACCGGCAGCACAACTTCAAGTTCGGCGGCGAGCAGCGGATTTTCTACAACAACTTCGATCAGCCGAACTATCCGACGGGGTTCTTCAGCTTCGACCAGACGGTGTCGTCGGAAAATCCCTATGACACGGTGGGCGGAACCCAGGGCAATTCGTTTGCAAACATTCTGATCGGCTACGGCGACACGGGCGGCATCAACGTGCAGCCGGCGGTGGCGGATATGTCGCGGGAGACGGCTTTCTACGCCGAGGATAGCTGGCACATCGCACAGAAGCTGACGCTCGACATCGGCGTGCGCTACGAGTGGAGCACGCCATACGCGGAGCGCCACAACTACGTCGAGTTCAGTGATTTTACAGTGAGCAGCGGGCAGGCGGTTCCGGGACTGAGCGCCTATCAGCCGGGCATGGATAGCCCGCCGGGATCAACCATTTTCGCCAGCAACAGCATGCGCACGGCGCCGGTGGACCGGAACAATGTGGCGCCGCGGCTGGGCTTCGCCTGGCAGATGAATCCGACCACGGTGATGCGGGGCGGCGCGGGCATCTACTACGGGCTGAACGTGGCGACGAACTTCCAGTATCCGGGACCGGCCTTTGCGGCGAGCCCGTCGGTGTTCTTCAGCAAAGATAACTACCAGACGCGCTTCGCGACGCTGGAGAATCCGTTTCCGGGCGGCATTCCGCAGCCCCAGGGCCAGCAGTACGGCAAGCTGGCCGACTGGGGGCTGGCCGACGGGAACAATCTCGACCTGGAGCCGGCGCGCAACGCGGAGATTTACCAGTGGAACTTCGGCATCCAGCACGCGTTTCCGTGGAAGATCGTGCTGGGCATCGACTACTCGGCGAATCGGTCGACGCATCTGCCGTGGGGCGGCTACAGCAGCACCAGCAATCGCAACTTTATCCACTCCGACATTCGGCGCCAGTACACGAGCGATCAGCTGAGCGCTCTGGTGGACAATCCTTTCCAGCCGCTGTTCAGCGGGCCGGGCGCGATCTTCAACGAGCCGGAGTCGCGCTACGGCGACGACCAGCTGCCGCTGATCAACCTGCTGCGTCCATATCCGCAGTACGACGGCGTCTTCTCCGGGCTGCCGAAGCTGGCGGCGGAGTCCTGGTACAACTCGATGCAGGTGCGGTTCCAAAAGCGCGAGAGTCAGTATTTGTCGTTCGAGGGCAACTACACCTGGGCCAGGGCGGAGGACGATTCGTCGGTGGGCTTCAACGCCTTTGTCGGATATCTGGACACCGGCAACCCACAGGAGCTGGACAACCTGAAGGCCGAGTGGTCGATCAGCGCGAACGATGCGACGAACCGGCTGGTGGCTGCAGTGGTGGCAGACTCGCCGATTGGGCGCGGCCGCGTGATCGGCGCGAACATGAACCGCGTGGTGGACTACTTTGTCGGCGGGTGGCAGGGCTCGACCCTGATCACCTATCAAACGGGAACGCCGATGCCGATCACCATGGGCAGTCCGCGCCTGGCCGACGGCAACCAGCGGCCGGACGTGTCCTGCTCGCAGGTGAAGACGGGGATCAGCATGCACAACGCGGCGTACACGCAGCAGCCGTATCTGAACCAGAACTGCTTTACCGATCCGGGCGATCAGCAGCCGGGCAACGCGCCGCGCTACTTCTCGAATATTCGCGGCGACAGCATCCGGAACTTCGATGTGTCGTTCATGAAGTCGCTGACCCTGCCGCGGGAGAGCCGCATGGAGTTTCACGTAGACCTGTTCAACTTCACCAACACGCCGCGGTTTGCGTTTCCGGACTTTGGCTATCAGGACGACACGTTCGGTATCGTGAGCTCGACCGCGGCCGGCTACACGCCGCGCCACCTGCAGTTCGGCGCGCGCTACCAGTTCTGACCTTTTGACTCTGTGCGGGGCCGCTGCCGGCTCCGCCCGCCCTCTCTTCTCTCACGAACATTGAGGTGCCTCTATGTCCGCTGCCTCCCGTGCATTCGTCCGCAAAACGGCTTTGGTTGTTGCTCTCGGATTGACCTGCAGCGCGGCTGCGGTGGCGCAGCAGTTTGACGGGCCGGCGCGCGCCTGGATGCGCAAGGTGCGGATCGCCGCCTGGCCGCTGACGCCCACCAACGCGCAGCAGATCGTACAGCAGGCGGAAACCAGCGGCGTCTACGGCATCGAGGTGGACAACGACATCGAGGGGCGTTACGAGAGCTTTCTCGATCCCACTGAAAAGCTGCAGGCGATCCGGTTGGTGGCGGAAGCGGCGCACAAGGCGGGCAACAAGGCCTTCGTCTATATTGCCGGGACCGAGTGCATCTCGCTGAACGCGGACGGGCCGCACACCCTGGCCAGGGAGCATCCCGACTGGCTGCAGCGCAAGATCACCGGGCAGCCGGCGATCTTTGGAGCGAAGTCGGCGTTCTGGATCCGGCCGGGCGAAGAGGACGTGTGGGTGAGCCCGTACGCCGAGCCGTGGCGGAAGATTTACATGCAACGCATCCGGCAGATCGCTGCGACCGGCATCGACGGGATCTATGTCGACATTCCTTACTGGATGACACACTTCACGGGATGGGAAGATAGCTGGGCGAGCTTCGACGACGCGACGGTGGCGGCGTTTAAGAAGGCCACGGGACTCGACGCGCGCAAGGACATCAAACTCGACGATCCGGACGATCCTGGCTTCCGCCAGTGGATCGACTTCCGCATTCAGACGATCGACGATTTTCTGGCGGAGATCCGGAAGAATGCGGTCTCGGCGAATCCGGACATTGCGCTGATTCCGGAGATTTATCCAGGCATTGAGGAGGCGGCGCCGCGGGTCGGCTCGGATGTCTACCAACTCTATCCGGTGGTCGATGCGATCGCGCACGAGTACGAGTTCGGCGACGCCGAGGATCACACCGCGGCTTCGCGCTCGCCCTTCGACTGGTTCAATTACCAGATCGGGATGCGGAGCTTCCGCGCCTTCGCGGGCGAGGCGAAGCCGACATGGATTTTGAACTACTCGTGGGACGGCGCGAAGAACGTGCAGCCGCAGCCAGCGATGCTGTCGCTGGCGAATTCCGAGCTGACAGCGGGGGCGAATTTCTGGGATGCGCGCGGGCATGTGATGTCGGGCTCGAACGACATGCCGACGCGGAAGCAGATCTTCCACTGGATCGCCGCGCACGAGGACATCTTCGGCGCCCAGCGGCAGCCGGAGGGCGAGACGGGCGTCTATTTCTCCGACACGACGCGGAACTACTATCCCAGGGAATTCGTCGCGGGCTATCGCGGCGTGCTGCTGATGCTGCTGCAGAATCACGTGCAGTTCCGGATCGTCACGGCGCGAACCCTGGACGCGTTTCGCGGCAAGGTGCTGGTGCTGCCGGATGTGCGTGTGCTGAGTGAGCAGGAAGCAGCCGGCGTGAAAAGCTTTGCGGACGGCGGTGGCCACGTGGTCCTGACCGGGAAGACGGATGCGCGGCTGGATGGGTTGAAGGAAGCGAAGCGGTTTCCGGATCAGCCGGAGATCCGGTACCTCGACACGGCGCAGAAGGACTTCTACGCAGTAAGCCCGGCGAGTGAGGCAGACCTGCTGCATGCGATCGCGACGGAAAGCGATGTCCAGGTCAGCGCATCGCAGAACGTTGTCGTCCACGAGGCGCGCGTGAATGGGCGGACGACTCTGTTCCTCGCGAATTTCTCCGGGCTGCAGGCGGGGCAGAACGAGACGCCGGCGGAGCAGCGGGGCATTCGCGTGACAGCCCAGGCCGCGCTGGGAAAGAAGCTGCACTGGCTGCCGTTTCTGGGTACGGAGACGACGGTGGAGGGCCAGGCCTCCGGCGATGGGACCAGCTTCACGCTGCCGGCGCTGGAACGCGGCGGCGTGGCATGGTTTGAGTAATGGCGGCGAGTGGTCAGGGCGCCTTGCGGCCCCTGAACCTCGCTTATCGACCGTACAGGCCGCTCACTGCGACTCGGAATCTCCCGGTGCGGATTCGAAGGTTCGAACCTCGAAAGGCGCCAGCGAGATCACGGTGTGATGCCGGTCGAGCCGGACGGGCGCTGCGCCGGACTTGCCAAAGGGGTCGGTCGCCATGCCGCTGACGTTCGCGCCGCGCGGTACTTGCAGTGCGGACTCCAAATCCAGAGTGAAAGACTGCGGCTTATCGGATGGATTGCGCAGGGTGACGATCCAGCCCTTCGGATTCCAGGCGGCCCAGCCGTAGACCTGGAGCCGGCCTGGATCGCCGCCGATCCAGTGGTTATCGACGAGGATGTCCGCGTTGCGCCGTGCCCACCTGGCAGCGTGCGCCAGAGTGTCCCAGTCGGCGGAGGTGAGCAGCGACGGCGTGATGTACATCTCCTGCAGCTGAGTGCCGGTGGCGAAGTAAGAGTGGACCTCGTCGGAGAAATCGTTGCCGGGATCGGAGCTGAGACGGTCGGCGAGCTTCGCGTAGATGAGGCCGTGCAGCATGAGCGAGTTGATGGGGAAGAGCGGGCCGCGCTGAACGGTGTCCCGGTACGTCTGCTCGTCGCGGTAGGTGATCCACTGCTGGCGTGAGGAGCCCACGCCGGCAAAGCCGTCATCGTCGCCGCCGCGCCAGATCGAATCGGCGTAGAAGAGCCAGAACGGCGAGGGGTAGGTGCCGGTGGTGAGATTGATGAAAATAGCGGGCTTGTGCTGGCGGATGACCTGGATGAGATGGATAGCGGCGTCGAAGTCGCTGTCAAAGGCGCTGCCGGGGAAGACGCGGTCGGCGTTGCCGGTGCCGTCGATCTTGAACTGGTTCACATGGTAGCGGTCGACCATCTCGATGAAGGCCTGCTCGAAGCGCTGGTAGTACTTCGGGCCGGAGAGCGCGTAGCCGTCCTTGATGATCTCGTAGCCGTGCGCGCGGCCATAGGCGATGCGTTCCTGGCGCCGCTGGTCGTAGCCGCCCCAGGGCGAGAACCAGACACCGACACCGGCGTGGATCTGCTCGGCAGCGGCCGCGGTCTTCGTGAAGCCGTCAGGGAATCCGCTGTTGAAACCCCACATCGAGCTCGGATTGTCCCAGCCGTCGTCGAAGAGGAAGGAGTTCATTTCCACGTGTCGCTGGTCGACGAGTTCCCGGCCAAACGCGTGGATGCGATCGATGGCGTCGGTCTCGTTGTAGGCGCCGCCGTAGGCGATGTCGAACCAGGAGTTGTAGTGGAGGAAGGGTCTGTAGGCGCGGGGGCGCTCGCTCTCGATGTAATGGAGGAATGCGCGGCGCATCTGTCCGGCCGCGGCAACGCCCACCACGGAAGAATAGGTCGTGCTTTGACCGGCGCGGAGCGGCAGAACGCGGGCGAGAGATGCGATGACATGATCTCCATCGACACGGCTGGCAGAGAGCGGATGCTCGAACCCGAAAAACATGCCGTCGTCGATCACCGGCGAACCGCGGACTGTGCCGGAGACGTGAGCACCAGGATCGGTGAAGTCGAGCATGTGCACCTCGGCGACAGCGGCGTCCGCCGATGCGTGCAGGGTGAGCTCCTGGCGGAAATAGCCGGCGTGCTCCCGCATCAGCAGACACCAGTGCAGCGTTCCGGGGAAATGTGAGTCGGAGAAGCCGGCACAGATGCGGCGTCCCGGATCATGGCTGGCGGCGGATCCCTCGGGCAAGTCGCTTGCGGAGGGCGCTCCCATCTTCATCGCCGAAGACCGAAGCACTGCTCCGTCTTTCAGGGTCAGGACGAAGGCTTCGGGGAGGTCGAGGGTGCGGGAGAAGAGCGCATTCGTGACGTGCAGCCCGGGAAAATGTCCCTGACCTGCGCGGAGTTCGACGGAGATGCCCTCGCCCTGCAGGCGCAGGTCGCCCTGAGAGCTGGCGGGCTGCGCGGAGCAGGCCGGCAGGCAGGCGGCAGAGAGCACGAGCGGGAGACAGAAGCGAATCAGGGTGCAGCGTGTGCTGATCAAAATGCGTCCTCGATGGTGGAATCAGCCGCACGCCTGCCACGCATCAGCAGGTAGACGAGCAGGCCGACGATGATCCAGACGGCGCCCAGCAGCTTGGCGTTGCGGCTGAGATTGAACCAGATGAAGGTGCAGATGGCGATGCCGGCAAGCGGAATGGCGGCAGGGAAGTGGACCTTCTCGCGCGAGCGGAACTTGTAGTGGATGAACGCCGCGGCATTGACGCCGATGAAGGCGATGAAGGCGCCGAAGTTGAGCAACTCCGCACCCTTCTCGTAGGTGAGCAGAAACGAGCCGCCCAGGGTGATGAGACCCAGCAGCACCACGTTGTTGCGCGGGATGTTGTTCCGGACGCTCACCGCGCCAAAGAAGCCGCGCGGCAGAGCGTTGGCACGGCCCATGCCGTAGAGCAGACGCGACGCGCCGAACTGCGCGGCAATGCCGGAGCCGAGATTGGCGATGAGCAGAGTGGCGTTGAGCAGCTGGAAAAGGAAGTGTCCGCCGACGCGGAGGGCGACCTGGACGTAGGCGGTGTCGACGATGTTCTCAGGGAAGGGCACGGCAGCCGGCC
The DNA here is from genome assembly GCA_003131625.1 of Acidobacterium sp. GTDB lineage: Bacteria > Acidobacteriota > Terriglobia > Terriglobales > Acidobacteriaceae > Palsa-343. The sequence goes on along the minus strand of PKVY01000030.1, from coordinate 96,266 downwards.
AGGAAAGCTGCGCCACGTAGACTTCCACGGCGGAGAGCAGACCGATGGCGAGGCAGGTGAGCACCGTCGCCAGCATGATGTTGCGCCGTGGATTCTCCACCTCCTCGGACATCGTCGAGATACCGTCGAAGCCGATGTAGGTCAGGACGGCGAGCGAGGTGCCATGCAGCACGAGGTGCGCGTTGAAGCGCGCTGGATCGTAGAACGGCACGAGCCAGGCGTAGCCGGTGGGACGCGCGACCAGGGCGATGTAGCGGATGGCGTAGCCCAGAAAGACGACGACGACGATGCCCATCCCCAGAGCGAGCAGAGCGTTCACGCGGCTGGACGCCTGGACGCCCAGCAGATTGAGTCCGGTGAGGAGAATAACGAAGGCGAGCACCCATGCCGCATAGGGGACCTGCGGCAGGATGTTCTGTGCGGCGGCGCTCGACCAGATCACGCAGATAATCGGGTTCAGCATGTAGTCCATCAGCATGGACCAGCCCACGACGTAGCCGGCCATGGGATGGATCTCGTGCCCGACGTAGGTGTAGGCGGAGCCAGCGCTCGGATAGATGCGCGCCATGCGGCCGTAACTGACGGCGGTGAGAAGCATGGCCACCATGGCGATGAGGATTGTGGTGACCACGTGCCCGCGCGCTGCATTGCTGACCACGCCGTAGATGCCCATGGGCGCGGTGGGCTGAATGATGATGATGCCGTAGAGGATGAGGTGACGGAGCTTCAGCGCGCGTCGCAGGCCGGAGCCGCTTGCCGGATTCGTAATCGTCGGTGACTCCAGGGGGGCCTCCTGTGCTCGCCGGACTACACCGCGAACGGGAATGCGTGCTGCCGGAGAAACTCTTCCCGCAGCGCCCGATTGCGAAACGCCTCAGTGCCGCCCGGGCGCTGGGTGGAAAGAGCTCCGGTGACGTTGCCGGCCCGGCCGCAGGTCTCGAGATCGGCGCCACGCAGCCAGGCGGAGAGAAAACCTGCGTTGAAGGTGTCGCCGGCACCGATGGTGTCGACTGGTGACACGCGCACGGAAGGGACGGTGATGCGCTTCGAGCCTCGCTGGATCAATGAGCCGCGCGAGCCACACTTGACCGCGATGAGCGGCACCTGCGCACCCAGGACATCGAGTGCGGCCTCGACCGTGTCGCGGCGGGTGATGCGGCGAATCTCGTCCTCATTGGGCAGCAGCAGATCCACATATGGCAGCAGCTCATTGAGGACGCCATCCCACTGGTCGTTCGGATCGTCGTTTGTGTCGAGCGAAATCGTCAGGCCGCGCTGCTTCAGCGTGCGGAAGAGGTCCGGCAGGCCGGCGTGCAGGCCCTGCTGCAGGAAGAGCGACGACAGGTGGAAGTGCGGCGCGGAACAAAGGTAGTCGAGATCGAGGTCAGCACAGGTCATTTCGAACATGATGCCGGGATAGGTGAGGATCCGCCGCGTTGGCCCGTGATGGAGCAGAAGGGTGACGCCGGTCTTGCTGCCGCCAGCCGAGCGGATTGCACGCGAGAGGTCGACCTGGCTTTCGGCCAGGCGCTCCATGGCGATGCGCCCCATCTCATCGCCGCCGGCGCGGGTGATGAAGCCGGTCCGCACGCCGAGCAGCGAGACATTATGAGCGAGGATCGCCGAGGAGCTGCCGAGCGTCAGCTCGAAGTTGCTGGCGAGCATCTCGCGATCGAGCGGGATGGCTTCAGGAAGTCCGTAGAGGATGAGGTCGAGGTTGACTTCTCCGGCGATGGTGAGGTCGAAGTGCGCCATGCAGTCTGTGCTTCCAGCGGTTCCTGAGGGAGGCTTTTCTGAGATTCCGTATTATTACCATTCTTTTCTGATCGCCCGCAACGGGTTTAGGTCGAAATCGGGGGCCGGAACGGCTCTGCGAACCCAGCGCTGCGCTTTATTCCCTCATGTTTGCCCGATGATACGCTTATTCATGGACTGAGCCGTGCCTTGACACCGGGCGCGAAACCGACTACTCTGCGATACCGGATTGATCCATAAACGAAATTAAACGAAATTCTGCAGCCGGAGGATTACCCCGTGAAAGACGACGGAGGACGACGTGGCTGCCACCTTGCCGGGAGCCTGCTGTTGGCCGCAATGGTGGCCGGTTGCGCGGCCTCGGGGAGTGCGCAGACTTCGGGATTGCGGGTCCAGGTTGCGTCCGATGGCCGGTACAGCCTCGGCGTGCCGGGCGGGGGGCGCTTTGCTCTCATTGCCGGGGTGGCGGCACAGGTCGAAGGCCGCTGGCTGCACGCCGCGGATTATCCGCATATCGCAGTGCATCAGACTGAGGCGCAGACCGAGCTGGGCGCAGCGGCGGTGTGGGAGGTGACTGCGTCGGGTCTGGCAGGAGCGCCTGCGCTGGTTTACCGGTTGCGCGTCGATCGCGATGCGCCCTTTGCCGATGTGCAGGTCACAATCGAGAACACGACCGGGCACGCGATTCATGTCGAGGCGATCCGCGACGTGGACGCGAGCGGGGCTGACGGGGTGAACCTCGACGGCGCGGCAGCGCAGGACCGCGTACTCTCGGACAGCTTCAGCGAAGACCGGCCGGCGATGCAGATTCACGGTCTGGCTGACGCACCGTATCAGCGGCCGGAGCGCATGCATCGTGCCGTCGGAAGCCAGCTGATTTACAACCGCCAGAGTAACGAGAGCCTCTTCGTCGGCGCGCTTACTTCTGACAAATTTATGACGATTCTGCGTCTCCACCTCGCCGCGGGCGCCGCGCCGGAGATTACCTCGTACGATGTCGAGTCGACCGGGACAACCGAACTCGAGAAGGAAAACTCCCTGCAGAATTCGCCGGCTGAGGATCAGATTCCATTGAGCCTCGAGGTACGCGCCGGCGGTCACGTCGATTCCGAACGCGTGCTGCTCAGCGTGAGCCGGGACTACCACCATCAGCTCGAAACCTATGGATCGCTGATCCGCCAGATCCACCATCCCCGCGTCGCGCCGCCGCTCATGGGCTGGTGGAGCTGGACCGCCTTTTACTTCGGCTTGAACGAAGGCGCGGCACTGACAAATGCGCAGTGGGAGTCCGAGCACCTGCTGCCGCTGGGCTACAGCGTGTTCCACATCGACGAGGGCTACCAGTACGCGCGCGGCGAATACACCTCGCCCAATGCCACGCTCTTTCCGCAAGGGCTGACGCCGCTTGAATACAGGGTGCGTGGCCTGGGTCTGTTGCCTGGCATCTGGACCGCTCCCTTCGAGGTTTCAGAACGGGCATGGATTTATCAGCATCATCGCGACTGGCTGATCAAAAACGCCAAAGGGGAGCCGATCCCGGCGGGCAACGTGGTGGATGGGAAAGACACCCTCTACATGCTGGATGTGACCAATCCTGGCGCTGCCGATTATCTGCGCCGGACTTACGCCAGGCTCGTTCACGAGTGGGGCATTCACTACATCAAGCTCGATTTCATGGACGACAGCGCGATCGAAGGCAACCACTACAAGCCCGGCACCACTGCCATGGAGGCGCAACGCATCGGCCTCGGCATTATCCGCAAGGCCGTCGGCGATGATGTTTTGCTCGATAAGGACGGCAGCGTGATGCTGAATCCTGTCGGCTTTGTCGACTACGGTCGCATTTCGCAGGACACCGGCCACACCTTCGACGCGACGAAGGAGGCCGAGCCAGGCATCGCCGCGCGCTACTACATGAACCGCAATTATTTCGTCGCCGATCCCGACGCCTTCGCCGTCTCCACGCAGACCATCGCCGACCAGAGCTGGCACGAAGGCCACAAGCCGGCGACCCTGGACGAAGCCCGCGCGGCCATCGCGCTGGCCGCTGTAACCGCGGGGATGTTTGAGATCGGCGATAATCTGCCAACGCTCGAGCACGAGACGGATCGGCTCGCACTCATTGAAAATCGGGACCTCATCGACATGGTTCAGCTCGGCCGCTCGTCCACGCCGATCGATCTGATGGACTACCGCGAGCAGGATCAGCAGCCGACCATTTTCTTTTTGAAGGAATCGCCGCGGCAGAGCATTCTGACGGTCTTCAACTGGACGAAGCAGCCGGTCGAGCGGACGATTGCTCTCGATCGCATCGGGCTGCCCACCGCCGCGTCGTATTCTCTCTCGGACGTGCTGGAGAAGAAGGATCTGCCTGGGTTGACGGGTGGAGAGATCCACCTCACCATTCCGGCCGAGTCCGTAAGGATGGTGAAGCTCATCGACAGCAGCGTCGCCGTGGGCGCACCGGAAATCCGCATCGATGCACCTGACCACGTGGCGTCCGGTGAAACCCTCCGCCTCTCCGCCGAGCCGGTGAGCGGGGACCCCCCGGTTGCCTGGTCGTGGGCGTTCGGGGATGGTGTTACTGCGAGCGGCCCAAAGACGAGTCACGCCTGGACTGATTCCGGTGACTACACCGTCTCTGTGACCGCGCAGGGCCTCGGTGGCGAAAAAGCGCAGAAGCAGGTGCGGGTCCACGTCACCGGAACAATGTCGACGCGATTCAATCCCGCGGAAATCCGTCGGCTGCCATGACAGGGGAATCGATGGCGGATGCCTCAGGGAGTCGCTATGATGCGGCATGAAGAACCGGCCGGCAACGGCAAGGCAAGCGACCGCGCAATGGCAGGAACATCCGCCCCGGCGGACAGGGAGCCGAACGACAGCAGCCAAATGCTGATCGACGAACGGCGCCGGCATATTCTTTCTCTGGTCCACAGTCAGGGCCGCGTGCTGGTTGGAGAGCTGTCGCGCACACTCGGCATCTCGCAAATCACCATCCGTAAAGATCTCGAGCACCTGCAGTCGCGCGGTCTCGTTCAGCGCACCCACGGCGGAGCATTGCGGCTGCTGTCCGGCGCGCTCTTCGATCCCTCGCTCCAGGAAAAGCAGAAGTTGCACTCACAGGAGAAGGTTCGCATCGCCGAAGAAGCCGCGCGCATGGTTCAGGAGGGCCAGTGCGTGATGCTCGATTCCGGCACGACAACCACCGCCGTGGCGCACGCCCTGAAGCGCTTCTCACAGCTCACGCTGATCACCAACGCTGTCAATATCGCCGCCGACCTCACCAGCACGAACTTCGAGGTAATTCTGATCGGTGGCACGCTGCGCAGAAACTCGTTCTCGCTGGTGGGCCCGCTCGCTGAAGACGTGCTCGAGGAGATCCACGCCGACATTCTCTTCCTCGGTGTCGACGGCTTCGATGTGGAGACTGGCATCACCACGCCGAATTTCCTCGAGTCGCGCGTGAACCGGGCGATGGTCAAGGCATCGCGGCGCGTGGTCGTCGTCTGCGACTCGACCAAGTTCGACAGGCGCAGCCTTTCGCGCATCGCGCCCACCTCGGCGGTTCATTGCGTCATTACGGACTCGAACCTGCCTCACGAGACGGCAGAGGGGCTCCGCAATCAGAAAATCGAAGTCATTTTGGTTTAGCAGGCAGGACATGGCGTCCACAAAGAGCAACGAAGATCGAGACCAGTTTGTCGCCCTTGTCACAGCGACCGCGGAAGTGACGCTGCCCCTTGGAGAGTTCCATCCCAAATCGATGCTGGTCACGCCGGAACACTTCATCGAGCGCGGCCGCTTCCCCGTCATCGATTACCACAACCATCTGGACTCGGTAGAGCCTGAGGATGCGCTGCGCGTGATGGATGCGTGCGGCATCGAGAAGATCGTCAACATCACCATGAAGACCGGCGATGCGGCGCTGGGGATGATCGACAAGTTTCAACGAGCCGATCCGCAACGCTTTGCCACGATTGGATGGATGGACTGGTCGGAGGTGGCGAAGCCGGACTTCGTGGAGCGCGCCTGCCAGACGCTGGAGCGGCTGGTGGAGCGCGGCGCAGTCGGCATCAAGTTCTGGAAGGACCTCGGCCTGACCGTGCGCGACGGCAGCGGCGCGCTGTTGCGCATCGACGACGAGCGGCTGGCGCCCCTGTTCGACCAGGCCGCCGCTCTGAACATTCCCGTGATGTTTCATACCTCGGATCCGGATGCGTTCTTCCTGCCGATCGATCCGCACAACGAACGGTATGAGGAGCTCGTGGCACATCCGGACTGGGGTTTCTACGGTTCCCAGTACTCAAAGCGCGAGCTGCTCGACCAGCGGGACAGGGTGATCCTGCGCCATCCGCGGACCACTTTCGTTTGCGCGCACGTGGCGGAAAACGGCGAACATCTGGCGCGCGTGGAGCGGCTGCTGGAGACGTGCCCCAACCTTTATGTCGACATCAGCGCACGGGCCTCGGAGCTGGGACGGCAACCCTACACGGCACGCCAGTTCTTTCTCCGCTTTGCCGATCGCATTGTGTTCGGTTCCGATCTGCTGCCGGAAGAAACGATGTACCGGCTCTACTTCCGCTTTCTGGAAACGGCGGATGAATATTTCGAATATCCATCGCACGCATCGCGCCAGGGCCGATGGAACATCTATGGTCTGCATTTGCCGGACGAGGTGTTGCGCAGGGTTTACCGGGAAAATGCGCTGCGGCTCCTCCAGGGGTTGCAGCCGGAGAGAGGAAGATCGGCAGCGACCGCTGGATCCGAGCCGACACCCAATCGATGAATGGATCGCAGGGAGATGGAGCGGCCTACCGACGGCTGCTGACGGCGTTTTCGGGACTGGGCGGGTTGCTGTATGGCGCGGACATCGGCATCATTGCCGCCGCGCTGCTGTATCTGAGCAAAACCGTCGACCTTTCCCTTGAGCAGACGTCTCTGGTGGTGGCCGCGGTGCTGGGCGGCAGCATGTTTTCGTCGCTGGCATCGGGTGTGCTCGCCGATTGGGTGGGGCGCAGAAAAATGACGATTGTGAGCGGGGTGATGTTCCTTGCCAGCATCATCGTCATCGTCACGTCGCACGGATTCACGGGGCTCTTTCTGGGACGGCTGCTGCAGGGCATGAGCGGCGGCGTGATTGCTGTGGTGGTGCCGCTCTACCTGGCGGAATGCCTGAGTGCCAATGAGCGCGGCCGCGGGACGGCGCTCTTCCAGTTCATGCTCACTCTGGGCATTCTCATTGCGGCGTTCATTGGATGGACCTACACGCGCGGCGCGGAAACAGCGATTGCGCAGGCGGCGGGTAACGCGGCGCTGATCCGAGCTGCCGAGGATCATGCGTGGCGTGGCATGTTCCTGACGGTGATCTACCCGGGTATCCTTTTCTTTCTGTCGTCCCTTTTTTTGAGCGAAACGCCCAGGTGGCTGTTCCGGCGCGGCCGGATGACAGAAGCGCGGGCGGCTCTGCGGCGCGGATTATCGGAGCAGGAAACTGCGATCGCCTGGCAGGAGATGGAGGACCTGGCGCGCGCGCGCAGCGAAGCCGCCGCGAGCCGCACCGGCGATTCGCTGTGGCGAAGGAAGTATGTGGTGCCGTTTGTGCTGGCCTGTGCCGTGCTGGCGCTCACGCAGACCACGGGCATCAATTCGATTCTCAGCTTTCTCGTGATCATTCTCCGCCAGGCCGGCATGACAGCGCGCCTCGCGACTCAGGGCGATGTGGCGGTGAAGCTGCTGAACTGCGCGATGACGCTGGTGGGTGTGGCGCTGGTGGACCGCCGCGGGCGACGATTCCTGCTGCGCGTCGGCACCGGCGGCGTGGTGATCGCCCTGCTTGCCGCCGGGCTGATCTTCCATCGTATTGAAGGCCGCACCGCCGATGTGCGGCCGGTGCTCGAGGCCGCGCAGGCTGGGAATAGTGTGACGCTGCCACTGAACAGTCCTGTGCTGCCCAGCGCGGGAAACGGAAAAGCGGTGGCGCTGACGGTGGTCTATTCCTACGGACAAGGCGACCACATGGACTCAGTGCTAAGCGACAGCAACGATCCAGTGCTGCGCATTGCGCCTGACGCCAGGGAAGACGGCGCGCCGCTGGTGATCCGCCGCGCGCGCTACGGGCTCGTGCCCGGACAGGAGACGGGCTGGGCCGTGGCGGCCTGCCTGGCGCTTTTCATCCTGGCGTACGCGCTGGGGCCCGGCATTGTGGTGTGGCTGGTGCTCTCGGAGATGATGCCGACGCGTATCCGTTCGAGCGGCATGGGCATTGCCCTGCTGATCAACCAGGGGGTCTCGACGGTGATCGCCGCGCTGTTCCTGCCGGTGGTAGGGATCTTTGGATACTTTGCCATGTTCTTCTTCTGGGCGGCCTGCACCGTGCTGTATTTCCTGATCGCGAGGTTCTTCCTGCCGGAGACGAAGGGGCGGACGCTGGAGGAAATCGAGAAATACTTCGAAGGCGATGGAGAGCGGGCCACGATTGCAGGCGGCGGATCGCGCGCCTCACGCTGAGCCACAGACGTTTCGGTCCAGAGAAGTTTGGGATTTAGCGATGGGAAGGAGGCGAATCCGATGGATCGCAGAGATTTCCTGAAGGGCAGCGTGGTAGCCGCAGCCGCGGGACTGGGAGCCGGACAGCAGCAGGGGTTTGTGCCGGCACATAACTGGGGAAACTACGACTTCGGTTCCGGGCCTCCGGTGGCTGACCGGCTGAATCAGGGACCTTTTCCGCAATATCCGCCCGATGCGGTGATCCCCAATGACGACGTCGTCATGACGACCACGCCGTCCGACGACGTGGTACCCAACTACGGCAAAGGACTGATCACCTATATCACCGCCGATATGGGGACAGACGAGATTAAGGCCGAAAACATCCCGAAGGCCATCGAGGAACTGGTTCGGTTTCCGCTGGGGCAGAAGCTCTATCTGCGTCCGACCTGGAGAGAGGTGCAACCTCGGCCTGGACGTCTGGAGCTGCCCGAGTATTTCAAGCTCGCGCTGGATCTGGGCAAGCGATACAACAAGCGTCTTGGGTTTCGGATTCAGATGAGCGCGCCGGATTATACGCATGCACCGGCTCTCCCCGACTTTGTGCTGGACCGCGTGCCCAGGGTCGATTTGGTTCTCGGTAATACGGAAGATCGGGCGGCCGCCCAGCGATATCTGAAGAATCCGTACGCGCGATATCAACCGCGGTTTGACGATCCGTTCTTCCAGCAGTCTTTCGCGGAACTGGTGGGCCTTCTCGCCGCCGAGTTCAACGGAAGTCCGGACATCGAGTACATCGACACCTTCATGTATGGCTTCTGGGGCGAAGGACACACCTGGCCCTTCAGCAATAATCCGTTCCCCGACTATGCGACAGCGGAGCGCACGTGGGTTCGCATGCTCGAAGTCCAGCTGGAGCACTTCACCCGGACTCCCTTACTCACGAATATTCAGCCGGACTTCAGCCGCGTCGGCAACTCCGAAGTGCTCGACCGCAGCGTGCGCAGCAACAACTGGATTCGCAGCGACACCATTTTCATCGAGAACGAGCAGATCGAAGCCCTGAGCAACCGTCCTCCGTGGATTGCGGCTCTGCTGGAGCAGCCGCTTCCCGGCAAGCTTCCCGATCCTGCCGAGCGGGAGGAAGGCATCTCTCCGGCGGAGAACATGATCTCTCACGTGATCGATGTCGGAGCGAATTACTGGTCGCTCTGGAATTTCCACCAGATCAATCCTGCGACTCTGGCCGCGTATTACCACGCATGTCCGGAATGGTTCGACCGGATCAACCGCCGGATCGGTTACCGGGTGCGGCCGTCGTGGATCTGGAGCTACGACGACGGTGGTTCGGTGGGCATCATCGCCGGCTTCGCGAACGACGGGATTGCAGGTGTGCCAGGCGTGCTGCGCGTGACTGTGGAAGACGAGAATCGCCGTGTGCTGAAAAGCGGTTGTCTGGATGCCGGCTATCCGCTGCCCGGCAAGATTCGACAGGCACAGTTTGTGCTGCCCCGGGCAACAAAATGGCAGGGGCTGAGGATGCGAGCCGAGATCGAGGTAAAGGGAATGCGGTATCCGGTGCGGTGGGCCTGCCGCCAGAAGCTGAACGAAGACGGCTCGCTCATCCTCCGCCCGAATCTTCGCCGGCAGGTCTAGTGCTTTTGCTGGAAAGAGCGCTCAGACGCCGAGCGCATCCCCGCTTATTTCGCGAATTCAGGTCCGCAGGCCGCAAGGTACGGCGTGAGCGCGCATCTTCTCGCTCCGAATTTTCGGCAGCCTCAGTAGATGTCCACATTCTGGACGACGCGGCTGATCACGCCGTTGGGACTTGGCAGGTCAGGTTTCAGGCCGGACTGGATCGAAGCGAACAGTCCCAGAAGCTGACCGAAAATCACGTCCAGTACCGGACGATAAAGATCGGGAATGGGATCCAGCGTCTCGGGCGTCACCACGAAATCGGCTTCGGCTCGCAGGGATTCGGGCTCGGTAGCGACGGCGACTCGCGTGCGCACCAGGTCTTTGCTGCCAATCTCCCGCAGCAGATCGACTTCATACTGCCGGCGTTGCGGCTGGCTCGAAATCAGCGCCACAAATAATGTTTCGTGATCGAGTGCAGCCATCGGTCCATGGCGCAGCGCCAGCGTTGGCTGGCTCATGGTCTGCACTTTGCCTGCAGTCAGTTCCAGAACCTTGAGAGCGCATTCCAGCGCCGTCCCAACCAGCGCGCCCGATCCGACGAAGCAGACGCGCTTGTAACCAGGCTGGGCAAGTTCAGAAGCGAGCGTGGCCGCCCGCGGAAGAAATCTCTCTCCTGCGCTGACTAAGGCCCGCAAAATCGTCTCGTATTCCTCCATGCTCCAGGCATGCGCCAGAATCTGGCCAGACAGGACCATATTCGTGAAGGAACTGGTCATCGCCAGCCCCCGGTCGTTGGTGGCGTCATCGAGCACGATCGAGAGGCAATTCGCACGCCCTTCGACCGCCCTATTCATGCGTCCGTTGGCATGGCAGGTGACCAGAAGGTGAGAAATGCCGGGACACTCCGCCAGCGCCCTCTCCAGAACCGCCACTCCCTCGGGGCTGTCGCCGGAGCGGGAAAACGAAATCCACAGATAACGCTGCCCGGAAAGCACGTAGTCGGGAAAATCAGTCAGCAGGCTGGTACTGGCCACGGGGATAACTTCGCACTGCCACCGGCTGCGCAGCAGATGATGCAGAGAGCGGCCAATGTAATCGGAGGTGCCTGCGCCAATCAGAAAAACCACGGGACGTTCCTGCGGGGCGCAGCGTAGTCCGGCGTGCGACAGAAAATTCTGCAGCTCCGTTTGCCGATGGTGGAGACGATCGAAGGTTGTGATCCAGGTGCCCGGTTGTTGCGCTATCTCCGCGGGGGTGTGTTCAAGACCGCGCTCAGCCTTTTCGGTCGCGCTCAGCTTTAGCAGTCCTTTTAAGGGATCCACTCTTCCATCTCCTTCTGAGCCCATAAGAGAATGATGCGAACTGCCGTGTCTATCACGCATCGTAATAAAACGTAATATATCATTGCAATCCGAAATTATGTTGCAGTCAAGCACTTCTCCGGTTTCCCATGGGCGCCCGTCAGCCGCTCTGCGGAAAGCCGGTGGTAACCGAGTCAAATCGAGCTCCTGGCTGGTTGCCCGGACCCGCACCTGGCGCTGCAACCCATTGCCGAAGATGATCCTCGCTGTCTGACGCCTTTCCGCCAATATGGCGGACTCGCAGCCCCTGGTGTACCCTTCCGAAGGAAAGCAGACGAAACCATGGCACCGACTGCAGAGAATAGCGGCTCCCCGGAACAGGGCTTGCTCCTCATCGACGAGCGGCGGCAGCACATCCTCTCCCTGATCCAGAGCCAGGGGCGCGTGCTCGTGGGCGAGTTGTCGCGCAATCTGAACATTTCGCAAATCACAATCCGTAAAGACCTTGAATATCTTCAAAGCAAGGGTTTAGTGCAGCGAACCCACGGTGGCGCCCTGCGCATTCAGTCGAGTGCCCTTCTTGACCCAACGCTCAAGCAAAAGCAGAAGCACCACTCTCAGGAAAAGCAGAGGATCGCAGCGGCGGCAGCCAGGATGGTTGAGGAAGGCCAATGCGTCATGCTCGATTCCGGAACCACCACGACTGCTGTCGCGCACGAACTCAAACGCTTTTCGCAGCTCACGGTTATCACCAACGCTGTCAACATCGCAGCCGATCTCACCAGCACGAATCTCGAAGTCATTCTGATCGGCGGCAGCCTGCGAAAGAATTCCTTTTCCCTGGTTGGACCGCTCGCCGAAGACGTCCTCCAGGAAATACATGCGGATATTCTTTTCCTCGGCGTCGACGGTTTCGATCCTGAAGTCGGCCTCACCACCCCCAATTTTCTCGAGTCTCGCGTCAACCGCGCGATGGTGAAAGCGGCGCGGCGTACGGTCGCCGTCTGCGACTCCACGAAATTCAATCGTCGAAGCCTGTCGCGTATTGTTCCTCCTTCGGCAATCCACTGCGTCATCACCGACAGGAATCTTCCTCCGGAAACGGCGGAAATCCTGAGAGCGCAAAATATCGAGGTTGTTCTCGTTTAGCCGGGGACTCCGCCCCTCAGCCGGCGCCTGCCCTTCACGCGTCCATCACAAGCGGTTTCGTCATCCCGGCTGCCTTGACAATCCGAGCGAGCGCCGATCCCTGTGCCAACCCCTGGCAGCTGCCTCGCCGGCCGATTGAGCGCGTCTCTGCTGTGTTAACCTGGAATCAGATGTGAGCTCGTAGCTCAGTTGGTAGAGCAACGCCCTTTTAAGGCGTGGGTCCTGGGTTCGAGTCCCAGCGGGCTCACCACCCTCACCGCTCCGTGAAGTGCACGACCGGCACCGCCTTCAGTCGCTCCGCCGCCGCCTCCGGTGTGATGTCCCGCTGCGGCATCCCCAGCATCTCGAATCCCACCATATACTTCCGCACCGTCGCCGACCGCAGCAGCGGCGGGTAGAAGTGCGCATGAAAATGCCACTCCTCGTGCCCCTCGCCGTCCGTGGGAGCCTGGTGGAAGCCCATCGTATAAGGAAAGCTCGTCTCAAACAGATTGTCGTAGCGCGTCGTCAGCTGCTTCAAAATGTCCGCCAGCCCGTCCCGCTCCGCATCGCCAAAATCGAGCAGCGACCGCAGGTGCCTCTTCGCGATCGCCAGCGTCTCGAAGGGCCACACCGCCCACCACGGCACCACCGCCAGAAATCCGTCATTCTCCTCGACCACCCGCACACCCTCGCGCGCCTCGAGCCCCGCATAGTCGCACAACAAACAGCTCCCACGGCTTGCGCGATACTCCGCCAGTGCTTCGGTCTCCGCAGCCGGCTCGTCCGGCACATGCTCCGTCGTCCAGATCTGCCCATGCGGGTGCGGGTTGCTCGCCCCCATCATCGCCCCGCGATTCTCAAAAATCTGCACGTAGCGAAAATCCGGCACCGCTCCCAGCGTCCGGTACTCCTCCGTCCACGCATCCACGACTTTGCGAATATCTCCCACCTGCATCCTCGCCAGCGTCAGACTATGGTCGGGATGGAAGCACACCACCCTGCACCGTCCCCGCTCCCGCTCCGCGCGCAGTAGTTCCGGCGCGTTCTCGCGATGCGGCTCAGGCGATTCCGGCAGCAGCGCCGCATAATCGTTGTCGAACACGTACACGCTCTCGTACTTCGGCGTGACCTTCCCCCCGGCGCGCTGATTCCCCGGACACAAATAGCACTGCGGATCGTAGTGAACATCCGAAAACCCCGAAGTCTTGTTGACCTCGCCCTGCCACGGACGATCCGTCCGATGCGGCGACACCAGCACCCACTGCCTGCGCAGCGGATTAAATCGCCGATGCGGAAATCCCAACGACTCCGTCAAGCTCAACTCCCCTTAGCCCTTGACCTGGCTTTTCTAAACCCTAAACTCTAATCCCTAATCCCTGTTCCTCACGCCGTAGGCCGATCAGGCACCGGCGCCGTCGCCAGATACTCCCGCGCAAACCGCGCCGCATACTCCTCCAGCAGCGCCCGCACCCGCTCCGGATCCTCACTCCGCACAATCAGTCCCGCATGATGATGCTTTTTCAGCCGCAGCACGATCTCCGGCGCCTCGAACATCCTTGTATCGGGCTCCGCCGTCCGCGCCAGGCACAGCACGCTCCCCGCATACAGCCCGCGCGGCTCGGGCTCGTGATACTTCTCACTCCGCAGATGCGCGACCTCAATCCGCGCCCACTCCCGCCACAGATTCACCCCCGTCGCGGCCTCCACAACATCCGCGATGAACGCGCCCCCCACCCGCGCCGCCGCCTCCAGAAAATAAAACTGCCCATCCTTGCCTGGTTCTCGTGACCTGATGTATTCCGCGTGCGTCACCCCCCGCACCATCCCCATCTTCGGCATCAGCCTCCCATTCATCTCCACCAGCGACCGCGACGTCTCCGACCCGCGCTCCAGCACCCGCGTCGTGAATACGCCGCCCTCATGCATCGTCTGCATAGGAGGCTTCCCATACCCACTCACGCTCGTGAACACCACCGCGCCCTCGCTCACAATTGCATCAACGTGGAAAATATCGCCCGGCACGAACCGCTCCAGCANNCGCTCCAGCAGATAAAAGCTCTGCCGATCTCCCAGCTCCTCCAGCGTCCGCCAAACCTGCGCCGCCTCATGCAGCTTTCTGATCCCGATCGCCGACGCCTCCGCGCGCGGCTTCAGCACCCACGGAGCCGGCACCCGCTCCATCCACGTCCGCAGCTCCTCATGCACCAGCACCCGCGTAAACTCCGGCACTACCGCGCCCGCACTCTGCGCCTCGAAGCGCATCACCAGTTTGTCGCGGAAGTGACTCGTCAAAGTCCGGCCCATCCCCGGAATCTGCATATGCTCGCGCAACGCCGCCACTGTTTCCATGTCGAACTCGTCGAGCGCCACAATCCGATCGAACCGCTTCGACCGCGCCAGATACGTCACCGTGTTGGTGACTTGTTCCAGCGATAGCCCCTCCGGCATCGTAATCAGGTCTTCGAGGATCGCCCGCGGCCAGTCCGCTCCCCGCAGCTTGTCGACCGTCAGCAGCACCACCCGGCAACCCAGCGCCGCGCACTCCTGCATAAACGCCTGCCCCTTCTCATAACTGGTCATGCACAGAATGCGCGGCTGTTCGCTCATGTTCATCGATGCCTGTGTTCTACCATAGCCTCACGAACCTCAATGTCCTCGCCTTTCCACTTTTCCGCCGTCGAAGTCGCCAGCCTGCACGACCGCGCCACCCGACTCTGGCACGATGATGCTTTCAACATCGTCACAACCGGCCAGCCCTTTTACTCGACCGTCGTAGCCCAGCACCGCGCCAACTTCGACCTCTGGCACACTGAAGACCGCGCCCGCGCCCCCCACGCCACCGACCACGACATCGCCGCAGTCAAACGCGCCATCGACGAAGTGAACCAGCGCCGCAACGACCTCACTGAGCAATGCGACGCTGCTCTCTTCGACGCACTCCGCCCCTCCAGCCTCCCGAACCCCGCCGCCGAACTCCACTCCGAAAGCCCCGGTCTCATGATCGACCGCCTCTCCATCCTCGCCCTCAAAATCTTCCACACCGAAGAAGAAATCGACCGCCCCAGCGCGCCCCCGGGCCACCAGAACCGCAACCGCGGCCGCTTCGCCCTCCTCACCGAGCAGCGCAGCGACCTCGTCGCCTGCCTCGACCGGCTCTGGTCCGATGTGCTCGAAGGCAAGCGCCGCTTCAAAATCTACCGCCAGCTCAAGATGTACAACGACCCCACCCTCAACCCCGCCATCTACGGCTCTCCTGAACGCTGAACGCTGTACGCTGCTTTCGTGCCCCTCATCGTCAACGCCGACGACTTCGGTCTCACCCCCGGCGTCAACCGCGCCATCGCCGAACTTTATCGCGCCCATGCGCTCTCCTCCGCCACGCTGATGGCCACCGGAGCTTTCTTCGACGACGCCGTTGCCCTCGCCCACGCCAATCCACAGCTCGAAGTCGGCTGCCACATCCTCCTGGTCGACGGAACCCCCGCCCTCCCTCCTGAACAAATCCCCACGCTCTGCCCCAACGGCCAATCCTTCCGGCCCTCCCTCGCCCGCTTCGTCGCCGACCTCTTCACCTTCCGCATTCGAGCATCGGAAATCGTCGCCGAAGCCAACGCCCAAATCCAACGCCTGCAAGACGCCGGCCTCCGCGTCTCCCACCTCGACACGCACAAGCACACCCACCTCCTATCTGGAATCCTGCGTCCCCTTCTCGCCGCTGCCCGCGCCTGCGAGGTCCCCGCCATCCGCAATCCTTTCGAACCCGCGTGGGCCCTCCGCGCCACAAAAGGCTCAAGCCGCTTCCGCCGCCTCGCTGTCGTCGCCCTCCGCTCCCAACACCGAGCCTTCCAGCGATCCGTCAGCGCCGCAGGCCTCGCCACCACCAGCGGCACCATCGGCGTCCTCGCCACCGGCAACCTCAACGTCGAGGAAACCCTGCGCTCCCTCCTCGCCGCCATCCCCAACGACCCCAGCCAAACCTGGGAACTCGTCTGCCACCCCGGCTATCCCGACGCCCACCTCGATCAGGTCCGCACGCGCCTCCGCGCCTCGCGTGCCCAGGAACACCAGGCCCTCCTCTCGCTCCTCACCGGCATCCCCCTCACATCCTGGCGCGACCTGCCACAGTAGTGGGCGGGTGCACATCTGCTCCGCCCTACCCGGCCGCAGCCGGGGACGGATACACTGGAACCGCGGGCGCCAGTCGGCTTCACCCATCGATGTACAAAGCGCGATGAGCACGGACAAGACAATTCGCAGAGCCCCCGACGCCGAACAGCAGCAGGCGGAAACCGCCCGATACTGGCAAAGCCTCTCCATCGGCGACCGGCTCTCCGCAGTCTGGGAAGCCAGCGCAGCTGCCTACGCTTTCGCCGCCGCCTTCAACGGAGCCCCGGCCCATGATGCCCAGCGATCTCAAAGAACTATTACGCGCGTTCAACGATCACAGCGTTAAGTACATCGTCGTAGGCGGCTATGCCTTCGGCGTACATGCCGAACCGCGCGCCACAAAAGACCTGGATGTCTTCATCCGATCGGACAAAGAGAACAGCGAAGCAGTTTTTCGTGCCCTCGCGCAATACGGCGCGCCGCTTGACGGTCTGAGCGCTGCCGACTTTCGAGACGGCACCGCCTTCCAGATTGGCCAGCCCCCTTCACGAATCGACATTCTTCAGCGCATCGACGGACTTACCTTCGATGAAGCGTGGGAACATCGACTGGAAGGGCTGGTCGATGGCGAAATTCCTGCCATCGTCCTGTCGAGAGACGACCTTATCCGCAATAAACTCGCTTCCGGGCGCGAACAGGACCTGCTCGACGTGAAGAAACTGCGAGCCGCCGGGGCTCCCGACGATCAGAGGACCGATTCAAAGTGACTCGCGGCTCGCAACCACCAACCCAGTCCGCTCTCACTCCTCTGGCCCACGGAGCCCTCAATCACTGCTTCGGCTGCGGGCTCGATAACCCCACCGGCCTTCGCCTCAAATTCTTCGTCGATCCCGACAAAAACGTCGTCTGCCACTTCCGCCTCGCCCGCCGCTTTGCCGGACCTCCCGGCCACGCCCACGGCGGCATCATCGCCACCCTCCTCGACGAAGCCATGAGCAAATCCAACCGCGCCCGCGGCATCCTCGCCATGACCCGCAATCTTGAAG
Organism: Acidobacterium sp.; assembly: GCA_003131625.1. Taxonomy (GTDB): domain Bacteria; phylum Acidobacteriota; class Terriglobia; order Terriglobales; family Acidobacteriaceae; genus Palsa-343. The sequence goes on along the minus strand of PKVY01000030.1, from coordinate 78,799 downwards.
TCCAGTACCTCCGCCCCGTCCCCCTCGGCCAGCAGCTCACCCTCACCGCCCGTCATCTTGACACCCACGGCCGCGCCAACCACACCGAAGCCCAGCTCGCCGACGCTACCGGCCAAATCCTCGCCACCGCTAAAGCCGTCTTCGTCACCGTCACTCCCGACATCCTCACAAAAGCCCGTTCCAACAACTGAACCCTGAGCCCGGTGCTCGGTACCCGGTGCCCGAGCTCCTGGACAAAGCTTGTTAAAATAGAGTTTCAGACCACATCCGCTCTCACCCGCGTCAATTCTGTGCGGCGAATCACGTGCAGCGGATCGAGGAGACCCAATGGCAGACGTCCACAGCGGCAACGGTCATCACGCCCCCAATTCGCCCACCACGCTGCGCCTCAAGGTCGGCCTCGCCGAGATGCTCAAGGGCGGCGTCATCATGGACGTGATGAACGTGGAGCAGGCCCGCATCGCCGAGGAAGCCGGCGCCGTTTCCGTCATGGCTCTGGAGCGCGTGCCCGCCATGATCCGCGCCGAGGGCGGCGTTGCCCGCATGGCCAGCCCGAAGCTCATTAAGGAAATCATCAGCGCCGTTTCGATTCCAGTCATGGCCAAGGCCCGTATCGGTCACTTCGCCGAAGCGCAGATTCTGCAGCAGCTCGGCGTCGACTTCATCGACGAGAGTGAAGTGCTCACGCCTGCCGATGAAGCGCACCACATCGACAAGCACGCCTTCACCACGCCGTTTGTGTGTGGCGCGCGCAACCTGGGAGAAGCTCTCCGCCGCATCGCCGAAGGCGCGGCCATGATCCGCACCAAGGGCGAAGCCGGCACTGGCGACGTGGTGCATGCGGTGCGGCACATGCGCCAGATCACGAAGGAGATGAAGGCCCTCACCGTTCTTTCGGATCAGGAACTCTACGCCGCAGCCAAAGAACATCAGGCACCCTATGAGCTGGTTCGCATGGTCGCACAGGCGGGCAAGCTCCCCGTCCCCAACTTCTCCGCTGGCGGTATCGCAACGCCGGCCGACGCGGCCCTCATGATGCAGCTCGGCGCTGAGGCCATCTTCGTAGGCTCCGGAATCTTCATGAAGGAGCGCGCTACGCCGCTTGACGTCGAGAAAGATCCAAAGGAACGCGAAGAAGCCGTATCCCGCGCGAAGGCGATCGTCATCGCCACCACGCATTACAACGACCCAAAGATTCTGGCAGAGGCATCCGAGCAGGTCACAGGCACCATGAAAGGCCTGGCGGCGGCGGCGCTCGAAGAGAATCAGCTGCTCCAAACCCGCGGCTGGTAGGCTGGCCGTCCCGGCGGGCGTGGCTCCGCCGCTAAGAAACTGGCGCGCTGGAGATTCCGGCGCGCCTTTCATTTCTGAACGTCTTACGCTTGGTTGAAGAAAGATCAGCAGAATTGTCGAGCGCAGCAGAAGGACACACCACAACGGCTCCAAAGATCGGCGTCCTCGCCATCCAGGGCGACTACGACGCCCACGCCCAGGCCCTCCGCGAAGCCGGTGCCGAACCCGTCCTCATCCGCAAACCCGAGCAACTCGCCGCCATCGACGGCCTCATCATCCCCGGCGGCGAATCGACCACCTTCTTGAAATTTCTCGAGCGCGACGGCTTCCTCGCCGCCCTCAAGGACTTCGTCCGCACCAAACCCACCTTCGGCACCTGCGCCGGATGCATCCTCCTCGCTACCGAAGTCACGCACCCGCCGCAGCAAAGTCTCGGCGTGCTGCACGCCACCGTCGAGCGCAATGCATACGGCCGCCAGATCGACTCCGCCATCCAGACCAGCGAAACGCAGCTCCCCGGCGGCCCGCTTGAAATGGTCTACATCCGCGCGCCCCGCATCGTGAAAACCGGTGACGGCGTCCAGGTCCTCGCCACCCGCGACGGCTTCCCCGTCCTCGTTGAGCAGGGCCACATCATGGCTGCAACGTTTCATCCCGAGCTCTCCTCCGACCGCCGCGTCCACCAGCGCTTCGTCGACCTCGTGCGCCGCAGCCGGTAGCCCGTAGCCTGTAGCTGGTAGCCTGAAAAAACCACTACCGGCTACAGGCTGTTCTCATGAACTTCCTCCCACCCAACGGCGCGCTCCACGGCTCAGCCCTCGACCAACTCCTGCGCTGGAACCTCAACATCGTCTTCTGGCTCTTCGTCGCCGCGCAGATCCTCATCGTGCTTGCGCTGATCGTGCGGATGCGCGCACGCCCCACTCAACCGGAAGACGCCCACCCTCACCGCACCTATGTCCTCGCCCACATTCTCCCGCTGCTCGCCATCACCGCCCTCTACTTCTGGATGCTCGTCAGCAGTCACCGCCTCTGGGCCGCCGGACGCGAACAAAACCCCGCCGCTCACCCCATCGAAGTCGAGGTCACCGGCGTCCAGTTCGATTGGTACTTCCGCTATCCCGGTGCCGACGGCATCTACGGCGCAACCCGCCCCACCCTCGTCAGCGCGCCCACCGGCAATCCCCTCGGCCTCGACCCCGCCGACCCGCACGCCGCCGACGACATCGTCTCCTCCATCCTCATCCTTCCCGCCGGCCAGCCCGTCGATCTCCGCCTCCGATCGCTTGATGTGATTCACGGCTTCTTCATCCCCGGCATGCGCCTCAAGCAGGACGCCATCCCCGGCATGCTCGGCCATCTCCAGTTCACGCCCGCCACTACCGGCGACTACCCCATCCTCTGCACCCAGGTCTGCGGACTCGGCCACTACCGCATGCAGGCCCGTCTCCGCGTCGTCTCGCAGGATGAATTCAACGCGTGGCTCGCGGGCCGCGAACAGGCTCTCGCGCGATGAAACGCATCTTCACCACCGAACCCCTCGCCCTCGCGCGCCTCTACTTCATCCTCGCCCTCATCGCCGTCGTCACCGGAACCCTGCTCTCGCTCCTGATGCGCATCCATCGCACCTGGCCCGACCTCGCGCTGCCCCTCCACGGCGCCATCAAGCCCGAAGACTACCTCGCCCTCGTCACCATGCATGGCACGCTGATGGTCTTCTTCGTCCTCACCGTCGTCCCGCAAAGCGCCTTCCCCAATCTCGTCCTCCCGGCACAAATCGGCTCAACGCGTATGGCCCTCCCGCGCCTCAACGCCGCCGCTTTCTGGATCACCACCGCCTCGCTCTTCACCCTCCTCGCCGCCTTCTTCGTCCCCGAAGGCGCGCCCATCGCCGGCTGGACCAGCTATCCGCCCCTCAGCGCCATCGCCGCTGCCGGTCCCGGCCAGGCCACCGGCATGGACCTCTGGCTCATCGCCATCACCCTCTTCTGTCTCGCCGCCGTGCTCTCCTCCGTCAGTTTCCTCGCGACCATCCTCGTCCGCCGTTGCCCCGGCATGACCTTCACGCGCCTGCCCCTCACCGTCTGGTCCTGGCTCGTCAGCTCCGGCCTCACCATCATCGCCTTCAGCGCGCTGTTCATCGCCGCATCCATGCTCCTCGCCGATCGCCATTGCGGAACCAGCTTTTTCCTCCCACCCGGCACCGTCGTCAACGGCATTCCCCAACGCGATGGCTCCGGCACCCCGATGCTCTGGCTCCATCTCTTCTGGTTCTTCGGCCACCCCGAGGTCTATATCACCATCCTGCCCGGCATGGGACTCGCCTCCTCGCTGCTCGCCAACTTTACCCGCCGCCCCGTCCCCGCCTATAAATTCATGGTCGTTGCCACGCTCCTCATTGGCGTCATGGGACTCGGCGTCTGGGGCCACCACATGTTCGTCTCCGGCATGAACCCCTACGCCGGAACCGCCTTCGGACTCACCACCATCGCCATCGCCGTCCCCAGCTCCGCCGAAGTCCTCACCTGGCTCGTCATGCTCTTTCGCGGCCGCATCCGGCTGGCGACCCCGATGCTTTTCACCCTCGGCTTCCTCTCCTTCTTCATTGCCGGCGGAGTCACCGGCCCCATCCTCGCCCAGCCCGCCCTTGACGCCTACCTCCACAACACTTTCTTCGTCGTCGCCCACTTCCATCTCGTCATGGCCATGGCCGGAGTCTTCTCCGTCTTTGCCGGCATCTACTATTGGTTCCCGCTGCTCACCGGCCGCCGCATGAATGAGCTGCTTGGCCATATCCACTTCTGGATTTCCCTCATCGCCGCCTATGGCACGTTTTTCCCGATGCACTTTGCCGGACTCGCCGGCGAGCCGCGCCATTATTCCCAGCTCGCGGGAACCGTCGAGTCCTTCTCGAACCTCATTCCCGTCGAGCGCGGCATCACCTGGTCGGCTTTCCTGCTCGCCACCGCGCAGCTCATTTTTCTGTTCAATGTTTTCCGCAGCATCCGTCGCGGCGCTCCGGCCGGCGCCAATCCCTGGCGCGCCACCACTCTCGAGTGGTCACCCCTCCCGCATCCCACCGTCAGCTCCGAACCCTACGCCTACGGCCCTGGAACCGCGCCAAACGACGATTTCCACCCCCAGTGGGAGCCGGAAAAACCTTTTTAATCGCAACTCCCGTCCAAGAGAGTGTTATTCCGCAGCCAAACCGGAGTAAGCTTTTAGAACTCAGTTCGGAGCCCCGATGCCCGCCACCTTCACCCGTCATCCGGTCGAAACCGAACGCAAAGACCCCGGCATCGGCGGCAAGCCTCCGCTCGATCGCCGGCCCACCGGCGGCGGCGGTGGCGACGAGAACTGGGATTCCCACAACTCCCGCCGTCACGGCCCTCGCGAGCAGCTCATCCGCTATCGCATGGCCGTGCTTTCCGGCCTCGCCGGCGACTTCGTCTTCTTTGCGGTCCTGGTCAGCGCCTTCTTCGTCCGCCAAAGCTCCGTCCACATCGACGCCACTGACAACGTCATCTCCGACTGGCATTTTCTCGCGGCGCCCCCCATCCTCTGGATCAACACCGCCCTCCTCCTGCTCTCCGCTTTCACCGTGGAGGTGGCCCGCCGCCACCTCTTCCGCGAAATCGACATCATGGAAGAGTGGCTCGGCCTCGGCCGCCCCGCGGTCCGCCGCGCCGCTCCCTGGCTGATCGCCACCATCATCCTCGGCAGCCTCTTCCTCATCGGCCAGTGGATCGCCTGGCAGCAGCTCGCCCAGCAGGGCTTCTTCTTCTCCTCCAATCCCAACAGCCACTTCTTCTATCTCGTCACCGGAACCCACGGCGTCCATCTCCTGCTCGGCATTGCGGCCCTCGTCTTCGCCCTCGTCGCCATGTTCCGCTTCAAGCGCGTCGAAATGCGCCAGATCGCCGTCGACTGCACCGCCTGGTACTGGCACGCCATGGGCCTCTTCTGGATCTTCCTCTTCGTCCTCCTCGTCTTCTTCCAATAAATTGTCATCCTGAGAACCCTGAGCCAGCGTAGCGAGCCGAAGGGGACGACGGACCTCGCGTTTCCCGAACGCTGAACGCTTTCCGGTGCCCGGTGCTCCGTGCCCGGTGCCCGCCCTGTCCTGTACCCTGTACCCTGAAAAGTCATGCGCTACCTCATCGTCCTCCTCTCCGTCGCCGGCGTCGTCGTCTCCGCCCTCGCCCTGCACGTCCACTACTCCACCGGCATCCAGCCCTGCGACATCAACGCCCACTGGGATTGCGGCATCGTCAACCACAGCCGCCACTCCGTCCTCTTCGGCGTCCCCGTCGCCGCCCTCGGCATCGTTGGCTACGCCGCCATCGCCCTCTTCGCCTTTCTCCGCCAGCGCTGGCTCACTGTCCTCTTCTCCCTCATCGGACTCGGCTTCGCCCTCTACCTCAGCCACATCGAAGCCCACGTGCTCCAGGTCTGGTGCCTCTACTGCGTCATCTCCCAGGTTCTCATCGCCCTCATCTTTCTCCTCTCCCTGATCAGCGTCTTTGTCCGTCCCCGAACCTCACGGTGACAGAATGGGTGCCCATGTCCCTGTTCAGGTCCCTGTTTTTGAAGACGTGGGTTCGTGACGCCGTATGATCGCTGCATAAGCCCCTGAACCCCTGCGGCCCGCGCCATGGACCACACGCCCCGTAACTACTTCCGCTGGCTCTTCGACTCGGACTCCGGCCCGCGCAATCGCTTTGCGCCCCGCTGGATCTTCCTCCGTGCTCTCGCCGCCATCTATTTCTCCGCGTTCCTCGCACTCGTCTTTCAGATCAAAGGACTCATCGGCCCTCACGGCATCCTGCCCGCCGCCAACTTCCTCGCCGCCGTCCAGCGCCAGGCGCCTGGCCTGACCCGCTTCTGGTACGCGCCCACCCTCTTCTGGTTCTCCTCCACCTCGCACTTCATGATGGTCGTCGTGTGGACCGGTCTCATCGCCTCCATCGTCGCCTTCCTCAACGTCTGGCCGCGCCTCAGCTTCTTCCTCTGCTTCGTCTGCTTCCTGTCCTTCGTCACCGCCGCCGGCGATTTCTCCGGCTACCAGTCCGACGGCATGCTCCTCGAAGCCGGATTCATCGCGCTCTTCTTCGCTCCCCGAGGAATCCGCCCCGGCATAGGCCAANNACCAGAACGGTCCCCTGCCCACGTTTGTTGGCTGGTACGTCGAACACCTGCCGCACTGGTTCCACGTAGCCACGGCCGGCGGCACGCTCGTCATGGAGCTCGCCATCGTCTGGATGCTCTTCCTCCCTCGCCGCGTCCGCCTCATCTGCTTCTGCATCGTCACGCCCTGGGAAATCGGTGTCATCCTCACCGCCAACTACGCCTTCCTCAACTACCTCGTCCTCGTGCTCGGCATCCTCCTCCTCGACGACCGCAGCCTCCTCTCCTGGATTCCCGGCCGCTTGCGCGATCCGCTGGAGCACGTCAGCGCTCCCGAATCCGCTGAAGCTGCCGAGGAGCGACTGTCCGTCGTTGCCACCACCGAGGAGCGCTTCACCCCCAGTTCCCACGCTCCAAACTCCAAACCGGCGCGGCCGAACCCCCGCGACCTGCGCGGCATCCCCGCGCACCTCCGCGCCATACGCATCGCCGTCGCCACCGTCCTGCTCACCTGGATCGCCTACGACACCACCGCGGAAATGCTGCGCATGCCCTGGCCCGACCTCCCGGTCTTCACGTCGCCCATCATCGCGCTCGAACCGTTCCGCATCGCCAACCAGTACGGCCTCTTCGCCGTCATGACGCGCGGCCGCTACGAGATCGAGTTCCAGGGCTCCAACGACGGCGAGAACTGGACCCCGTACCTCTTCCTCCACAAACCCCAGGCCCTCAACGAAGCGCCCGGCCTCTACGCGCCCTACCAGCCCCGCTTCGACTGGAACCTCTGGTTCGCCTCGCTCACCGATTTCCAGCAGGCCGAAATCGTCCCCCTCACCGAAGAGCGCCTGCTCGAAGGCGACCCCGACGTCCTCTCGCTCTTCCGCGGCAATCCCTTTCCCAAGGCGCCGCCGCGCTACATCAAAGCCGTCCTCTGGCAATACTGGTTCACGACGCTCGACGAAAAAAGCCTCAACGGCGACTGGTGGCGTCGCAACCTCCTCGGCCTTTACGCCCCCGTCCTTACGCGCGATCCCAGCGGCAAATTCGCCGTCGTCCAGTGGCCCGACGAACTCCCACCCCACAACTAATTAGGACTTGTCATCCCGACCGGAGCGCGCAGCGCGGAGCGGAGGGACCTGCTTTAGTTCCTGTGCCCGGTGCCCTGTACCCTGCACCCTGTTCCCTGTACCCTGTTTTCATGGCCGATCGCATGTCCCTCACCCTCCCCTTCGAAGATCCCGAAATCTCCGCCGCCATTGACGCCGAAGTCCGCCGCCAGCACGAAGGCCTCGAGATGATCGCCTCGGAAAACTTCGTTAGCCGCGCTGTCCTCGAAGCCGCGGGCTCCGTCTTCACCAACAAATATGCTGAGGGCTATCCAGGACGCCGCTACTACGGCGGGTGCGAGTACGCCGACGTCGTCGAGAACCTGGCTCGCGACCGCGCCAAACAAATCTTTGGCTCCGAACACGCCAACGTCCAGCCTCACTCCGGCTCCCAGGCCAACGCCGCCGCCTACGCCGCCCTCCTCCAGCCCGGCGACACCATCCTCGGCCTCGACCTCGCCATGGGCGGTCACCTCACCCACGGCCACAAGCTCAACTTCTCCGGCAAGCTCTATCGCGTCGTCTCTTACGGTGTCCGCAAAGATACTGAAACCATCGACTACGACGAGCTCGAGCAGATCGCCCTCCGCGAGCATCCCAAAGTCATCATCGGTGGCGGCAGCGCCTATCCTCGCTTCTTTGACTTCGCCCGCATGCGCCAGATCGCCGACGCATCCGGCGCCATCCTCATCGTCGACATGGCCCACTTCGCCGGACTCGTTGCCGGCGGCGTCCATCCCTCGCCCGTTCCGCACGCGCAGATCGTCACCACCACCACCCACAAAACCCTTCGCGGACCCCGCGCCGGCCTCATCCTCTCCCGCCAGGAATTCGCGCAGGCCATCGACAAGGCTGTCTTTCCCGGCCAGCAGGGCGGACCGCTGATGCACATCATCGCCGCCAAAGCCGTCGCTTTCCGCGAAGTCCTCCAGCCCGACTTCAAAACCTACGCCGCGCAAATAGTCGCCAACGCCAAAGCGCTCGCGGCCGCGCTCTCCGACGCCGGCTACCGCATCATCTCCGGTGGGACCGACACCCATCTCATGCTCGTCGACGTTTACGCCAAAGGCATGCTCGGCAGCGAAGCCGAGGCGGCTCTCGGCGAAGCCGGCATCACCGTTAACAAAAACGCCATCCCCTTCGACACGAATCCCCCGCTCAAACCTTCCGGCATCCGCATCGGCACGCCCGCCCTCACCACCCGCGGCATGAAGGAAGCCGAGATGCGCGTCATCGGTGGCTGGATCGCCGATGCCCTCGAGCACAGTACCGACTCCGCCACCCTCGCCCGCATCCGCCGCCAGGTCCTCTCGCTCGCCGAGCAGTTCCCCCTCTACGGCTGGCTCCGCGAACCCGCCGGCGTCCCGCAGTAAACCCAGACGATGTCTGCAGCAGACAACGCAGCAGGCTACTGCACCCGGCCAGGTTCACCCCACAGCAAGAAGCTTAGGCTCACATCGCCCGCTGGCCCTAGCTGAATGCCGGGCTCCAACACCTCAGTACTGTCTCCGGAACCAAAACGGAACTCCTCCCTCGCACCGCTTCGCTTGGGCTGGGTGACCCATCCACTCCCCCTCCCGGCTTGAAATGGAGCAGAACCCCTCGGCCTTATCGCAGGACAGTGAACGCGTGCCCATTCTGCGGTCCAAAGCGGAAGATCGCAAAATGCTCGTCGGGGGACGCCGCCCGCTCGATTCCCAGCCGCCGCATGACGGCAAAACTGGCAGGCTGGCCCAGGTCTCGATTCTGAGACCTGGGATTGCGCGAAGCGCCGCTTTTGCCTCCTGACCCTCACACCAATCACGCGCCCGCACGAGCGAACGACGGCCGGGGATCGCCGCGACGAGGTTCGTATCAGGGCCCGGCTTCAGCCGGGCCGCAAGAATAGGCGGCGCGCAACCGGGGTCCCCAACACGCCCGTTGTTGGCGTGCTGGGGTGGGGCAGCGCCTTCCTTGGTTCGGTCGCGTCCGAGTGCCAGTTCCTGGCACGCGGCCACGACCGAACCCCTGCCCTCCCGTCCAAAATTTCCAGAAATCTCCGAAACCCCCAAATGTAGAAAAACTGTCAAGACCCGCACCTCTTCACCAAAGTAATGGCCCCTGACTTATAACCACTTACGCCCTTATACCCTCAAAGAGTTTTGGCAGGTTTATTCTCTGGATCTGATATTCTGAACTTATAGGGTTAAAGAAGAAAGTCTTTCGTTTTTCGGAATCAAGCAAAGAAAAGAAGCCTCGCCGCACGGCGGGGCTTTCTCTTTTCTGCTCCAGTAATTCTCAGCCTTCTGGCCGTGCGGCCTTTTCTGAACGCTGATCGCTGAACGCGGTCTTATATGCTCTTTGCTCTGACAACTGCTCGTGCTATCGGACGTATTTTCAAATACATACTCGTAACCAGCCCATTTTCAAATACGAAGGGAGCAGCCAATGTTGTCGAACTCGTCAAATTCTCGTCAGCCTTGTGCTGAACCCGTTCAGAATCAAATTCGTAACGCGCACGTATGGCTGGTCCCAGGGGGGAGGGGGGTGGGTACATTCCGCACGAAAGTTTGCTCCGCGCCCCTGGTTCCAGGAAAATGCGGCGCTCGCCCTTCGCCTCTCGCTAAAACGCACTTCCCGACGTCTTTCTCTCGGCGTTTGCTCGCTTCTCACGAAACGCTTTTCGCTAAAGGTTCTTTGCTAAACGAACTTCGCTCAACGTCTTTCGCTAATCTGTTCTCAGGTCATCGCCATGTGCCGAAACATCAAAATCCTTTTCAATTTCGAGCCGCCCGTTACGCCCGACGAAATCCGAGCCGCCTCGCTCCAGTTCGTCCGCAAGATCACCGGCTTTAACAAGCCCTCGCAGTCCAACGAAGCCGCGTTCCAGGCCGCTGTGGAAGAAATCAGCGCAGCCTCCAGCCGCCTGCTCCATGCGCTCGCCACCAACGCGCCGCCGAAGAACCGCGAAGAAGAAGCCGCCAAAGCCAAAGCGCGCGCCGCCGTCCGTTTCGGCGCCTGAACTAGACGTACTCCCACTTGCGCGCGAACCACCGCGCCACCACAAACAGCACCACACCCGAGCCCACCAGCACCGCTATCTCCGGCCCGAGGCTGCTGATCGGCTCGTCCCGCCAGAAAATCTTCTGGTACCCGGAGATCGCCCACGAATTGAACGTGAAGTAGCCGACCTTCAGCATCGCGTCGGACATCAGGAATTTCGGAAACATGCTTCCGCCCAGCGCCGACATGGTCAGGATGATCAGCGTCGAAAACGCTCCCAGCTGTCCTCTCGTGCGCGTCACGCTCGCCAGCAGCATCCCGAACGACGCCACCGCGAACGACGTGATCGCCGTCATCACCAGGAATCCCGGAATATGCGTGAAGAAATCGAGATGAAACACCAGCGCCGCCCACAGAAACATGATGGTCAGCTGCGCGAACGCCAGCAACGCCGAGTACGTCAGCTTTCCCACGAGCAGCGTCGTCATCGTCACCCGCGCCGACAGCACCCGATCCAGCGCCCCGCTTTCCGACTCGTCCAGCAGGCTTCCGCCCGCCGCGCTCGCCGTGAACAGCAGGAACATCACGCCGACGCCCGCCGCATAGTACGAAATCATCGGGCTCTTTTTCTTCTCGCCCACCACGTCCTGGATTTCGACAGCAACCAGGCCTCCGGAATCCGCCGCCGGACCCGCAGCGGACGGCCCCGTCCCAGCACTCTGCGCATCCTGCTGATCCTGCCTTTTGCGCAGTGCCGCCAGTCCCTGGTCCATCTGCTGCCGCTGCTTCGGAGTCAGCCCGCCAATTTCCCGATCGAAATACTGCGAGCCCACCGCGGCCATGGTCGCCGGCATTGAGATCATCACCGTCTTCTCGAGCATCCCGGCTACCACCTGCGCCGCAACCGGATCCGAGCTGTCGTGCAGGATACGAAACTTCGCCTGCTGCGTCGACCCGGGCCCGAACGCAATCGGATGCGCCCCGAATCCAGCCGGAATGATGAGTGCCGCCGGCGCGTCGCCGCTGCGCACCGCGGCCTCGGCGGTCGCGGCTGTGTAATCGCCGGGCGCAGGATTCTCCTTCGTCGCCCTGGGATGGGTCATCGCATCGAGCGATGGCTCCCGCAGCAGCCCGCGCACCAGGCTCTTCGACGCGTCACTGTGATCTTCATCGACCACCAGCACGCTCACGCGCGGCGTCGAAGAACCGCGCATGCTCCCAAAAACAAATCCAAAAATCGTAAAGAACCCGATCGGCAGAATGAAAGACATCACGAACGCGCCACGATCCCGCCGCAGCGACCGAAAGCTCGTCTGCAGAATCGTCCCGATCACGCCCGCAGCTCCTTTCCCGTCAGCTGCAGAAAAACAGACTCGAGATTCGGCCTCTGCAGCGTCACATCCAGTACTTCGAGTCCGTCTCCGCTCGCCGCTTCCAGAAGGCCGGCAATCTCAGCGGGCTTCTCGACCGAGCAAAGCACCACCGAATCCTGAGCCGTCCCGCCGCGCGCCGCCGCCCACGCCGCCAAATCCACTCGTGTCGCCCCAACATGCATCGTCACCGAGCTCCGCGATCCGAATGCCCGTGCCACCAGCGTCTCCTTCGTTCCCTGCGCGATGATCTGGCCGTGATCGATGATCGCGATCCAGTCGCAGAGCCGCTCCGCCTCTTCCATGTAATGCGTCGTGTAGATGATCGTGGTTCCCTGGCTGCGCAGCGCTTCGACCATCTCGAAGATGCGGTTCCGCGACTGCGGATCAACGCCCACCGTCGGCTCGTCGAGCAACACCAGCCGCGGCCGATGAATCAGTCCTGCCGCCATGTTCAGCCGCCGCTTCATGCCGCCCGACAGCGTCCTCACCGGTGATCCCGCGCGATCGGCGAGCGCTGCCCACTCCAGACACCACGCGATGGCGTCATCGAGCGCCTTGCCGTGCAATCCCTGGTAGCGTCCGAACGCCTGGAGATTCTCGCGGCAGGTTAGCAGCGGATACACCGCCAGCTCCTGTGGCACCCATCCCAGATCGGCGCGCGCCGCACTGGAGCCCACGGGATGCCCAAAGATACTGACGCTCCCCGAGTCGAGCCGCACCCTCCCAACGATGCTGCGGATCAGCGTCGACTTCCCCGCGCCGTTCGGCCCCAGCAGCCCAAAACACGCCCCCGCCGCAATTTCAAAAGAAACACCGTCCACCGCCGTGACCGCGCCAAAGTGCTTCGCTACTGCGTCCACGCGCAGCGGAACCGGATTGGTGGGATCGCCAGACATACAGTGAGCAAGGCTCAGAAAGCTTCCGAGCATGATAGCCGCTTTCGAGCAGCGAGAAGTGAAATTCAGCCAAACCGGCAAAAAGCAAAAAGGCCTCCCTCAGCGGGAGGCCTTTCTTGTGTGAGTCGGAATTACTGCGCGGTTTGCGCCAGAGGTGCCTGCGGCGGAGCCTGCGGACGCGGTGCAGCCGGCTTCTTCGGCGCTTCCTTCTTACCCGGGGCCAGAATGGCGTGCAGCGTGTTGCCTTCCATGCGCGGCATGAACTCCACGATGCCGTTTTCGCCGATGTCTTGAATCAGCCGGTTGATGATGGCATACCCCAGCTCGCGGTGCGCCATCTGCCGCCCCTTGAACCGCAGCGATGCCTTCACCTTGTCTCCGTCCTTCAGGAACCGGATCGCCTGGTTGCGCCGCGTCTCGTAATCGTGATCGTCGATGGTCACGGAGAATTTCACTTCCTTGACGACGATCACCTTCTGCCGCTTCTTCGCGGCGCGGTCGCTCTTCTCTTTTTCGTAAAGGAACTTCCCGTAATCCTGAATGCGGCATACGGGGGGAACAGCCGTGGGCGAAACTTCCACCAGATCGAGACCGCGCTCGCGGGCTAGCTTGAGCGCTTCAAACGGGGGGAGGATGCCGAGCTGCTCACCGTTTTCGTCGATCACGCGAATTTCACGGGCGCGGATACGATCGTTGATACGGACGAACTGCTTCGCGGAACGCTTATCGATGGGTTTTTCTCCTGTGCGCGGGCCAAACCGCGCGGCAACTTAGTATATCAACCGCCTGTCGCTTCGATGCGGCATCGTCGAAACGCGTCGCCGCCTTCGCTGGAAATCGCATGTGTTAGTGCTTGCCGCCGGACCTGGCGTCAAAATCGTGCATCCGGCTGGCCTCGAAGCTCACAATTTTCCACTCTCCCAGCCGCCGGTTGTAAACCCGTGTATAGCGATACTGCCCGCTGATGTCGCTGGTGCCGTTCGTGCCCTCCACCTGAGCCTGCGACGTCACGACGGCCGTATCGCCGTAGACTCGCACCCGCGTGTCGGTCAGGTCGAGCCGGGTGATGCGCACCGTCCCCGCGCTCCGCTGCGCCAGCGCCTGCTGCTTGTTTTCCACCAGCCCATTCGAACTGATGCCGACGTAATCGTCGGCCAGCAGACGGTTCATTTCCCCGATATTGTTGGTTACCGTGGCCTGCTGCCACTGCTGTTCCAGCGCCTCGATCTCCTTGTGGATCTCGCTCTTCTCGTGGCGCGGCAGCGGCCACGCAGCGTGGCATGACGCCAGCAGCAGGAGCGTGGCGACTGCTTGCGGTACGGGATTCCGGCACAGGGCAGAAGCCGGGTGGCGGCGCATGGTCGTACCGGATGTTAGCCCGTGTCGCCGCGGCGCGTCAAAAAAGATTTGCCGAAGTGCGCGCATTGGGTCCCGGAAGGTCATATGGGGCGGGGAGCGATTCCGCTCGCGTTTTCCTCATCCGAGCCTGTCCCTGCTCTCTCAGACGCGCCAAAGCGTCGGATGATTGCATCCCGGATCACGGGATCGAGACCAGGTTCTCCATCTGGCGATCGAGCATCATCTGGTAAAGGCCTCCGACAACCCAATCCCTGAAATGCTGCGAGGATCGATGCGCCTCCACCGCCTTCTGATCGGCGTATTGCTCATAAATCACAACCGTGTCAGGTTCGCCGTCGACCGTGTGCGGAATGTAACTCACGCAGCCGGGTTCCTGGCGCGACGCCTTCGCCAGCGCGGTCAGCAGTTCGGCCACCCGCGTCCGGTCGTCGCTGCGGAATTTCATGCGAACAGTAAAGCTGATCATCGTTGCCTTCGGCCTTTGCTGAACTGAACTATGAGACGGCTATCTTCCTGCAATCCGCTGCATCGCTGCGCGGAATTCCGGTAACTCGAGGGTCTGGTCCCGATCCGGCCCCGTGGAAACGATGCCGATCTTCGCGCCCGATTCCTTTTCCATGAAACGCAGATACTCCTGCGCCGCTTTGGGAAGTTCTTCGAAACTCCGGACCCCTTCTGTCGACGTCTTCCATCCCTTCAGCCGAGTGTACACGGGCCGGATTGCCTCGATCCCGCGGATGTCTGCCGGCATCGTCTCGCACGGTTTGCCGTCCACCTCGTAGGCCGTGCATACCGGGATCCAGTCCAGGTTGTCGAGCACGTCGAGCTTGGTGATCACCAGCCACTCGGTCCCGTTGATCTCGTTCGAATACCGCAGCAGCGGCAAATCGAGCCAGCCGCAACGCCGTGGCCGCCCCGTCACCGCTCCAAACTCCTGCCCGCGCTTGCGCAGCTCCTCGCCGGCGCTGTCGTTGATCTCCGTCGGGAACGGCCCCTCGCCGACCCGCGTCACATAGGCCTTGGTCACGGCGATCACCGTGCCGATGAGCGTGGGTCCGACGCCCGTCCCGGTCGAGGCGCCCCCGGCCGACGACGACGACGATGTGACAAACGGATACGTCCCGTGGTCGATATCCAGCATCGTGCCCTGGGCCCCCTCGAACATCAGGCTGTGCCCTTCGCGCAGCGCCCGGTTCAGCAGCAGCGCCGTATCCGTAACGAACGGCCGAATCTTCTCCGCTGCCGCCGCATATTCCTCGTACATCTGCGCGGGATCCAGCGGCTCCGTGCC
Organism: Acidobacterium sp.; assembly: GCA_003131625.1. Lineage (GTDB taxonomy): Bacteria > Acidobacteriota > Terriglobia > Terriglobales > Acidobacteriaceae > Palsa-343. The sequence continues at coordinate 63,372 of PKVY01000030.1, read as the reverse complement.
GAAAAGCGCATGCGCAATCGCGTTTTTCTCCCGGCAGGCGTTCTCGATGTGCGTCTTCAGCAGATCCGTGTTCAGCAGATCCACCACCCGCAGCCCGTTGCGCGCCATCTTGTCTTCGTAGGCGGGCCCGATCCCACGGCTCGTCGTGCCGATCTTCTGCCGCCCCGGCGCGCTCTCCGCCGCCAGCTCGATCATGCGGTGGTACGGCAGGATCACCTGCGCCCGGTTCGAGACAAACAGCCGGCTGTCCACATCGATGCCCAGATCCCGCAGCCGCCCCGTCTCCTTCAGGAACGCCATCGGGTCCAGCACCACGCCGTTCCCGATCACCCCGCGGCAGCCCGGCCGCAGCACGCCGCACGGCACCAGTTGCAGAATAAATTTCTCCCCGTTGATGACCACCGTGTGGCCGGCGTTGTGCCCTCCCGCATAGCGCGCCACCACCGAGAAGCGCTCGCTCAGCACATCGACGATCTTGCCCTTGCCTTCATCGCCCCACTGGGCGCCCACCACCACTGCCGACTTTGCCTGGGTCACCGGATTCCCTGCTTTCGTCTTCCTCTGATCCCGGCGTCACGGCACACACGTTCCCTGTTCGCTGCTCAACTCGCTGAACATGAATCTGAGGTGACCGTGGGTGGGCCGGATGCGGAAAATCAGTCCATCCGATTCCTCATCATATATTGGTTGGGCGCGCCCCGAAAGATTACGTTCCAACCCCTGATAAACCAGCAAAGCTGCGCGGATCGGTTTACGGGCAGGTCAGCTGCGCCGTCCCCGAAATTGTGCACCCGCCTCCGCATACGCTAATCGCATCGCAGTTGGCGCCGGTCGATCCCAGCGGAGGATCGTAAGCAAACACGGTAAAGGTGCCCTTTGCGCCGCTCGCGCACTGCGCCAGTCCGCTGGAGGAAACCGTCACCTCGGTCGTCGCCGACTGCATCACGGTATTGCCCGAAACCTGCTGCACGCACGCTCCCCAGTTGGCCACCTGCGGCGTCACCATCACAGGAGACGCGCTCCAGTGCCCCGTCGCGGTGAACTGCGCCGGCTGCCCCTGAGCGCTTGCGGTCGCGGGACTAATCGTGATCGATTGAAGCTGTCGATTCGGCATCATGTTCGCCCCGGTGCCGCACGAAACCGGAACCATCGCTGCTGCCAGCACAATCCAACGCATCGTCGACTGCAATTGACTCATGACCTGGCCCCCAAACTTTGAATATTAGACCGGAAACATTGCGGCTTTGTTGCGCAATGGGTGCCATCAAATCCTCCATCCCCGGGAACCCACACTCCCGCCCTCTTTTCCACCCCGCCTAACCTGCGATACTGAGACTTCCGATGCCAACAGTTTGCCTCAGATGCGGCGGGTTGGGAGTGAAGGTCATTCCCTCCCCAGGCGGCGGCGCCACCATCGAAACCTGCCTCTGCCAGACCGAGCAGCGCGTCGCCCGCCTGCTCACCCGCGCCTCCATCCCCACCCGCTACGAGCACTGCACGCTCGACAGCTTCGAGCCGAACTATTCCGGAGCGAACAGCTCACTGGCTGGGGCAAATATCATGGCCCGCCGCTTCGTCGATGACTATCCCGTCACCACGGGCGGCCGCGGTCTGCTGCTTACAGGCGACATCGGCGTTGGCAAAACCCATCTTGCCGTCGGCATTCTGCAGGCGCTCATCGTCGAAAAAGGCATCCATGGCTTTTTCTGTGATTACCGCGAGCTGCTCAAGGAGATCCAGCACTCCTACAACCCCCAGGTCGCCACCACGGAGATGGAGATCCTCCAGCCGGTCTTCGACGCCGAGGTGCTCGTCCTCGATGAGCTCGGCGCCTCCAAACCCACCGACTGGGTCTGGGACACCGTCGCTCTCATCCTCAACACGCGCTACAACGACAAGCGCACTACCATCATCACCACCAACTACGCCGACCTCGCCCCGGGCGGCTCCAGCGGCAGCAACGGCGCCGGGCGCGTCATGCGCGACGAGACCCTCGGCGACCGCATCGGTGAGCGCATGCGCTCGCGCCTCGCCGAAATGTGCGTCGTGGTCGAAATGCACGGTGAAGATTTTCGCCGCACCGTCGGCCGCGCCCGCTTCGGCTGACCCGAAAACCTTCCGGCCCACAACTGATTTCCATCGTTTCGACCCCGTGGCGCATCCCTCCTGTAGGGGCTGGAGGAACCGCAATGGTCACAGAGCAGACCCATCGCCGCCCGCGCGTCATGATCCTCGGCGCAGGCTTTGCCGGAACCCACGCCGCCGAAGCGCTGGCGAAGTTGCCGGTGGACGTCACTGTGGTCGACCGCCGCAATCACTTCACGTTCCAGCCGCTCCTCTATCAGGTGGCGCTGGCGGTTCTTTCTCCGGCCGAGATCGCTTCGCCCGTCCGCACCATCCTGCGCCACAACGCCAACACCGAAGTCCTCATGGACGAAGCCGTCGCCTTCGACCTCGAAGGCCGTCGCGTCCGCTTCCGCAGCGGAGCCGAAATCGCGTACGACTACCTCATGCTGGCCACAGGCGCCACCCACTCCTACCTCGGCCACGACCAGTGGGAACCCCTCGCCCCCGGCCTGAAGACCATCGAGGATGCCATCGAGATTCGCCGCCGCGTCCTTCTCGCCTTCGAGTTGGCCGAGCGGGAAATGCTGGAGACCGGCTCCCACCCTCCGCTCAATTTCGTCGTCATCGGCGGCGGCCCCACCGGCGTCGAGCTGGCCGGAGCCATCTGCGACATCACCCGCCGCTTCATGCGCCACGACTTCCGCCACATCGACCCGGCCACCTCGCGCGTGATCCTCATCGAGGGCGAGAAGCACGTTCTCTCCACCTACCCCGAAGAGCTGTCCATCAAAGCCGAGGAGCAGCTACGGGCGCTCGGCGTCGAAGTCCACCTCAATTTGCGTGTCACCGATGTGCAGCCCGGTTACGTCATCGCCGGCGGCCAGCGCATCGATGCCGCAGTCACGCTGTGGGCCGCGGGTGTGCAGGCTTCTCCGCTCGGCAAGCTGCTGGGCGTGCCCACTGACAAACGCGGATGCGTGCTCGTGAACAGCACCCTCAACCCCGAAGGCCATCGGGAAATCTTCATCTGCGGCGATCTGGCCCACTTCGAGCAGGACGGCCACCAGGTCCCCGGCGTCGCCCAGCCCGCCATGCAGATGGGCGATCACGTCGCCCGCATGATTGCCGCCGACCTGAACCACCAGCCCCGCAAGCCATTTCACTATTTCGACAAGGGCGATATGGCCACCATCGGCCGCCTCTCCGCTGTGGCTAAAGTCGAGTGGCCCTTCAAGGCGCGCTGGAGCGGCTTTCCCGCGTGGATCACCTGGCTGGTCGTCCACATCTACTTCCTCATCGGCTTCCGCAACCGGCTCGCCGTGCTCTCGCAGTGGGTCTGGAGTTACTTCACCTTCACCTACGGCGTCCGCCTCATCTACGGCAGCCAGGTTTTGCCGGGATGGACCGACCGCGATGGCGTGGAAACACACCCAGGTGAGCTCCAGGCCGCGTCCCAACGCACGCAAACGCAACCGCCGTCGAAGCCCGCGGCTGCCGATTAATTGGACTGATCCACCAACCATGCTGGCTGTGCGGCTCTGCTGGAATTCTCCTCGTCCGTGTGGTAATCCCCCTCCTCGCCATAAGGAAACACAGGATGGAGGGCATCGCGGTCCCGAATCATGGCTTCTGTGTGCTCCACATCCGCGGGCTTCCCGAAATAAAATCCCTGGAGAAGATCGCACCCAAGCGCCGTGAGCCGGGTTACCTGATCCGCCGTCTCCACTCCTTCGGCCACGACTTTCAGCTTCAAGGTGCGGGCAAGCTGGATAATCGTGCGCACGATCTCCGGCGATCCGTCGCCCGCCCCCAACTCGCGTGTGAAGGAGCGGTCGATCTTCAGAGTATTGAACGGTAGCCGCTGCAGATAACTCAGGGATGAATAACCGGTGCCAAAGTCGTCGATCACCATGGAGATATCCATCCGCTTCAGCGCTCGCAGTGTGGCCAGAACTTGTCCGGAGTCGGTGGCCAGAGAGGTCTCTGTCACTTCCAGCCGCAGGCGCTTCGCGGCCATTCCCGTCTCCGCCAGCACCCGCCTCACCAGTTCCGCAAATCCCGGATCGTTCATCTGCCGCGCGGCGACGTTCACCCCGATGGTCAGCGGCGGGTCCGGCGCCAGCCGCTCCTGCCATTCCGCCATCTGCCGGCACGATTCGCGCAGCACCCATTCTCCAACCTCGAGGATCAGGTCCGATTCCTCGGCGACGGGAATGAATTCCACCGGCTGCAGCAGGCCGCGATCCGGATGCTGCCAGCGCACCAGCGATTCGAATCCGATAATCCGCCGCTCCCGCAGTGACACCAGCGGCTGAAAACGCAGCCGCAGCTGGTTGGCCTCGATCGCGCGACGCAATCCCATCACCACGTCCAGCCGCGCCGTTGCCCGCTCGCGCATGCTCGGGTTGAAGATGGCGAACTTGCCGTTCTCCTTCGTCGAAGCGTCGTACATTGCCGTTTCGGCGTTGCGCAGCAGTTCCTCGGGCCCATCGGACGGCGACCCAAACGCGATTCCCATACTGCCTCCCACCGGGACTCGCCGGCCTTCGATGTAATACGGCTCCCGCAGCAGCTTCAGCGTGTCTCTGGCCACGCTCTCGGCGTCGCAGGTTTGCCGCAGCCCGGTCAGCAGCATGCCGAATTCGTCTTCACCGGTTCGCGCCACCGCTACCTCCCGCCCACTGGCTCGCACCATGGAGCGCAGCCGCCCCGCCACCTGCTTCAGCAGCTCGTCGCTCGCCGGGCGCCCCAGGCCGTCGTTCACCATCCTGAAGTGGTCCAGATTGAGAATGAGCACTGCGTAACGGCTTGCGTCGCGCTGCGCGGCCTCCACCGCCGCCTGCAGACGATCCAGAAAAAAAAGCCGGTTGCGCAACCCGGTGATCGGATCCCTGGTTTTTCTTCTGGTGATGTCGTTCACCGATCCCGCTGTGCGCACAATCTGGCCATGCTCATCCCGCACTGCCGTCCCCCGCGCCAGCACCCACAGATAACCGCCATGGCTGTGCTTCATCCGGCATTCGATCTCGAACGCCGCGGGGCCCGACGTACGGAATGCGGCGAACTCCGCATGCACCCGCTCCCGATCCGCCGGATGAATCCTGTCGAACAATTCTTCCGGGCTTCCCCATCGCTCCACTTCAGGCTCGCCCACCATGGCATTCATGCGCGCGGAGAAATACACCTGGCCCGTTTCCATCCTCCAGTCCCACAAACCGTCGCTGGACCCCCGGGCGGCAATCGCATACCGCTCCTCGCTCTCCCGCAGTCCTGTCTCGGCCGCCCGCCGTGCCCGGTCGTGCTTCTCGATCTGCGCCAGCATTTCGTTGAACGCATCGATCAGCACCCCGATTTCGCCGCCCGTGCGCCGCTCCGCCCGCACCGAGTAGTCGCGCCCCAGCGAAATGCTGTGCGCCACGTTCGCCAGATAGCCCAGCGGATCGGTGACCATGCGCGACAGACGCATCACCACGATGACCCTGATGACAACCGATAACAGGAGCAGCCACAAAGCCACGCGAAAGTGCCGGTGCAGTCTTGCCTGCGCGGTCGCGACGTCGTAGACCAGGGCCACGGAACCGACTCTCTGGCCCCTGAGAAAAACCCCGTCCGAGAGCGTGAGTATATGGCCGTTGAAGCGCCCACCATCGGCCAGCGGTGTCCAGGCCGGGTTCGCCGCGCCCTCGCCCGCGCGCCGGTATTCCGCGAGAACCCTGCCGCCGCCGTCGTACAGCGTGGCCGCCATCACCTGATCTTCGATGGACAGCGCGCCCAGCGCCGTCTCCGCCGCACTGCGATCCCCCGCCGAGACGGCAGGAGCCGCGTTTGCGGCCAGCCACCCAACCGTTGTGCCGCCTTCTCGCACCACCTCCATCTGCAGCGTGTGACGCTGGTAAAGCACGAGAACGCTGAATTCAACCACCATCCCCAAAACACCGATGGACAGGAACATCAGCACGATCCGGCACCGGACCGGGAGATCCGCGAACCTCGGCCTCGAATCGCCCCGTGTCCACATCCTCAGCCATCCGCCCACCGACAAGCACGGCAATTGCCTGCCAGCAGAATCCTGGCCGGCCCGCATGGCGGGCGCGCACGTCAACGCCGCCTCCTGCCCTCGCGCCGGACCGGGCGATCCGTCCCTCGCGCCGGTGCCCTCAGCCTGGTTCCGCATTCGCAACCCGCCTGTCCCGGAATTCCCTGTCCGTTCCAAACGGGCTTATCGGCACAGGTCGCGACATCAGCAGAACACCGGAAATCCCCCCGGGGGTGCTCCGATTGCGGTCAGCACGCCCCTGGTTCCTGTCTTGTTTATGGCCATTTCAGTAGAGCGGCGCCTCGCCCTCCGGCCGCGTCTTCCACCGCCGGTGCACCCATAGCCACTGGTCAGGATAGCGGCGAACAAACCGCTCGATGGCAGCCGTGAATCGTGCCGTGTTTTCCACCACATCCCGCTCGTCGTCGCCGCTCTCGACCAGCGGAATCTCGCGCCCAAAACGCAAAACGTATTTTCCTTCCCGGGCTTCCCAAACCAGAAATCCCGGTAGAACCGCCGCTCTCGTACGCAGCGCCACGCGCGCCAGTCCCGACGCCGTGCACGCCGCAAACCCAAAGAACGGCACGAACACCCCCTGCGGCGGCGTCATGTTCGTGTCCATCAGAATCCCGATCGTCTCCCCGCGCTTCATCGCCGCCAGCAGCCCCCGGGCGAAATCGTCTTTGTGCAGAACGCGATTGCCGTGCTGGCAGCGAATCTCGTTCACCAGTCGATCCACCCGCGCATTGTCGAGCCGCCGGATCACCATCGCCATGGGATGCCCCATCAGCGAATGCCAGAAACTGGAAAGCTCCCACGCCCCCAGGTGGCCGGTGACGATCAGGACACCCTGGCCTCTCTCCTGCGCTGTCAGGTAGTGTTCGAGGCCCTCATAGCGGATCAGGTCCCGCGTGTTCTCTCGCGTGTAGCGCGGCATGTGGCAGAATTCGCCCAACTGCCAGCCGAGATGACGATAGACCCGCCGCAGGATCGACGCGCGCTCCGCCGCAGGCATCTCCGGGTACGCCAGCTCCAGATTGCGCATTCCGGTGCGCTTCAGATGCGGCAGCACCCACCAGGCCACCGCTCCCAGTCCGGCGCCCGCGCTCCGCGCCATTCGCCGCGGCAGGGCTCCCATCAGCCGCAGCAGTGTCCAGGCAAACGCATATTCCAGAGCTTCTCGCATCGATTCGGCGAAAAGCCAGTGTAAATGGCCGGTCGAGGGATGCAACGGCCGGAGAAGTCTGGCCAGGGCGGGCTTCGCGAGGAGAATACTCAGAATGGGCCGAGCAGGACGAACGGGGCTTCCGCCCATCCCGCTCCCATGGCCCGCACAATTAACAATTACTCGTTGGCGGCGTGGAAATACTTCACCACCGTGCGCACAAACGGCTTCGCATCCGGGGGTACCGGCACGTCGCCGCGCAGAACCGTCTCAAACCGCTCCGGCGCGCCGTAGAAAAGGTCCGTGTCGGCGTGATTCTGGCTCACCGCAACTCCGCTCAGGTCAACCCCGGCAAACAGCCCCTTGCTCCTCGACCAGGTCAGCAGCTCCGACTGCAGTCTCCAGTTCGTCGAAGCCTGCGCATTGCGTCCCACCGGGCCCGCCGCAGCCGACGCATCGCCGCCAATCTTGAACTTGCTGTGCAGCAGGTCCTGGAATCCCTTGTCATTGACGGCTACCAGAACCAGATCCGTTCCCTGTCCGCCGATCTGGAAGCCCCAGGAACCGCCCTCCATCCGGATAAATACCGGCGCGCTCCACCCGCGGGGGCTGCGGCAGGTGACGACTCCCTGGCCGTATTCGGCGCCAAAAACGAACGCACCCTTCAGCATGCCCGGCACCACACCCACGCACGTCGCCTGGCGCAGGATCGAATCGGGAATCTGCTTGTCGGGGGTGGCCATGATCTGGTTCAGAACGTCGCGTGCCGCGTCCAGACGCGCGTCGATCTTCGCCTTGTCCTGGGCAAAGCCCGGAACCGTCAGGACAAACGTGCAAAGTAGCGTGCATAGAACTGCAAGTCTTTTCATTTGTTTGATTTCTCCCGTAAGAAAGATGATCCGTGGGACATCCGCTATGGTACAGCAATTCGATGAACCCCACGCAAACCCCAGCGATCCGCGCGGGCAATCACCGGCCGTGAGCCGTGAACGCTGTGGGCCGGATCCGCGCCAGAACTTTATGACCCCTGCCCAGGCGTGCGCCTGGCCCAGTAACTACGATGCGCATCCAGTTCGCAGGGTTGATGAGGATGAAGGGGAATCCCGTGATAAACGAAACAAAAAATTGGGGCTGCGGATGCAGTCGCCTGCCAGCCATCAGCCCCGTTCCCCAGATCTGCGTTGTAAGTGTGTTCAGTTGTAGCGAGCGGGGTCGTAATTCCGCAAGATAACGAAAGTAGGCGCAACTTTAGTAATCACACGACCAGATCTGTTCACTCATTCAATACCCCTTGAGCAAACCGCCCGAAGCTTTACTCGTGTTGCCCGAAAGCATCCAGTTCTGCGCTGTGACGGAGCAGCAGAGTGGTGCCGTGCCTCCAGGGGGCGAACGGACCAGCGCCAGCGCTTGAGATCACAACTACATTGGCCACTTCAGCAGATTATAGCGTCGCCCCCGTTGCACCTGAAATGGTGCAAGGTATCTGTCTCGACATCCAGCGCGCACGCCGCTCCTCCTCGGCCGCGCGCCGGCTTTTCGATATGCGCCACATCCCCCTCCACCCCCGCATCTACCTCCGCAGCAAGAGAATCCTCTACCGCAACAAGGGCCGTATTATCTGGTAGGCTAAATACCAGTCCGCATTCCAGTCGGCTTTACGGGACCATCGTGTTCCGGTGCCGTCCGTAGCGCACGCGGGAAAACCCTCATTCGCACAAATGACTGAATTGATTATCGAAGCTGGGCGTGCCGAGAAAAACTACTGGCGCGACCTGTGGCGCTACCGCGAGCTCTTTTACTTCCTCGCCTGGCGCGACATTCTCGTCCGCTATAAGCAGACGATCATGGGAATTGCCTGGAGCGTGGTGCGTCCGCTCCTCACCATGGTGATTTTCACCATCCTCTTCAGCCGGATCGCCAAACTCCATGCGCCCGCCGCTGTTCCCTACGCGCTGCTGGTCATGGCCGGTATGCTTCCCTGGCAGTTCATCTCAGGCTCAATGACTGCGTCCAGCGAAAGCATGGTCCAAAATTCCAACCTGGTTTCCAAAATCTATTTCCCCCGCCTGATCGTGCCCGCCAGCTCGGTCATCACCAGCTTCGTCGACTTCGCCATCACCCTCGGCCTCATGGCCATCATGATGGCCATTTACCGGTTTTCGCCGGACTGGCATCTGATCGCACTGCCGGCCTTCATCCTGCTAGCCTTTGCAGCCTCCATCGGCTCCGGCTTGTGGCTCTGCGCTCTCAACGTCGAGTACCGCGATTTTCGGTACATTATCCCCTTTGTCGTCCAGTTCGGACTCTACGTTTCCCCCGTTGGCTTCAGCAGCAGCGTCGTTCCCGGCAAGTGGCGGCTGCTCTTTTCCCTGAACCCGGCGGTGGGCGTGATCGACGGCTTCCGCTGGTCGCTCCTGCGCGGTCAGGGCCTCATCTGGTGGCCCAATCTGGTGAATTCGATTCTGGTCACCGTTTTCCTGTACATCAGCGGCATCTGGTATTTCCGCAAAATGGAGCGGAGCTTTGCTGACGTCATCTGAGCGGCCCGCGGCCGACCCCATCACCATCGACAGCCGACCGTTCCTGATGAGGCGCGGCCGGCGCCACGCAAGTCCGCTCCCCAGGTTGGTCCAGGCGGTTCACAGGGTCCCGTTCGCCTATGTCTGACGTCATTATTTCGGTCGAAAATCTCGGCAAGAAGTACGCCATCCAGCACCAGCAGCAACGGCAACGTTCAAACTATAAGAGCCTGCGCGAGACCATCACCCAGAAGGCCCGCAACCTGGTGACCGGCTGGAACCGGCGCGGACCCGAAACCNNCGCGAAGACGAAAACCCGCGAGGAGTTTTGGGCCCTCCGCGATGTTTCCTTTGAACTCCAGCGCGGCCGCGCGCTGGGCATCATCGGACGCAATGGTGCTGGCAAAAGCACCCTGCTCAAAGTCCTCAGCCGCATCACCGTCCCATCCGAAGGTCGTGTGACTCTTCGTGGCAGGGTGGCCAGCCTGCTCGAGGTCGGTACTGGTTTCCACCCGGAATTGACCGGCCGCGAGAACATCTTCCTCAACGGATCCATCGTCGGCATGAGCCATGCTGAGATTCGCCGCAAGTTCGACGAAATCGTCGCCTTCGCCGGCGTGGAGAAGTTCCTCGACACCCCCGTCAAGCGTTACAGCAGCGGCATGTACGTGCGGCTGGCATTTGCCGTCGCCGCTCACATGGAACCCGAGATTCTCGTCGTGGACGAGGTCCTCGCCGTCGGCGACGCCGAGTTCCAGAAAAAATGCATGAGCAAGATGCAGGATGTGGCGAGCGGCACGGGCAGGACTGTGCTGTTCGTGAGCCACAACATGGTTGCCATCCAGTCTCTATGCGAGCAGGCGGTATTGCTGGAACGGGGGCGGGTGAAGGACGCGGGACCCGCAGCGTCGGTGATTGCAAGTTATCTGTCCCAGAGCATGGAGTCGAATCAGACGGTCACCTGGGACGATCCCGCGAGCGCGCCGGGCAACAGCATCATGCGGATCCGGCGCATCTCCGTCACGGACGCCCATGACCCCGGATCCACATTGCTTTCGATGCAAACGGAGATTCGAATCGAAACAGAGTACACGGTCGATGCAACCAATTCCCTGCTGCACATCACTTACCATCTGCTGAACGACCAGGGAATCACGGTTCTGACCAGCGGCAACAAACCGAGAGTTCACTCTGCGGGAATCTATCGCGCGGTTTGCAGAATACCCGGCAATCTGTTGAACAGCGGGGGATATTCCCTCAAATTGTTCATCGTGGAGAACGAAAGCCTGGCAACCTATTGGAAGGAGGACGTCGCTTCTTTCAACGTCATGGACACTGCCCAACGAGAAACAGCATGGATGGGGCGTGAACCGGGAATCGTTCAGCCGATTCTTGAGTGGAGTACTGAAGGCCCCCTCCAGCCAATGAATTATGAGGAGCCCCCGCTTGCCGTGGCTCCAGACCGCATGCGCTAGAGGAGAGCCTCAACCATCAGTGAAATGGAATTCGGAGGTTTGCCATGCCGCCGAAGATATGGCGGGTTCTGATTATGCCCGGCGATACAGAGATTGGACTGGAGTTGCGCCGTTCGCTGGCCTGGTTGAAAGAGGTGGATCTTTATTCTGCGAGCAACAGCAGCAAGGCGCATGCCTCGTTGGTGTTCGCGCGGCATTTCTGCGTTCCTTCAGTACTTGAAGAGGGCTGGCTTCCTGTACTCCAAAGGGTGGTCGATGAAAACCAGATCACGCACATCTTCCCCGCTCACGATGACGTGCTGCTGGCACTTTCAGAGAATGCCAGAAGCCTCCGAGCCAGGATCGTTGCCTCTCCCGAAAGCACTTGCAAAGTTGCGCGCTTTAAAAGCACGACGATCCATCGCCTTGGGAACCGCCTGCCCACTCCGAGGATTTATAAGACACCGAATGACGTGGATCGCTACCCGGTCTTCCTCAAGCCGGACCGGGGGCAGGGATCCCAGCGTACTGAGATTGCGATAGACAGGGCCGAACTGGAGATGCTGCTGCACAGGGATCCCGACCGCATCATATTTGAGTTTCTTCCTGGGCGGGAGTTCACCGTCGACTGCTTTTCCGACCGGGAGCGCGGCCTTCTTTACGCGCGGGGCCGGGAGCGCCAACGAATCCGCAATGGAATTGCGATGAGGTCTGCATTCACTGAAGATTCGCGATTCCAGGAATATGCCGCCAGGATCAATGAAGAGCTGGAATTTCACGGAGCATGGTTCTTCCAGCTCAAAGAGGATGCGCAGGGCCGACTTTGCCTGCTGGAGGTTGCGCCAAGGATCGGAGGAACCTCTTGCCTGAGTCGCGTCTCCGGCGTGAACCTCCCCTTGTTGAGTCTTTATGAAAACGAGAGGATCCCGGTTGAAATCCCACAAACGGCCTACCGCATCGAAGTAGATCGAGCTCTGGAGAATCGCTATCGTCATGACGTTTCGTACCGGACCGTCTATGTCGACCTGGACGATACCCTTGTTGTTAAAGCCCAGGTCAATCCGGACTTGGTTAGGCTTCTGTATCAGGAACTGAACAGGGGGAAAACGCTTGTTCTTTTGACCCGCCACGGCGGAGAGGTGCGCGAGTACCTGGCGAAGTTCAGGCTGCAGTCCTTGTTTGACGAAATCTGCGAAGTCAAGACAGGTGAGAAGAAGAGCCAGTTCATAAAGGACACGAGCGCCATTCTGATCGATGACAGCTTCTCTGAGTGCGCGGAGGTTCGGAATCGTCTCGGGATTCCCGTCTTCATGACGAGCATGATTGAAGGACTCTTTGATGAAAGGGCGTAGCCGAAAGCAAATGAAGGCAAATACGGCAATCCAATCCAAACCGCTCGCGGTACTGGGAGCTCCTCCCCGTTTCCAGTCCGTACTGCATGTGGGCAGACCGAATGTGGGAAGTCGAGAGCGGCTTCTTGCGCGGCTCAACGACATGCTTGACCGTCGCTGGTTCTCCAATGATGGCCCCTTCGTTAAGGAGTTCGAGGCTAAAGTGGCGTCGATCGCACAGACCAGGCACTGTGTGGCAATGTGCAACGCAACGGTGGCCCTTGAAATCGCAGTTCGCGCGCTTGAAATGACGGGAGAAGTCATTGTGCCGTCGTACACGTTCATTGCCACAGCGCACGCCCTCCAGTGGCAGGAAATCACCCCCGTCTTCGCCGATATCGATCCGGCCACCAGCACGGTGGATCCTCGCAGCATTGAGCGGATGATCAGTTCAAAGACGAGTGGGATCCTCGGCGTGCATCTGTGGGGACGCGCCTGCGATACGGAGGCAATTGAGAAAATCGGCCGTGAGTATGGACTCAAGGTGATGTATGACGCGGCGCATGCGCTTGCCTGTTCGCACCAGGGCAGGATGGTAGGCGGTTTTGGCGAATGCGAGATCTTCAGCTTTCATGCGACAAAGTTCATCAATGCGTTCGAAGGGGGAGCTATCGTCACCAACAATGACGACCTGGCGACCCGTTTAAGATTTATGCGCAATTTTGGCTTCTCGGGCTATGACAAGGTGAGCTACCTGGGTGTGAACGGTAAGATGACAGAAGCCTGCGCGGCAATGGGCCTTACGTCGCTGGAGTCGCTCGACGAAATCGTTCAGGTGAACAAGGCAAATTATGAAGCCTACGAAAGCCGTTTGGCCGGGATACCGGGTGTTTCTCTCATTCGCTACGACAAGCAGGAGAGCAACAACTATCAATACATTGTTGTGGAGGTCGACCCCGCAGTGGCCCCTCTGAACCGGGACGAGCTCGTCGCGGTATTTCACGCGGAGAATGTGCTGGCAAGAAAATACTTCTGGCCGGGGTGTCACCGGATGGAGCCGTACAGGAGCCTGCAACCCAATGCCGATCTTCTGTTGCCGAATACCGAAAGAGTGGCGAGCCGGACCTGCCTTCTTCCAACCGGACAGGCAGTGGATGCGGGCATGATCGAGAGCATCGCTGAGATTCTGAATGCAGCATTCCAGTCTGCCGGTGAAGTCAAAGATGCGCTGAGGAGAAGAAGTGGCGGTCACGGGGATTGAAACCATGAAGGTAAGCGTGGCAATGATCACATATAACCACGAGAAATACATCGCGCAGGCGATCGAGAGCATCCTTTCCCAGGATGTGAGATTCGACTACGAAATTGTCATCGGAGAGGACCTTTCGACCGATCGCACTCGTGCAGTTGTTATGGATTTCCAGCGGCGCTATCCCGATCGCATCAGGCTGCTTCTTCGTGACCACAATGTTGGCTCGGTGCGCAATTTCGCAGACACTATCGAAGCCTGCCAGGGTGAATACCTGGCACTTCTCGAAGGTGATGATTATTGGATTTGCAACAACAAGCTCCAAATGCAGGTCGATTTTCTCGACGCGCACCCTGAATATGCAATATGCTGCGGCCGCGCCCGCACACTCTATGAAAGCGACATGTTAGATTGCGGCAGGAACGTGGGTGATGTGCTCCCTGCGCTCCCCGCCGGTCGATATACGATTGACGACATGCTAACTAGTATCTTTGCGCCAACCGCTACAGTGGTACTACGGCGGCGGTCGATTCCCCCTTTTCCACAATGGTTCCTTGAGATGAAGATGGGTGATTGGCCACTTTTCGCCCTGACTGCACGATCCGGTTTCATCCAGCTGATGGATGAGGTTTTGTCGATCTACAGAATTCATGCCGGCGGCCTCTGGACTTCCATGCCGAGCTTGACCGGACGTAAAGAATGTATCCGAATGTTAACAGCGCTCGATAAGGAGCTGCAGTATCGGCATCACAGTACCGTGAGAGCAACCATCGCTCGCCTCTATCTCCTCATGGCCGCGACTTCACGCTCGCAGAACAGATGGATCGATACAGCGAAATATCTGTTCGCTTGCGTTTGTAATGGCGGCTGGCGCGGCGCGGCACACCCACGAACCATTTCAGGCAGGATCGCATTTGGGTTGATGAAGTGCTGGTCCGGGGTTTACCGTGCAGGCAACGCCCTAATCGGGCCGATATGGCTGGCAGTCCACAGACAGTTCTCCGATTCGCCGCCCTATGCGTGGAAAGACGAGCAGAAGTGAACGACCGTCCGGCTCTTCCGAGCCAAGCCAGTCAGGTAAGCGCGGCGACTCCCTTGCTGGGCAAAAGTGGGTGCCCCACAAATGGTGCACAATGCCAAAGCGAGGTAATACCCAAAAGGTATTACCCTCGAAGTGCTTTGCTATCAGGCGGATGCTGTTAGCAGCCCGGGGGGGTGGGGGGAACAGGGGATTTTTTACATCTTGTACTTCCCCAAATCCTCGTCCCCCAAATTTTCCAGCCAGCGCCGGACATCCTGCTCGGTCGGCTGCGTCTCCGCCGCGCTGGGCAGCACCTTCGCCGCATGCAGCACTTCCTCGGCGACAAAAATCGGGCAGTCCGACCGCAGAGCCAGCGCCAGCGCGTCCGACGGCCGCGCGTCGATCGCCACAATCTCCCCGTTCTGCTCCACCCAGATCACCGCATAGAACGTGTCCCCGCGCAGCTCTGACACCACCACGCGCTGCACCTGCGCGTTCAGCCCCATCACCACATTCTTCAGCAGATCGTGCGTCAGCGGCCGCGCTGTCGTCGCCTTCTCCACTTCCAGCTGGATGGCGTTCGCCTCGTACAGCCCTACCCAGATCGGCAGCACCGCCTCGCTCTTTGGGTCTTTCAGGATCACGACTGGCATATTCGTCGAAGGATCGACCATCAGACCTCGAATTTTCATTTCCACTTCCATCGTGTCCCCCGGTTACTGCACCGCTTCTCCCACCAGACTGTTCGGAAAGGCTTTTGTCACAAGCACCGGCACATATACGCCGGGCGCCGGAGCGATGGGCTGCGCCGCGGTGAAATTCAGCGTCTTGTTCTGCGACGTCCGCCCCACCACCTGCCCGCGTGCCGGATTCATCCCTTCCACCATCGCCTCCAGCACCTGTCCCACATGCTTTTCGTAATTCGCTCTCTGGATCTCCCGCTGCCGGTCCAGCAAAATCTGCAACCGCTTCGATTTCTCCTCATCCGGAATCGAATCCGGCATCGACAACGCCGGCGTATTCGGCCGCGGCGAATACTTGAACGCAAACACGCCGTCGTACTGCACCTCATCCAGCAGCGCCAGCGTCTCTTCGAAGTCCTCTGCCGTCTCACCCGGAAATCCCGCAATCACATCCGTCGTCATGCTGATCGCCCGCCGCGCGCCCTTGATCCATCCGATGCGCTCCAGGTACTGCTCGCGCGTATATTCCCGCGCCATCATCCGCAATACCTTCGATGACCCGCTCTGCACCGGAAGATGTACGTGATCGCAGAGCGACGGCACCGCATCGATCGCCTCCACAATATCCCGCGTAAAGTCCCTGGGATGCGACGTCGTGAACCGCACCCTCCGAATTCCCGGCACTTCGCCCACAGCAGCCAGCAACTCCGCAAAACTCCGCTTCCCCTCCGGGTCGCGATACGAATTCACATTCTGCCCCAGCAGCTGAATCTCCGTGAAACCCGAGTCCGCCATCCGCCGTGCCTCGGCCAGCACCGACTCCGACCGCCGGCTCCGCTCCTTACCCCGCGTATACGGCACCACGCAGTAGGCGCAAAACTTATCGCAGCCCTCAATGATCGTGATGTACCCGCGATGCGGATTCGACCGCGCCGTGAATTCCGTCTCGAACGTCTCTTCCGTCTGCCGATCGTCCAGCCCCGTCACCCGCGTCGCGCCCTGCTCAATCTGCACCAGCATTTCCGGCAGCCGCCGGTACGACGCCGACCCCGACACCAGCGACACAAACGGCGCCCGCTCAAAAATGCGCTCGCCCTCCTGCTGCGCCACGCATCCCAGCACGCCAAAGCGCTTGCCCTGCTTGTACAGCGCCTTGGTATCGTTCAGCCGGTGAAAGACCTTCTGCTCCGCCTTATCGCGAATCGAGCATGTGTTATACAGGATCAGGTCCGCAGCCTCTTCCGTTTCCACGCGGGCGTAGCCCTGCTGCTCCAGCGTGCCAATGACTTTCTCCGAGTCATGCACGTTCATCTGGCAGCCGAACGTCTCCAGATAAAAGGTTTTCTGCCCCGCCATCCCCCGAGTATAACGGAGGACGCATCACGCTTGTCAGCACTTATTCGTCGTAATGGAACCTCGATGACTGACGTCAGACCCATCACCAGAATCGACGATCGCGAGCGCTGGAACACAAAATTCCTGGCAGGCGAGGCGCAGTCCGTCGAACCCGATCCCCTGCTCGTCGAAGTCTGCGCGAACCTGACTCCAGGCCGCGCTCTTGACCTCGCTGGCGGCGCTGGTCGCCACGCCCTCTGGCTCGCCCAGCGCGGATGGCACGCCGTCCTCTCCGACATTTCCGACGAAGGCCTGGCCATCGCCGCAAAACGAGCAGAAGAAGCAGGCGTCGCGCTCACTCTCCGTCGCGAACCCGCAGCCGAAACCCTGGCCTGGGCGAGCGACAGCGAGCGCTTCGACCTCATCGTCGTCTTCTGGTGCCTGCTGCGCGATCAGTTCCCCGCGCTTCCCAGTCTGCTCACACCCGGCGGCCTGCTCGTATACAAGACCTACACAACAGAGCACGTCCGTTACACCGAGGGTCACTCCCTGCAAACCGCTCTCGATCCCGGCGAACTCCGCGCAGGCTTTCCCCGCCCTCAACACAATCCGCTACCGCGAAACCAACGGCGTCGCCGAACTCGTCGCGCGATCCGGATAGGAAGCCTCACTCGGCCCCGTCCGCGCAAACCGCAGCACCGCCGCCCACTGTCCCTTCCGCTCCGCCCGCCACACCACTCGGCCACCGAGCGCCCGCGCAATCATGCCCGGCGGCAAATCCCGATGAAAATCGAAATACCGCGTATCCAGTTCCTCATTGCGTCGTCCCAGATTCAGCCACAACCGCGGCGGATCGTACTTCGTCGAGAAAACCAGCGCTGCCGAATAATCCTCCGGCCGGCTCGCCGCCTTCGTAATCTGTTCCGCAGAAAAATTCTCGATCGCCACCACCGCCACTGGTCGCTTCACGTACCCCAGCTCCGGCTTGCCCAGCTCATCCGTCGCAGGCCACGCCGTCAGCACCGTCGCCCCCGGCATTTGCGCGACGATCTGGCCAATCGCTGCCTGATGCAGGTGAATCACCGTCGCATATTCCAGGTTGTCCTCCGGCGCAAATCGATACGGCGGGCNNTCCCGCCACAAACGCTGCCGCGCTCAGCGCCACCAGCCCCGTCCACTCCTTCAGTCGCCTCCGAAACGTGCTCACACACAGCAGCAGCACCAGCGGATACAGCGGCAGCAAATACCGCGTCAACAGCGCGCCACCCAGCACCGAAAAGAAAAGCACGTTCGCCGCAATCGTCACGTAGATCACCGCCTGCTGCTCGAACCCAATTCGTGCCCGTAACTGTGACGAATCCCCGGCACTTTGAGTGCCCCGGTCCCGCCGGGTGCCCCACATCTGCCAGCCGTTGGCAGATGTGGGATCATCCTTCACCGCCGGCAGCAATAAACACGCCAGCGCCGCCGCCACCGGCACAAACAGATTCATATGCGCCGTCACATGCATCGTCCGATGCGCCAGCGCCAGCAGCACCCGCACCGGCGTAAGCGTCTCCGTAGCGTTGTACCGCACATACTCCGCATTCCCAAACACGAATCCCGTCTTCCGCCAGTGGTACGCATACCACCCCGCCAGCGGAACCACCGCCGCCGCCAGCGCCGCCACTTTCTGGATCCGTCCTCTCCACGAATCCCGGGTGCCCCATTTCTGCCCGGCTTTGGCAGAAGTGGGAATCCTGAAGCTCTCCCACACCGCCAGCGCCAGCGGCGTCACAATGGCCGTCTCCTTCGAAAGCACCGCCAGCGAAAAACAAACCGCCGCGAGCCAAACCCTCTCCTCCAGAAAGAACGCCAGCGCCCACAGCGTCCCCGCCGCCGCAAACAAATCCGCATGCGCCAGCGAGCTCTGCGCAAAGAACACCGGATAAATCCCCGTCAGCAGCACCGTCGCCGCCGCCACTTGAGCCTTCCCCGTCGTGATCAGTGCCAGCCGCCACACCGCCGTCAGCACCACCGCCGCAACCACGCACATCGCCGTTCGCGTCACCAGCGGCGCAAAATGAAACACTTTCCACCACACCGCCAGATACAACGACGGCAGCGGTGGATGCGCATTCGAAATCGTCGAATAAGGAATCAGCGAGCCCGTGCGGAAGAAGTCGTACGCCGCGGGAATGTAGTACCCCGCCTCATCCCAGTAATAAGGGAGCCGCAGCAGCGCCGCATGCGCCGCCACCACAGCAACAAAAATCGCCGGCAGCACGACCCACACCGGAATCGCCCGCGCGGCCTTCTCTGCCGTCATTGCCGGTCAGTGCACCGGGCCCTTGGGCGCCTGCGGCTCCAGCGCCAGCGCGCCGAACGTCTGCTCGTACTGCGCCAGGTTCTGCCCCAGAACATTCCACAGCGCCTTGGCCTGCTGCGGGCTCAGATACACGCCCAGCGCGTTCTTCACGTCCACCTGCTCAGCCGTCTCCTGATGTACCAGGCCAAAGACCAGCAGAAAATCCCACACGCTGACCCGCACCTGCACGCTGTTGGAATAAATCTCGCGATACTCATCGGTCTGGCTGAGGTGAATCTTGGGTTGCGGATGCGATGGATTCATAGCTCCCACAAGACTACCGCATCACCGCGAACGAAAGGGTTCCACCACCGCCGCAATATCCTGCTCGCCCAACCCTGCGGCCATCGCACGTTCGAAAACACGCAGAGCCGCCGTGCCCGTCATCGCATCGATCCCCTGCCGAGCCGCTTCTCCCGTGGCGTACTGCAGGTCCTTCGCCATTAGCTGCAGATAAAAATTTGGCTCGTACTGCCGCTGCATCATGCGTGCGCTGATCGCGTTCACCAGCGGGCTTCCCGGAGCCCCCTGCGTCAGCACGCCCACCGCCTTCGCCGGTTCCAGGTCGCTGCGCTCGATCATCGCCAGCGCCTCGGCCAGCGACGCGATCTGTACGCCGCACAAAAAATTGTTGATCAGCTTCATGCGCGCGCCGCTCCCCGTCGGTCCCAGATGAATCACATCCCGCCCCATCGAGCGCAGCACCGGCGCAACCCTCTCCACTGTTTCCGCCGAACCTCCGGCAAGAAACAGCAATTGCCCTCCAGCCGCCTGGGCCTTGCTGCCGGTCACCGGCGCATCCACCAGCGCCAGCCCACGCGCCTCCGCCGCCTTCGACAGCTCCTCGACCCACCCCACCGTCACCGTGCTCGACTCGACGAGAACCGCACCGGCCCGTGCACTCTCGAGAGCTCCGTCTTCGCCCAGCCACGCTGCCCGACAAGCCGCATCATCGGCCAGCATGCTGAAGATGATCTCCGCGCCCTTCGCCGCCCGCGCCGGAGAGTCGGCCACAGTAGCGCCCAGCTCGGCCAGCGGTCGCGCCCTCTCGCGCGTCCGATTCCACACCGTCAGCGGATAACCGGCCGCAAGCAGCCGCGCCGCCATGCCCGACCCCATCAGCCCCAATCCCAAAAACGCAATTTTTGTCGATTGCATCCTCTACTCCATTCACCCGAGCGATCGAACCACCATCGGACTCTCTGAGTGCGCCTCCACCAACACCGGATTCCGCAGCGCGCGTCCAAACCCTTCGAAGCTCACTTCCATCCCATCGCCATCCCGCAGCAAAATCCCATCGCCAAAACTCAGCGAGTGCGCGCCGAGAAAATGGATGTGCACATCGCCAGGCCTGCGATGCAGTTCGAACTTGAAGTGGTGGTGCTCGAGATTGCGCAGGCTGTGGCACATCTCCGTTTCACCGGTCGCAATCTCCCGCGACCAAAGGACGCCCCCATCGCGCACAATCCCCACTCGCCCCGGAACCGACTCGAACACAGGATCCACCGTCAGTTCCGGCCCCAGCGAACAAGCCCGCAGCTTCGATCCCGCAAGATTCAAATAGTTCCTCTTCTCAAATTGATGATCCGCAAACTCATTCCCCGGCGCCATCCCCACACGATATGGCTGCCCATCGCGCCCGACGATATACACCGCTGCTATCTCCGCCTCTTCCCCACCATCTTCCGCGTACCCCGGAATCGGCAACGCTTCGCCATGCGCCCGCACCGCCAGCCCGTTGCCTTTGTAGAACCACTCCGGCGCGACGCCAATCACTCCCGCCGCCGGCCGTCCACCCTCCACGCCCCAGCGAAACATCTTCATGCTGTCGGTCAATCCCTCTTCGCTGCGCCCATGCATCGCGTTGCGGTCAGCCGCGCTGCCCAGATGCGTCAACCCCGTCCCCGATACGACGCACCGCGCCGGCTCTTCCGGATGATCGATCGCCGCCATCAACCGCCACTCGCTCCGTCCTTGATAAATCGCGTCGTAGTCGAGCACCACATCGCTCCGCACGGCATCCACCAGCGCCGGCAACCGTTCTCCGCGTTCGATGGCCGCGACCGCCAGCGCATACACCGACTCGAAACCCCGCACCAGCCGCAGAGAAGGCTCCTCCACCACCGCCACCGCCCGCCGTTCGCCCGACCTCATCTGCACCAGCCGCATCAATCGCTCTCTCTCACTCCAGAATCTTGAACTGCCCCAGCCGCTCCTCGTTAATCGTGATTCCCAGCCCCGGCACGTCGTCGGACAGATCGATAAACCCATCCACCGGCGTCGGCTCGCCGTCGAAGATATACCAGAACAGCTCGTTGCCCACTTCCACATCAACCGGCGGAAAGAACTCCGCCATCGGACAATTCAGGCTCGCCATCACTACATGGAAGTTGTGCATCTGTCCCGCGTGTGGCACCACCGGAATCGAGAACGCCTCCGCCAGCGCACAAATTTTCCGCGCCTGGCTGATCCCGCCCACGCGGTTCGTATCGAACTGGATGTAATCGAGCGCGTGCGCCTCCAGCAGATCGCGAAACCCATACACCGTGAACTCGTGCTCCCCGCCCGCGATCGGCACCCGCCCATACGAACGCAGCTCCGCATACCCGCGCACATCGTCGGGGATCACCGGCTCCTCCAGCCAGCGCAGATGGAACGGCTCCAGCAGCGGCAGCATTCGCTTCGCATAATCCAGCGTCCACCCCATGTAAGCGTCCGCCATCACGTCGATCTCGTCCCCCGCCGCCTCGCGCACCGCACGTACCAGCTCCACATTGCGCTGCATCCCCGCCGCTCCATCGTTCGGCCCCCACCCGAACCGCAGCTTCATCGCCTTGTATCCATCGGCCTTGTAGCGCTGCGCTTCCGCCGCCATGTTTTCGAGGCCCGTGCTGTACAGCCGGCTCGCATACACCGGAATCCGCGCCTTCGTCCGTCCTCCCAACAGCCGGAATACCGGCTGCTTCGCGGCCTTCCCCAGCAAATCCCACAACGCAATGTCCACCGCGCTGATGGCCGTCATCCCCACGCCCTTGCGCCCAAACGCCATCGTGTTGCGGTACATGTGCTGCCACAAAAATTCGATGTCCCACGGATTCTGCCCCACCAGCAGCGGCGTCAGATACTGGTCGATCAGCGCCTTGGTCACCAACGGCGCCAGCGCAGCATTGCCGATCCCGACCGTCCCATCGTCAGCCTCAACTTCCACGATCAGCCAGCCATGAAACGCAAACGTCTTCATCGACGACTGCGGCAGCGCCAGCAAATCCATCGGATTCGTGCAAAAATGCACCGGCAACGGCGCCGTTTCTCCTCGCCACTGCACGACGCGCGTGCGTACCTCGCGTATCTTCATAGCTCGACCAATGCTCCTGTACCTGTGTTGAATTCAGTGGCAGGCGCGCGCAGAATTCCCGACGTGAGCAGAATAATGCCGAACGCCAGCAGATGAAGGCTCCCCGCAATAAAGAACAAAGTGCTGTACCCGGCGCCGTGTTTCAGCAATTCTCCCGCGACCACTCCGAACGTCGCCCCGCCCACCGCGCCGCCAAACCCGATCAGTCCCGCCACCGATCCCACCGAGCGCAGCGGAAAAACGTCCGCGGGCACCGTCATAATCAATCCCGACCACGACTGCTGCCCGAAGAAAACCACGCTGAACAACACCAGCGCAAACGAAACCGGAACCCGCGGCACCAGCATTACCGCGGGCATTAGAGCCGCGCTCAGTCCCAGCGCCAGCTTGCGCGAGAAGTTCAGCGAATGCCCCGTCCGCATCAAGTGGCTCGAATACCACCCGCCCAGAAAACTTCCCACCCCGGAAGCCGCATACGGAATCCAGCCAAACGTGCTCACATGCCGCACATCGAAGCCGCGCGCGTCGTACAAATACTTCGGCAGCCAGAACAAATAAAAGTACCAGGCGGAATCGCTCAGAAATTTTGCGGACGCCAGCCCCACCACCCGCCGCGATCGCAACAACCCGCTCCACGGAATCGAAGCCTCCGCCGCGCGAGACACCGGCCCCGGTCCGTCACCACGAAAAGCCGCCAGCCACCACACCGCCCACAGCAGTCCCAGCCCGCCCGAGACAAAGAAAACCTCCCGCCAGTTCCCCCGCCAAAGAATCAACCCAATCAAAGGAGGAGCCAGCACCGAACCCACCGCCGTCCCCGCGTTGATGATCCCCATCCCCGTCGACCGTTGCTCCGCCGGCAGCCATTCCGCCACCACCCGCGTCGCCGCCGGAAACCCGCCGCCCTCGCCCATGCCCAGCAGCAGCCGCGCTGTCGCCAGCAGCGGCAGCCCCCTCGCCAGGCCCTGCAACGCGCACGCCAGCGACCACCAGATCATAATCAGCGCGAATCCCGCCCGCGTGCCGATCGCATCCAGCAGCCTGCCCCCGCCCACATACATCACCGCATAGGTCGAGAGAAACGCCGCCTGCAACCACCCGAATTGCGCATCGGAAATGTGAATCGTGCGCGTGATCGCGCTGATCGCCACCGGCAGCGTCTGCCGATCGAAGTAGCTGATCGCGATCGCCGCCGCCACCAGCGCCACGAAGTACCACGCTCTGGAAGTCCGCTGCAGTTTTCTCCTCGCCATGCGCTGTCAAAAGAGCGCACTCCATCCCAGCCGAGGGTTACATCCTTGCTGTCTCTCTGTCCAGGTTCGATCCTGGGCTGCACGAAACCGCGAGCGCCCCACGCTACAATGAACCAGGCGTCAACCTTGCGAAAGTGGCGGAATTGGCAGACGCACCAGACTTAGGATCTGGCCCTCGCAAGAGGATGGGGGTTCGAGTCCCCCCTTTCGCACCATATTTTTCAGCAACTTGACCCGCTCTAACCCACGCCCCAACGCGCTATACATTCGTCGGCATCGTCGGATTCGTGGCGGCAGTCATGACTTTAAAAAAGCCGGACCCTCCATTTAAGAAATGGCAGAAATTTGCATTGCTTGTCTTTTTGGGCGTTCCGTCTTTCGGAGAAATGTATGCTCTTAAGACTGATCGGGCTGAATTTGAAAAGCAACACAATACAGAATTCACGACGCAGATGACAAAAATTGGCAGAGCTGTTCGGCGGCCAACTATCACTCAAAAAGCAGGAGGAGGACCTTAAGGGGAACAGTCGCGTGGATCAGTTACGTCGCTGTAGTCAACCGGCATCAGCAAATACGTAACGACCGAGCGAAGCTCGAGTCACAAATCTGGAGATTAGTGACGATAACATTCCTTTGGCAAAAGGCCTCGCAGCCAGTGCGCAGATCGCATTCCGGTGAGACGTGATGTGTATCACTGATTGCAGCCATCGGCCGGTTCGATACTTGAAGACCGTACTCAGGAGGTCTGTCCGTGAATGGTTTCTGTGCGCGCATGTTCGGTCTCACCCTGCTCGTTTTTCTCGTTTTGGCTATTGCCGTCCAACCTGCCATGGCTCAGCAGGATCAGGCCACGCATGTGTTCCATCGGCTGATTCCGGCCGGGGATACCTGTTCCACCTGCCATCAGGCAGTGGCTGACCAATGGAAAGCCAGCCCGCACGCCGCCAACGGTGTCGAATGCACCGTGTGCCATGGCGAGACAACAGCAAAGGACTTCGCGGGCATGCCGGCGTTAAGCACATGCGACAACTGTCACGCCGATCAGGTGGCACAACTGAAGTCTGATCCATTCATGAAAGGCAAGACGTGTGTGAGCTGTCATCAGGCACACACCTTCGTGGAGCACAAGAAGGCGGCTCCTGCAGGCAAGTGATAACAATTTCCGGGCGTGGCATTCTCGAACTGCTCGCCCGGTGCATCCGCGCTCACCGCCCCGGAGAACAGCAGTCACCGTTTCAGAAGATGAAGGCCGGACTTCGCCTGAAGCATCCAGAGATGACAGACGAAGTGTTTGAGACTTGGTTGGCATTGAAGCTGTAGCCCCAAAAAGTAGCTGTCAGCAGGGCCCGCTGCTACCCTGCACGCCCCTGCAGGGCATCCCTGCAAGCCCCAGCACGTCCCAAAACACCGCACAGCAGCACCGCACAATTTGGCGACGGTACATTTTCAGCCAGTGTTTACGGGGTCCTGAGCCATACGCGCAACACTTAGGATCTGGCGGGGCAACCCATGGGGGTTCGAGTCCCCCGTTTTCGCACCAGTGCTTTTCATACCTGGAGAGTCACCCGCCCGCCACAAACTCGCCCCGCAGCACTTCCCCTGGCGACATCTCGTCCAAGTAGCACCACACCCACGCCTCGGCCGGCTCAATCGACCGCATCAGCGGATGTTTCGTCGCGTGAAAATGCTTCGTCGCGTGCTTGTTCTTCGACGAGTCGCAGCACCCTACGTTCCCGCACTCCATGCACAGCCGCAGATGCACCCAGCGATCCCCCATCTTCACGCACTCTGCGCATACATGCGTCTTCGTGCTCGTCACTTTGATCTGGTTCAGATGTGAACAGCCCTCTGCCATCGCCTCCTCCTCTGCTCTGCCCGTAACCTGCAACCTGTAACCCGTTCACCCCGTCCTCTCCAGCGCCCCGCGATCCCACTGTCCAAATCGTGCCGCCGCCTCATACGTGCTCCGGCAAAACTCCAGCAGAGCTCGGCTCGGCGACGCGCCAGCCCGCACATCGTCATACATCAGCACAAATTCCCCCAGCCCCGTATCCCACCGCGCCGCGTCCGGTCGAACTCGCGCGCTGCTGAACCCTTCCGGCGCCGGCGCCGCATATGAATAAAACGCCGCATCCATCGCACCGGCGGTCCCCGGCCACCACCCCACGCTGCTCACCTCGTGCGAATACGCCTCGCGCGTAATCGGATCCGCGCCCGGCCGCTCCGGCGCCCTCCGCCCCGAAAACCGCGACACCGCCAGATCGAAGCTCCCCCAGAAAAAATGCACCGGGCTCGCCTTCCCGATGAATTCCGACCGGAATTGCTCGAACACCGCATTCACGCTCAGCAAAATTCGCCAGAATCGCTCGACTTTCTCCGCGTCATACGACGCATGCACCGTGTCCTGGTCGAACGGGATCGGATGCGCCACCTCCACCGGCATGTGCCAGATCTTCACCTCGATCCCCTCGCCTCGCAGCATCGCCATGCACTCCCGAGAAAAATCCGCCACTGTCTGCGGTTTCAGAGCCAGCGTCTTCACCGTCCCCTCGCTCGTTTCGAGCACCAACTCGTGCGCCACAAAATCGAATGTCAGTTCGAACGCCCGCGCCCCATAAGGAATCCGCGACGTCGTCAGTCCCCGCGCCGTCACGTACAGCGGCACATTCCACCAGTGGTTCACCAGCGGCGTCAGCGCCAGCCGCACCTTGCCCACCACCTGCGTCCACATGTGCAGCGTCTCGCACGTGTCTTTCCACGAGTCATACGGCAACGCCGGCCAGCAACTCGCCTCATCCGAAAGCTTCGCAGTCATTTCTCCCCCTTCACCGGCGCGCGTGGCTCGGTCATTTTCATCGGATCGAGCACCTCGTCGATCTCCGCATCGCTCAGCACCTTCTTCTTCCGCGCCAGCGTCACAATTCGCTCGCCCGTCGCCACCGACTCCTTCACCAGCTCCGCCGCCTTCGCATACCCAATCCGCGGATTCAGCGCCGTCGCCAGCGCAATCGTGCTCTCGGCATAATACCGGCATCTCTCCGCGTTTGCCTCAATCCCCGCCACGCATCGCTGCGTAAACTGCCGCAGCATATTTCCCATAATCGTGATGCTCTGCAGCACGTTGTACGCCATCGTGGGCATCATCACGTTCAGTTCCAGTTGTCCCGCCTGCACCGCCATCGCCACCGCGGTGTCGTTGCCGATCACCTGNNGCCGCCAGCTCCGCCATCACCGGATTCACTTTCCCCGGCATAATCGACGACCCCGGCTGCAGCGACGGCAAATGAATCTCGTTGAACCCGGTATTCGGTCCCGAACTCAGCAGCCGCAGGTCATTGGCAATTCGAATCACCTCGAGCGCCAGCCCGCGCAGCGCCCCGCTTACCTGCCCCATCGGAGCCTGCGATTGCATCGCCCACCGCAAATCTTCCGCCGGAAACAGCGCTTGGCCCGAAATTCGTGCCAAATTCGTAACAGCCCGTTTCCTGTAGTCGAGCCGCGTATTCAGTCCCGTGCCCACAGCACTCCCGCCGAGACCCAGTTCCCGCAGCCCATCGCCCGCCTGCCGCAAAAACTCGCCCGTCTTCCGGATCGCCACTCCATACGCCGCAAACTCCTGCCCCAGCCGGATCGGCACCGCATCCTGCATGTGCGTCCGCCCGGCCTTCACAATCGAATCGAACTCCGCGCCCCTCCGCGTAAACGCATCCGCCAGCGTGTCCAGCTCCGGATACAGCGTCTCCAGATCCAGCAGCGCCGCCAGCCGCATCGCTGTCGGAAAAACATCGTTCGTCGACTGCCCGTAGTTCACATCATCGTTGGGATGAACAAATTCATACTCGCCCAGCTTCCCGCCCAGAATCTCATTCGCCCGATTCGCGATCACCTCGTTCGCATTCATGTGGAAGCTGACGCCCGNNATGATCGCATCTGCCCGCCGTGCCTCTATCAGCTCCAGCTCCCAGTTCGCCTCCGCCGCCGCCCGCTTCACCATCCCCATCGCGCGAATCAGCAGCGGATGCGCCCGCATCCCCGAAATGGGATAGTTCTCCACCGCCCGCTGCGTCTGCGCCCCGCAATACGCCTTAGCCGGGACTTCGACGTACCCCAGCGAATCTTTTTCTTTACGCATCTCCGCCACGGCAGCCACCCCTCACGTATGGATGCAGCGATTAGAAATCAGATTGTCGTTTTTGTGCGCGCCGCGCCTTTTCGCTGACCGCTTCTCAGCCAGGCAGTTCCTGGCTCCTGGCTCCCAGCTCCCGCGCTAGGCGAGAATCGGCACTCCCGCAAACTCAGCCTGAATCCGCGCCTTCCACTCTCGCGGCCCCGTCTCATGCACCGACGTCCCCTGCGCGTCCACGGCCACCGTCACCGGCATGTCCTCGACCGTAAATTCGTAGATCGCCTCCATGCCCAAATCCTCAAACGCTACCACCCGCGCCGCGCGAATCGCCTTCGACACCAGATACGCCGCGCCTCCCACCGCCATCAGATACACCGCGTGATTGTCGCGAATCGCCTCCACCGCCGCCGGCCCGCGCTCCGCCTTCCCAACCATCCCCAGCAGCCCGGTCTGCTCCAGCATCTGTCGCGTAAATTTGTCCATCCGCGTCGCCGTCGTCGGCCCCGCCGGCCCCATCACTTCCTCCCGCACCGGATCCACCGGCCCAACATAATAGATAAACCGATTCGTGAAGTCGACCGGCAGCTTTTCCCCGCGCGTCAGCATCTCCGTCATCCGCTTGTGCGCAGCATCGCGCCCCGTCAGCAGCTTGCCGCGCAGCAGTACCACTTCCCCCGGCTTCCACGTCGCCACGTCCTCGCGGGTCACCGTATCCAGATTCACCCGCCGCGCCAACGAAACGTCATAGGTCAAAGACGGCCAGTCCGAAAGCGACGGCGGCGCCAACGCAACAGCTCCCGTACCATCCAGAACAAAATGAGCATGCCGCGTCGCCGCACAGTTCGGAATCATCGCCAACGGCAAATTCGCCGCGTGCGTCGGATAATCGCGAATCTTCACGTCCAGCACCGTCGTCAGGCCGCCCAGCCCCTGCGC
This sequence comes from Acidobacterium sp., assembly GCA_003131625.1. Taxonomy (GTDB): domain Bacteria; phylum Acidobacteriota; class Terriglobia; order Terriglobales; family Acidobacteriaceae; genus Palsa-343. The sequence goes on along the minus strand of PKVY01000030.1, from coordinate 34,495 downwards.
CCCAATCCCCAGCCGGTTCACCTTCTCGTAAATCTCAATCCGCATCTCTTCCAGGTTGTTGCGAGGCCCCCGATCCAGCAGCTCCCGCATGTCGATCGGATCCATCAGCGACTCTTTCGCCAGCAGCATCGCCTTCTCCGCTGTCCCGCCGATCCCAATCCCCAGCATTCCTGGCGGACACCACCCCGCACCCATCGTCGGCACCGTCTTCAGCACCCACTCCACCACTGAGTCCGACGGATTCAGCATCGTGAACTTCGCCTTCGCCTCCGACCCTCCGCCCTTCGCCGCAACGATAACGTCAACCTCGCCCCCGCGCACCATCTCCACGCTCACCACCGCCGGCGTATTGTCCTTCGTGTTCCTCCGCGCTCCCGCCGGATCGGCCAGAATCGAAGCCCGCAGCGTGTTATCCGGATTCAGATACGCCCGCCGCACTCCCGCATCGGCCATCCCCTGCACCGTCATCGTCGCGTCCCAGCGCACATCCATCCCAATCTTCAGAAACACCGTCACGATCCCCGTGTCCTGGCAAATCGGCCGATGCCCCTCCGCGCACATCCGCGAATTGATCAGAATCTGCGCCATCGCATCTTTCGCCGCCGCCGACTCCTCGCGCTCGTACGCCCGCCCGAGGCTCGTGATGTAGTCCACCGGATGGTAGTAACTGATGTACTGCAGCGCGTCCGCCACGCTCTGAATGAAGTCTTCCTGCCTGATCGTCGCCATCGTTTTCTTCCTGTCTTCAGGTTAATCCACATGCAGATTCCAGGCTTTTCAGCCCTCTGCCACGCGGAGCGCCCGGCGAACTCCTCAACCCGCTGACGGTCTTCTCGCCAATACCCCCGCACGCAGCAGCGGGCCAGACGCACCTGCACGCGATGCCCTGAAAATGACGCGGCAAGCCACCCCGCCTACGGAGGAACGAGCCCGGATCGAGAACTCGGCGTCCTTCCCTCGACAGTCGAACTATGCAATCTTTACTAGTAACCAATTTTGCATCGATGCATGCCCGGCCACTGTATCAATTTGATCAGCGGTGTGGCATCCTTCCCGCGTATTCTGTTCAACGGCACTACAATAGGCACCGTTGCTGATTACCTGCGATCGCGGGATCATTGCACGATGCATCGCTGCGGATCAGTTGTTGGCGCCTCTTTCCTCCGCATCATGCAGCTTCATCGCTTCCCGGTCGTGGTTTTCCGCCCGCAGCAGAAGTAGCCCCAACAAGCGGCTCCTTCGCTGAAAAGTTTCGATTGAGGAGAACGAATATATGTACTCAAGAATTCTGAAGTCTGCTGGTCTGGTTCTGGCGTCCGCATGTCTGGCCTTTCTGTCCACCGGCTGCAAAAAGATCGTGCCGGTTACGCTCACATGCAACGCAAGTGCCCCTTCCATTTACCCAGGCGACCAGGAAACCGTCACCGCCACTCCTGCCAACCTGGTCGAAAAGAAGAACTGGGATGCGCTCTACACCTGGAGCGGCACCGGCGTCTCCGGCAGCGGAACCAGCGCCACCGCGGCCACCGCTTCACTCGATCCAGGCAGCTACACGGTAAAGGCCGAAGTGAAGGAAGGGAAAAAAGGCAAGGAAGGGATCAAGCCCGGAGAAACAGCTGATTGCTCGGCCGACTTCGCCGTGAAGCCCTTCGATCCCCCGACCCTCAGCTGCTCGGCCAGCCCTGACACCGTCATGTCCGGCGGCACTTCCACCATCGCCGCCACCGGAGCCAGCCCGCAGAATCGTCCTCTGACCTACAGCTATTCCGCTTCTGCCGGCAACGTGAGCGGCAACGGGACCAGCGCGGTTCTGTCCACCACCGGTGCTCCCGCCGGATCCATCACCGTCACCTGCAGCGTGCAGGACGACAAGTCGCACACAGCTTCCGCGACCACGTCGGTGAACGTCCAGGTTCCTCCGCCACCACCGCCGCCGAAGTCGCAGACGCTCTGCGCGATTCAGTTCGACCGCGACACCAAACGTCCCACGCGCGTCGATAACGAGTCCAAGGCTTGCCTCGATGACGTCGCGCTGAACGCTCAGCAAAAGGCGGACGCCACTCTGGTGCTGGTCGGCAACTCGGCTCCCGTTGCCCCGCCCAGGGGCAGGCATCACAAAAAGGAAATGACCGCCGACGAGTTGGCAGCGCAGCGCGCGGTGAACACAAAACTGTATCTCGTCACGGATAAGGGCATCGACGCATCCCGGATCCTGGTGAAGACAGGCACCAGCGGCCAGAACGAGGTGGGCGATTACCTGGTTCCCGCCGGCGCGAACTTCGACAACGATGTACCGGGCACGACCGTGATTGACGAGAACGCCGTCAAAGCGCAGCCTCGCAACGCTCCCCCCGCCCATCACCATCACAAGAAGGCAGCTGCACCCGCTGCTCCTGCAGCGCAGTAACCGGGCCCATAATTCCGACAACCGCTGAGGGCTGGTCCGATCCTGGACCGGCCCTCGGCCTTCTTACCGCAGCGCCTTCACACAGCCCCCGGGGAAAAACCCCCAGCCCACCGCCGGGACCCGGCCAGGTTCACCCCACAGCAAGAAGCGGATACCTCCGCCATCCAACAGTCAATAGTTTCGATCCTGAGCTTCCACCCGAAAGTACCGCCGACCCCTCCCCGCGTCCCATTCTGGGAAACACACCTTCCACTCCGCGGCCCCGGCCCCTGCCTGCCTACTTCGGCGTAATGTTGCTCACCGGCAAATCCCAGTGCGCCAGCAGAATCTCAAAACGCCGCTGCTCTCGCGCTCGATAATTGTCCTGGTCCGGCCACAATTCCTTGATCAGCGCGTCTTCGTCCGGATTCGCCGTCGTCGCCGCGGTCGAGTTCTTAAAGACGATCGTTACCCGATAATCCCAGCGCGCATCTTCGGTCATATGATTCGCCGGCGTCTCAATCTTCACCGAGAGCATCCGCCCCGTCTTCTCGATCCGCTGCAGCAGCGGGTAGTGGTACTGCAGGAAGAGGTTCAGAAATTCCTGCTGATGCCCCCACTGCGTCTTGTAGTAGTACTCCATCGTGTAAGGCTGGTCCGTCGACCCCTGTGGCGGCGCTCCCTGGGCGAGCACCGGCAGCGCAGACGCGAACAGCAGCAATGCTGGCAATAGCTTTCTCATCGAACTCCCCTTTCAACCGGTTTCGCCACGATTGTAGGCTGCCAGGAAAACCGCCCGTCGCGGTATTACTTTTGCTAGAATGTAAGGGGGATCCCCAATGGAATCTACGCTGACCGTCAAAGGCCAGGTCACCATCCCCAAAGAAGCCCGCGATCACCTCGGCCTCAAACCCGGCGACCGCGTCAAGTTCTTCATTCAACCCGACGGCCACGTCGTTATCCTTCCGAAACTGCCGGTCTCGGCTCTCAAAGGAATGCTGCGCACGAGCAAGAGAGCCTCGCTCGCTGACATGGACGCCGCGATCGCGAAAGGGGCTATTCGCAGATTCACCCGCAGCAAAAGTCGATGATCGGCCTCGACACCAACATCCTGGTCCGCTACATCACTCTGGACGACCCGGCCCAGGCGGCGCGGGCTGCCCAAATCATCGAGCGACAGCTCACCCCGGACCAACCGGGATTCGTCAGCCTCGTCACCATAGTCGAGATCGCTTGGGTCCTCGAGAGCTTTTATGAGTTCTCCGACGAACAGATGGCAGCCGCGATCGAACGCATCCTCCAGATCGCGACGCTATCCGTCCAGAACGAGCGCGAAGTCTATACCGCCATGGTCGTCCTCAAAAGCGGCGCCGCTTCGTTCGACGACGCCCTCATTGGCGCCCTCGGCCGCTGGGCCGGCTGCTCTTCCACCCTCACCTTCGACCGAAAGGCCGCCCGCCTGAAGGATTCTGAGTTAGCCTGATCGGCGCAGGCGCCTCCTCCGTCGTTCCCATCCAATCGTCTAATCTATAAACATGCGCGAAAGCCAGCCCCAGCCTGAAGTTTTCGACGTCCTCGTCATCGGCGCCGGCCCCACCGGCATGGCCTGCGCCATCGAAGCGCAGCGCGCCGGCTTCCGTTCCGTGCTCGTCGACAAGGGCTGCCTCTGCAATTCCCTCTTCCACTACCCCGCCCACATGACCTTCTTTACCACCTCCGAACTCCTCGAGATCGGCGACATCCCTTTCCCCAGCCCCAACGCCAAGCCCACGCGCAACGAGGCCCTCGAGTACTACCGCAAAGTCGCCATGCACTACCAGCTCGACATTCGCCCCTACGAGCGCGTCGAAGCGGTCACCGGCGAGGACCTGAACTTCACCATCCGCACCCGCGATGCCTTCGACCGCGAACATCGCTACAGCTCGCGCAAAGTCGTCGTCGCCACCGGCTACTACGACCTGCCCAACAGGATGAACATCCCCGGCGAAGACCTGCCCAAGGTGATGCACTACTACAACGACCCCCATCCTTATTACGGCCTCGATGTCGTCGTCATCGGCGGCAAAAACTCCGCCGCCATCGCCGCCCTCGAGCTCTGGCGTCACGGCGCCCGCGTCACCGTCGTCTATCGCGGCTCCGCCATGCAGCCTCACATCAAGTACTGGATCCTCCCCGACATCGAAAACCGCATCAAGAACGGCCAGATCGTCGCGTTTTTCTCGACCACCGTCACCCGCATCGACCCTGACTCCATCACCATCGAAACGCCGCAGGGCCCGCGCGTTCTGGCCAATGATTACGTCTTTGCCATGACCGGCTACATTCCCGATTTTGATTTTCTTGACTCCCTCGGCGTACACATTGAGGGAGAATTCCGTTGTCCGGCCTGCGATCCCCGCAGCCTCGAAAGCAATGTTCCCGGAATCTACCTTGCGGGGGTCATCATCGCCGGCGATCGCACCAACGAGATTTTCATTGAGAACGGCCGCTTCCACGGCCGCCAGATTGCCGAGGACCTGAAACAAAAGCTGCATGACGCTGCTCCGGCGCTGACCGGAGTTTAGGCCCCGAAGTTTTCGCTCGTCTTTAGCTCGATTGTGGCTGGTCTTTCGCTCGTCTCTGGCTCGCTTTCGCCTCGCTTCTCGCTGGTTTTTTGCTCGCATTCGGTTCGCTTTTCGTCCGTCTTTTTATGCCGCTGCTCCGTCCACGATCGATTCGCGGCCAGTTCATGGCCGCCCTGATTCTCTTCGAGATCTTCGTCGTCGGCATTTTTACGCTCCTTATAGTTCATCAGCAGCGCAGCGAGATGAATCAGCGCATGCACCGCCGTCTCGAAAGCCAGGCCTTTGAGATGGGCGCGCTCGGCTCGCTCGCCCTCGCTGACCCCCACCCCGGCTCCTTCGCCCGCGTCGTGACCATCGCGGCAAAATCCCCCAGCGTCAGTGCCGCCCAGATCACTGACCTCCACGGCCTCACCCTGGCCAGCACCGACCCCACCTCCATCGGCAAAATCACCCTTTCCGTGCGCGAGCAGGGCTACCTGCGTCCGCTCACCCAGCCCGTCATGTTTCAGTCCGTCAACCACCAGTGGGAGGTCGTCACCCCCATCGTGGAGGAGGGTGGCCGCGTCCGCGCCCTCGCCTGGATCTACCCCAACGACCGCCAGGACGTCCAGGACCTCCACGCGCTCCTGCGCATCACCGCCCTTTGGGCCGCCTTCGTGCTCGGCGCCTGCACCATCATCGCCGCCTTCCTGGCCGAGTCCATCACTCGCCAGCTCGCCGTGCTCACCCGCGCCACGCGCCACCTCATCCAGAACCCCGAAGATCCCGGCGAATTCCCGCTCTCCGTCAAGGCCTCCACTGAAGCCTCCGAGCTCACCATCGCCTTCAATCGCATGGTCGCCGCCATGCAGGATCAGCGCTCCGGCCTCAACGAGACCCTGGCCCTGCTCGACTCCATGCTCGCCAACGCCCCCATCGGCTTCGCCTTCTTCGACCGCAAATACCGCTTCGTCCGCGTCAATCAGTTTCTCGCCGACATGAATGGCTACTCTTTCGCCCTCCATCTCGGCCGCGGCATCGGCGGGATCCTCCCGCCCATTACCGCCGCGAAGCTCGAACGCAACATCGAAGCCGTCTTCCAGACCGGCGCGCCCGTCCGCAATCTCGAGCTCACCTGGGAACCCGAGCCCCACCGCACCCGCAGCTGGCTAGCCCACCTCTACCCCGTCCGCACCGAGACCGACGCTACCCGCTGGGTCGGCGCCATTCTCGTCGACATCACCGAGCAGAAGCGCGGCGAGGAAACCCTCCGCCGCACCGAAAAGCTCGCCGCCACCGGCCGTCTCGCCGCCTCCATCGCCCACGAGATCAACAACCCCCTCGAAGCCGTCACCAACCTCCTCTACCTCATCCGCCAGGAGCGCCTTACCCCGGAAACCGCCCGCTTCGCCGAGCTCGCCCAGCAGGAAGTCACCCGCGTCTCCGAAATCACCCAGCAGACTCTGCGCTTCTACCGCCAGTCGACCCTCCCCACCATCGCCGATGTCAGCGAGCTCCTCGACTCCGTCATCACCCTCCACCTTGGCCGCATCCAGACCCTCCAGGTCAATCTCCAGCGCGACTACCCAGCCCACCTTTCCCTCTTCTCCTTCGCCGGCGAGCTGCGCCAGCTCTTCGCCAACCTCATTGGCAACGCCCTTGACGCGATGACCCCCGACGGCGGCCGCCTCGTCATCCGCGCCCACAATTCCTGGCAGAACGGAACCCTGGGCGTTCGCGTCTCCGTCGCCGACACCGGCTGCGGCATCTCCCAGGAAGCCCGCCGCCACATCTTCGAGCCCTTCTTCACCACCAAAGAAGCCACCGGCACCGGCCTCGGCCTCTGGGTCAGCGAGCAGATCATCCGCAAGCACCGCGGCTCCGTCCGCGTCCGCAGCCGCGCCGATGGATCCGCCACCGGCACCGTCTTCAGCATCTTCTTCCCCTCCACCGGCCTCGAAAACGAAGCCGCCGCCACCGAAACCCCCAACCACCAGGAAGAAAAAGCCATCCGCTAGCCAACGCTCCGGGTGCCCCATATCTGCCCGCCTTTGGCAGATGTGGGAGATCGAACAAGGCGCGCGATCCTTTTTGTCTGCACCCTGTACCCTGTACCCTGTACCCTGCTCTTCTGGAGGAATCCGCACCCATGCTCCTGCGTTCTAGCCGCATCCCCGCCCTCGTTCTGCTCGCCACCCTCCCTCTCTTCGCCGCCGACAAAAAGAAGCCCGCCCCAACCCCACCTGCCGCGACTGACCCCGATCACGGCCCCTGGTCCGAGCCCCAGCCCGCCACCGAAAAGCTCGACCTCACCATGTACGCCCGCATCCGCGAAGAAGGCCTCCTCCACTCCCACGTCATGGACTACGGCTCCGCCCTCGCTGACGACATCGGCCCTCGCCTCACCGGCTCCCCCAACCTCGCCAAAGCCAATGCCTGGACCCGCGACCAGCTCACCGCCATGGGCTGCGTCAACGCCCACCTCGACGACTGGGGTGAATTTGGCATGGGCTGGCAGCAGCTCAACACCTGGGTCCGCATGACCGCTCCCGATACTGCCGTCTTCATCGCCCAGGCCACGCCCTGGTCCCCGCCCACCAGCGGCCCCGTCACCGCCGAAGCCACCTTCGTGAACATCCAGACCGACGACGACTTCGCCAAATATCAGGGCAAGCTCGCCGGCAAAATCGTTCTCCTCGGCGACATGCGCCCCGTTCCCCCCATCGAGCAACCGCTCTTCGAGCGCTACACCGACCAGCAACTTGCTGACATCGCCAACTACCCCGTCAATAACAACGATGGCCTCAGCCCTGAAATCCGTGAGCGCATCCGCACCATGGGCCAGCGCATGCGCCTCGCCGACAAGCTTGTCCAGTTCCTCGCCGACGAAAAAGTTGCCGGCGTCATCCGCCCCTCCCGCGACGCCCGCGACGGCGGCGGTTCCGGCGGCACCATCTTCGACGACAACGGCGCAGCCATGGGCCGCACTCCCTACACCCGCGGCCACGAGATGAAAGTCCCCACCGTCGTCATGGCCATCGAAAGCTACGGCCGCGTCTATCGCCTCCTCCAGGCCCACGTCCCCGTCTCCATCGAGATGGACGTCGAAGCCAAATTCACCGGCGACCATGAGCATGGATACGACACCGTCGCCGAAATCCCCGGCACCGACCCCGACCTCAAGGATCAAATCGTCATGGTCGGCGGCCATCTCGACAGCTGGATCGCTGGCACCGGCGCTACCGACAATGGCGCGGGCACGATCGTCGCCATGGAAGTCATGCGCATCCTCACCGCGCTCCACGTCCAGCCGCGCCGCACCATTCGCATTGCCTTGTGGACCGGCGAAGAAGAAGGCCTCTTCGGCAGCCGCGGCTATGTCAAGGAACATTTCGGTTCTGCGCCCGTCTCGACCGCCCCCGACCAGGCCGCCCTCCCCGAATTCATGCGCCGCGCATCAGGCCCGTTAGAACTCAAGCCCGAGCAGCGCCAAATCTCCGCCTACTTCAACCTCGATAACGGATCGGGCAAAATCCGCGGCGTCTATCTCCAGGAGAACACCCTCGTCGCGCCCATCTTCACCCAGTGGATCGAGCCCCTCCACGACCTCGGCGTCACCACCATCACCCTGCGCAACACCGGCGGCACCGACCATCTCTCCTTCGACGCGGTCGGCATCCCCGGCTTCCAGTTCATCCAGGACCCGCTCGACTACGAAACCAAAACCCACCACTCCAATCAGGACGTCTACGAACACCTCCAGCCCGGCGACCTGAAACAAGCCGCAACAGTAGAGGCGATCTTCGTCTACAACGCAGCCATGCGCGACCAGATGCTCCCGCGCAAACCCCTGCCGCACCCCGAACTCCGCCAGCAACAGGACGCGCCGCTGAAAAACCTCTTCCCCGACGCCGTCCCCGAGCAAACGCCGCAGACCCGCTGACCGGGCTTCGACTAGCGGGCGGCGATCTGGAGTAACTAAAGTGCGGTGGACCCCCCTCCCCCCACCCCCTGGTGCGGGCCGGTGATTGATTTGGCTGGGGTTGGGTTGGGGGTTGGCGAGCTCGACAACCTGCGCGCGGCTGCATGTATTTGAAAATGGATTAATTGGGAGACGGCCGTCTTTGTTACAGAGACGGCCGGGTTTGTTACACAGGCGGCTGTCTTTGTCATAGAAGCGGCTGCTTGTGTCACAGAGGCGACCGTGTTGGTGCACAGACGCGGCGGCGACGAGGCCGATGCGGGTTGAGCAGCCGAGTTGTGGTGGGACAGCCACGGGATTCCTCCGAGGACGGAAAAGGCCGCGCGTCAGCGCGGCCTTTTTATTTCTTATCCCCTATTATCAGAATACCAAGTCTGGAGAGAAAACCGGCCAAAATTCTTTGAGATTATAAAGATGGAAGTGGCGTGGAATGAGGGAGAACACTTTGGTACCGTGCGGGAAAAGCTTGACAAGTTTTCCACATTTGGCGGAATCGACGGGAAAGCTTGGGCTCAGGGGAGATCTAGAGGCGACGTTGGTATTCGTTGTTTGACGGCGAGCACAAACAGGCCCGGTCTCACGGACGCGCACTCGGCAGATACTTCACCCGGTGCGCCGCGGCTACGAAGCCCTTTTGAATAACGAATTCATCGAAAGACGCAATGATGTAGTTGCTTTCTTCGCCGATTGCTTCAAGACGCTTTTCGAGATCTGATGAGGACCACCGGCGGCCAACATCCTGCGCACTCTTCCGTCCATGAGCGATCTCCATTCGTGCCCCGCTTATCTCGTCGATGTATCCAATAATTCTCGTATCGGGTACTGCCGACTTCGGGATGCATAGCCACTCGAAGATGTCTCGGATCGTGGAGTACGAGATGCTTTGCAAGTAGTAGTGAAACATCAAATCGTTCACTTGGCAGGTGTCCCCGGAAATCTGCTTAGTGAGTAGAGACCTGCGTTGGCTCCATTTCTTTCTGTGCGCTACAGTCGCTGCAGATTCGAATTCTTGGTGCAGCGTTATGGCAAACAAGAGCTGCTCGAATTCCCGGTACGGAATTCCCGCCGCTGACAGATGCTGCAGAAACGTCTGAACACTTTGCTCAACTGCGTACTCGAATGCGCCATACAGGTCTACGAAGAACAGCCCGCGGAGTATGCCTACGATATCGGCGACAGCGGGATCGCTCGGCAGGATCCCTTCGAGCGCCTGGATATGCGCAAGCAGACGACGAACTTCAAACAGGCGGGTCGTGACGTTCTTGGAGATCTCAGAGAACATTATTGGAGACGGTCGCGCACAAGTTCGATCCGCCCCCTGACCATCGGATTCGAATTGGTCCCACCCGAAGTGAGCCTCTTTAATTCGTCGTCATTCAGAAGCTTCTTGAGGACACCCTTCTTTGGCACGCCCCCCGCGGCAAACACCAACGCAGTTCCCACCGCGATGGCCTCGAACAGATTTGCCGGAGTAAGGTTCTGGCCCCTGATGATCCCTTTAGGAAGCTCGCCAGCCAAGAATGCGAACGTCTCCTCAAACCGGGATCGTACCGAGGTCTTTTGCCCAGCCACGTTGGCTGCTTCCATATACGAATTAAGGAACCCGTCAACGCTGTGATCGAAGTGCTTGTAGTTCTCAAGGAATGCAAAGAAGCGCAAAACAAGCTCTTCCTGGGTTCCATTGCTCCTGTCACTCACTTTCACCTTGACCACTTTCTTGAAGTTCGGGTGCTTCGCGAGCTCCTTCAGAGTCCCATTAAAGGGTCCCCGATAAACGCAGTTCCGGATTTCCTGCGGTTGCAGCTTGACGCCCCCGGAATTCAAACGTTCAAAGAGATCAAACCTGACCTTTAGGTCGCTCCTGTCATTGAGGGTTGTTATCCGCATGGGTCGGTTGTTAAACAGCAGCTGAATTGACTTTGGCAATTTCGCGAAGGTGTTCCCGTTAAAATCCGCCAACTTCTCCAGTCCCTCAAGGACAAGAGGATGTTCAGTGTTCGCTTGCTTCTGCCGCTGCTTCTCGTTACCACAGAAATGTATGAGTGTGCTCAGGCGCTGGACACCATCCACGACCTCCCATGTAGAGTTCGGGTTTGTAGCCATAAAAAGACTGGGGGTGGGGATGCCCAAGAACACCGACTCGATGAACTCAGACTGGCGATCGGCGAGCCATACGAACTTCCTTTGGTATTCAGGAGCGATATTGATTTCGTCATTCTCGATCATGTCCAGCAGCTGCCGAACAGCGAAGTCATAAACGTCAACTCCGACGCTCCGACGTTCCTTCTCGAGCTGAAGCGACAGATTTGAAATGTCCGGGGTCGTAGTAAGCGCGGTATTCATAGCTAACCCTCGAATCTACCCTTATAAGCAGTCTGCCAACGCATCAATGGATCCATTCCATCTTAATCCGATCCGCTCCAAGGTGGGAGCAGCGTCAAATTGGGCACATATCAGAGACAGAAATTACGTATCGCCCGGCTAATTGACTGCGACTAGATCCTCGTACAAGTGCATGGCGACGAAATCGCCCAGGTTGGAGCGTCGATGCTCGTACTTTGTGGCTTCGAAGAGGCCACGGAATTCCTTCAGCAGCCGGTATTCAACCAACGATGACCTCGGAGGAGGTGGGTCCGGCCATCGCCCTCACGGCTGCGAGGGCCTCGACGGTGCGTCGGGCGGACGCAAGATAAGTTGGCTCAATCTCAACGCCGATGGAATTCCGTCCCGCTCTCATCGCAGCAACGGTAGTCGACGCGGTACCGACAAACGGGTCGAGGATGGTATCGCCAGCGAAAGAAAAGAGCCTGATCAAGCGCTCGGCGAGCTCAATCGGGTAGGGAGCGGGGTGGTTATTCCTGGTCGTGGACGCGCCTGGGAGGTCGGTCCAGGCGGATCGAAGCCACCCTTGCATCTCTTCCTTCGTGAGCATGGAGAGAGCCTTTTGCACGGGCTGGATGGAACGGTACTGACCGCCTTTGCGCAGCATGAGGATGTATTCCGTGTCGTTCTTGACGATGGCCCCCGGCTGGTATGGCTTTCCGTAAAAACCAGCTCCGTTGCCTTTGGCTTCCATTGCGCCGTTGGCAATCTTCTGCCAGAGGATGGGGGTCAGGCAGTCGAGTCCGAGTTGTCGTGCGCGAACCTGAATGTCGGAGTGCAGCGGCATCACGTAGTGCCGCCCTCCCTGCCGTCTGGGAACGCAGACATCCCCGACTACACAACAAATTCTCCCACCTGGTACGAGGACCCGCGAGCAGTGAGTCCAGACCTTGTCCAGCTCGGACAGGAAGTGCTCATAGTTCTCAATGTCGCCGAGCTGAGACCGATTTCCGGGAGCATATTCTTTCAGGGTCCAGTAGGGCGGGGAGGTAACAACAAGGTGTACTGAGGCATCCGGAATCCAGGAAAGATCCCTTGCGTCGCCGAGCCGCAGGCGATGGGTTGTCTTATCGAACGGAGATGGCCACGGGACTGTCCGGAAGTGAGCATTGGCCTCGCGATAGGCACGCAATGCCGCAGGGGTGTTGTCGTTCAGGGGAAGTTTGAACGAGAGACGGGCCAGGCTCCGAACCTCGACCGACGGCACTCGCTCCGGCTCGGGCTGATCCTCAGCCGGACTGCGAAACAGCAGGTTCGTTGCTTTGGACCGTCTCATTGTGGTGTTGCTTTGAACCGTTGCCCAATTCTAGCGGACTAAGCAGCGACCTCTGGCTCCTGAAGCTGTGGGTAAAAGGGACCCGAACCAATTTGGTTCACGTTGTTCCCAATTGGGGCGAAACGCACGGCGGCGGGAAGGAACCGCAGGTCTTCCCCTGTTGCCTACTGCCTGGTGCCGGGATGGGAGGGGCTTCCCGTTTTGGGAGGCAGCGAAGAAATGTCTGCGGCCAGGGTGATCGGGGATTGTGGCTGGGCGCTATGATCCAGGGGAAATGGCAGGGTCAGCGGGAAAAGTGCGGGCTGCGTGGTTGATAGCGGCTGGTCTGGCGGCGGTGCTGGCCTGGGCTGCGGCCGGCGCGGTTTCCGGTCAGGCTGCTCCTGGTCAGGCTGCAACCAGCCAGAGTGCGAAGGCGGCGCCGGACGGGAAGAAGGGCGAGGAGAGCCTGGGCAGCTATTCGCTGGTGACGACGGTGTTCGAGCCGTCGGCGACGACGCACCTGCTGAATCCGCGGCCGACGATCGCGGTGGATGGGGGAACGGAGCGCGCGCCGGGAGAGTTCAGCGGGGACAAGACGGTTCCGGCGCAGGTCGCGATCGAGGGTTTCGGGAATCCGTGGTACGAATGCGCGGCGGCGGCGACGGCGGCGAAGCTGCGGGGCTGCGATGCGCTGGATCGGGCGACGCTGACGGTGCGAGACGCCAACACGATTGGGTATCACATTGTGAGCCACGGAGCGGCGGTCGAGCTGAGTGTGAACGTGGAGGTGCGCGACATTCTGCCGGTTTCGACGGGGACGGCGGAGACACCGTGGCATGCCCGCGACGTGATCTTCGTCCCCGTGCCGAAGGCGACCCCGGCGTATCGCTTCTCGTCGGAGGTGCTGGTGGGCACGTGGAACGGCGAGGCCATTGTGTTTGAGGTGGGGAAAGATCTGCCGGCGGGCGCGAAGAAGGCGCTGGAGGATTTGGGCGTGAAGCAGGACCTGGGGGACCGGGTGTTGTACAGCTTTCGGGTGAAGGCGCCGGGGAAGGATTAGCAGCCGCGGCGGGGACGCTGTTAACTGGCCTCCCACATCTGCCAAAACCGGGCAGANNGATTCCCACATCCCCAACTGCAGGGACCCGTTCGACTCGCCTCGCGCTGCTCGGCCTTCGCTCAGGGCAGGTCGTGGGGCGCCCCGCGCTCAAAAGACAAACACGAGGTCCTTCGTCGCTCCGCTCCTCANNATGACAACGAAAAGCTAGTAGACGTCGCGGAGGTAGCGGTTCTGCTTCTTCAGCTCGGTGAGGAATTCCTGGGGGTATTCGGGACCGCGGCCGCTGTGGGTGGCGACGGCCTGGAGGAGCGCGGCTTCGACATCGGGGGCCATGCGTTTGGAGTCCCCGCAGACGTAGAAGTACGCGCCCTGGTCGAGCCAGCGCCAGAGCTCGGCGGAGTTTTCGCGGATGCGCTGCTGGACGTAGATTTTTTCCTTCTGATCGCGGGAGAAGGCGAGGTCGAGACGCTGGAGGGTGCCGTCGGCGCGCCAGGCAAGGAACTCGTCACGATAGAGAAAGTCCTGGGATTCGCGCTGATCGCCGAAGAAGAGCCACATGGGCCAGCGTCCGCGGCCGGCCTGCTTGTGCTGGAGGAAGGCGCGGAAGGGCGCGACGCCGGTGCCGGGGCCGACCATGATAACGGGCACATCGGGCGAGGCGGGCAGGCGGAAGAGCTTGTTGGAGTGGACGAAGAGGGGGAGCTTGCCGCCGGGCGGGGTGCGCTCGCCGATGTGGGCCGAGCAGACGCCCTGGCGGGCGCGGCCGTGGCTTTCGTACTTGACGACGCGGACGGAGAGGTCGATTTTGTTGGGGTGGAGGGCCTGACTGGAGGAGATGGAGTAGAGGCGCGGGGCGAGGCGCGGGAGAAGCTTGAAAAGCTGCTGCGGATTGTCGAGTTTGGCCGGAGAGTGCTCGAGGAGGTCGATGAACTCGCGGCCCCAGAGATACGCTTCGAGTTTCTCCTTGTTGCCGGGCTCGACGAGCGGGGAGAGGTCGGGGTTGCCGGTGTGTTTGGCCCAGCCTTTGAGGGTGGAGCTGGAGAGCTTGCCGATCATGAGCCAGGAAGTGAGGGCGTCGCGGAGGGTGAGGGGCTTGCCGTAGAAGTCGACAACGGGCTCGTCGCCAGCGAAGCCGAGACGCTCGAGGACGAGGTCGACGGCGTCGCAGGTGTTGACGGGGAGGATGCCGGCGGAGTCGCCAGGGAGGTACTCGACGCCGGAGCCGGTGAGGTCGAGCTCAATGTGGCGGGTTTCCTTCTCGGAGGCGGAGCCGGTGAGGAGACGGTTTTCGAGGACGGTAGCGGGGTAGGGATTGTTGCGCGTCCAGGTAGTGGTTGCAGTTTCCAGTGTCGCCGTGCCCTCCGACCCCATTGTCTTTCAGCCCCCCAGCTGGCCCGTATCGCTAACTTCATTGTAACGGGACTGTGAACAGTGTGGCCGGTGGAGAGCGGGGGTGGCGGTGATGACAATCACTTCTATGCGGCGTTGCGAGGTTACGGGTTGGGCGCTTGTCCGCCGCATTCCTGGGGGAGCTGGCGGGGGCCGTATCCGCGGATGACGCCTTCGTCAAAGCAGGTAGCGCTGATGTTGGACTGCTGGAGGGCGTAGGCGGTGCTGCTCATGCCAGGCGCAGCTCCTCGGGGCAGGACAGGCGGAGGGGCGGTAAAGGGGGCGAGTTTTTTGGCGAGCATGGCCTGCGGGATCTGGTAGCTGGAGAAGACGGCCTGGGCGATGGGCGCGTCCTGGGCGGCGACGGAGGCCGGCGCCTGGGCGACGAGAATGACATTTTTGAAGGCGCCGCCGGTGTCGAGCGGGAAGGAGCAGAAGATGCCCATGATTTTCTGCGGCTGCGCAGGCCCGGTGAGATTGGCGACGAAGCGGCCGCACTGGCCGAGCATGGCGGGAACCTGCATGGGCGTGGCGGAGGTGAAGGTAATCTGCGGGGCCTGCTGGCCGCTGACGGCAGCGCCCTGCGCATAAACCATCATGAGCTTCTGGGTGAGCGGGGCGGTGTAAGGCATGCTGAGGTCCGCGCCGCCTGCACCCTTTTGTCCCGCCTGGAAGGCGGCGTTGCGTGCGACGAAGGTTCTGCCGAGGGCGATGGTTTCGCCCTGGGGTCCGGTGAGCGTAATGACGGTTTGCGAGCCATCGGCTTTCCAGCCGGAGGGCACACCGGCGGAGGCGCTCTTATCGGGCGCGGTCCAGGGCTGGAGCTGGACGGAGGGAGCTGCGGGAGCGGCTGTCTGCGCCTGGGCCTGCGGGGTGGTTGCGGCGAACATGGCCGCGCAGAAAGCGGCGAGGACAGCGATGCGAAGAGAGCTGCGATGGAGACGCACGATCATTTCGTTTCCATTCTCCGTCGTTCCATGGTTCATCTGGCCCGCGCGGAGAACGGCCGGAGAACAGCGCGGATCTGCAGTTCGGTTGGAAGAGATTATCACTCAGCGGCGACGGGAGGCCAGACGAAAGTGGGTGACAACGCGGGACTTGGTGGCGGGTTGGGTCGCGCTGCGCGGGGGCAGTCGTAGCTGGTGGATTACCACCCTCGGGAACAGGCTGTCAGCCACGTTCCAGAAATCCGGCATTGCGAAGGATACGCCGAACCTTCTTGGGCGAAATCGAGAGGCTCTCGGCTACGCGGGCGATCCTGCGATCCTCGCGCATCCACACCTTGGGGATGACGATTTCGGCAAACTCTTCGGCGATCTGCTGAAAAGTTTTGTCGCCGACCATCCCCTCCGACCATGCGCGCAGGGTGTCGCTGATGCCGGAGGCGCGGACGATCTGCGACTTCAGCGCGGCCAGAGCGTCGACCAGATGATCGTTCTCTCCCGGGCCCATCAGGCTGGCGGCGTCGCTGGCGCAGCGGCGAGCCGTCTCCCAGTCCTGAAAGAAGTCGTTGGCGGCGGTCCCGCCGCGGGCGATCCAGGCTCCGGCGAGCAGGCGTCGATTCTGCGTGCTGCGGGCCAGAGCCAGAGCCTCCTCGCTGTGCTGCAGGGCGCGGTTGGCGTAGACGGCGATGTCGACGTCTTCGCCAAGTTGTTCCTCCACGCGGGCATTTTCGGCGGTAGTTTGCAGAATGCGCGCCCTGGCCATAAGGATGTGGTCGTTCTTCTCGAGGCCGAGCCGATAGGCCTCCGCCGCCTCCTGAGCGGCATGGTCGATGTCCCCGCGGTCGAGGTGCAGGTAGCCGAGATTGAAAAGGACGTTCCCCGTCCCTCCGGCGTGCGCGTGCAGGGCATAAATTTCGCGGGCGCGGCGCAGATCGAGAATGGCCTGGTGGGAGATCTGCTGATAGCGGGCGCGCAGACCGGAGCCGGCGGCTGGAGAGCGTCCGGCGCCACCTGGTTGAGCGCGAGCATCGATTTTCCGGCGTAGTTGCAGGGAGAGCAGGCGCCGCACATAAGCGGCATTCACCAGCGCGCGAGCCAGGTTGGGATGATTCGGGTCGCCCTGAGCGTACAGCGCGATGGCCCGATCGAAATGTTCCAGCGCCAGCGTGTATTCGCCGGAGCGGCGCACGATGCGGCCTCGGGCGGACTCAATATTCCCCAGGGCGACATAGTGGTCGGTGGCCTTGAGAACGTTCTCCGCGTGGGAGAGGAGGCGCAGCGCTTCCTTCCGCATGCCCTTCTGAAAGAGCAGCCAGCTTTCCTGGATCTGAATGACGGCAGTGAAGATTTCGTCGTGCGATTTCTGCGCGAGTTCGCGCGCGCGGACGATGTGGAGAAGGGCGGATTCATATTCGCCTTTCTTGCGGTGAGCACGGCCCTTCCAGAAATGGGCCAGCGTGGCCAAGCCTTCGCCGGACAGGTCGCCTTCGGTTTTCAGCACAAAATCGAGGGCGTCGATGGCGGAGTCGACGTCTTCAAGAGACAGCGCGAGAAAGGCGTCCACCATGCGGAGACGCAGATAGTCACCGATGGCAAGGCGCCGGCGGCAATCAGGGGGGAAGCGCAGAAGGAGGGAATCGAGGAGGCGGTGGTCGCGATAGCCGACGTCGACCCACTGGGCGACGAGGAGCAGAAGACGGGCCGCGTGGGGATGGGCGGGATCGAGCGCGGCGAGAGCCGCTTCGGCGCGGTCCAGCATCGCTTTCCCCGTGGAGATTCGGCGCAGCTGAAGGGTGCGGTCGAGTTCCTCGGCAAATCTCTCCAGATTCGCGTTGGGGCCAGGGCGGCCGTCGTCATCCGATTCGGGCCACAGCCGCGCCGAAACACGGGCTGAGGGAGCGGCAGCGGATTCGGGACGCACTTTGCCTCCTCGCCGGTGGGTACCTGGATTGGCATGATCCCGCATCTGGCGGCGATTATGCGCGGACAGAGGCGGTTTCGTCCAGTCGTCCGAATCGGACGAGCTCGCTTGCCGATTGCCAACGCGATGGGCTTTACTCGCACCACACTCGGCAGCACCGCCCTGCGAGCGAAGGCGGAGGGGAGCAAACGATGAAGCACATGGGATCGAACAATGGCTGGCACGCGGGATCGAACAATGGCTGGCACGCGGGATCGAACAATGGCTGGCATTCTCCACGATGGGAGGGGATCAGCCGGGCTTATCGGGCGGAAGACGTCCACAGCCTGCGCGGCACGGTACGCGTGGAACATTCGCTGGCGCGGACGGGAGCGGAGAAGCTGTGGAGGCTGCTGCAGGAAGAGAGCTACGTCCCGGCGCTCGGCGCCCTCACCGGAAACCAGGCGGTGCAGATGGCGCAGGCCGGCCTCAAGGCCATCTATTTGAGCGGCTGGCAGGTGGCGGCCGACGCCAATCTGAGCGGGCAAATGTATCCGGATCAAAGTCTCTATCCGGTAAACAGCGTTCCCGCGGTTGTTCGCGGGATCAACAACGCTTTAATGCGCGCCGACCAGATCGCGCACGCCGAGGGGGAGCCGAGCATCGACTGGATGTTGCCCATCGTTGCCGATGCCGAGGCTGGATTCGGCGGCGTGCTGAACGCGTTTGAGCTAACGAAGGCGATGATCGAAGCGGGCGCGGCCGGTGTGCACTTCGAGGACCAGCTCTCCTCGGCGAAAAAGTGCGGCCACATGGGCGGCAAAGTGCTGGTGCCCACGCGCGAAGCGGTGCAGAAGCTGACTGCCGCGCGGCTGGCAGCGGACGTGCTGGACGTGCCGACGATCCTGGTGGCGCGCACGGATGCGGATGCGGCGCAGCTGATCACCAGCGACTGCGATCCGGCGGACGGCCCCTTCCTGACCGGGGAGCGAACGGTGGAGGGCTTCTATCGCTTCCGCGGCGGTCTCGAGGCTGCGATCGCGCGGGGCCTCGCTTACGCGCCGTGGGCCGACATGGTCTGGTGCGAGACGTCGGAGCCCAACGTGGAGGACGCGCGCCGCTTTGCCGAGGCGATCCACGAGAAATTTCCGGGCAAGCTGCTAGCGTACAACTGCTCGCCCTCGTTTCACTGGGAAGGAAAGCTGAGCCACCGCGAGATCGCGGCTTTCCAGCAGGAGCTCGCCGGCATGGGCTATCGCTTCCAGTTCGTGACTCTGGCGGGGTTTCACGCGCTCAATCTTGCCACGTTCGAGCTGGCGCACGAGTACCAGCGGTCAGGAATGGCGGCCTATTCCAGGCTGCAGGAACGCGAATTCGATCTGTCACGGAAGTACGGCTATAGCGCGGTAAAGCATCAGCGCTTTGTGGGAGCGGGCTATTTCGATCGAGTGGCGACAACCATCGCCGCGGGACAGACGTCCATCTGCGCTCTGCCGGGATCGACGGAGGAAGAGCAGTTCGAAGAGGAAGAGGAGTTCGAAGGCCGCTCTGAACACGCCCCAACTTTGTCGGAACTGAGGGCAATGATCTAAGCCCAGCCCCTGGACCCAGCGTCTAAGCCCAGACAGGAAACGGAAGAACGGAGAAGAAGAATGACAGCAGCAGCATCGCTTCAAGATTTCAGCATGTTTCCCGAGCAACAGGGAGACGAGATCCTAACCCCTGAGGCAGTGCAGTTCCTGCGTGAACTGGAGCAGCGCTTCGAAGAGCGCAGGGTGAGGCTGCTGAGCGACCGCCGGCACCGGCAGGAGCAGTTCGACCAGGGAGTATTGCCTGGATTCCTGGCGGAGACCGAGTACATTCGGCGCGGCGACTGGGTGGCGGCGCCGATTCCGCCGGAACTGCTGGATCGGCGCGTGGAGATCACCGGACCCACGGATCGGAAGATGATGATCAACGCGCTGAACTCCGGGGCGAACGTCTTCCTGGCGGATTTTGAAGACGCGAATGCGCCGACGTGGAACAACTGCATCGAAGGCCAGCGCAATCTTCGCGACGCCAACCTGCGCTCCATCAGCTGGTGCTCGGCGGAAGGGCGCATCTACCAGTTGCAACCGGACCCGGCGGTGCTGTTTGTGCGGCCGCGAGGGTGGCACATGGTGGAAAAGCACTTTTGTCTGTCGGGAATGCCGATTTCCGCATCGCTGTTCGATTTCGGGCTCTACTTCTTTCACAATTTCCAGATTTTGCTGCAACGCCGGTCGGCCCCGTATTTCTACCTGCCAAAACTGGAGAGCCACCACGAAGCGCGCTTGTGGAACGACGTCTTCCTGTTTGCCGAGGAGTATGCCGGCGTGCCGAAGGGAACGATCCGCGCCACGGTGCTGATCGAGACCATTCCCGCGGCTTTTGAGATGGACGAAATCCTGTACGAATTGCGCCAGCACTCCGTCGGCCTGAACTGCGGGCGCTGGGATTACATCTTCAGCTTCATCAAGAAATTCCGGGGCCGGGCCGAGTTTGTACTGCCGGATCGCGGCGCCATCACCATGGAGCAGCCGTTTCTGCGCTCGTATGTCGAGTTGCTGATCCACACCTGCCACCGGCGCGGAGTGCATGCGATGGGCGGCATGGCCGCGCAGATCCCCATCCGCAGCGATGCGCGGGCCAACGAGGAGGCTATGGAACGCGTGCGCCAGGACAAGCTGCGCGAAGTGCGCGCCGGACACGACGGGACCTGGGTCGCGCATCCGGGGCTGGTTCCGCTGGCTCGTGAGGTTTTCGACGAGCACATGAAGGGAAGGAATCAAATTCGCATGCCGGCGGAAAGACAGTCGCGCATCACCGAGAAGCACCTGCTGCAGATCCCGGAGGGATGCATCACGGAAGCAGGCGTGCGGCGCAACATCGATGTTGCGCTGCAGTACATCGAGTCCTGGCTGCGCGGCAATGGCTGCGTGCCCATTTACAACCTGATGGAAGACGCTGCGACCGCGGAAATTTCCAGGGCTCAGCTGTGGCAGTGGATTCATCATGGCGCGCGCATGGAAGATGGCCGCACGGTCACGATTGAAATCTGCGAAAACCTGCTCGGGGAAGTCCTGGCGCGGATGGAGGGATCGATCGGAGCGAAGGCGTGGGCGGCCTCAAAGTTCCAGCGTGCCGCGGAAATCCTGAAGCGGCTCAGTTCCGGAGGATTTCAGGATTTCCTCACCACCGCCGCCTATTCTGAGCTTCCCTAGAGCGGAGTTCTCCGCAGGCAGCGAAGGCGCGCCTTTTCAAAACAGGAGATCCCCGCCAATAAGCAACCGGGACGGTTACCTTTCGGTGGCGACGAGGTGGTGCGCGATGGCGAACATGGCCAATTCGAGCCGGGTCGAGACGCCGGTCTTGTCGAAGATGTTAGATAGGTGACGCTTGACGGTTTCTTCGCTGAGGCCGAACTGCTTGGCGATGTCGCGGTTGGAGCAGCCTTCGACGATGCAGCCGACAACTTCCATTTCGCGCGGGGTGAGGCCGAAGGTTTTGCGGTCGGGGACGGCGGCCTGCTGCATGAGCTCGTGGAGAGCGCCGACAAGGTTGACGACGCGGCGGCCTCCGATCCAGTAATCGCCGCCGGAAACGGCGCGGATGGCGGCGGTAATGTGCTCGGCGACTGCATCCTTAATAACGATGCCGCGGGCGCCGATCTGGAGGGCTTCGATGATCTGCTGGGTGCTGATGGTGCTGGTCAGCAGGATGATCTTGACGGAGGGCGAGCCATTCATGATGGCGCGCATGGCCTCGATGCCGGGCAGGCGAGGCATATAGACGTCGAGGAGCAGGATGTCGGGGAGCAGCTCGAGGGTTTGGGTGATGGCCTCATCGCCATCGGAGCATTCGCCGACTACTTCGAGGCCCCCTTCGCTCTGCAGCATGTTGCGGACGCCGATGCGGATGACGGGGTGGTCGTCGGCGAGGAGGATGCGGATGGCGGGGGAGGCGGTTTTCGCCGGCCGCGAGGGAGCGGGACGAGCCGAACGGGTTGGGGAGTTCATGCTTTGAGCCTCTGTCTGAGGATAATCGTGGCGAAACGGGTATGGGCTTCCATCTCGTCGAGTTTGCGGGACCGATCATCAGGATCGTCAATACCCGATTCGATGGCGGCGGCGGCGCGGGCGATCTGCAGAGCGCCCACCATGGAGGCCCCACCCTTGACGGTATGGGCTTCGCGGCGGACGGTTTCAGGATCGGCGCGGCGCATGACGGCGATGCGCTCGCTGGTGTCGTTGATGAATACGGAGAAGACCTCCTCGAGGCCATCGGGATCGATGGCGCGGCGGAGGCGCTCGAAGATTTCGGGATCGAGGATGGCGGAGCCTTTGGAGTCCTCCTCGGGGTACCCGTTGGAGGGCGAGGGCGGGCGACGACCCAGGGCGACGCGGAGGCTGTCAGGAGAAAGCGGTTTTTTGAGGACGCCGTCGTAGCCGTCGAGGTGCGGCGGAGGGGTGGCGCTCATGGCCAGAAGCAGCGCGCGGGGTGCGGCCTTGCGGAGGGAACGGGCCAGCTCGGTGCTGGCGAGCCCGGGCATGCGCAGGTCGGCGAGGATGCAGTCGAGCAGATTGGTTGAGGCAAGGTCGACGGCCTGGGTACCACTGGCGGCCTGCAGGACGACACAGCCTTCCGCTTCCAGCAACACAGCCGTGACCGCGAGGCTGACGGGGTCGTCATCGACGGCAAGAACGCGTCGGGGAGTGGGGGAAGGCCCAGAATGCATGTCGGGACGATTTTACACACTGATTGCGACAGATTCACTGTCCATTTGCGGGGCTTTAACGGGCTATTCGCCACGGGTGCCTTAGTTTCATGGGCATGAAGAGACAATATAGGTTTTTATCTGTTTTTCTGGCAGGGACGACGACGTCGACGCTGGGCGTCGGGGCCACGCTGGGGCTGTCGGCGATCAATGGCGGCGCGCCGAGCAGCGGCGGACAGATTTCGAGCACGTGGGAGCCGAGAATCCTGCAGTTCGGCCTGAAGATTCTCTACTGACTGCCTAGCCTTTCCTCCGGGGAGCCGCCTCGTCGCGACTCCTTTTTGTTTTGCGCGGAGTTTTCGGGTGGGCGTTGCCGGTGCGGCCGCGACGCACGTGTTTGTGGAATCGGGGTGGCGGGCGGTGTAAAGTGAGCGGCAATGGATCCGAGGAATCTTGAAGAGCAGATGGCGGCGCTACGCGCGCGGGTGTGGCGGCTGGAGCAGACGCTTGCGGATCATGGGATCGAACTGCGGGAAGAGCCAGTAGCGCGACCGGCTCCAGCTCCCGTGGTTGAGCCCACGGCCGCACCGGTCGCTGCGCAGGCGGGTGTGGGGCAGGTCCGGGGACCGGCGCAGGCTGCTCCTCCGGCGCCGCAGTTTGCAGCGGTTGCGGTGGGTGATTCTGCGCACGAGGAGCGGTCGCTCGAAAGCCGCATTGGGTCGCAGTGGTTCAACCGGATCGGCATCCTGGCGGTGCTGATCGCGGCGGCATGGTTCCTGAAGCTGGCCATCGACAACCACTGGATTGGGCCGCTGGGTCGGGTGCTGATTGGGCTGGTCGCGGGCGCGGGGCTGATTGCGTGGTCGGAGCGCTTCAGGACGCGCGGGTACGCGGCGTTTTCCTATTCGCTGAAGGCGGTGGGCAGCGGCGTTCTGTATTTGTCGCTGTGGGCGGCGTTTTCGCTGTACCAGCTGGTCGACTCGACGGTCGCGTTTGCCGCGATGATCGCGGTGACGGCCTTCAACGGGTTCCTGGCGTGGAGACAGGACGCGGAGCTCCTGGCGCTGTACGCGATCGTGGGCGGCTTCAGCACACCGCTGCTGCTGTCGACGGGCGAGAACCACGAGGTTGCCCTGTTCACCTATCTACTGCTGCTGGATGCGGCGGTGCTGTTGCTGGTGGCGCTGAAGCCGTGGTCGCGGCTGTTGTGCGCTGCGTTTGCGGGGACGGTGTTCTTCTTCGCGGAGTGGTCACTGCAGTACTACGACGCGAGCGAGTTCGGGACGACGGCGTTTTTCCTGGCGGTGTTCTTCCTGATTTTCGCGTGGGCGCCGCGGCTGGTGCGGCTGCGCGCGGAGGGCGGGAATCCGCACGCTGGTTGGGACGGACTGGCGCTGGCGGTGGTGCCGCTGGTGAACGCGGGGCTCGGGTTCCTCGGGTTTTATCTGATGCTGGAGAACGCGGGATCGGCGGGAGCAGAGCCGTGGGTGGCGGTGGCGTTCGCGGCGTTTTATTTGTTGCTGCTGCGATTCCCGGCACGCGGGGCGATTCATGGGAGCGCGACTGCAACTTCAACGCTGCACCTGACGATTGCGGTGGTGTTTCTGACCATTGCGATTCCGCTGAAGACGCACGGGCGATGGCTGACGATCGGGTGGCTGGCGGAGGGCGGCGCGCTGGTGTGGCTGGCGCGGCGGGCGCAGTCGAGGCTGCTGCGGGTGCTGGCGGTGCTGTGTCTGGCGCTGGGGCTCGCCGTGCTGGTCACGGTGAATCCGCCGGCATCGACGACGCCGATTTTCAACGAGCGGTTTGGGACGTATTTGTTTGCGATTGCGGTGTGTGCGTTTGTGGCGTGGCTGGCGGTGAAGGCGCCCGCGCTGGAGCAGGATCATTTCTCGGCGCTGGCGTGGCCGACCATCGCGATTGGGGCGGGGCTGGCGGTGAATGTGCTCATCCTGCTCGCGGTGGGTTGGGAGATTCACGCCTACTGGTGGTTCCTGCGTTATAGCGGGGACTGGAACCTGGTCCACGACTACCGGATGTACGCGCAGTTCACCTACTCGGCGTTCTTCATGCTGTTTGGGGCGACGCTGCTGACGCTGGGGTTCTGGCGGAGGACGGCGTTTCTGCGCTGGCAGGCGCTGGTGGTGCTGGCAGTTTCCATCGGGAAAGTCTTCACCGTCGACGTGAGCGAGCTGAGCCAGGGATACCGGATTCTGAGCTTCCTGGGATTGGGCGCGCTGCTGCTTGGTGTGAGCTTCGTGTATCAGCGGGACTGGCTGAATCTGCGCAAGGCGGAAAACAAAACGACATGAATCTACGGGCCATGGTTGTGCTGCTGGCGCTGGCGGCGGCTACGCCGGAGATGCGGTATTTCCGGTATGAACGTCCGGTTGCGGGGCCCGGATCGCGGGCGGGGCAAACGTGCGTGGCGCTCGATGCGGGAATCTTTGCGCACGCCGCGCCGGGGTTGACGGATGTGCGGCTATATCGCGTAGCTGACTCGGATCACCACGAGACGCCGTTCGTGATTCGCGAGGCTGCGCCGGTGGAGCAGAAGCAGCGGGAGATTGCGCCTCTGAATCTGGGCAAACGGCATGCGCAGACGACGTTTGAGGCGGCGATGCCGGAGGGCCGCTACAGCGATGTGGAACTGGACGTCACGGCGAAGAATTTTATTGCGACGGTGGCGGTGACAGGGAGCCAGACGGATGGAGGCCGGGAGGGGACGGAGCTGGGGATGTTCACGATCTTCGACCTGAGCGGGCAGAAGTTGGGCCGGAGCACGGTGCTGCATCTGCCAGAATCGAATTTTCGCTATTTGTACTTTGCGATTGCAGGGCCGGTGAAGCCGGAGGATGTGGCGGGGCTCTCGGTGGAGCGGGTTCCGGCGAAGCAGCAATACGTCACCGTGGCGGATACGAATCGGGTGGTGGAAAACGGGCACGAGACGACGATGCAGTTCAGAGTGCCGGCGAACGTGCCGGTGGAGCGGGTCGAGTTTGTGGTGGGCGCGGAGCCGGCGAACTTCAGCCGGGATGTGACGGTGCGGGTGTCGCCGGTGGTGGCAGGAAAACAGACGACGGATCAGGAGCCGCCTGCGCCGGTTGAGTCTTCGGGGAATCTGCTGCGGCTGCACGCGACGCGCGATGGGCATCGGATCGACGAGGAGCATCTGGCGGTGGATGCGCCGTGGGCGGAGTTTGGCGCCGCGGGCTCGACGTGGGCGGTGACGATCGACAACGGGGACGACGCGCCGCTGGAGATCACCGATGTGCGGCTGGAGATGGCCGAGCGGAAATTGTGTTTCGACGCGGCGGCGGGGGCGAGCTATGCGGTGTTCCTTGGTGACCCGGCGCTGTCGGCTCCGCGCTATGACTACGCGACGCTATTTGTGCCGGAGGCGGATGCGGCGCAGGCAACGCTGGACCCGGAGCAGGCCAATCCGGAGTACGAAGGGCGGCCGGACGCGCGGCCGTTTACGGAGAGGCATCCGGCGCTGTTGTGGGTGGCGCTGG
This sequence comes from Acidobacterium sp., assembly GCA_003131625.1. Lineage (GTDB taxonomy): Bacteria > Acidobacteriota > Terriglobia > Terriglobales > Acidobacteriaceae > Palsa-343. Next base: position 8,401 of record PKVY01000030.1, on the reverse strand, counting down.
TGCTGGTGGTGTTGCTGCTGGGGGTGGTGGCGGTGAGGACGGCAAAAGAAGCCCCGAAGGTCTGATGACCCGCTGTCAGCGCAGCGTCGGTTCGACTTCGTTGAGCCAGTCAGGCGGTTTGAGGATTTCGCGGGGTTTGGAGGCCCCTTCGGCGGGGCCGACGATGCCGTCGCGCTCCATCATGTCGATCAAGTGGGCGGCGCGGCCATATCCAATACGAAGCCTGCGCTGGAGGAGCGAGGTAGAGGCCTTGCCGAATTCGAGGACGAGGCGGACGGCATCTTCGAAAAGATCGTCGCTGGCGTCGTCGCCCTCTTCGCCCCCGATCCCGGATTCGCTGCTGCCCGCGTCTTTGGGCGCTTCAAGGAAGGCCTCGACGTATTCGGCCTGGCCCTGGCTCTTCCAGAAATCAGTAACAGCGGCGATTTCTTTTTCGGTGACCAGAGGCGCGTGGACGCGATGGAGGCGCGAGGTGGCGGGCGGAAGAAAGAGCATGTCGCCGCGGCCGAGGAGCGCTTCGGCTCCGTTGGAGTCGAGAATGGTGCGCGAGTCGACTTTGGTGGCCAGACGGAAGGAAATGCGCGAGGGCACGTTAGCCTTGATGAGGCCGGTGATGACGTCGACGGAGGGGCGCTGGGTGGCGAGCACCAGATGGATGCCGGCGGCGCGCGCCATCTGGGCGAGACGGGTAACGGATTCTTCGACGTTGGCTTTGTCGACCATCATGAGGTCGGCAAGCTCGTCGATGATGATGACGATGTAGGGGAGGGGCTGCTCGTCCTTTGCGTCGTCGAAGAGCGAGGGGGTGGCGCCTTCGAAGAGGCGATTGTATTGCTCGATGTTGCGGACGCTGCGCGAGGCAAGGAGCTTGAGGCGGCGCACCATCTCCACAACGGCGTTGCGCAGGGCGTTAGCGGCGAGTTTGGGCTCGGCGATGATGGGCGTGAAGAGGTGCGGGATGCCTTCGTACATCCCGAGCTCGACGCGTTTGGGATCGACGAGGATGAGGCGCACCTGCTCGGGCGTGGCCTTGTAGAGCAGGGACATGATCATGGCGTTGATGGCCACGGATTTGCCGCTGCCGGTGGAACCTGCGATGAGCACGTGGGGCATGGTCGCCAGATCGGCCACGACGATGCGGCCATTGATGTCCTTGCCCATGGAGAGGGTGAGTTTCGAGCGCGAGGTGGCGAAGCTCTCCGACTCGATGACGTCGCGGAGCCAGATGGTTTCGCGCTCGTAGTTGGGCACCTGAATGCCCACGGTGTTCTTGCCGGCCATGCGTTCGATGAGGATGCTTTCAGCTTTTGTCGCGAGGCAGAGGTCTTCGGCGAGGGCGGTGACGCGGCTGCATTTGATGCCAGCGTCGGGACGGAATTCGAATGTGGTGACGACGGGGCCGGGGTTGATCTGGACGACCTGGCCGAGGACGTCGAACTCAGCACATTTTTCGACGAGGACCTGAGCGGTGGCGCGGAGCTCGTCTTCGCGGACGGGGGAAGGGTCATCGCTGCGATGGAGCAGTGTGCTGGGCGGGAGACGGAATCCGCTGACGTTTTTGGGAGCAACGGTGACGGTGCGGAGTTCGGTGTCGGCGCGCTCGCCGATGGCTGGGGACGGCGGAGCGTCGCGGCGCGGAATGAGCTGCGGGCGCAGCGGCGCGGCAGGCTCTGACGGAGCCTCAGCGGCGACGGTGCGGGGCATCTGATCCCACATGCCGGTGGTCTTCGATCCGGGCGTAGTCGCAAAGGTTTCGGCAAAGCCGTACTGGCGATGGGGGACGTCGTTGGGTTCGTCCTCGATCGCGGCCACGGGGATGGCGGGATTCGCACCCTTACCGGCTTTCGCGGCTCTTTCGGCAGCTTTCTGGGCCTTCTTCAGCTCCTTCTCGTGGATGCGGTCGAGGCGAGCGGCGGTTTTGAGCTCGCGACTCTGGGCGCGGTTGCGGCGCCAGTTGGCGAAACGGTCGCGCCATGCGAGGAGGAAGGCGAGCTGTACGCCGAACCACTCACGCGCTGTGTTGAAGCTGAAGGTCGTGGAGAGATAGACGGCCGCGGCGACCAGAGTGACGGCGACGATGCACGCGCCGGGGAAGTTGAGGAAGCGCACGAGAAGGTCGGCGACGAGGCGGCCGGTGAGGCCCGCGACGGGCAGTCCGTAGAGGAACGTGGGATGGCTGGGAATGAGGCCGAAGAGCGCGGGCGCGAAGAGGAGGCTAAGAACGACGCCGATGGTTTTGGAACCGGGTGAACCGGCGGGACGAGAGCGCATCCACGTCCAGCCAAGAGCCCCGAGAAGGATGGGCAGGAGAAAGGTGGAGACCCCTTCGATCTGGAGCATGAAGTCGCTGAGATACGCGCCGGCGGGGCCGATCCAGTTGCGGACGGGGCCGAAGCCGGTGGTGTTCAGGGAGGAATCGGTGGGGCGGTAAGAGACCAGGGAGAGAAAAAGGAGGACAGCGGAAGCGAGAACCAGCAGGCCAACCAGCTCATTGAGGCGGCGGTTGCGGGTCGGCGTAAGGACCAGACGGACGGGTTTCATTTGGGGCAGACAGGTCGCGTCTCGACCAACAAGAGACAGGCCGGAACCCCAGAGCAGGACTATTATCCCAGATCGCCGCGGCGCGAGGGGAGAAAAGGGAAAGGGGAATCGAGGTGGATATGGCGAGGACCGCGCGAGAATAAGAACTTGGCTAAGTTAGCTAAGTTGGCATAGACTGACTCTATGAGAACCGTGAAGATTGGCAAGCTGAAGAACCAGTTGAGCGCGTACCTGCGGCACGTGCGGAACGGCGAAGAGGTGCTGGTGCTGGACCGCGACAAGCCGGTGGCGCGGATACTGCCGTTCGATGACAGCGCGATTTCGGAGGAGGAAGCGCGGTTGGTGGCGTCGGGCGCGATGAAGCTGCCGGAGCGGGAGATGGACTGGGATGCGTTTTTCGCCCTGCCCAAGGCGAATGTTCCGCGGGAAGTCGCGATCAAAGCGTTGATTGAGAGCCGGGGCAATCGTTGAAGCCTGCTTTTTGGGACAGCAGCTCGCTGGTTCCGATTTGCGTGCAGCAACAGGCGAGCCCCACCGTGCGCCGGCTCGCAAAACAGTACGAAGTTGTCGTTTGGTGGTCAACTCCCGTGGAGTTGAGCAGCGCGTTTTCACGGCTGGTGCGTGCGGGGGAGTTGACCCGAGCCGGGCAGTTGTTGGCAGAGGATAGCCTGAAGAGCTTGCGGAGTCGTTGGCGTGAAGTGCTGCCTGCCGAAACTCTGCGAGACGAGGCGGAGATGCTGCTGGCGCGATTTCCTCTAAGCTCGGCGGATGCGTTGCAACTGGCAGCAGCGATGACGTGGACTGGGGGCCACCCGCGGGGACGCGTGTTCATTTGCGGAGATGTACGGCTGCTCGACGCGGCGGAGCAGCTTGGATTTCGCACGATTGAAGCCTAAGGGAGAGGATTCCCCTCCCATTTTCCTGGTCAACCGGCCGTGAGACGGCCCATGTAAATCAGCAGCAGTGTCCCGAGGATGAGGCGATACACGGCGAAGAGGATGAAGCCGTGGTTGCGGACCCACTGGAGGAACCACTCGATGACGCCGAGGGCGACGAGGAAGGAGACGACGAAGCCGATGCCGAGGACGATCCAGCCGTGGGCGTCCATGTGGACGGGGGCGAGGGCGTTGTGCAGGCCGGGAACCGCTCCGGGTTTGGTCCAGCGAAAGACGTGAAAGCCCGGCCAGACCGACTTGACGAGGTCGTAGAGGGTGGCGGCGATCATGGTGGGGATGGAGAGCAGGAAGCTGAATTCGAGGGCGGCGGAACGGGTCATGCCGGCGAGCTGACCGGCGGCAATGGTGGACATGGAACGCGAGGTTCCGGGGAAGACGGCGGAGGTGACCTGGCAGAGGCCGATCCAGATGGCCTGGGGGAGCGACATTTGCTCGATCTCGGTGATCGCGGAGTCATGGCGGACGCTCCACGCATCGACCACCCACATGACAATGCCGCCGACGATCAGGGCGATGGCGATGGCGCGGAGGCTTTCCAGGTGCGCACCGATGAAGCTGGTGAGCAGCAGCGAAGGAATGGCGGTGCAAACGAAGGCGACGGAAGTGAGGGTGAGGGGATGGTTCCAGAAGTTGTGCTTGCCGTCTTCGCCGCTGGGGAAGGAACGGATAAATTCGATGACGCGGCCGGAAAAGAGCAGAGTGAGAGCGAGGATGGCGCCGAGCTGGATGACGATGGTGTACATCTTCCAGTACGGGTCGTTGAGGCCGATATCGAAGAGGGCTTCGCTGATGCGCAGGTGAGCGGTGGAACTAACGGGGAGAAACTCGGTAAGGCCCTCGATGATCCCGAGAAGTACGGAGATCACATAATCGTTCAAACGCGCTCCCGTGGGAGAGGCAGGAAATAGGGAGTCATTCGCGGCTGCTGCCGTAAACGGGAATTCCCTGATCCACCTTATATATCAGACTGGCAGCACGCGCTGCGTAAGCGGAGTCCGGAAATTTCTGCTGGAGGCGGTCGAAGATGGCTTTGGCGTGGCCGCGGTCTTCATCGGCGCGCTTGCCGTTGCCATCGGCGGCCCACATGTCGCCGGCAGCGGCCTGACGCCAGAGGGCATCGTAGAGGGCTTCGGGAGCGTTGGGCGAGGCGGGATACTCGTCGGCGTACTTCAGGTAGTAGTCGGTTTCCTGCTCGGGGCATTTCTCTGAGCCCTGCCAGTCGCCACAGAGCTTGTTGTCGATGAGGTCGAAGGCGGCCATTCCGGCCCACTTTGTGCCGGCAAAATACTTCATGACCTTGCGCATCTCGTCTTCATCCATCTGCTCGCGGAGGTAGTTTTCCTTTTCGTGGGCGGAGGGCAGAGACGAGGCATCGAGCTTCTGAATTTGCCAGCGGATGTCGGCGGCGCGGTACATGGCTTCGGCCACCCACGGCGACTGCGGGTACATGACGACGACGCGGCGATAGAGAAGGCGGGCTTCCTCGGCGATATGCGGAGGCGGATCGGGGACGGCGGCCTGCTGTTCGAGGTTGTCGGCTGCACCGAAGAGGACGAGGTCGCCATGGGGAGTGTTGGTATCGACGATCCCTTTGTCGACGATCCAGCCGGAGATGGGCTGGGCCTCGGTTTCACTGCCGAAGACGGGCCGATCGGACTGGCGGGTGTCGGGGACGTCGGTGTTGGCAAAGACGCGGAGCCATTTGCCGTTGCGTTCGGCAACGACCAGCTCGCGACCCGGGAGGAGGTCGGCGATGGGGCCGTCGCTGGAGTCGTCGGGATTGGCGTAGAGGTTGGCCTCGCGGACGAGCGTGGCGAGGGTGCCGTTGCGCGGCATTTTGACGGGCGGGAGCGGCTTCTGGGCGATTGCGGGTGCGGCGAAGGCGAGCAGCAGGAAAGTGGCAGTGACGAGACGCATGACGAGGATAGGACGAGAGAAATGGGCGGTTCGTCTCACCTTGGCGGTCACTGGGGGCCTTCCTCGGCGAGAACGGACTTGAGGATGCCCGGCTCGACGTTGCCGCCGCTCATCACGACCACCACTTTGCGGAAGGGGAGGAGCTGGTCGCGGTGGAAAAGGATGCCGGCGGCGGAGCAAGCGCCGCTGGGCTCGGGGGTGAGGCGGGCGGAGTAGAGCAGGGTGCGCATGGCGGAGCGGATTTCAGCTTCGCTGACGGTGATGATGTCGTCGACGTAGGCGCGGATGTGCTCGAAGTTAAGCGCGCCGAGAGATTGGGTGCGGAGGCCGTCGCACATGGTGCGCGTGGTCATGTCGGCGGGCCAGGCGACGAGCTGGTGAGAGCGGAAGCTTTCCTGGGCGTCGGCAGCGAGCTCGGGTTCGATGCCGATGACGCGAACGGCGTCGTTGGAGAGCTTGATGGCGGTGGCGATGCCGCTGAGGAGTCCGCCGCCGGAGACGGGCGAGAGGACGAGGTCGACGTCGGGGAGATCTTCGAGGATTTCGAGGCCGCAGGTGCCCTGGCCGGCGATGATCTGCTCATCGTCGTAGGGAGGGATCATGACGTAGCCGTATTTCGACTCCAGCTCTTCGGCTTTGGTTTTGCGGTCGGAGCTGGCGGGGCCGACTTCGACGATCTCGGCGCCGAGAGCGGCGGTGGCGCGCTTCTTGACCTCGGGTGCGTTCGAAGGCATGACGATGACGGCTTTCCACCCCATCGACGAAGACCTGTCGCTGGGGGCCCCGGATTTAGCGCCTACTTCGCGGGCTACGTAGGCGACGGCCTGGGCGTGGTTGCCGCTGGAGTAAGTGATGACGCCGCGGGCGATTTCCGCTGGAGTGAGCTGGAGAATCTTGTTGGCCGCGCCGCGGATCTTAAAGGCGCCGATGGGTTGAAGACTTTCCGCTTTAAGATAGATTTCTTTGCCGCTGCCGTGGCCGCTCAGGCCGGGAAAGGATGCGCGGATGAGCGGGGTCTTGACGGCGATGGATGCGATGCGGGCGGCGGCGGCGCGGATGGCGGCAAGAGAAACCAGTTGTTCAGCCATTTTGAGGACCTGTTTCACTCGGTGCTTCGTTACTACTGAGCTCGGGTATTTGATAAAAGCTGCTTTTCAAGCTGCAGAAAAAGTTGTAACGAACAATGTAATAGGCCGCCGCAACTCCGTCCCAGGCAGTTATCTTCTTTCCTTCTTCATAGGTGCGCCCATAGTAACTTATTGGAGTTTCGTAGATGGCGCATTTTAGCTTGGCGACCTTGGCGGTTACTTCGATTTCAAAACCGAACCCATGCGAGTTGATTTTCATTTGCCGGATTATATTTCCGTCGAATGCCTTATAACATGTTTCCACGTCGGTAAGATTGATATTAGTCGCTAAGTTAGACAGGAAAGTAAGAAGCTTATTGCCGAGATAATGGTAAAAATATAAAACCCGCGTGGCTTTTCTCACCAGAAAGCGGGACCCGAACACCACGTCCGCGTTGCCATTCAGAATGGGAGCAATCACATCAGGAATCTCCTGGGGGTCGTATTCGAGATCCGCATCCTGAACGATCACAACTCTCCCTCGCGTAAGGCGAAAGCCTGTCTTGAGCGCTTCTGTCTTGCCCCGGTTTCTGTCATGGCGCAGCGCTTTTATTTCGCTATGCTCCGCGCTTAATCTGGCGAGAATCTCCGCCGTCTTATCGGTTGAGCAATCATCGACGATCACGATCTCAAGCAACTGGGGCAGCGCGAGGAGCCTGTCGACAATTGCGGCAAGAGTATCTTCCTCGTTGTAAACGGGAACGACTACCGAAAGGCACTTCTCTTGCATACGCTCTTCTCCGTCGACCCGCCCGGGTATGTTTTGTTNNCCATGAGAATCAATGAGCTGCCTGGCGAGCTGCGTGGCCATGGAAAGTGGAGGGCGTCCATTCTGTGCCCTGCACATGGAAGTGTATGTTAACTCAAAACCGTGTCGTTGGTGGATTCATGTAGTTCAAGAAGGTGTTGAAGGGGAATCACTCAAGGCAATTTCCCCGCGTCTCATCGTGGTGTATGATCATAGATTCCGATCCGCCACTTGACCCGTAAACCGCTCCCCGGAGAGAAGATGACANNGCTGCTGCTGGGTTGCGTGGTGTTTGTTTTGCTGGGCGCCGCCATGGAAAACACCGCTCCTGAACCTCTGGCCGATTTTAGAGGGCTTTACTATCCCGCACGATGTCTGATTCAACATTGCGACCCTTACATGGAAAGTGGAGTATTGCGCATTTTCAGGCAAGAGGGAGGAGACCGGCCGTCGGATACGGCGCAGGTTCGCCAGATTGCGACACAGGCTGTTTACCCGCCAAGCGCCTTTTGCGTTTCGGTTCCCTTTGCGATGATGCCCTGGGGCCTCGCTCATATAGTCTGGATCACGCTCACGTTTGGAAGCCTGATTTTTGCTTCATTTTTGATTTGGAATCTCGGAGCGGACTACGCGCCAATTCTCTCCGGAGTTTTGGTTGGCTTTCTTCTGGCCAATAGCGAAGTGCTGATTATGACGGGCAATGCGGCCGGAATTATGGTGAGTCTTTGCGTGGTGGCCGTCTGGTGTTTTCTACGGCAACGGTTTGTGCCGGCTGGAATCCTGTGCCTTGCGGTTAGCCTCGCCGTAAAGCCACANNGCGACGATCGTACTGAGCCTGCCGGCCGTGCTTTGGGTCTGGCACGTAGCGCCACACTGGATGCAGGAACTTCATTCAAATATCCTGGCGTTTTCAGTTCACGGCGGCACCAACGACCCCGGCCTCGCTTCGGGCGGCGCCCACGGCCTGGCTATGGTGGTCAGCCTGCAGGCGATGATCAGCGTGTTTTGGGACGATCCGCGGATTTATGATTGGGTGAGCTATCTCATTTTTGCGCCGCTTCTGTTTGTATGGATGTTCGCGACTCTGCGAAGCCGTTCGTCGCCGGCGAAAA
>PKVY01000082.1 GCA_003131625.1 Acidobacterium sp. | reverse complement strand
GCGGATCCAGGGGGGCAGGTCACTGTCATACGCATTTCGAGGTCAGACATTTTTCCGGTCGGTATATGACAGACCCATTGTGGAACTCGCCGTTAAATGTTTACGGGAAGGGGGACCAGACATCTGGAAAGCTCTTCAAAGAGAAATGGACAGATCCTGTGCCGTGGTTATCCCAACTACCAGCAACATTAGAAGCTGAAGGACCGCAGCCGCTCGACCTTTCGGTTAATCCGGTCATTCGTGATTCTCCGCCGCTATCGTCAGCCTACACAGACATCGGCGCTTGTCCCGGAGAGGGATGCCGGTATGGAAGAGTTTTGACAATGGACGCCGCTACTCCGGTTCATCCCTCTCGCACGAGCGCTCAAACGGCATTTGTCCTTCCCAAAGGGCAGAGAGTCACCACGTTAACGGGCGTGGTAGTTACCACGCCTGGTCGGATCAAGATTCTCCATCCGATTCGCATTCAAGGCCTGGAGCCCATCAATTCCGGTGATCTTTACCTGCTCACATACCGCGGCGAGGGCTTTTGGAAAATTTGGCTTAATGGCAAGTTGATCGATGCCGTATCGATCCCAGACGGCGTTCTCTCCTCCACGGCCTGCACCTCCTCGGAGGCGTCATGCAAGGAGAAGTTTGAAGCGAAATGGATCTCCGGTCCAATCATCGGGCAAATGGAGCAACTCCCGCAGCCTGTCTGGTGGATCCAGATTAAAGACGGTACTGGCAGGACAGGATGGATAAAGGACACTGGTCCGACTTGGTCGAGTATTCATGGCGATTTCTGATCCTAATCGCAGGGCGTTACCCGTCTGGGAGATGTGATGCGTGTGATCGGATTTGTGTGCGTTGCAGAATCTTCTGGTGGAGTGGAGAGATGCTAATGGTCAGTCGATTATCAAATGTACTGAACAAAAGAACAATGTGCCTGCTGCCCGTCGGAGTCGGACTGTCCATTGCTGGCCAATTGTGTCTGGCTCAGACACAGAGCATCGCGCCAAAGCCTCCGGAAGCGCTATTCCCGCTCTGTCGGGTGGCCAAGATGTGCGGGTAAATCGACCAGACGGGGAAGGTCGTCGTCTCGCAAATTTATGCGAATACGGCGCGTTTCTCGGAAGGGCACGGGAGAGTAGAAACCGTGAGCGGAAAGTTCGGCTTCGTTGACGCTAATGGCAAGGTGGTCGTCCCGCCGAAGTTTGAGGATGCCTCGGATTTCCACGAAGGCCTGGCGAGGGTCGCGTGACGCTGCCTGTCTCGCCGTGGCTCACCCTACTGGTCAGACCCACATCTGAGTTTGGCAGCGGAAGCAGGACTTCTGAGGTTGATCGGTTGGAAGGGCCGATCTCTATGGCTCCGTCAAACAAGCCTGAACCCCGATACCTGGATGTCCAAAAGCCTTGTTTCTCCCGAGCGGAAAGCTGGGCGGGCAAAAGAACTCAAATTGATTGCACGCACGGTTCCCGTTGGGCAATAGGAGTCCGATAGGCAGAGTTTAAGAGCGCATCAAATTTAGGCAAAACTTAGGCAAAGAATCGAAACAAACTGGGTGAGAAATCGGGGTTGCTGGGGTGCAAGAGTCGTCGAATCAACAACAAGTTAGATTGACCTGTCAGGCTCATAACCCAAAGGTCGGTGGTTCAAATCCACCCCCCGCAACCAATCGCCGGGCTCTGTTTACCCTTCGGGTCCGTGTTTCCCCTCAAACGAGCGAAATTCAGGCGAATGCGCCAGGGCGGCGGTGTTGTTCGCCGGGAGTAAGCGCGCCGCAGTGGAAGGTGTGCGGTCAGGCGCCGAGAGCGGCCAGGGAATCCTTGACGGTTGGGGTCTGCCCGGCTTCGATTTGTTGCCGCCGAATGCCATGAAACTGTGTAAGCACGGCATTTGCCCTGGCGAGGACCGCGATGCGCTCGGCATACTCCGCCAGCTTAGCGCCGGGGATGGCAAAGACCGCTACCTCGTCGGAAAACACGTCGAGATAGGCGCGAGCGCCGCAGCATCCGAGGCTCAGGGCCGCGCGACCGGTGTTCATCACCTGGGGCACCACCGCGCACGCAGGGCGGCCCATCGCGGGTGGAACCTGATTTTCTACCTGCTGGGTGGCCTCGGAGAGGATCAGCGTCTGATTTGCATGCACGAACAGGATGACAACATCGGGCGAAAGCGGCGCACGCGCCAGCGGAGAATAGACGACGTACTTTGGCTGGGACGTGAGAACGGGGATGAGCGGCAGATCCTCCTGGGTCACATAGCCAAGGTCGGCGAACACCTTGAGCGCGTCCATCAGGTCGGTCTGCTGTTCCGGAGACGGCTGCAGATTGTGCGTGTAGACGCCGATCGCGCAACTGCTGTGGTTGGCAGCGGTGGTTGCGAACGCTCCGGCCGCCGCATCCTCCCAGAACCTGCATCCGGCGGGCGCACGTCCGCTATGCGTGGGAACTCCGGTGGGAAGAGAATCCGAGAAGGATAGGGCGATGGGGGGCTGTTGCAGATGGAGGGAGGTAGTCAGGAGATTTGCGATTGCCGCAAAATCAGCGTTCATAATGTTCCTCGGAGGCTATGAAGTTTTCGTTGTCCTTGGCTCAGTGTTCGATCGAGTCAGCCGCGGTGCTCGGGCACGGCGGTAAATCCCAGATCGGAAATGAATCCTCTTAGCGCGGGCTCGGTGACGGTCGAGGGATCGTATTTGATGATTACCAATGCATCTGGATAAGTGGCCTTCACCCACTTCACTCCCTTTTGCCGGCCAAGCATGGTTTCGAGTCCGACGGCACAGGTGACGCAGGTGAATCCCTTCACCTTGTACGACACGGTCGCCGTCTCGCCGGCGTGGGCTGCCACTTCCACCGCTGCCAGAGTGCCGGCGCTGGCGAGGGTCATCATCTGAACGAAGCGTCTGCGTTGCATGGTTGCTTTCTCCTTAGGTTGCGCCGGTTAGAGTCGCGCATTCTGACGGCTCATTTTGCTGCAGCAATGCCGGGTTCGTATTTCCAGGCGGTTTGATATAAAGCTTTGTCGGAGAACCGCGTGTCGGTGTATTGACTGAATTCAATCTTTTTGTTCAGAACGCCGGTTTCAATCATCAGGTCGCGGACCATATCGAAATCGGCCTTGCGCGGAGCAAGCTGTGTGTAAACGACCCGGTCCATCGGCTTCGTGAGAGCCCAACGGAGCAGCGCCGGTTTCTGGTTGTAGTAGTAACGTCCCACGAAGTCGGCCGCGTCTTCGCGATACGGTTTTCCTTTGTCGAGCCACAGGCCGGAACGAGCGATGCCATCGACCAGAACCTGGACCGTCTCCGGCCGCTTGTCGATTAGATCCTGGCGGACAACGAGAATGCAGGACATGTAGTCGGGCCAGTAATCGCGGGCCTGAAACAGGATCCGGCCGAACCCGCCCATCTCCGCCTGGGAGGGAAACGGCTCACCCATCACGAATCCGTCGATGGCGCCGGCCGCCAGGGCTCCGGACACATCGGGCGGAGCCATTTCCACCATCCTGATGTCTCCCGGCTTCATGCCCCATACCTTCATCGCTCGAAAAACAATCAGCCTCTCGTCGGAGAAGCGACTGGGAATTGCAATGGTTCGCCCGCGCAAATCGGCAAAGGTATGGACCGGCCCGTTCTTCTTCACCACCAGGGCGCTGCCGTAACGATGCCCGAGATAGACGACCTTGATGGGTACACCCTGGGATGCCAGAGCAATAGCCAGCGGCGCGACAATAAACGCTGCCTGTACCTTGTTGGAGATCAAGGCTTCCTTGATCTCCGGGAATCCCTGAAACAGGCGGGGCAGAAAGAGCTCGCCGTTTTCGGAGAATTTCGAGATGTAGTCGGTCACCGGGCAGGTGAGCTGGCAGGTTACAGGAATGTAAGCAACGGTGATCCTGCGCTGCGCCGGCGGACGAAAATCGTTCAGGACCGCAATCCAGTCGACGTTGAGCCAGGCATGCAGCCCGGTAATGAGTACGAGCCACGCGACCGCAAACAGGACGACCTTCTTAGGATTCAAATCGAAACCCCCAGCGAACGGAGCGGAGTTTTTCCAGGCGGCGAAAGGCAAGGTCCAGCACAAGGCCAATCACGCCGATCATTAAGATAGCTGCAACGACAAGGTCATATCGTTTCCCGGAGTTACGGGAATCGATGACAAGATAGCCCAAGCCCGAATCCACCGCAATCATTTCCGCTGCAACGACAACGAGCCAGGCAATCCCCAGTGCGATGCGCAGTCCCATCAGAATCTGGGGAAGAGCGGCTGGCAACAGGACTTTGGCGAGGAGCTGCGGCGCAGTTAGTCCGAAATTGCGGCCGGCGCGGCGGAACACAGAAGGCACGTTGGATACTCCGCTGACGCAGGCCACCACAATGGGAAAGAATGCGCCCAGAAAGATGAGGAACATGGCCGCGCGGTCCCCAACACCGAAGAAGATGATGGCCACCGGAATCCACGCGATAGGGCTGATGGGGCGCAGGATCTGCATGACCGGATTCACGACCTGGTTAGCCGCCGGATACCAGCCCAGGGTCAGGCCGAGGGGAACGCCGAGTACGACGGCGGCGCCAAAGCCGGCAGCGACGCGGCGCAGGGAATCCACGATGTCCCGCCACAGGACATGGTGCCGCAACAATTCTCCCATTCCCTTTCCCACTTCCCGCGGGGAAGGAAAGACTTTCGTGCCTGTCCAGCGGACGGAGTAATACCAAAGAGCGAGCAGCAGCGCCGACGCGAGGATCGGCCAGAAAAAGCGCTCCCACTTCCGCGGCTCACTCAATGAGTTCATACCTTATGCGCCAAACCAATCTGCTGGAAGATGCCGTCGCGCAGCTCGAGATAGCGTGGCGAGCTGATGTCGCGGGGATGCGCGATGTCGATGTTGACGATCTGCTGGATGATGGCCGGGCGGGCGCTCATGACCACGACGCGATCGGCCAGCTGCACAGCTTCATCGATGTCGTGGGTCACAAAGACAATGGTCTTGCGCTCTGCTTCCCAGATGCGCAATAACTCGCCGCGCATGATCAGGCGAGTAATGGAATCGAGCGCGCCGAAGGGCTCGTCGAGAAGGAGCATGTCGGGGTTGACTGCCAGAGCGCGCGCCACTTCAAGGCGTTGCTTCATGCCGCCGGACAATTCCTGCGGATAAGTCTTCTCGAAGCCCTCGAGGCCGACCATTTTTACGTAATGAGCGATGCGCTGTTCACGCTCCGCGCGCGGCAGTTTTGACAAGCCGAAGCCGATATTGCCTTCGACGGTCAGCCACGGAAACACACCGCGCTCCTGGAAGACAAAGATCCGGCGCGGGTCCGGTTTCCGGACCACCTCGCCGCTTACTTTGATTTCGCCGGTGGTGGGTGACAGGAACCCAGCCATAGCATTCAGCAGAGTCGATTTACCGCATCCCGAGGGGCCGAGCAGGCATACGAATTCTCCATCGCCCACCTCAAGGTTAATGTCATTGAGAACGTGCGTGCTCTTGCCGTCACGTTCGAAAACCATACTGACGTGCTCGACCGAAAGCTTGGTCGTGACCGCGGCAGGCACTGAGACTGGTTGGGTAAGTGACACTAATCCTCCGAATATCCCCAGCGGAACGACTTCACCTTCTCGAGCGATCGCATGCCCATATCGAGCAACAGCCCGATGACTCCGATGATGAGCATGCCCGCCAGGACCAGGTCATAGCGATTACCCGCATTGCGCGCATCGATAATCAAAAATCCCAGTCCGGAACTAACAGCGATCATCTCCGCAGCGACCACCACCAGCCAGGCGATGCCCAGGGTGATGCGCAGCCCGACAATGAGGTTGGGAACCACGGCCGGATAGAGCACGCGATACACCAGGGCGGCTGAACTCAACCCAAAATTGCGCCCAGCATTCACATAAACAGCGGGAATGCTCTGCACGGCGTTGATCGCCGTGAGCATCAACGGGAAGAAACAGCCAACGAAAATCAGGAAAATGGCGGCGAGATCGCCGACACCAAACCACAGAATCGCGATGGGAATCCAGGCGAGCGGGGAGATGGGGCGAAGGATCTGCAAAATCGGGTTCAGCGCCATTTCGGCCCTGCGGTACCACCCGACGGCAAGGCCGAGAGGAATGGCCAGCACCACCGCTAGGACGAAGCCCCACGTGACGCGAAAGAGAGAGGCAACGACATATTTCAGCAACAATCCATGCCGCACCAGATCCGCAATGCCGCCCACCACGCCCCACGGCCCCGGCAAGAGGTGGCTGGGCTCCCTTCGTATCCCGATACTCCAAAGCACAAGCAAGACTGCGATGAACGCTATCGGGCGAAGCTGGACCCGGATATTCGTTCTCGCCGCATGCTCGTCGGCCATCGATTCAGTCCTTATCTCTGCACGCAATCTGTCCTGGCGGCAGGGAGACAATACCTGCACGGCCAGGTTAAAGAAGATTGCAGGCCCTGGGGGGCCGCTGGGGATTTTCGTTGCGCGTTGATATTACCTGCATCGGTCGGGGAAGCGCCTCCATCGAAAGTTGGAACCTTTCACCCGTCTTTTCCGGCCTGCCCCGCCGGAGCGTCGCGGGGGGCGATGTTATCGAGGTCCTGATTGAACTGCGTTTGCGCCGTCGACGGCGGTGCATCGGCCGCCAGTGCAAAAAGCACCGCCGAGGCAAACATCGCCAGCGAAGCTGGGACCAGGGCTTTGCGCATACACGGGGTGGTCTGACCACTTGCGAGGCGACAGGCAGAACTATATCGCCGGGCGCACGCAACGCGCGGGAGACGCGCGTCGCAGGTCGCAATCAGCAGTTGCCAGGAATCCGGTGCCGGGCGCGCAGAACTCCTGTTATTGCGTCAGCACTTCCTCGCCGTCGCGCTTGTAGACGACGCCAGCCTTCATCACGAAGCTGACCTTGCTCATCACGGTGATGTCGTCGAGCGGATCGCCGGGTACAGCGACGAGATCAGCATACTTACCCGGCGCCACCGTGCCTAACTCGTCGTCATGGCCGAGTAACTGGGCCGCGTTGATCGTCGCCATCTGCAGCGTGTAGGCGGGGGGAAGGCCGGCCTTGACGAGATAGATGAAGTCTTCCCAGTTCTGGCCGTGAGGATAGACGCCGGCGTCGGTGCCATAGGCAAACTTCACGCCGCCCTGGTAGGCGCGCGTCACCGTCTTCATGATCTGCGGGCCGACCTCGATCGCCTTTTTCGCGACGGTAGGCGGATAAGCGCCCTTCTTCGCCTGCTCGGCGACAAATTGCCCGGTGTAGACAGTGGGACAGTAGAAGGTGCCGTGCTCCTTCATGAGCCGGATGTCCTGGTCGTCCATGAAGGTGCCGTGCTCGACGGAGTCGACGCCGGCAACGACGGAGCGACGGATAGCTTCGGCTCCATGGGCGTGCACCGCGACCTTCATGCCGTAGTCGTGGGCGGTTTCGACGATGGCGCGGATTTCGTCCTCGGTCATCTGCGGACCGGAACCGTTGGTGCCGAGGTCCATGACGCCGCCGGAAGGCATGGCCTTGATGAGGTCGGCACCTTCCTTGTAGTGGAGGCGAACGACTTTGCGCGCTTCATCGGGGCCGTTGAAGATGGACTGCATCGGACCCGGATCGCCCTGCAGATCCATGCTGAGGCCGTTGGTGTGATCAGCGTGGCCGCCCGTGGTGCTGATGGCGGGGCCGGCGGTGAAGATGCGCGGGCCGATCACAGTACCCGCAGCGACGGCATTGCGCAAGGCGACGGTATCGTAGTTCGTGTCGCCGACATTGCGCACGGTGGTGAATCCGGCCAGCAGCGTGCGTCGCGCGTAGAGCGTGGAGCGGAGCACCTGATCGGCAAAATTGACGTGGGCCGCCTCAGCATAGGTGTTCTTGCCGAACTGATCGTCAAGGTGCACGTGGTCGTCGATGAGTCCGGGGAGACAGGTCGCGCCGGCTAGCTCAATCACCGTGGCGCCCACTGGACTCTGCGTGCCCGACTCGACTTTGTCGAACTTGTCGCCGGAGATGAAGACCGTGGTTGGTCCGAGCATCTTTCCGGCGGCACTGTCGAAGAGCTTCGGACAATGGACAACGGTAACTGGGGCAGGGGCATCCTGGGAAAAGGCCACGGCGACGGGCAAACATGCGACGACAGCGATTCGGAAAGCGGCGCGAACGAGGTTCATGGGTGTCTCCTTATCTATAGCGAGCCGGATTCAGTCACCGGGTGGAGTTACTCCGCCTTCTTTGCGGGCAATAACTGCGTTGCCTGCTTGAGTAAGTCGGCCTCGTGCTCCAGGGCAGCGGAGACGCGGATAATCTGTTCATTCGCCTCCGACCATTTCTTTTGCTCGATGGCCTCGCGGACGCCAGGAATGGTCTTGACGCCATAGCCGGTGTAGAAGCCTGGAGCATAGAGGAGGTGCTGGAACCACGGGCGGTTCGGCAGGCCGCGGTCGTCGGTGAGCAGGCGTTCGCTGCGGATCAGGTCGGCATTGAGACCGTCAGGCGGATTACCACCGGCGTTGGCATAGGCTGCGTCGAAGGCTTTTGCGGCATCGGTCAAATCGTCGGAGGCCTGATCGAGGGGCGCGAAATTCAGATAAGGCGGAATCGGCTCGACCGGGGGCGGGACCATATTCTTCTTCGGATCGTAGAGCGCCTGATATACGCCGTCGGAGATTTCCTGATCGCGCTCCTTCGCTTCGTCACGCTTCTCGGTGGCCAGGGTTTTCAGCTGAGTGACGTAGAGGTGCACGGTATCGGCGAGATCGGAAAACTGGAAGGGCAGGGTATCTGCATCCGCCATGCGCAGGACCATGGTGCCGGCGGTCTGGGCCAACGCCCGCTCATAGTCGAAGGTGGTATCGAGAAAGTGGGTGTAATAGTAGAAGTCGTCGTAGATGGAGTGATACTGGCCGCCTTCGTCTTCGCCGCCGTAGCCGAGATTGACGCTGGCGACGCCGAGGTGATCGATAAAGACGGTGTAGTCAGAACCCGAGCCGAGCGCGGGAATACGCATATCGGGTCGCGAGCGAATTTCCGTGCGAATCTGGGGAGTGGCGCGGGAAATGTCGACCAAGCGGACGCGCTTCCAGACCGACATTTTCGTTTCCGGATCCTGGATATCCTTCGCGACGTCGTTCACGAAGTTCTCGAGCGAATGCGAACCTTCGACGCCGAAGTAGCCGCGGCCATTGCCGTCGGAGTTGAAGTAGGCGACGGCGTGCTGCTTCAGCTCGTCGGCGTGGTACTCGGCCCACTCTGTCGATCCCAGCAGGGCGGGCTCCTCGCCATCCCAGAAGCAATAGATGATGGTGCGCGATGGCTTCCAGCCTTCTTTCAGCAGTTCTCCGAGAGAGCGCGCTTCCTCGAGTTCAGGGCTCGCGCCGGAGAGCGGGTCTTCGGCGCCGTTGACCCAGGCGTCGTGATGATTGCCGCGAATGACCCACTCGTCGGGGAACTTCGAGCCGGGGATGCGCGCGACGACGTCATTGAGGGGCTTGCGATCCCAGTTGAAGCTCACGGCCAGGTGCGCCTTTGCAGTGCTCGGACCCACGTGATAGGTGAGCGGCAATCCGCCGCGCCATGCTTCGGGAGCTGTTTCGCCGCCGAGGGCCTTCAGGAACGGAGTCGCGTCCGCATAGGAGATGGGCAGGACAGGAATCTTCGTGATGGTCTGTACCTGATCAATGGGAATGAGCTTTACGCCTTCGACGGCGCCGACTCCGGGGGTTTGCGGATCGCCGGGGTAGATGGGCATGTCCATCACGCTGCCGCGCTGCGCACCATCCGGAGGACGCATCGGACCCTGGGGATAGGTGTCACCCTGGTAGTAGCCATCTTCGCGCGGATCGGAGTAGATGATGCAGCCGACGGCTCCGTGCTCGGCGGCGACTTTGGGCTTGATGCCGCGCCAGCTCGCGCCGTAGCGCGCGATGACGATGGCGCCTTTGACGGAGACGCCCATACGGTCGAGGACATCGTAGTCTTCGGGGCGGCCGTAGTTCACATAGACCAGAGGCGCGGTGACGTCGCCGTCGCGGGAATAGGCGTTATAGGTGGGCAGTTGCTCGCTAGTCTGGCTCGAGGTCGGATCGACACTGACGGGAGGCTCCTGGAGTTTCGCGGTGAAAGGAGTGGGGCCAAGCAGCTCGAGCTTGCGCGACTTCGGCGTAGGAAAGAGAGCCGAGAAGGTCTCGATCTTCGCGTCGAGGCCGAAGGATTTCAATTGTGCGAGCAGCCACTCGGCGTTGTCCTTGTCGTAGGGCGAGCCGACATGGTGCGGCCGCGCCGAGAGACGGCGCATGTTTTCGCGGATGTGATCGCGGTCGGGCAGCGCGCGGAACTTTTGCTCCCAGGTGACTTCCGTGGCTGAATCCTCGGGCGTGTAGCCGCGCAGGGGATGACCCGCGTCCATGGCGTAAGCGGCAATGGCGAACAAGCAAGCAGCAGCGACAGGCAGGCGCATACGATAGGAACCTCACAAGTGTGGGTGATGAAGATGCAGGGGAAAGCGGAGGCATTTACGCGACTGCAACACTATAGCCTATCGGGGCAGATTCGCAGGACGAATCGCAGGCGCCGCGCAGAAAAATCCTCAGCCCCGCTGCCCGGCATGGGAGAGGAGCGCCAGGGCGTCGGTTGCGCCCTTCCTCGTCAGCCAGCATCCTTATATGTATGTCAGAATCCCGGGACGCGCTGGCTGAACGGATTGACGCCTTACCTGTCGCGGAGCATTTTCGCGACGGACGCTTCTTCAATCCCGGAGTTAAAGTGCACGGCTTTTTCGACGCGCTCAAGTGGATGCGGAACCGGAGGATTGGGCCGTGGCGGCCATGGGTCGACTCCAAGCCAGGCCCGAAGCCGCCCGATCAGGTGGACGGCAGCGCGCTTCGGGTCACCTGGGTGAATCATTCCACGGTCCTGCTCCAGACGGAGGGATTGAATTTCCTGACGGATCCGGTTTGGTCGCTGCGCGTCAGTCCAGTTCAGTTCACAGGCCCGCAGAGGCACCGCGCTCCGGGCATCCGTTTTGAAGATCTGCCGCCGATCCATTGCATCCTGATTAGTCACAATCACTATGACCATTTCGATGTCCCAACGCTGAAGCGACTGGCAGCCGCGCATCGGCCGGTGGTCTTTTGTCCGCTCGGACTGGCAAAAAAGCTGCGCCGCATCGGCTTTGGCGAGGTGCGGGAACTGGACTGGGGACAAGCGCAATCGTGGTGGCAAATGCGCATTCACTGCATTCCGGCGCAGCATTTTTCCGCGCGCACGCCCTTCGATCGCAATCGAACGCTGTGGTGCGGATGGGTGGTCGAAGCCGCGCATGGCAACATTTATTTCGCGGGGGATACGGGTTTCTCCGACGTGTTCGCCACGCTCAGAGAGCGATTCTCTCCGTTCCGGCTGGCTCTGCTGCCCATCGGCGCCTATGAGCCGGAGTGGTTCATGGGTCCGATTCACATGACTCCGGAACAGGCGGTCGAGGCGCGCGCTATCTTCGAGGCGTCGACGGCGATCGCGATTCACTTCGGGACCTTCGTACTGGCCGACGATGGCGAGACCGATCCGCCGGAGCGCCTGCGGCGTGCGTTGCAAGGCGGTAAAGACGCTGAACAATTCTGGCTTCTGGAAGAAGGAGAAGGTCGACTCATTCCCTGAGTCACACGTCTAGTTAGGTATAATCGACCCCGAATCGTGGAAACCTTCTTCAATTTGTTGTGGGTGGCGGTCACAATCCTGCTCGGCGCTGCGTGGTTCGCCAACCGGCGGAATTCCGGGGCGAAGTCTCTGCTGCCCGCCATCGGTGTGCAACTGGTTGCCCTGGCGGTGCTGGCGGCGATTCTTCTCCCGGTCATTTCGCTCACCGACGATCTGCAGGCGAACACCAACCCGGCCGAGACCGAGCGCGTTACCCGGCGCGGCGACCTACAGTTGTCTCCGGACCAGCCCCTGCATCGTTTGCCTGCAGTTCTCGCTCCATTGGTTGCGGCTCCCATTTTTTCGCAAATGCCAGCGACGGGATTTTCCGCTGCCACGGAGACGGTTCAACGACAGCCGCATGGATTTTTCCCCGCTTCCAGGACGCGCCCCCCTCCCCTGGCCTGAGCTACGCAGCGCGTCGTTCTGTTGTTCCCCTCGCTAATGCCGATCGCTCGTGAGCGATCACTGGATGCTCAGCATGAACCTCCGTCTTTCCGGACCCGGATTGATTCTGGCCTTCTGTCTCGCGGCGCCGGCTGGGCGCTCCCAGAGCGCACCAGCGGCGGCGGCCGCGGCTGCTCCATTGACCCTGGAGCAGGTGCTGGACATCGCGCGCGCGAAGAATCCTTCGCTGCTTTCCGCCGAGCAACACGTCGACGCGACTAAGGCCGCAGAGATTACCGCCGGCCTGAGGCAGAATCCCAGCTTTACCGTTTCCGGCGCGGACGTCACGCTGGGCGCGAGCAACCCCGCGAGCCCCTATTCCTATGCGGCCAACGTAACGCGCCTGTTCGAACGAGGGCAAAAGCGGCGCTGGCGTCTCGATTCCGCGCGCTCGACGACCGATGTAACACGCAGCCAGTTCAACGATCAGATACGGCAGACGGTTCTGCAAATCAGGAACGCCTTTACGAACATGCTCATCGCCAAAGAGGCAATGCGCATTGCGCAGGACAATCTCGACAGCTATGGCAAGACTGTGAATCTGAGCAAGGCGCGTCTGGATGCGGGCGACATCAGCAAGACCGACTTTGAGCGCATCGATCTGCAGCTCGCCGAATTCGAATCGGATTACGACAACGCGAAGCTCGACCTCGCGCAGGCGAGCGACTCGCTGCAGCTGCTGATGGGCATAGAAAAGCCGGCGGCCGCATTCGACATCACCGGGAATATCCAGGCGCCGGACGTCACGATCACGCTGGCGCAGGCTGAGCAGGACGCGCTGGCCGCCCGCCCCGACTACCTGGCGGCTCGGCAGGGTGTAACTGTGGCGGATGCGAATGTGAAACTGGCAGACGCGGGGGGCACAACCGATCCCACGATTGGGGGCGAGTACGAACGCACCGCAACTTACAACAGCGTAGGATTCCAGATTTCCATTCCGGTGCGCATCTTCGACCGCAATCAGGGCGAGAAGGAGCGCACGCGGTTTGAGGCGCAGTCTTCCCGCTTTGCGGAGATCGCAGCTCGCAACCAGGTGCTGAACGACGTCGATCAGGCCTGGGCGGCGTACGACGCGGCACTGGATCTGGCGAAACGCTATAACAGCCACTACACCGACGAGGCGGGGCGCGTGCGCGAAAACCTTGAATTCAGCTATCGCCACGGCGGCGCCACGCTGCTCGATTATCTCGATGCTTTGCGCGACTACCGCCAGGTCAATCTCGACGCGCTGACCGCCAACCAGCAGGTCTGGCTCAGCATTCACCAGCTCAGCTTCGCCGCAGCCACGGAGATCGTCCCATGAAACGGCAGAACCTCTCCGCACTCGCCGTCCCTTTCGCCTCGGCGTTCGTTTTGCTCAGTGTTTTGCTCTGCACCGTGGCGTGCCATCGCGATGAAACTCTGCCGGAGACGGCCACGCCGAAAGAGCATGTTATCGAGACGGTCACGGTCCATCAGCAGCCAGTGGCGAGCCAGTTGGTTTTGCCGGCACGCGTGATGGCGAACCCTACCGCCATGGTGCATATTTACCCCCTGATCAGCGGGCGCGTGCTCTCGCTCCGCATTCTGCCTGGCCAGGAAGTCCGTCAGGGGCAGAAGATCGGCACACTGCAGAGCAGCGACGCGGCTCAGGCGCGTTCCGACTTCGAGAAAGCGAAGATTGAAGCGGATCGCGCAGATCTCCAGTTGAATCGCGCGAAGGAACTGCTGCAGCACGACGTGATGGCGCAGCGCGACTACGATGACCTGAAGGCGCTGGACGATTCCGACCACTCGGAGCTGGAGCGGGCCCGCCAGGCTCTGCACCTGCTGGGCTTCAGCGAAAACGACACTTCGGACGTCGTCCCGATCACGGCGCCCATCTCGGGCGATGTCCTCGATGTGGGGACCGGCCCCGGCGAACTGCAGCGCTCGCTGGACAACGCCACCGCCATCGCGACCATTGCCAACATCGACTCCGTCTGGGTGATCGGCGACCTCTACCCGCGCGATCAGGGCTCGGTTCACGCCGGCCAGCAGACCGACATCACCGTCAATGGCTATCCCGGTCTCACGCTGCATGGCCCCATCGACAACATCTCCGACGCGGTCGATCCTGTATCGCTGACCCTCAAAGTCCGCGTCGTACTTTCGAATCCCGGCCACCGGCTGAAGCCGCAGATGTACGCGAACATGGCCGTGAAGGGGCGGCAACGCAACGTCATCGTCGTTCCGGCAACCGCGGTGATTCAGAGCGGGCACGACACCTTCGTCTTCGTTGAGACTGGTCCCACCAAATACGAACGCCGCGCCGTCACCCTGGGCGAGACTCACGCGGACAGCGACGAGATTACACAGGGCCTCAACGACGGGGACAAAGTGGTCAGCGCGGGAGCGGAGCTTTTGCGTGCGGGAGAGGGGCAGTAATCATGCAGGCGCTGATTCGCGTTCTCCTTCGCTATCGCAACGTCGTTCTCATTGTGTTTCTGGCGATGCTGGCGATCGGCGCCTATGCCTTCCTGCAACTCGACATCGAGGCCTACCCGGATCCGTCGCCGCCGATGGTCGAGTTTATCACGCAGTATCCCTCGTGGTCGGCGGAGGAGATGGAGCAGCAGGTGACGATCCCGCTGGAGACGGGACTGTACGGCACGCCGGAACTGGATCAGATCCGCTCGATCAGCATCTTTGGACTCAGCGACGTCAAGATGTATTTCGATTTTGGGAGCGATTACTTCACCGATCGCCAGGAAGCGCTGAATCGCCTGCAGCAGGTGACGTTGCCGAATGGTCTTCAGGCGCAACTCTCGCCGGAATCTCCGGTGGGCGAAATTTATCGTTATCAACTCACAGGTCCGGGATATTCGCTGAACGAACTCAAGGCCACGCAGGACTGGCTGGTGGTTCGCGAGATCAAGCAGGTGCCGGGGATCATCGATGTGGCTACGTTTGGAGGCACCACGCGCCAGTATCAGGCCGAGGTCGACCCCAACAAGCTGCTGACGTACGGCATCACCATGACGCAGGTGGTGAACGCCATCACCAGCAGCAACGCCAACGCGGGCGGCAACTATCTTACGGTCGGCAGCCAGAGCGTCAACGTTCGCGGCATCGGCCTGCTCCACTCGCTCGACGACATGCGCAACATAGTGGTGGCCGAGCGCAACGGCGTGCCCGTTTTGCTGCGCGACGTTTCCGATGTCCGCGAAGGCCATCAACCGCGCCTGGGAAAAGTGGGCCGCAGCGACTTCAACCACCACGACGACCCCGACATTGTCCAGGCCATTGTGCTACTGCAGAAGGGCGCGAAGTCCCTGCCCGCGCTGGCCGCACTGCGGGAGAAGATCGACCGGCTCAACCACGGCAACCTGTTGCCGCCGGGGATGCACATCAGCACGATCTACGACCGCACGACGCTGATCAACATCACGACTGCAACGGTGCGCCACATCGTGGTCCTGGGGCTCACCCTGGTCACTCTGGTTCTTCTGGGCATGCTGGGCGACTGGCGCATCACTCTGATCGCGGCGATTACGATTCCATTCGCGGTCCTGTTCGCGTTTAGCCTCATGGTCCTCACCAACCAGTCGGCGAATCTGATTTCCATTGGGGCCATCGACTTCGGTATTCTCGTCGACGCGTCGATTGTTGTGCTGGAGAGCGTCTACCGCAAAGTCTCGCGCCGCATCGAGGGCGAAGAAATCTTCGATCTGATCCTGGCTGGGGTTGCCGATGCGGCTACGCCGGTGCTGTACGCGACGCTGATTATTCTGGTTGCCTTCATCCCGCTCTTCACCATGCAGGGCGTACCCGGCAAGATTTTCGCGCCCATGTCGGTCACCTATGGATTCGCGCTGACGGGTGCTCTGATTTTCGCGCTTATCTTCGCTCCGGTGCTCGCCTCGCTTGCGGTTCCCAAAAACGTCACCGGCGAGGCGAAGGAGACCTGGATGAGCGGCTTCTTTCGCCGCCACTACGATCGCGGGCTCAATCGCGCGCTGCGCTTCAGCGGCCTGACCTGGATCTTCGCCTTCCTCGCGCTCGGCTGCGCGGTCATCATCTTCCACTTTGTCGGCGGCGAATTCATGCCCGCGCTGGAAGAGGGCAATCTGTGGATTCGCGCCGATATGCAGCAGGATATCTCTTTCCAGGCCTCGGAAAAGACGGCCGACGACATTCGCGCCACGCTGCGCGCCTATCCCGAGGTAACGCAGGTGGTCTCGCAAATGGGGCGGCCCGACGACGGCACCGACGTGAGCACCTTCAACAACATCGAGTTTCTTGCCGACCTGAAACCCGTTGGGAAGTGGCGGCCGCAATTCCACGGCAACAAGGACGCGCTGATCGCTGCGATCAGCCACAGCTTTGAGCAGTATCCAGGCGTCGATTTCAATTTCTCGCAAAATATTCAGGACAACGTCGAGGAAGCCATGTCCGGCGTCAAGGGCGAGAACTCGCTCAAGCTTTTTGGCAACGATTTCGAAGAGCTCACGCGTATCGCCAATCAGATTTCAGGAATCATGCAGAAGGTCCCCGGGATCACCGACGTCGGCGTCTTCGACGTCACCGGTCAACCGAGCCTGCTGGTTTCCATCGACCGCACGAAAGCGGCGCGCTATGGTCTTCAGCCACAGGACATCAACAACGTGGTGCAGGCCGCAGTCGGAGGGGCGCCGGTGACGCAGATTATCGACAACGACCGGCGCTTCGACTTTGCCGTGCGCTATGCGCCGGATTTCCGCAGCACGCCGGACGAAATTTCCCGCATCCTGCTGCCCACGCCTGACGGCAACCAGGTGCAGCTGGGCATGGTGGCGGACGTCAGCATCCGCAACGGCGCCTTCATGATTTATCACGAGGGCGGGCGCAGGTACATTCCCATCAAGTTCAGCGTGCGGGGCCGCGACCTGGCGAGCGCGATTCAGGATCTACAGGCACGTATGGCGGACCAGGTGAAGCTGCCCTCCGGGTACGAGTACACCTGGGCCGGGGAGTTCGACAGCCTGAAGAAAGAGCAGCGCCGGCTCGCGCTCATTATCCCGGTGAGCCTTGCCGTCATTTTGGTGCTGCTCTATATCCAGTTCCGGACGTGGCGCGACGCGTTCATCGTGATCGGCACACTGCCCTTCGCCGCGATCGGGGGGATTCTGTCGCTGTTTCTCACTCGAACGGCGTTCAGCATTTCAGCTGCCGTGGGATTCACGTCGCTGACCGGAGTGGCTACGCTGGGAGCGGTCGTTTTCCTCTCAGGCATTCGCCGCGCCCAACGCGAAGAGGGGCTGGAGCGCGGGCTGGAGAAGGGCTGCCTCGACGAGATGCGTCCGGTGGTGATGGCCTGCATGGCGGCCGGCATCGGACTGCTTCCCGCGGCGGTGGCCAGCAGCATTGGCGCGCAGGCGCAGCAGCCACTGGCGCGGGTGGTCGTAGGGGGAATGATCACGACCGTGTTCGCGATTCTGTTCGTGATGCCGCTGCTGGTGCGCCGGTTCACATCGAAGCGGGACTTCGCCAGGGAGCTGCGCAACAATCACGAAGAAATCTGAGATTCACTTCTCGCGCAGAAACGCCGGCAGCCGCTCCTCGCGGACGTTGTCGTAGCACTGCAACGCCGTGAACCGCGCGATCGACGCCGGAATCCCAACCGCCGTGAATCCTGGATGGCCCGTCGCAGGATACGGACCTCCATGGTTCATCGCTGGGCTGACGGCCACGCCGGTCGGCATCTTATCGTCGAGCAGCCGCCCAACCTTGCGTCGCAGCACAGGCGCGAGCCGCGCATACAGAGCGTCATCCGCGCCGGATGCCGACGAGTAAAAGCATCCCGTTAGGTTCCCCTCGAGGCAATCGAGCGCATTCAGCAGCTCGTCCTGATTGGCAGCGACCACCACCATCACTTCGTTGCCGAACGCTTCACGCTGCAAGTCCTGCGGTGCGGAGAGAAACGCTTTACCGGAAACACGCAGCAATGTGCTCGCGTACCGATAGCCGTTCCCCGGTAGATCTCTGCCTCCGGTGATGACGGCTGCACCAGCGGCCTGCAGCGCCTGAATCGACTCGTGCAGCTGCGCCCGCGTCGATGACGACAACAGGGCATGGGGTTCGCGGCCTTCGAACGCAGCAGCGAGCTCGCGCAGAAACGCCTCGGTCGCATCGCCCGCGATCAGAAACGCCAGGTTCGGCCGCGTGCAAAACTGCCCCGATCCAGCGGTGCAGCTGTCGGCAAGCTCCTTTGCCCACTTCTGCGCGTTCTCGTTCAGGCCTTCCGGCAAAAACACCACCGGATTCAGACTCGACATCTCGAGATAAATCGGCTTTCCGGCCGCATCGGCCGCGTGTTTCAATTTCAGTCCCGCACCTTTGCTCCCCGTGAATCCTGTGGCGCCGACTCTGGGATCGCTGACCAGCCGCTCCCCCGCTTCATGGTTCACCTTGTAGATCATCTGCACCGTCGCGGGTGGAAGTCCCGAACCCTCGAGCCCCTTCGCGGCCGCCTCCGCCATCAGCTGCGACGTATACGCATGCAGCGGGTGCGCTTTGGCGATGACCGGATTGCCAGCTGCAATGGCCGCGGCAAAATCGCCCCCGCTGACGCCGTTGAAGGCGAACGGAAAATTGTTGGGGCCAAAAACCACCACCGGGCCGATTGGCACCATGCACGAATAAAGCTTCTTCGCTCGATCAATGGTGATGCGCCGCCACGTTCCTTGCCGCGCCGCAGCGGCGGCCTGGCGGAGCTGATCCGTCGTCCGCGGCAACTCCACGTCCTTCAGCCGTGGCGATATGGGGAGCGCCGTCTCTTCGTGCGCCGCCTGCACAATGGCGTCAGCATTCGCCTCAAGCTCCGCTGCATATTTCTCCAGGAAGGCAGCAATCTTCTCGGCCGGGATATGCTCCAGTTCGCGCGCCGCTGCCTGTGCCGCCGTCAATGCGCGATCGCAGTCGTTCCACCGGCTCACCGGAAATTCGCGCCCCAGCTTCTCGCCGGTCGCCGGATTTTCCGGCTCAAAGACGCCCTCCGCGTCGGACTCCCGCCNNCCCGCCACTCGCCGCCGATCCAAACCTTCGCCGTTGCCACTGCTGTCTGCATCATTTCACTCCTTGCTTCATCGTCCTGTCATTCGACCGGGTTCACCAGCTCCCCGATCCCGTCGATCCCGATGCGAACCGTGTCGCCTTTCTCCAGCGTAAACGAATCCGGAGGCACAACGCCCGTACCCGTCAGGAGGAAACAACCGAAGGGGAAAGTCTGATCGCGATACAGGTAGTCGACCAGCTCCTGCGGGGTGCGTTTCATTTGCGCCAGCGTCGTTTCGCCGGAAAACGCCGCAGATCCCGCGCGGACGATCGCAATCGAGATGCGCGTCTCGGCGGCGAGTGGTTCCTGCGTCATCAAAATCCCGGGTCCCAGAGCGCAGCTGCGGTTGTAGACCTTCGCCTGGGGAAGGTAGAGCGGGTTCTGCCCCTCGATGTCGCGCGAGCTCATGTCGTTCCCAATCGTGTAGCCCACAATCTGGCCGGCGGGGTTGATGAGCAGCGCCAGTTCGGGCTCGGGCACCGACCAGTGCGCATCGCTGCGCAGGCCCACGGCGCCGCCCGGCCCCACCACTTTGTGCGCCAGCGATTTGAAGAACAGCTCCGGACGTTCGGCCGAATACACGCGGTCGTAGAAATCGCCTCCGCCCGCATCTTTCGACTCGGCCATGCGCGCCGCCCGGCTGCGCAGATACGTCACGCCCGCCGCCCAAACCTCCTGGCTGCCGATCGGCGGCAGCAGGTCGGCGGTCAGGATGCGCCCTGCCATGTTTCCGTCGCGAACCTGCTCGCCAAGAAAAGCATGCAAATCCGGACGCGCCACGAGCGTGTCCAGGGAACCTTCGACCCCATAAGCCTTGTTGTCCTCAACCAGCGTGAGGCCCTCGGCCGTTCGATACAGAATCACGTTTTCTCCTTGAGTTCTCCGGCAGCGGTGTGCTTCGCCACGGCCGCGCTATCGTCTGCGAGCCGCGCAACGATCGCATCGACATCGTAAACGCATCCTGCCCAGATGCCGCCACTGGCCTCGACCAGCGCCGCCCACAGCCGCGTGTCGTCGGGCAGACGCGGATGCGGCCGCAGATCGTCGCGCGGTGGACGGGAGGCAAGACGGCGCGCGCCCTCATCGCTGCCGAATCGATGCTCCTGGTCACCGGCCAGGTCCACCGACGCGATGAGATTTGTGCGGTCGATGCGAATCTCGATCACATCGCCGTCGCGGAGTTTGCCGATGGGGCCACCGGCCAGAGCCTCTGGCGAAATATGGCCGATGCAGGGGCCGGTCGAGACGCCGCTGAATCTGCCATCGGTGAGCAGAGCTACGTGGCGGCAATGCGGCAATGCCTTGAGCGCAGCGGTGATCTGATAGATTTCCTGCATTCCCGCACCCTTCGGCCCGCAGCAAATCAAAACCATAACGTCGCCCGCGGCAATATGGCCTTTCCTGATCGCCTCGATCGCATCGCTCTCCAGGTTGAACACGCGCGCCGGGCCGCGATGAAAAAAGACGCCGTCATCCCCAATCAGACTCGGATCGATCGCCGTGCTCTTGACTACCGAGCCCTCGGGCGCGAGATTCCCTCCTGGAAAACACACGGTCGACGTCAGTCCGGCCTGGCGCGCGCGGTCGGGCGAGAAGATGACGTGGTCCGGATCGATTCCGTCGCGCTCTCGCAGATTTTGTTTGAGCACCTGCCGGTGTTCGCTTTGCTTCCACCAGTCGAGACATTCGCCGAGATTCACTCCCGCGGCCGTCATCGCCTTCGTATCCAGCAGGCCCGCGGCGCGCAGATGCAGCATCACCTCCGGCACACCACCCGCAAGAAACACCTGCACCGTCGCAAAGTTTTTCGGACCATTGGGCAGAGCGTCCACCAGGCGGGGGACCTCGCGATTCACGCGCATCCAGTCCGCAACACTCGGCCGCGAGCGTCCGGCAGCGTGCGCGATGGCTGGCAGATGCAGGAGGAGATTCGTCGAACCGCCAAACGCGGCGTAGACCACCATTGCGTTTTCAAAGGCAGCCTGGGTTAGGATATCTTTCGTTCCGACGCGCAGCTCCCGCAGCCGCAACAGAGCCGCTGCCGATCTTTTTCCCGCATCGAGCCACACCGGCTGACCCGACGGAGCGAGTGCGGTATGCGGCAGGGCCAGGCCCAGAGCTTCGGCAACCACCTGCGAAGTGGCTGCGGTTCCGAGAAACTGGCATCCTCCGCCCGGCGTGGCACACGCGCGGCAGCCTACTTCCGCCGCGTACTCGAGCGTGATCTGACCCTGCGCAAAGCGTGCGCCGATGGCCTGGATCTTTCCGGCATCCTCTCCGTCCTCCGGCAGCAGCGTCACGCCGCCGGGGATGAGCACCGTCGGCAACTCACCGGCGGACGCGAGCGCCATGAGCATCGCCGGCAATCCTTTGTCGCAGGTTGCTATTCCCAGCACGCCCGCGCGCGTGGGCAACGACCGCATGAGGCGCCGCAGCACGATGGCCGCGTCGTTGCGGAAGGGGAGCGAGTCGAGCATCCCGGTCGTGCCCTGCGTCCTGCCATCGCACGGATCGGTGCATGCTCCGGCAAACGGCACCGCGTCGAGAGCTTTCAGTTCGCGCGCCGCTTCGGCGACCAGCAATCCCACTTCCCAGTGGCCGGTATGGAAGCCCAGTGCAATCGGGGTCCCGTCGGCCGCGCGTAGCCCGCCGTGAGTGCTGAGGATGAGAACCTCGGGGCCACCCAGGCGAGCAGGATCCCATCCCATCCCGGCATTCATTGTTAGCCCGAACAAATTGCCCGAAGGCTGAGTGAGGAGCATCTCGGCAGTCAGCGGCAGCGAGCCCGCCGGCCCGCGCGCGTGGGTCGCAACGGCGTGCAGGTCCAGACCCTTCGACTCGAGGACTTCACTGACCGCAATTGTCTTCATAAACGGCTAACTCGTACTTCATGCCCACTGACTTTCATGCCCAACACCATCTCATCGAGTAACTCTTTGTTCTGGCCATTTACTAACTCGGCGACCTGTTAATGGGCCTCTGCCTCCAGCCCCAGATGCGTTTCCGGCAGCGGCTTCACGCCCAGGAGCAGCCCTCCAGCCAGAATAAGGGACACCGACATCAGCAGAAACCCCGCCGCCGAGCTGCCGGTGAAGGTCTGCAATACGCCGACGAGCCAGGTCCCGAAGAACCCGCCCAGAGCGCCGATGCAATTGATCAGCGCCATGGTTTCTCCGACGACGTTGCGCGGCAGCAGTTCCGGCACCATCGCCCAAAACGGCCCATAGGGCGCGTACATACAGCTAGCGGCAACGATCAGGCCCGCGTAGGCAACCGGAAATGACCGGTCCACGCTGAAAAACGATCCCGCCAGAGCTAATCCGCCCAGCATGAGCAGGGGCCACACATATTTTCGCCGCTGGCCGCTGCGATCGGAATAATGGGAAACCACGACCATCACAATTACAGACACCAGATACGGCAGCGCAGCGACTAACCCGGTCGTGCCCATCCCCGCTTTGGTCGAATTACGGATGACCACCGGGAGCCAAAGTACAAATCCGTAGATGCCGAGGCTCCAGAAGAAATAATTGATGGAGAGGCGCAGCACGTTGGGTTGCCGGAACGCGATCCAGAAGTTCGCGATCTGCGGCAGGCGCCGCTGTTCGTGATCAAGCACGCCTTCCAGATCGGCGCGCGCCGCGGGGCTGAGCCATCGCGCATCTTTCGGTCGATCGCGCATCAGGGCGAGCCAGAATCCGCCCCAGACCACAGCCACCAGGCCCTCCAGGATGAAGGCCTGCTGCCACCCGCGCGCACGAATCAGAAATCCGGTCACCGCGGACATCCAGAGCACGGTCACGGGATTTGCCAGGATCATGAGGGAATTCGCGCGCGAGCGCTCCGACCGGATGAACCAGCGCGTGAGCACGATCAACAAAGCGGGAAAGACAAAGCTTTCGGCGACACCCAGCAAGAAGCGATCCAGCACCAGCAGCCAGTAGGTGCGGATGACGCCGGTCAGCGCGGCGAAACCGCCCCATGCCACCAGCGCCAGGAAAATGAGGAGCCGGGCGCTGTACCGCTGGACGAGAATGATGGCGGGAATCTGGGGGAGGCAGTATCCCAGGAAAAACAGCGCGCCCAGCAGCGACGACTGGTATCCGCTGATGTGCAGCGTCTGCGCGAGGCCGGCGGCGGCGCCAAATCCGTAGTTGGCGCGATCCAGATAAGCGAGGCTGTAGGTGATGAAGACCGCCGGCAGGATGCGCGTCCAGCGCTTGCGCAAATCGGGTTCGCTGAGATTCATCGCGTCCATCGGCGGGCGCGTCCCGCGGGCAGGAAGGCTGCCGTTCTGCCATCGGAACAACGAGGCAATCCAGTAGATCACATCCGTCCGCGGCCTCGCTGCTGGTGGCGACCGCGAACCGCAGGAGCGCGCACCGCCTTATCATCAATACGCCATGTCCTCGACCGGGTCATTCGCGACGTATCCCAGCCTGCGCGATCGCGTGGTCATCGTCACGGGGGGCGCAAGCGGCATCGGCGCGGCGATCGTCGAGGCGTTCACCTCAAACGGCGCCCGCGTAGCGTTCCTCGATGTACAGATCGAAATGGCGCAGGAGCTGGTCGCGCGTCTTGAGGAAACAGGCGCGCCCGCGCCGCTCTTTCTGCACTGCGATCTCACCGACATCGCCGCATTGCAGGATGCGCTGCGTACGATCATCGAGCAGTTCGGCACCGTGGACGTGCTGGTCAACAACGCAGGCGACGACACGCGCCACTCGATTGCAGAGGTAACGCCCGAATCATGGGATCGCGGGATGGCCGTCAACCTGAAGCATCAGTTCTTCATGGCGCAGGGAGTGATCCCGGCGATGCGGAAGGCGGGCCGCGGCTCGATCATCAATATGAGTTCGATTGGCTGGGTCATCCCCTCCACCCGCGTGCCGGTGTATGTCACGGCGAAAGCCGCCATCATGGGGATGACGCGCACGCTTGCCCACGAACTCGGCCCCTCAAATATCCGGGTGAACTGCGTGATGCCAGGCTCCATCCTGACCGAGCGCCAACGGCGGCTGTGGCTCACGCCGGAGTACGAGGCGGAAGTGCTGGCCGCGCAGGCGCTCAAGCGCTTCATCCTTCCCGAAGAGGTCGCGCGCCTTGTGCTGTTTCTTGCCGCCGACGACAGCTCCGCCATCACCAACCAGAGCTACGTGATCGACGGCGGCTGGGTATGAGCTTCCCTCAGTCCTCGTCTCCTTCATCCGGCATGTCGTCCGGCGGCTTGGCGAGGTTGATGCGCGCGTGATGCGCGGCCTCGAGCACCTTGTTCAGCGCAGGGAGCTGGTTCTCGCGGAAGTCGTCCCACCCCGGGAGGACTTCCTTCACTTCGTCCCGCGCGTGCGCGGCGGCGGCCAGCAGGGCTTCGGTGGGAACGCCATCGGCCTGCTCCAGCCCGCCGTAAAGCTGGCCTACTTCTCCGTTGACTTCGTCGATGCCCGGTGTGTGCTTTGCTGGATTTCCACTCAGCAACGCCTTCAGAGCGTCACTGTAAGGCGCAAGCTGCGAGGAGAGCGACGCATTCCGCGGCGCAGCAATCTGCTCGGCCACCGCATGCGCGGCCAGGTCCGCCTTCGCCACGGTGTCGAGCGAGTCGGCCATCGTCATTTGCGCGGTGTGCAGCGCCTCCAGATCACTGGGCGCAGTCTGGATGCGCGGGTCCATTTTCACGGTCAGCGTCTGCGACTCGCTGTGACCATCTACGGTGAGCCGCACGGTGCAGGAGCCTGGCAACACCAGTGGTCCCTGCGGCCGGAGCGGGGTGCGATACGGCACCGCGGAAATGGGATAGTCATAACGGGTGGCGGTGGGCCTGGTCGAGCGCAAATCCCAAACCCACCGATGCATGCCCGCGGTTACCGGCAACGGCCCGTGCACCAGCGGCCAGTACGGGGGAATCAGGTTTGTCTTCATCTGCTCGGGGGTCGGCGTTACCGGATCCTTACTCGAATAAGTGCGCAGCACTTTACCGTCGCGGTCGAGCACCTCAAGGGTGACTTTCTGCGCGTTCGAGGCCAGATCGTAATCGATGATCGCTCCATCGGGCGGATTCTCGCCCATGGGTTCGTCGGGCGGCACTGGGGTATCGGTGTATTCGGCACTGCGCACGCGCCACGCAGCGGCGGGCTTGAACAACATGGCCGTCTTCTCGCCCGCGTCGGCCGCCATCTGCCGCAGCGGAGCCACATCGTCAAGAATCCAGAACGAGCGGCCGTGAGTGGCGACGATCAGGTCGTCATCTTTCACGAGCAAATCGCGCATGGAAGTGTGGGGCAGGTTGTACTGGATCGGCTGCCAGTGCGCTCCATCGTCGAACGATGCAAAGACCCCGCGCTCGGTGGCAGCGTAAAGCAGCCCGGGCTGCACGGGATCGGCGCGCACCGCATTGACCGGCGCATCATCCGGCAACCCCGTGCTGATCGGCTGCCACGACTTGCCACCATCGTGGGTGCGAAACGCGTAAGGGTGGAGATCGTCGATGCGGAATCGATTCACAGCCACATATACGGTCTCATCGTCGAAGCGCGAAGCGTCGATCTGCGCAATCTTGCTCCACGGGGTTAGCCCCGGCGGAGTGATGTTCGTCCAGTTGGCACCGCCGTCGTGGGTGACCCAGACCAGCCCGTCGTCGGTTCCCGCCCAGATGGTCTGAATCGTCTTGTACGACGCGGCCACCGAGTAGATGACGCCGCGCCGCTGCGCCTGCTGCTCCGCCGTCAGCGGCGGAAGAGATTCCGGCTGCCCGCTTTTCTCCTGGCTCAGGTCGTGACTGATCGTCTGCCAGCTGTGGCCGTAGTCGTTGGTCTTGAAGAGATGGTTCGAGGCGTAAAATATCGTGTGCGGATCCACGGGCGAAAAGAGGATCGGCTCGGTGCGATCGGCGCGATAATCGCGGTTGCGCGCGGGCAGTGGGGTTACGTTCTGCACCTCGCCGGTGATGCTGTTATAGCGCGAGACTTCGGTCCGGCCCGCTCCATAGATGATCTCGGGATGCAGCGGATCAGGCGCGGCGTAACCGTATTCGATGATTCCCGCAGGGTGCCATTCGCGGTAGCTGACGTATCCATCATTGCCGCGTGTCGAGGTGCACACCGAGCCGCTTTCCTGCTGGCCCGCGCACACGAGGTACGGAAATGTATCCGTCGCTGCTACGTGATAGAGCTGCGCCGTCGGCTGGTTATACCAGGAACCCCAGCTCTCGCCGCCGTTCACGCTGATGACCGCGCCCTGATCGCTCACCAGCAACAGGATCTGCGGATTCTTCGGATTGACCCACATGTTCTGGTAGTCGTCGCCGCCTGGCGCTCCGCGCAGGGTGATCCATGTTTTGCCGCCGTCAGTCGAACGACAAGTAACAATGCTGGTGACATAAACCGTGTCGGGGTTTTTCGGATCCACGACCGGAATCGACAGGTCGCCGCCCCCGATCTTCATCGCCGGACGCGGATCATCGGTGATCTTTTGCCAGCTCGCGCCGCCGTCGTCGGAGCGATACACGCCGAGTCCTCTGCCGGAAGCGTAGCCGCCCTCTGACTTTGTCGCCAGCGTTGCGTACAGTCGCTGCGGATTGCTCGCCGCGACAGCCACGTTGATCTGCACGAGATTGTCGGGCAATCCCTTCGTCAACTGCTTCCACGTCGCGCCGCCATCCACTGATTTGAAGAGGCCGCCGTTGGTGCCCGCATAGCTGTTCGCGTCCTCCCACGGCCCCAGCGTCTCTTCCCACATTGACGCGTAGACGATGCGGGGATTTTTCGGATCGAGAACGACATCGGAGCCGCCGACGCGATCGCCTTTGTACAGCACCTTCTTCCAGTTTTTGCCGCCATCATCGGAACGAAAGATTCCGCGCTCCTCATTCGGTCCGTACGGATGGCCGAGCACTGCGGCAAACAGACGGTCAGGATTGGTGGGATCGACAGCAAGCGCGGGAATCTGCTCGCCTCCCTGCAACCCGAGGTGCGTCCAGGTTTTTCCGGCATCGGTCGATCGATAAATCCCGTCGCCGACGGAGAGATCGGGACGATGCAGGCCTTCACCGCTGGCGACGTAAACGATGTTGCTGTTCGACGGCGCAACGGCGATCGCTCCGACGGACTGGGTATCTTCGCCATCGAAGACTGGATTCCACGTGCGCCCGTAGTCGGTGGACTTCCAGACGCCGCCGTTGACCTGGCCGATGTAGAAGACATTCGGTTGATCGGGCACGCCCGCCACCGCGCGGGTGCGGCCTCCGCGGAAAGGTCCGATCATGCGCCAGTGCATGTCCGGCATGGGGCCGGTCTCCTGCGCGACCAGAACAGCTGCGGGCAGCAAAGCCGCGCCGATGGCGGCCGCACTCAAGAGGAGCTTCGAAGCTGAAAACCTGGACATGATCACCTGCTGTTCCTTTCAGGATCAATGCACAACACAGCGGCCATTGTAACCGCGATTGGCTGGAATCCGGCTCGCGCCGAGCGATTTCCAACCGTTTTTGATTTCGCGGTTTCACACCGGCGGAAATGCTCATTTTCCTGGAGCTTGCGCGTTTTGCCGATTCGCCTTCACAATCGATTCACCCATGAAAACCTGGCGCCTCAAACGACTGTGCCGACCGGCTCTTCTGCCCCTTCTGATGTTCCCGCTCTGCGCGACGCATTTCGCTCAAGCCCAGCAGCTCTCGACGGACCTCTTTAGCGGCCTGCACTGGCGCCTGGTTGGGCCTTTTCGCGCGGGGCGCGTTGTGGCCGTGAGCGGCGTTCCCGGCAACGCGACGACGTACTATTTCGGCGGCGTCGATGGTGGCGTATGGAAGACCACTGACGCGGGCACGGTGTGGCAGCCGATCTTCGATCAGGAACCAGTGGCCTCCATCGGCGCGCTGGCTGTCGCTCCTTCCGATCCCAACGTGATCTACGCGGGCACGGGCGAGACGGACATTCGCGCCGACCTGGCCTCCGGCGACGGCATGTATCGCAGCGACGACGCCGGCGCGACATGGAAACAGATTGGCCTCGACGATTCGAGGCAGATCAGCCGCATCCTCGTCGATCCCAACGATCCGCGCACCGTCTTCGTCGGCGCGCTCGGCCACGCCTACGGTCCCAGCGACGAGCGCGGCATTTACAAATCCACCGACGGCGGCGAGCACTGGACCCATGTCCTCAACAAGGGGCCGGATATCGGGATCGCCGACATCGCGATGGCGATCGGCCAGCCGAAGATTCTTTTCGCCACGACATGGAACGCGCATCGCCCGCCGTGGAGCACCTATGCGCCGCTCGAAGGCCCCGGCAATGCGCTCTATCGGTCGAAAGACGGCGGCGAGCACTGGACGCTAATCTCCGGCCACGGCCTGCCCGACGGCACATGGGGACGCACCGGCATCGCGGTGAGCACCGACGGCCGCCGCGTCTATGCCACCATCGACTGCAAAGACCACGCCGGCCTTTATCGCTCCGACGACGGCGGCGACACGTGGACGCTGGCCAGCTCCGATTCGCGCCTGACCAGTCGCGCCTGGTACTTCAACTCCATCGCTGTCGACCCCGGCAACGCCGATGTTCTGTACATGCCCAACGTCGCGCTGTACCGCACCGAAGACGGCGGCAAGACTATCCAGATCGTCCGCGGCGCGCCCGGCGGCGACGACTATCACCAGGTGTGGATCGATCCGAAGGACTCGAATCACGTCGTGCTCGGCGTCGATCAGGGCGCGAGCGTTTCGCTCGACCGAGGAAAAACCTGGACTACCTGGTTTAACCAGGCGACGGCACAGCTCTACCACGTGACCACAGATCACAAGTTCCCCTACACGATCTACGGAGCGCAGCAGGACTCGGGTTCCATCGCGATCCACAGCCGCTCCGATCACGGGCACATCGACACGCGCGACTGGTTCCTGCCTGGCGGCAGCGAGAGCGGCTACATCGCCATCGATCCCAAAGACGAGAACATCGTCTACCTCTCCGACACCTATGGCGGCGTCGACCGCTTCGACCAGCGCACGTCTTTCAGCCAGAATATTGCGCCGTGGCCACTCGGCGGCTTCGATGCGGAAGTCAATAAGCGCCGCTACCGCGATCCGTGGACACCGGTGCTGGTTTTTTCACCGGCAGACAAGACTTCGCTCTACCTCGGCACGCAATACGTGATGAAGACCACGGACGGCGGCCTGCACTGGTCGCAGATCAGCCCCGACCTCACCGGCGCGGTCGCCGGAACCAGCGACGACGGGCCGGCGACACCCGAGAACGCGATGCAGCGCGGCTATGGCGTGGTCTACACGATTGCTCCGTCACCGCTGCGCGCCGAGGAGATCTGGGCGGGCTCTGACACCGGGCGCATCCATATCACCATCGACGGTGGCAAGAACTGGCGCGACGTAACACCGCACGAGCTTTCCCCGTGGAGCAAAATCTCGATGATCGAAGCGTCCCGCTTCGATCCTGCAACCGCGTACGCCGCGGTCGACCGTCATCGACTCGACGATCGGCAGCCGTATCTGTACATCACGCACGACTACGGCAAGACCTGGAAGCTGGCTATCGACGGTATCGCCCCGCATCACTTTGTCGGAGCCGTTCGCGAAGACACCGAACAAAAGAATCTGCTCTTCGCAGGGACCGAGTTCGGCATCTACACTTCGTTTGACAGCGGCGACCACTGGCAGCCGCTGCAGTTGAACCTGCCAGTCACCTCCGTGCGCGACATGAATATCAATGGCAGTGACTTAATCGTCGCCACCCACGGCCGCTCCTTCTGGGTGCTCGATGACATCGCGCCGCTGCGCCAGGCTGCTGCGGTGAAAGACGCGAAGGCATATCTGTATGCGCCGCCCACCGCGATCCGCGTCGATAACGACGGCTTTCTGGGCACGCCCCTGCCGCCGGAAGAGCCGCAGGCCGATAATCCGCCTGGCGGGGCCATCGTCGACTACTACCTCAGCAACGACGCGGCGAAAGTCACGCTGCAGATTCTCGACGCGCAGAGCCACGTCATCCGTCACTTCTCCAGCGCGGAGAAACAACCTGCGAGACGTCCCCTGCTCCCGATCGCGGAGCGGTGGTTTCCTAAGCCGGAAATGCTCGCAACCAGTGCGGGCGAGCATCGCTTTGTGTGGGATCTGGCAGCGGGTGGCTCCAGCGCAGGTACGGGCGACGATGACGCCGACGATGCAATCGGCTTGCCACCGGGTCCGCGCGTGGCTCCTGGGACTTACACCCTGCTCCTCTCCGTCGACGACACAACCCTAAACCGTCCCCTCCGCGTGATCATGGATCCGCGCGCGACGGCGACTCCGCAGGTACTGGCGCAACAGTTCACCCTGGGAGAATCCATCTACACGCAACTCACAGCAAGCCGTAAAGCGATGGCCGAACTGGACAGCGTGGAGAGCCAGCTGAAGAAGCTCGATTCCAGCGATAATCCTGATTCTCTGCGCGACGCAATCCACAATGCGCAGGCGAAGATCGAGAAGATCCGCAGCGGTGAGCACGAAACGGCCGACAAGCCGGGGGAGCACGAGGCTGGGTTAGCTGAGGCCACCTCCGGGCTCGGCACGGTGCTGCGCATCGTTGAGAGCGGCGACCGCACGGCGCCGGCACAAGCGCTGACGATCTTCGATCAGATGAACAAAGCGTCAAGCGCAGGCATCGCGGCCTGGGAAGGCTTCAAGAAAACCGACCTGAATGCGCTGAACGCGACGCTGATTCTTGCTGGTCATGAGCCGCTGAAGATCGCTGCCATTGAAGAACAAGTCCACTACGCGATGACGCGCTGACCGCATGCCCACATCGGCGCGTCCGTTGGGCTGAGTTTTACTGGACGTCGGCCGTCCGATCCCCTTCGTACTGCATGATGTGGTAGTACGCCTCCCACCCGCTCCACACAATGGGTGGAGCGAGATGATTGAGGGGGTCCTTCAGGAAGGCCGC
Organism: Acidobacterium sp.; assembly: GCA_003131625.1. Taxonomy (GTDB): domain Bacteria; phylum Acidobacteriota; class Terriglobia; order Terriglobales; family Acidobacteriaceae; genus Palsa-343. The sequence continues at coordinate 10,514 of PKVY01000082.1, read as the reverse complement.
GTACGCCTCGAGGGTCTGCTGCGTGCGGTACACGCCGGTGAGCCAGTCGCCGCGATACCAGTTCTTCCACTTGCCGTACTCGGCGGCGGCCTGCGCCTGGCGCACCTGCGCGACAACAGCCAGAGCATTCGCCGCCTCCTGCTGCGCCTCTGCCATCTTGCCTGTTTGCGCGTCCTGGATCGACTTCGAGATGTCCAGCAGCATGCGATTGCTTTCGCGGTTAATTGTAACCATGGTCAGCACAGATTCCTGATAGAAGGGCCGGCGGGCAACGGGTACCAGCGTCTCCGCCGCGACCGCCTTCTTCCACACAGCATCCCAGCGCGGCTGCGCGTCGCCGCACTGCTGGATCTCCCGCGCCGCCGTGGTGCGCAGCCACTCCTTGCCGCCAAACCCCGGTCCCGGCCCATACCCCTGACCCACCAGCCGCGGCATCGTCCACTTCGGCGACTGCCCCGGAATCGCATACAGCGGCGCATCGATCATCCAGGTCTGCATCATTTGCCGGCTTTCGGTGTGGTAGATCTGGTCGCCGTACTCGCGGGGCGGATCGCCCTGGTGTCCCGGCTCCAGATGCGCAGGCGCGGCAAAATAGTCCTTGTACATGCCGGCGATCGCGGGCGCTGCCTTGTCGCCGAACTGCTCCGCGGCCCAGCGCCGGTAGTAGCCGGCCGGCGCTTCTTCCGCGCCCGGCAGATGGCCCAGCCACGCATCGTCCATCACCGCTCGAATCGTCAGCGTGTACGGGCGAATATCGCTCGTGTTCACCAGAAAATAATTTGTCGCGCGGGCCTGCACGAAGCGCCCCATCTCCCCCGTGATCCGCTCGATTGGCACCATCTCGGTCAGCTGATTCGTGCGGTTGTTCATCATCGCGACGTGATAGTAGGTGCCCTGCCCCGCGGCCACTTGTCCCTTGTCCTGGATGTAGCCATAACCGTCATCCGCCCACACCGTCATCACTTCCGGCGGGATCTTCAGATAGCCCTCCTGCACCAGCCGCGCGCCCTCCTGCCACAGGTCTGTCACAAACTGCGCATCGGGATGCACCGCGCGCACGATCTTCATCTGGTCTTCGATCGCGCTGCCGATCCGCTTGCCCAGCAACGCATCGTTCCCCTGCACGCTCGGATCCATCGACGCGTAACTCGTGTCCGACAACCCGCGCAACCCCACGGACCACAGAATCTCAATGTTTTTTGGGTAGGCGGCAACCGCTTCCTTCCACGCCCGCTCCAGAATTTCCGGATGTGTCGAGTAGTTATACTCGACGTCTTTCGGCCAGCGCGCTACGTTGACCCCCAGCGGAATGGCGTGATGCTGCGTGACGATCAGTCCGCGCTCGGCGGCCGCTTTGATCTGCGGATCGTCGGGAAAAATCCACGTCCCTGGCACCACCATGTTCGCTTTCAGGCGGAGGCTTGTCTCGTAAACCTTGTTCCACGCTTCCAACGAAATACCTGCGTGGTCTTTTGCTCCTGGAGCCCATCCCGTCAGCAGGTCCTCATCGTTGATGAAAAATCCGCGGTATTTGAACACAGGTGCGGGATAGGCTTTGTTCAGCGTGGCGGGCAGATCGATGCGCGTGCGGCGCGGCGGCTCGTGATCCGTCCAGTAGTACATGGGATCGACGCCGAGATACTCCTGCGAAAACTGGTACATCGCGTAGATCGCTCCGCGCATATCGGCGCCGGACAGCACCAGGTCCTTTCCGGAAACGGCAATCGAGAACGACTCGGGATCGCTGAGGTTCGCCGGGCGCTTGTCGCCGGGTAACTTCGCCGCTTCGCCAATCAGCACTGTCGCTCCTGACTCGCCGGCATGGTCCGCAATTTTCGGTTTCGCCCCGAAGACCTTCTCGAAGTCGTTGGCCAGATCGTTGGCCGCCAAATGTACCGGCCCTGGCTCGTCCTCATCGACGACGATCGTCATGCGCGCATCGAGCGTGAACGCGGCATTCCGGGCTGCGCCCGCGGCGTTGTGGCTTTGCGAGAACGCGCACGGCACGAGCAGAAGCGCCGCGGCATATCCTGCGACGGTCGTTCTGAGGAACATTCCAACGATTGCGTTTGTCTGAGTCATTTCCAGTGTCCTGATCCTTCGGGCCGATCAATTGGGATGATTTCGTACGCGGCCCACACTTTATCGGGTGGCGCATGGCGTGTCAACGAACCAGAGTGCCGGAAACGGGAAAACGTGTCCGATAGCCGAGACGCACAGCCCTGCTGAGAATTCGCTGGCAGACCGCTCTGGTCCTTTGACATCGGCGGTCTCTTGTCGATATTGTTTGCATCGCAAATCATTGTGACTCTCGAACCCTCGATCGCGCGAGAGCATAATGATGTTTCGTCAATATCTCCCAGGAGTTGCATTGTGAAATTGTTTACCCGCCGCGAGCTCGCCGTGGCTCTCATCTCGGTTCTCGGAACCTGCTGCGCCTTCGCTCTCGCCGACCAAAAACCGGCTCTTCTCGGCTGGGCGGTCTACAACTGGAATTCCATCCCCGTAACCAAAACCGACGTCGGCGAGGCCCGCCAGTTCTTTCGCGCGCCCACCGCAACACTGGATCAGCTCGAAGTTCACGCCACGACGCTCGAACCGGGCAAGCAATCTCATCCGCCGCACAAGCATGCCAGCGAAGAAGTCATCATCGTCGACCAGGGAACCGTGGAGGCCTTCGGCGGAGGCAAGTGGACGCGCGTGGGTCCCGGCTCGGTAATCTTCGACGCGTCGAATACACTGCACGCCATCCGCAACGCCGGCGATGGACCGGCCACGTATCATGTGGTCAGCTTTATCACGCCGGTCACGAAGCAGCTGGAGCAGGAGGCGAAGCCCTGACGGGTCGCGTCCGCCGGCAGTATTCTCAGAGCGACGGATCATAACAGCACCATGGCAGACCCCATTCGCGTTGGCATTGCCGGCGCCGGATTTGCGGCGCGGTTTCACCTGCACAATTTGCGCCGCGTCTACGGCGTGCCCATCGTTGTTGCCGGCGTTACTTCGCGCTCGCCGCAGACCCGCGAAGCCTTTGCGCGGGAGAACTCCGTTGCGGCCTTCGATTCCTTCGAGGCGCTCTGTGACGCAGCGGACGTGCTCGACCTCTGCAGCCCTCCATCGACCCACGAAACCCTTGCCGTCGAAGCCCTCCGGCGCGGCAAGCACATCATCGTCGAGAAGCCGTTCACGGGCTTCTTCGGCGCGGGCGCTGAGGGCTTCCGGGGCAATTCTTCGCCGAAGGAGCCTATGCTCCGCCATGCCATCGAGAGCTGCCGCCGCATTGTCGAAGCCGCCCACGCCAGCGGCAAGACCATCTGCTACGCAGAGAACTGGGTCTATGCGCCGGCGATCCAGAAAGAGCGCGAGATTGTTACAAAAAGCGGGGCGCAAATCCTCTGGATGATGGGGAATCAGTCGCACAGCGGATCGCATTCGCCCTATTACGGGCAGTGGCGCTTTTCCGGCGGTGGATCGCTGGTGGGCAAAGGTTGCCATCCACTCAGCGCGGCGCTCTATCTGAAGCGCGCCGAAGGATCGGCCCGCAACGGAAGCCCGATCCGCCCCGCAACCGTCAGCGCGCGCACGCATGAGATCACGCGGCTGCCGCAGTATCGCGACGAAGGCCACCTGCGCCGCGGCTATCAGGACATCGAGGATTACGGACAGATGCACGTCACTTTTTCCGACGGGACTATCGCCGACATCTTCTCGTCGGAACTGGTGATGGGCGGAGTGAGCAACTGGCTCGAGGTGATGGGGAACAATCACCGCACTCGCTGCCAGCTCAACCCAATCGACGCGCTCACGACGTTCAACCCGAAAGACGACGCCTTCCGCGAGGTCTACGTCACGGAGAAGATCGAGACAAAGCAGGGCTGGAGCCATCCCGCTCCCGATGAAGCGTGGCAACATGGCTACCCGCAGGAGTTTCAGGACTTCATGGAGAGCATCGTCGCAGGCCGCGAGCCGATGGCCGGCGCGGAGCTGGCGCGGGACACCATGGCGACGATCTACTCCGCTTATGTGTCAGCCGAACGCGGCGGCGCGGAAACGGAAATTCCCTCATAAAGATCAGCGCTGGCGAGCCAGCACTAGTGTGACGTCGTCCGGCTGCTCCTGGGCGCCGATCCAGCTGCGCAGGGTCTGGATCACCTGCTCCGAGATGGCTTCGAGACTCAGGTGGCGATGGCGGCGCACCACTTCGAGCAGGCGCGCCTCGCCGAATTCTCCAAAGTCATTTTCGGGCTCGGTCACACCGTCGCTGTACGCGATGAGAATGTCGCCGACGCCGAAATGCACTGTGGCCTGTTCCCACACAAGCTCGTCGAGCAATCCCACCACTGATCCGCCGCGATCGAGACGCGTGACAGAGTCGTTGGCGCGCAGCAGCAGCGGCGGTAAATGGCCGCCGTTGGAATACACCAGCCGCCGGGTCAATCCGTCGTAGTGGGCCAGGAACAGAGTCGCGTATTTCTCCGGCTGCGTGCTGCGGTAGAGATGGCGGTTGAGCAGCGAGAGAATTTTCGCAGGCTCCTCGAAGAGCTCGGCGCACTCCACTTCCTGCTCTCCCTCGTGGCGCGTTCGCGGGTTCGACAGCGCCGCGGTTCCCTCCGTGATCAGTGTTTCACCCGCGAATCGGTACGCCCTAACGGCAGAGTGGAGCGTCGCCATCAGCAGGGCGGCCGAGATGCCTTTGCCACTGATGTCGCCGAGCGCGACGCCCAGGCCGGTGTTGCCGAAGAGGAGAAAGTCGTAGTAGTCGCCGCTGACGGTGCGCGCCGGCAGGCAAACACCATGCAGCTCCAGCATGGGCAGAGCGATTCGGCCGTGAGGAAACAGGTTCGCCTGCACCTCCTGCGCGATCGAAAGCTCGTTCTGCAGGCGCTGCTTCTCGCGCTGTTCGACCAGAAGCCGCGCCAGCGATGCGGCCATGCTGTTGAAGGAGCGGCTCAGCGCACCGAGCTGATCTTTCCGTTGCACCTTGATGCGATGTTCGAGATTCCCGCCGTCGATTGCCAGCGTGGCCTCGTACAGATCGTGAACCGACCGCGTGATGGTCTGGTTGAGGCGAACCGCTGCCAGAAACGCCAGCAGCTCCAGCACGCCGAAAGCGATGGCAATCGCAATCAGCATCTCGCGCACCAGGTCGCCAATGCTCAGCGAGGTGATGAACAGCCGCCGATAGAGCAGCGACGGACGCGAGGTCACGTCGGTGTAGGTATTCAGCGATTTGCCGCTGGTCCAGTCCACAGTCGCCAGCGGCGCAAGAAAAGCGACCGGCACATCGTAGAAATGCAGCGGGCTCGGCAGCGTCCCGCCGACAATCGCATTCTTGCGAGCGGCTGCAATATCCGCCCCGCCAATCTGGACCTGCGCCTCACCCGGCTTCCGCGACGGGTCTAACTGCACACTGGTGCGCGGAGCAGGCGCATTGTCCTGGTCCAGGTTCACATTCGAATAAACGCTCACTCGCCCCAGTCCCTGCGCAAACGCCTCCACGTTTTCTTTCCGGATGGGCACGCTGGAAATCACCACCGTCGTATGCCCGCCGATCGTCCGCTCATCGGCGGCTCTCAGCCACAGCTGGCCGCCGTCCATCACGATGCTGCGAAACGGAAACGCCTTCTCGATCCACGCCGGCAGCGACGGAGCGGGGTTCATCTGAATCGCCGATGGCTCCAGCGCCACTGGTTTCCCATCCTCGTAGGCCGCGACCCTGAGGCCGTTGTACTCGTGTTCGGCAGGCTGGTCCCGTTCTTCCAGCAGAGTTACCGCGCGCTGGCGCGGGTTTTGATCGAGCATATGGGCGATGTGCATCGCCAGCGTGCTGTTCGTCGCCGCAATATGTTCCAGCTCATCGTGAACCACGCTGGTCGCCGCGAAAATCGCGAACTGCCCTGAGAAGACATACAACAGAATCCCCGCCAGCGTGACAAAGAGCACCACCGGCGTCAGGCCCATCAGCAGATAGGTGACAATGAGCCGGTTGCGGACCTTCCAAAGAAGCCGCTGAAAAATAAATCGCCACAGCAGCGGAATGCAAAAAATGACAAGGAGAAAAAAGTCCAGGCCGGCCAGATCGCTGAAGATCCGCCCTGTCGTGCCGGGCAGCCATCCGGGAAGCGAGAGAGCCAGATACCCAACAAACAGCCAGAAGGCCCCGCGATGCACAAAGCCCTGCGGCGGGTCGCGGCGGACAAAGCGAAAGACCGCAACCTCAAACTTTCGAAACATTCCCATTTGAGGCCAGTCTAGAGCATTTCACCCCGGGAAGGATGAACCTGGTCAGACCGCGCCGGCTAGACCCTGATGAAGATCTTCCTGCGATAGAGAACCAGCATCGGCAGCCAGCAGGCCAGCGTGAAGGCGATCGAGTAGAGCAGCGATGCGACTCCGGGCGGATGAACCAGTGCGAAGACGTGCAGGTAGATCCAGGAGCCGAGGTCCATGCGCGGAGCCACGCGGATGGCCCACAACGGCGCTACCAGCAGGTCGGACATCGCGTAGCTGGCGATGGCGTTCATGCCAAAAACCAGCCAGAAGCCCCAGCCCTTTTTCCAGCCCTTGATTTCGATGAGCCAGATCAAGAGAGCCCACAGCACCATCGAGCATCCGCCCATGAAGAGCACGAAGGAGCTGGTCCACAGCTTCTTGTTAATCGGAAACCAGGGATGCCAGAGCTGGCCCAGAAGAATAAGGACCAGTCCGGCCACGAGCATGCCGGCGCATTTGCGTTCGAGCGAGCGGCTGGTCCGCAGCCACATTCCTGTCAGCATGCCGAGCAGGGTTGTGCCGATGGCTGGGAAAGTGCTAAGCAGTCCTTCGGGATCGCGGGTCTTTTCCCACAGGCGGCCGATGTGCATGGAGCGGTCGAGCCAGGCGACGATGTTCGCGTCCTTGTCGAGGAACGGAATGTCGCGTCCGGGAACTCCGTAGCCAGGCACGGGAACAAAGCGCATCAGCACCCAGTAGCCAACCAGCAGAACCACCAGCAACACCACCAGCGGCGCTACCGGGTTCTTCGCTCGGCGGTCCCACAGATAGAGCAGGGCGCAGACGAGATAGCAAAGAGCGATGCGCTGCAGCACGCCGTACACGCGGATATTCGACCAGTGAAACAGCGGAAACAACGCCAGAAATACTCCCAGAGCGAAGAGGATCGCGAAGCGCTGAAAAATATGCGGGACCAGGGACCCGGCCGAACCACCGCGCTTCAGCCGCGCCTCGGTGGAGAAGACGATGGTCACACCGACGACATACAGAAAGGTGGGAAAGACCATGTCGGTCGGAGTCCATCCGTTCCAGTCGGAATGCTCGAAAGGCCAGTACGCGTGCCAGCCGTTGTTGTTCACCATGATCATGAACGCGATGGTGATGCCGCGCAGCACGTCAATGGAAAGCAGGCGTGGAACGGGCGTCGGAGCAAAGGCGGGGTTGGTCATTGCCGGAGCCGGGTTGAGAGTTGGGTTGGTCATTGCGGTTCAATTCTCCAGTGGCGCCGAATGCAGTGTCGCCCTTACCCTACGCGCATCGCGCCCCTTTCGCCAACCTTGCCGCGGCTTCGCGGAATTGAAAAAGTACACAGCATCGCGGGTTATGCCGTACACTCCCCCTTCAGGGAAATTTCAGCAACATCGCTTGCGTGCCCATGGAGACTTGAGATGCCCGATTCGCAGCCGTCCGTCTTCCAGCCTTTTGTCTCGCCCAACGACAGGCCCCCGGAGTTCACCTTCCGCGCCATTCTGCTGGGCTCCATTTTCGGCATCATTTTTGGCGCCGTCACGGTGTATGTGGGCTTGCGCGCAGGCCTCACGGTGGCGGCCTCCATCCCCATCGCGGTGCTCTCCATCAGCATTCTGCGCGCCTTTGGCCGTTCTTCCATTCTTGAGAACAACATCGTGCAGACCACCGGCAATGCCGGACAATCCATTGCATCGGGCGTCATCTTCACGCTGCCCGCGCTGGTCTTTCTGGGATTCGATCTTCAGTATTCCCGCATCTTCATGCTCGCCCTCATCGGCGGCTGGCTGGGCGTGCTGTTCATGATTCCGCTGCGGCGCCAGCTCATTGTGCAGGAGCACTCAACCCTACCCTATCCCGAAGGCACGGCCTGCGCCGATGTCCTGATGGCCGGCGAGCGCGGCGGAAGCTTCGCCTCACGCGTCTTCCTCGGCCTCGGCCTCGGCGGCCGCGCGGGCCTCGGCGTCCAGGAAGTCATCGCCGTCGGACACGATGTCGGGGATCAGGTCGGCGCCAGGGATGGCCGGCTTGACGCGGGGAGCCACCTCCTCCTCGTCCTCGTCCCCCTCGGCCGGCTCAGCCGCAGCCTCCGCTGCGGGGGCGGCCTCGGCGATGATCTCCTCGGCCGGCGGCCCGGGCTCGCCCGGCTGCTCCGCCAGCGTCTCAGAGGCCGCCGCAACCGGCTCCTCCGGATCCGCTAGGACCGGCTGGTCAGCTGACGGTTCAGCTGGAGCAACCGAGGGGGCGTCCGTGGCAGAGGTGTCTTCAGAGGCACTCGGGGTAGGTGCCTCAGAAGACACTTCTGCCTCGGACTCCTCCGAGCTGCGAGGCTCGGACACCTCAGGCGTGCGCTCGTCCTCGGGCGGGATCTCTGACTCGGTCAAGACTTGATCTCCATCGGTTGCGGCTGCTGGGCGGCATGAGGATGGTCAGGCCCGGCATAGATCTTGAGCTTGGTCAGCTGTTTGCGGGCCAGGCGGTTGCGCGGCAGCATCCCCTTCACAGCGATGCGCAGCACCTCCGCGGGGCGGCGCTCGAGCATGTCGTTCAGCGTGCGGGATTTGAGCCCTCCCGGATACCCGGAATGGCGGTAATACATCTTTTCGGCGAGCTTGTTGCCGGTCACGGCGATCTTCTCGGCGTTAACCACGACGACGAAGTCGCCGGTGTCGACGTGGGGCGTGTAGGTCGGCTTGCGCTTGCCGCGCAGCGCGTCGGCGATCTGGGTCGAGAGGCGACCGAGCGTCTGCCCGGTGGCGTCGACGATCAGCCAGTTACGCTCGCGATCGGTTGGTTTAGCTACGTAGGTCTTCATGGCACGTTTCTTTGCCGCGCGGGGGCGCGGGGATCGACCATGGTAGACGATCACTGCGCGACACGGCTCTGCAGTTATGGGGATACGGACCGGACCGCGGGCGGGTCCCATCTCGGTGAGCCGGGCCTACCGGGATGTGGCCTCACTCCCACTCGATCGTGCCGGGCGGCTTGCTGGTGATGTCCAACACCACCCGTCCGACGGGCCGGATCTCGCTGATCATCCTACTGGCGATCTGCTCGAGCAGGTCGTAGGGCAGGCGCGCCCAGTCGGCCGTCATCGCGTCGTCGGAGGTGACGGCCCGGATCGCGATCACGTTCCCATAGGTGCGCTCGTCGCCCTGAACGCCGACGGCGCGGATGTCGGGGAGCACGCAGAACGACTGCCACAACTCGCGGTAGAGGCCCGCCTTGCGGATCTCATCCTGGAGGATCGCGTCGGCCTCGCGCAGAACGTCGAGCTTCTCCTTGGTGACCTCGCCCCCGACCACCCGGATCGCGAGCCCGGGGCCGGGAAACGGCTGGCGCCACACGAGACGCTCGGGCATGCCGAGCTCGGCGCCGACGGCGCGCACCTCGTCCTTGAACAGCGTGCGCAGCGGCTCGACCAGCTCGAACTGGAGGTCGTCCGGGAGCCCGCCGACGTTGTGGTGGGACTTGATCGTCGCGGTGCCGGTGCCGCCGCCCGACTCGATCACATCCGAGTACAACGTGCCCTGCACGAGGAACTTGATCCCGTCGAGCTTGGCCGCCTCCTCCTCGAAGATGCGAATGAACTCGGTGCCGATGATCTTGCGCTTCTGCTCGGGATCGGTGACGCCCTTCAGCTTTTCCAGATAGCGCGCCTCGGCGTCCACGGCGATCAGCGGCACGCGGAAGTGGTCGCGGAACGCCGCGACCACCTGGTCGCCCTCGTTCTTTCGCATCAGGCCGTGATCGACGAACACGCAGGTGAGCTGATCGCCGATGGCTTCGTGGATGAGGACCGCGGCAACGGCGGAATCGACGCCGCCGGACAGGCCGCAAATCACGCTGCCCTTGCCGACCTGCTTGCGGATTTTGTCGATCGCCTCGGCCTTGAACGCGCGCATCGTCCAATCGCCCGCGCAACCCGCGATCTTGCGCACGAAATTACGCAGGAGCGCCGCGCCATGCGGCGTGTGCATGACTTCGAGATGGAATTGCGTGGCGTAGAATTTGCGCTTGTCGTCGGCGATCATGGCGATCGGCGCGTTGATGGAGGTGCCGGTCGCGACAAAGCCGTCCGGCAGCTTGGTGACGCGATCGCCGTGGCTCATCCACACCGGATATTTCTGGCCGACCTCCCAGACACCGTCGGTGAGCGCCGATGATGTCGTCACCTCGACCTCGGCGCGGCCAAATTCGCGATGATGACCGCCCTCGACCTTGCCGCCGAGCTGATGCGCCATGGCCTGCTCGCCGTAGCAGATGCCGAGCAC
>PKVY01000107.1 GCA_003131625.1 Acidobacterium sp. | reverse complement strand
TGAGCGAGACGCCGGCCGTCTGCGTGTGGAAGCGCATCCACGTAGAGCGAGGGTTCTTCGCGCTGAAGCGCTCCGTCATCACCCGATACCAAATCTTGCGCGCGGCGCGATACTTGGCGATCTCCTCGAAGAAGTCGTTATGCGCGTTGAAAAAGAAGCTGAGGCGCGGGGCAAAGTCGTCGACGTCCAGCCCACGCCGCAGCGCCCACTCGACATACTCGATGCCGTCATAGAGGGTGAAGGCCAGCTCCTGCAGCGCCGTCGAGCCGGCTTCGCGTATGTGGTAGCCGGAAATCGAAATGGGATTGAACCGCGGCGTCGCCCGCGCTCCAAACTCGATTGTGTCGATCACCAGACGCATGGAAGGAGCCGGCGGATAGAGATACTCCTTCTGCGCGATGTATTCCTTGAGGATGTCGTTTTGCAGGGTGCCGGAAAGCAGCTTCCAGTCCGCGCCCTGGCGCTCAGCGACGACCAGATACATGGCCCACAACACGCTGGCGGGCGAGTTGATGGTCATCGAGACCGTGGTGCTGTCGAGCGGGATGCCGGCGAAGAGCGTCTCCATGTCCTCAATCGAGTCGATGGCCACGCCACACTTGCCCACCTCGCCCTCGCTCTTTGCATCGTCGGAGTCGCAGCCCATCAGCGTGGGCAGATCGAACGCAACCGAAAGACCATTCGCTCCGCCGGCCAGCAGGTACTTGTAGCGGAGATTGGTTTCCTCCGGCGAAGCAAAGCCGGAGAACTGGCGCATCGTCCACAGGCGGCCACGATAGCCGGTGGGATGAATGCCGCGCGTATAGGGCGGCTGCCCCGGCAGTCCCAGGTATTCGCCCTGATTTTGGCTCCAGTCCTCGGGCAGGTCCGCTTCGGTGTAGAGACGCCGAATGGGGGCGCCGGAAATGGTGGTGAAACGCGCGTTGCCCGTTTCGTCGCGGTTCACTCCGCTCGCCGCGCCGATGGCCTGCTCCGGAGACTTCGCCAGCCCCGGCTCCAGCGTCTCCTGCGCCCAGCGCGTTTCCTCCGCGGAGGGATGCCGGTTCGAGGTCAGATCCTGGTGCACTGCATCGCGTGTCTCGATGCCTTTATCCGGCATGGTGCGTCCCTTCGTGGAACGCTTCAGCATAGGAGAGTGGGCGTACCTGGAGCAAGCGGGCCTCGATTCTACGGTTCACTTCGCTCCGCGCCTCTGCTCCCACGCTTTCGCATATTTCCAGCTCACGTAGGCCGAGTGATAGACGTGCAGCAGCAGTCCCTCCCGGCCATCGAGAAAGCCGAGGCGGAAAAAATAATTCCAGCCAAAGGTCGCCGCTGGGTTCAGAACGACGTTCCAGAGGAAGGCGAAGATCGAACGGCTGGGCTTGTTTGGAGCGGCCAGCTTTCCCATCTCGGTGCTGTAGCGGTTCATGTGTTCGATGTAGGGCGCCAGTGCGGGATAGGCGTAGTGCAGCATGTCCCCGCGGAGAACGCCGGGCTTTCCGGCAAACTGCGGAGTGCTGTGCGGGCCGACCCCCTCGCTCAGCCGCGCCGATCCCCGCCGGAAGAGCCGGAGCTTGCGGTCGGGGTAGAAACCGCCGTGGCGCATCCAGCGGCCGAGAAAGAGATTCAGGCGCGGGATCCAGTACGCGTCGTGCGCGGCAGGGCCGGCCAGCATTTTGCGAATCTCCTCGGCCAGTTCGGGCGAAATGACTTCGTCGGCATCGAGCAGCAAAACCCAATCACTGGTGCAGTGGTCGATGGCGACGTTCTTCTGCTCGCCGTGACCCGGGAAAGGCTGGTGGACGAAAACCTTCGCTCCGAAAGATTCGGCAATAGAAGCCGTGCGATCCGTGGAGCCGCAATCGACGATCGTAATCTCATCGGCCCATCGCACACTCGAGAGGGTGCGCGGCAGGTTCGCCTCTTCATTTTTGGTGATCATCGCGACCGAGAGAGTTTGCGGCATGAACGCGGGCGGCCGGGCGGCGAAGGATCAGCTCCGCCCGAGCCATGGCGGAAGTGTAACAAGTGAGATTCCTCTTCCCGCCTGTTACCGAATCTTCAGCGACGATTTACTCGACTGGGAAAGCAACTCCGGCACTCTGGGACCGGATCATACCTAAGGGGCGCGGAGGGCCAATGCCAGGATGTGGACGTTTTGCTTCCATCGTGCTCCTTGCTGCGGCAGCGATTCCCGTTCTTGCCCAGGTTCCCGCAACCGCACCCCAAAGCGACGCGCAGTCCGCCCGCGATCTGGTGCGCGACGTCATCTACAACGAGCTCCACGACCGGGAGCGCGACAGCCATTGGGAATACCGCAGCGCATGCCTCTCCCCCGCGCAGGATGTGGTTCGGGAGCAGGTCGAGACAACCAGCGGACCGGTCTTTCGCCTCATCGAGCAGGACGGCAAACCCCTCTCCGCCACGCAGCAGGGACGTGAGAACGAGCGCCTCGACGATTACATTCACGATCCCGGACAGATCGCGCTTGTAGAGCGAACCCATGACAATGACGAAGCTCAGGTGGCCGCCATCATGCAGTTGGTGCCAGACGCCTTTCTCTTCGATTATGAGGGACCGCCCGCAGCGGGCGTCGCGCGCATCGCTTTCCGTCCCGACCCGGCTTTCGTTCCACCGAATTACCAGGCGCGCATCGTTCACGCGCTCACCGGCAGCATGATCGTCGATCTCCGCCTGAAACGGGCGATCGATATGACCGGCAGTGTGGCGGAGCGTGTGGATTTCGGCTATGGCCTGCTGGGGCACGTGGAGAAGGGCAGTTCCTTCCACATTCATCGTCAACAGGTAAGCGCGACCCACTGGAAGGCCGACGTGATCGAGACACACGTGAAGGGGAAGGTGCTGATCGTCAAGTCGCTGAGCAAGGATCAGCGTGAGATTCGGTCCGATTTCCGCTCCGTACCCAGCGGGACCACACTCGCGGAAGCAAAGGAAATGCTTGATCAGGCCGCCGATCAAGGCGTTCAGGCCCGTCTCGTTCCCGCTGCTCCGGCGGAAAAGTGATCAAACCAGCTCAGTTCAGCCCGCTGGCTCGCGGCCCGCGCGCGTGGCGTCATCCTCTGCGCACAGAGAGGCTTTGGAAAGCACACCAGCGCAAGTCCCAGCATCGCAAGCGGGCGGGCGCTGACTCTCATGCCGACTCCTCCTGAGGAGGAAATCTACACTTCAGAACGGAATATCGTCGTCGGTGATCTCGGTGGACTGCACCAGCTCGTCAGTCTGCGCCGGCTGCCGCTGATCGTACGAGGACACACCGGAGCGCGACGAGCCGCCCGATTCGCCGTCGCCGCGACCGGAGAGAAGCACCAGATCGTTCACCACGATCTCCGTTTTGTAGTGCTTCTGGTTGTCTTTATCGTCCCAGGAGCGCGTCTGAATGCGTCCTTCAACGTAAAGCTTGGATCCCTTCTTTACATAGTCGCGAACGATCTCCGCCAGGCGCTGAAACGCGACCAGGTTGTGCCATTCGGTGCGATCGGTCCAGGTACCGGTCTGATCTTTGGTGCGATCCGATGTAGCCAGGGAGAAGGTTGCGACGGCATTGCCGTTGGACGCGACCTTGATTTCGGGGTCTTTTCCCACATTGCCAATCAACGTGGCTTTGTTGACGCTTCTCGCCATAACACACTCTCCGGAGATCGATGATTCTGATGAAGAATAGCAGGTCAGCACGGGGTGCAGCAGCTTCGCCGGTCAGCGTTACGTTACGCTGGGAACCCCGCTTTGCGAGGGCTCCGGGCCGCTCACAGAGCCTCGTTGAGCTGCTCGATGAGCTCCTCGCCAGTCCGGGCTGGAGGCAGGCAGGAGGTTCCCCGGCAAACCAGGGCAATGGCGCCCGCCGTGGCGGGGGTTGGGAGGTGAGGCAGCGTCTCCCTGAGCATCGGCGGCAGCTGCCCGGAGGCAACCTGCGCGGAAGTGATCGAGATGACCGCCTTGTTCACCGCGTAGCGCGCATTGGCAATGGCCGCCAGCTGCCGGGCGCTCGGACCGGCGCCGACGATCGCGACCTGAATGGGCGGCAGCAGCAGGCGTTCGAGCGCCAGGCCGTAGCTGCCCGCGTAGAGGCCATAGTGCTCGATGACTCCGGAAAACGCGGACAGCGTATCTTCGGCCTTTTCGCGGAAGTCGTTGCGCCCGCTCAGCGCTGCAAGCCGGAGCAGCGCCGCTGCGGCTGTCGGATTGCCGGCCGGCGTCGGAGAATCCTGCATCGGCTTGCGTCGCGCAGCCAGCGCGCCGATCTTGTCGGCAGCATCTTTCTCCGTGTCGAAAAACCCGCCGTGTTCGGGATCGTGAAAGCGCTCCACCATCGCATCGGCCAACTGCAGCGCCGCCTCGTAGTAGCGCATCTCGCCCGTCGCCTCCCAGGCGTCGACGCAGGCGTGCGCCAGCATGGCATAGTCATCGAGCACGCCAGGGATTCGCCGGGCAGCAGCATCGGGCTCGGGATAGGCAATGACGTGCGCCAGCCCGGCGCGCGCATTCCATCCTTCACGCAAAACCCGATCCAGGGTGCGCAGCGCAAAGGTTCGAGGCTCTTCCAAATCCAGAACCCGCGCCGCGTCGAGATACGCCGAGATGGCCAGGGCATTCCATCCGGTGTAGACCGTCTTGTCGATAAAGGGCGTCGGGCGCTGGAGCCGCGCCGCGTAAAGCTTCGGCTTCGCGGCGTCCAAATCATGCTGCACGTCGGACTTGTCGCGCTTCACACGCTGGGCGACTTCTTCCACCGAAAAATTCCGATGCAGCACGTTCTTCTTCGGATCGTGGTGCATGTCGCCCAGCTCGCCGATGTCGTAATACAGCTCGGCAACGCTCAGCTCCTCCGGAGTCAGCACCGCCGCGGCTTCAGCGCGGGTCCACGTGAAGTAGTCGCCGTCGTCATCGAGCGAAATGTCGGCGTCCTGCGATGCGTAGAAGCCGCCGCGCTCCCGGTCGCTGAGCCACTCGTTCATCCAGCGCATGATGTCTTCCGCGACGGCAGCAAATTCCGGCTCGACAAAGGTCTGGAATCCGTGGACGTAATTGCCCAGCAGTCCGGCATTGTCGTAGAGCATCTTCTCGAAATGCGGAACCACCCAGCGCTCATCGACCGAGTAGCGATGGAATCCGCCGGCGAGCTGATCGTAAACGCCCCCGCGCGCCATCTTTTGCAGCGTGACGGTAGCAGCTTGTTTCGCAGCCTTGTTGCCGGTGCGCGCCGCCACATCGATCAGCAGATCCAGCACAGCTGGATGGGGAAACTTGGGCTGCGAACCGAACCCGCCATGGTGTGGATCGAACTGGCCGATTGCGCTCTGCACCAGCTTGTCGACGATGGCCACCGACAACGAATCGCCGCGTGCCGAAAACGTCTCGCCATGCTCGATGGCCGCGATCACGCTGGCCGCCGACTCCAGAACTTCGGCGCGCCGCGTCTTCCACGCATTGGCGAGGGTCAGCAGGACGCGCTCGAAGCCAGGCCGGCCATAGCGATCCTCACGCGGAAAATATGTGCCCGCGAAGAACGGCCGCCCATCCGGCGTCAGGATCGCAGTCAGCGGCCATCCGCCCTGCCCGCTGATCGCCTGCACCGCGGCCTGGTAGCGCGCGTCCACATCCGGCCGCTCGTCGCGATCCACTTTAATGGCGACAAAATGCTCGTTCACCGTCGCCGCCAGGGTCGCGTCTTCGTACGACTCGCGGTCCATCACATGGCACCAGTGGCACCACACCGCGCCCACATCGAGCAGAATCGGCTTGTCCGCCTGCGCGGCCAGCGCGAATGCAGCCTCACCCCACTCCTGCCAATGCACTGGCTGATGCATCGCGGAACGCAGATAGGACGAAGCGGCTTTGTCGAGAGTGTTGCGCGGTTCGAGAAGCGTGCTGGACGGCTCAGCCATACCTTCAGCCTACCCGTTCAGCGGGACGAGGTCACGAGCTGGCGGGCGACTTCAACGTAGAGGTCAATGGCGGCCTGCAGTTCTTTCTTGGCTAGCTTTTCCTGGGGCGTGTGCGCGACGTGAATCGATCCCGGGCCCAGCAGCACGGGCTCGCCCCAGTTGGTGAGCCACGGAATATCGGTCGTGAATGCAGCGATCATGGTCGGCAAACCTTCGACGGCACGCAGCCTTTTGAACGGAATCTCCAGCGTGTAGTCGACCGTGGCGAGACCCTCAACCGCCTGCTCAATCGCACGCCGCGTCTCCTCAGAAGACCCAACCAGACGGACCATCACCTGGGCCTCGGCCTGATCGGCAATCACATTCGGCGCGTGGCCGCCACCGATCAAGCCGATGTTCAGCGTGCTCGGGCCAACGTCGTCGAGCGCCGGCAGCGGAATCGTGAGGATGCGATGCAGCGCCTCGACGAGCTTATGCGTGGCGCTCTCGCCCAGTTCCGGATAAGCCGAGTGCGCCATTTTCCCGCTGGCGCGAATCGCGGCCCGCAGCGTGCCCTTCGACGCCAGCGCGATGCGATTGTCGGTCGGCTCGCCGTTAATCAGGAAGCGGCTGCCGCGCGGATGCAGGTTGGCGGTTTTGGCTCCCGCCGAGTCGCGCTCCTCTCCTACCACGAACAACAGCGCAGCGCGAATTCCCTGCTCGCACAGTTTTTTTTCGGCGGCAATCTGCGCGGCGATGATGCCTTTTGCATCGCACGCGCCGCGGCCATAAATGAACGCGTCATCCTCGCTCGAGGGGATGAAGGGCGGCACCGTATCCATGTGCGTCGACAGCACCACGTCGGGGGTCTGCCCAGGGACGCAGGCGTAGACGTTGAACCGCTCGCTCGTCGAGCGACTCTCCTTGTGCTGCTCCACCGGCATTTTCTCGACCGCGAAACCCTGCGCGGCCAGAAACTCCGCCAGGAACGCGCCCACCGCGCCCTCGTTGTAGCTTATGGACTCGATGTCCACGAGGCGCCGCGTGAGTTGGATGGGGTCGAGGCTCATAGCGAAGGACCAGAATACGCGACGAAGCGTTCGTACAATGGAGCCAGATGACGCAATCGCACGTTGGCTCCGCAATTCTGCGCACCGTCGGCGATCTTCGCGGACCAGCGGGGCGGCTGGAGGCGCTGCTGAACGTGGGAGCGCCTGATGCGCCGTACGCGGCGCTGGTCTGCCATCCGCACCCGCTGGGCGGCGGCACCATGCACAACAAGGTCGTCTATCACGCGATGAAGGCCTTCCAGAGCCTGGGCCTTCCCGTATTGCGCTTCAATTTTCGCGGAACCGAACTGAGCGAAGGGGCGCACGACTTCGGCGAGGGCGAGCAGGACGATGTGCGCGCGGCGCTTGACTGGCTGCAGCGGGAATTCGGCCTGCCGATTCTCTTCGCCGGCTTTTCCTTCGGATCGTACGTCGGGCTGCGGGCTTGCTGCGGCGATCCGCGCGTGATCGGCCTGGTGGCGCTCGGAATGCCCACGCACGCCGAAGGCCGCGATTACAGCTATGACTTCCTCCGCGACTGCTCGCAGCCGAAGCTGTTCGTCAGCGGCACGCGCGATCAGTATGGCCCCGCGGCCACAGTGGAAGCGGCCGTCGCACGCGCGCACGAGCCGAAGGAGCTGGTGTGGATTTCGGGAGCGGATCACTTTTTTGCGAGTAAGCTGGAGGATGTGAGGCAAGCCATCCGCGCATGGGCGCTGCGTTGTTACCCGGTTCTCGCCAGCAAATGACCCCGCTCGAAGAACTCCACGGTGTTGCCAGGGATATTTTCGATCGGGCTCTTCAGGCCTGCGACATTCCGCAGGCCTTTGATCGCCACCTGCATTTCGAGGGAAAGACGTTGGTGCGGCATCCATCGCCGCGCTTGCCGTCGATCTCGCAGCCGCTGGAACCTTACAAGAACATTTTTGTCATTTCATTCGGCAAGGCCTCGCTCAGCATGCTGAACGCGCTGCTGGAGCGTCTTCCCGAAAAGATCCACCTGCACGGCGTGTGCTCGGTACTGGAGGTTCCGAAGAAGCGCAACCGGCACATCCGCTACTACCCGGGCGGGCATCCATTACCGAACGAGGGCTCCTTTGCGGCGGCGCGCGCTGTGCTGGCCCTGCTGAAACGCGCCCGCGCGAACACCTTCATCTTTTTTCTGATCAGCGGCGGCGGTTCGGCGATGCTCGAGCTGCCGCGCGACCGCAAGATCACGCTGGACGACACCATCGCCTTCCATGAAGCGCTGGTCGCCAGTGGCGCGACCATCACGGAAATCAACACCGTGCGCAAGTATTTCTCCGCGGTCAAAGGCGGGCGGCTCGCGCTGGCAGCGCCTGCCGCCGAAAAACTCTCTCTGCTGCTGGCCGATGTCCCGCTCAAGGATCTGGCGGCGGTTGCCTCCTCGCCAACGCTGCCTGACTACTCCACCCTGGCCGAATGCCAGGAAATCCTGGAACGGTTCCATCTGCTGGAGAAGTTTCCCGCGGCGGTGCGGGAGTATTTCCAGAAGCTCCGCCAGGACGATGCCGCTCCAGCAGGTTCTCCCAAAAGGCCCCAGGACGCGGCCGCGGCTTTTCAACACGCTCAGTTCGACACGCTGCTCTCCAACCACGATTTCGTGAACGCAGCCCGCGATAACGCGCATTCGCTGGGATACAAAGTGGTCATCGACAATACCTGCGACGACTGGGACTACGCCGAAGCCGCGAAGTACCTGCTCGCGCGCTTTCATGAATTGCGGGGCGAATACTCCCGCGTGTGCCTGCTTTCGAGCGGCGAAGTCACCGTGAACCTGGGCAAGCACCCCGGCTGCGGCGGCCGCAATCAGCAGTTTGCCCTGAAAGCCGCGTTCGACCTGGCGCGTTTCGAGGGCGAAGCGCTCGCCGTGCTCAGCGCAGGCTCGGACGGCATCGACGGCAACAGTCCCGCGGCCGGCGCCATTGCGGATACAACGACCATCGCGCGCGCCCGCAGCTACAACTTCGATCCTGAAGCCACGCTCGGACGCTTCGATACCTGCACGCTGTTTACGGCGCTGGGCGATTCGATTGTCACCGGACCCACCGGCAACAACCTGCGCGACCTGCGTATTCTGATCGCCGGGTAGCTATCGCGGTCAGCTTTAAGTCGTCCTGTTAGACAGCTCAGAAATGCACCTGCGGCGCTGCCTGCGAAGCCGGAGACGCCTCGAAATAGGCGGTGTTCGGTTTGAAACCAGCAAGGTGCGCCCAGATGTTGTTGGGGATCTGCCCAATGAAGGTGTTGTAGTCCTGCAGGGTTTCGTTATAGCGGCGACGCTCGGTCGCGATGCGGTTTTCCGTGCCCTCAAGCTGATCCTGGAGCTGCAGAAAGTTCTCGTTGGCCTTGAGGTTCGGATAGTTCTCCGCAATCGCCAGCAGCCGCCCCAATGCTCCGTCCAGTTGCCCATTGGCTCGAATCTGACTCTGCGGATCGCGTGCCGCCAGCAGGGACTCACGCGCCTTGTCCACGTCGGCGAAGACCGCCTCTTCGTGGGTTGCGTAGCCCTTCACCGTCGCCACCAGATTCGGAATCAGATCGGCCCGCCTCTGCAACACCGTCTGCACGTTGGACCACTGGGCACGCACGGCTTCCTGCTTCGCCACCATTTGCTTTTGCGCGCTCACGAAACTGCCGAAGACCAGCAGCCCCGCCAGCACAATCACCGCCACCACGGCTACCGCGATCCACAAACCACGACGCATCATCGCGCTTCTCTCCCTGGAACTTCGAATCGATCCTACCAGCTACCCCCGGCTCCGCCGCCACCACCACTGCCGCCGCCGAAGCCGCCAAATCCGCTACCGCCGCCTCCACCACCGCCAAAATCGCCACCGCCGCCAAAGCCACCGAAGCCGCCACCACCACCCCAGCGACCGCCGCCGCCGAAGAACATGCCGAGTAGAAAACCGAGCAACCCCGATCCCCCGGCCCAGATGAGGAAGATCACCACGAAAATGAGAAAAATAACGCCGCCGATGATTTGCCCAACGCTGGCATGCGGCTGCTGCTGCGCGGCGCCCCAGCGGGTCAGTGGCTGCAGCTTTACCCCCGCGTCCTGCGCAATGATCTGGGAAATTTCGTCGACCGCCAGCGTCACCGCGCCGTCAAAGTCGTTATTGCGCAGCATGGGCACCATCTCGCGGCCAATCTCGCCCACTTTGGCATCCGGCAGAATGCCCTCCAGGCCGTAGGTTGGGTAAATGAATCGTCGCCGGTCCTTAACCGCGAGCAGCACGATCACGCCGCGATCGCTCCCCTTCGGACCGACTTTCCACGCATCTTCCAGCTCCACCGCGTACTGCTGAATCGGTTCCCCATTCAGCGTGTCGATGGTCACGACGGCAATCTGCGCATGCGCCTCGTGATCCACTTCGCCGCAGAGGTGGTTCAGTTGATCGATGGCCTGCGGCGACAGGACATGCGCGTCGTCGCTCACGTAGTCGGTGGGCTTCGGCAGATCCTTGACGGCCTGGGAAAACGCCGGCGCAGCAGCGAACGCCAGGGTCGCAATTCCGCACGCAACGATCCGCCTGAAAGGAAGCATCGTCCTCATTGTAGTCGCGTGGCCCGAGGCCGGCTGAGCCCGCGGTCCCGCGTCACCCCAGATGTTTCTCCATCGCCAGCGCATCGATGCGGCCCAGGTAATAGCCAGGAATCCTCACCGTGCGCGCGAAGCCATGCCGCACATAGAACTCCTGCGCCGCAGTGTTGTCCACCGCTACTTCGAGGAGCACTGCGGTAGCGCCAATTCCGCGGAGCTGCGCCTCAATCTCCTCGAGCAGCCTGTGCCCCACGCCGCGCCGGCGCAGTGCCTGATCGACATCGATGGTGATCAGGCGCCCCAGCAGCGCTCCCTGCCGGCGCTGCCTGCCGGCAATCGCAAATCCCACGATCCGTCCGGCTTCGTTTTCCGCAACGATGCTGAGGTTGCCGGGATATTTCAGGAAGTACTCGAGCTCGGTCTTCGACCATGCGATTCCCGGAGCGAAGCAAGCCTGATCAAGCTTAAACAGCGTCGGGTAATCGTCGTGGACGGCGGCCCGCAACCGCAAGGCCACGCTATCTTCGCGCATCCTGCACGCTGTCCCCTGCTCTTCCCGTCTCCGCCGCCGGTTGCAGCACCACGCCGCTGTAAAGCGATGCGGCCGCCAGCCGCCCGTTGAGCGAAGCGACCGAATGCACCGTCCATCCGGCGTTCCACCAATTCCAGGACTGGTCGCGCGGATCGATTGAGTAGATCACCGTCCCCACGCCGCAGGTGACAATCAGCCGGTTCAGGGTTGGATCCCAGGTGAGGCCGTTGACCGCGACCACGGGCAGACGCTCGAGCGCCGTCCAGGAACCACCGTTGTCGCGGGAATAGAAGACGCCTTCGCGACCGCCGGCCCAAAGCGTGCGGTCAGGAGTGAATGCGAGGCTGGCCAGAACGGTGAGACCAGCGGGAAGCTTCAGCGGCTGCCAGGTTGCGCCGTTATCGTCCGAGGCCATCATGCCTTCGCGGCGACCGATGAAGACCCGTGTTCCGTCCGCGGCGATGGTCAGGTAGTCGCGACCCTCCGAAGAGGTTGCGGTCAGAGCCGGCGTCCACGATGTTCCCCGGTCGGCGCTGCGAAAAACTCCCTGCGTCGTCACCACGAACCACGTATCGCCCGCAGTCGATAACGCTGCCACTCGTCCGCCCAGCTTCGGCGGATCCACGGGCTGCACGGCTGCGGCCGGGAGCGCAGGACCTCTCTTCGCGCGCCCATGCGGCGCTTCCGCGACCGGCGGCGGGGCGGGCGCAACGGCAAGAGCATCGGCCGCAACCCACGCACTTCCATCCCAACGGAAGATTCCATCGCTACCCCCGGCCAGCAGGGCGCCGTCCGCGCTCTGGGCAAGAACAAATACGTCGCCACCGTGCAGGCCTTCGCTTTGCTGCTTCCATGTCCTGCCCAGATCGCTGCTGACGAAGACCCCGCCGTAGCGCTTATCGTTGATGACCCCGGCATACATCGTCTGCGGGGACCGCGCATCGGCAAGCAGGGCCGTAACCTGCCGCTGCGAGAACCCGGTGTTCGATTCCTCGAATCCCGTTCCGCCGTCTTCGCTTGCGAGCACACCGCTGCGATCCGTCGCCAATAACACGTGCTTCGGATTGCGCGGATCGACATAAACGTCGTTGACGATCACATCGGGCCCGGTGGTGCGCATCCAGTTCTCGCCGCCGTCCTGCGTCTTGTACAGGCCCTCGGTGGTTCCGGCGTAGACCGTATTGCGGTCCGCCGGGTCCATGCGCAGGGAGCGGGTGCGCCGCGCCGTCGATGGTATGCCCTGCACCTTCCGGAATTCGTATCCGAAATTCTCGCTCTTGTAGATTCCCGAGCAGGCGCTCAGAAACATCACGCTCGGCCGCGAGGGGTCCACGATCATCGAGAAGACATCCGAGTCGTCGATCACACCCTCGTGGATGTTGTTCCAGTGCGCTCCGCCGTCGTTGGTCTTCCAGGGAAGATGCCACGTGCCCGCATAGATAATCTCCGGATCGTAGGGATCGATGGCGACGGATTCCACCTCGTGGATCTCGCTGCCGCCGGCCGGGCTAATTTCGTTCCAGTGCAGGCCCCTGTCCGCACTGCGATAAACGCCGCTCAGCGTGCCCGCGACCAGCAAATGCGGATTCGTAGCCGCCTGGGCCAGCGCCCGCACCGACTGCCCGTGCATATCCGCAACCTCGGTCCACGTGCTTCCCTGGTCGTGGCTGATGTAAATGCCGCCGTCGGAGTGACCCAATACCCACACGCCGGCATACAGCGTGTGCGGATCGGTGCGATCGACGACGAGGCTGTCCACCACCAGATCGTCCCTGGTCCCCAGCTTCGCCAGCCTCGACCAGGACGAGCCCCCGTCGGAGGAGACGTAGATCCAGCTGTCCGTCGTTCCCAGGTAAATCCGATCCGGATCGAGCGCGCTAAACGCGAATCGCCGCGCATCGCCTCCGTCAGGACCTGTGGTTGACCAGGGGGAATTCGCAGCGAGCCCCGGCGAACCGCACAGAAAAGGCAGCAGAACGGCAAGGGCCGCCAGACAAAATCGAAAACGCATCGAATGCATGATTCCCATTTTTGCGGATGCGGAAATCCCGCGAATCGTTCCACCCGCGAAAAGCCGCCTAAGGTCATGCTAGCGGTTTTCGTGGCCACGCGGCCTTCCGACCCCACCCTCCGCCTCATCATCGGCAACAAAAGCCAGGCGAGGCGGAGTGACTGTGGAAACTTCCGCCAGGGACTCAAAAAAACAGGGCTGGCCGGAATTCCGGTCAGCCCTGTCCTGTTCAGGCGCGCTCAGTTAGTGAGCTGCTGCGGGTTTTTTCGCCGCCGCCTTGTGATGGTGGTGCACCACCGGAGCCGTCCGGGGCTGGGCCTTCACGGCGTTCTCGTCGACAGGCGTCGTGCTCGGCACGTCGTTGTCGAAGGTTGCGCCTGCCGGAACCAGGTAATTCTCCACCTCGTTCTGGCCGTTGCTGCCCGTCCTCACCTGGATGCGGCTGGCGTCGATGCCCTTCTCCGTTACCAGGTAGGCCTTGGTGTTCACCGCGCGTTGCGCCGCCAGTTGCTCGGCGGTCACTGCGTGCGCGCGCTGGTATTTCGTCTTCGGAGCCGGCACTGGCGCCGAGTTGCCGACCACCACCACAGAGGCATCCGCCTTCTGCTGAGCGTTCAGCCCCACGTCATCCAGGCAGGCCTTGGCTTCGTTGTCCACGCGCGCCGGACGCCGCTTGTCCTTATCGAACTGGATCGAGCAAAGCGTCTGCGTCTTCGGAGCTGGCGGTGGCGGCGGCGCTTCCACGTTGACCGTGGTCGTCGCTGAAGCCGTCTGCCCCTTGTCGTCCTGGACGGTGCCCGTGACCGTGATGGTTCCGGACGGTGCGCCCGTTGTCGACAGAGTCGCGGTGTTCCCGGTTCCGTTGATCGATCCTGCCGAAGCCGAATAGCTGTAGGTCAGCGGACGGCTTTGCGGGCTCACGCCATTGCAGGTAATCGTCGAGCTCGCGCCCGGCTGTACCGTGGTTGGATTCGCGGTGCAGCTGATGGTTGGAGGTTCGAACTGCTTCACCGTAAACTGCGCGGTGCAGTCGGCGGACTGGCCCACCTTCGGGCCCTCGGTCACGTGTCCGGTGACCGTATAACTGCCGGGCTGCAGGCTGCCGGTATCGATAGTGGAGGTGGGACTCGTGCCGCCCACCGTCAGGCCCTGTCCGCTCCAGCTATACGTGGGCGTCTTCTTCGGATTCAGGTTCGTCGCGGTTCCCGTAACCGTGACCTGCTCGCCTGGGAACACCGATGCCGGATTGATCCCGCAGGCATACTGCACCGGCGGCGGAGGGGCGATGCTGCCGAAGTGGAACAGCAATCCTGTGCTGAGTCGAACACCGTTAACATTGGCGCGGCCACCGATCTGCTCCTGGTAGCCAAAATCCGCATGCCAATATTCGTAGTCGGCCTGGAAAATTCGCCATGCAATGCGATGTCCCCCGAAGGGCAGGTCGTAATCCATGCCGGCTCCGGCGGTCAGCGCCGGACCCCAGGTATAAATGTGCTTCGGCTGTTGGCCCGGACCGGAAATGTTTGGCCCTCCGAGGCGAACACCTCCCGCCAGCCCGTGAACAAAGACGGCCATGCCTTCGGTCGGGTAGCGGAAGATGATTCCAGCCTGCGCCGTCTGCGCTCCGTCGTTCGCCCCGTTCGGATGGTTGGCGTACTCGACTTGGCCGCCCACATAACGATTGAAGTAGTAAGCGAAACTCCCGATCGCGCCGTAGTTGATGGCCGAGTAATCAAGAGGCTTATCCGTCCCACCTGCCTCGGGCGTGTCCACGGTCCCATGGGGGGCGACATAGGAATACCCGGTGAAGACGTCAATACGGGATGCATACTGATCCGACGTGGCAGCGGACGCTGCAGACGAAGATTGGCCCAGAACCACCGCTGCTCCAGCCAGCATGGCGCAGCCGGCCAGCAGGATTCGGCCCCAGGAGCTGAACGGACGAAAATGCATGCGTCTATCCTCCGCAAATTCACTGATGATTGCTGAAAAACCTGTGCAAGCCCGAGCCACTTTCTCACAAATCCGGAGTGGCTACCGGGGAGGGAACCGGACAAAACCTTCCGCAACAAAACAACGCCAAACGGCAATAAAGTGACGACAGGAACCAACTTGCTTGGAATGCAATTATTTCAATAAGTTGCCCACCACGAGCGGCAAAATCTCCGACAGTATCGGAACGGTTAACCCGCGCTGTCCCTCCAGCGTTAACGGGTAAACAATCTTTTTGTGGGGGAATTCACGGCCGCTTTCTGGCCGCGGGGGGTTTCCTGTTGCATACAAAGCTACTAGAACCCCACCTCTATTGCAAGTTCAGAACCCGTTTCAGGCTGCCGTGCTCGTGCTGAATCTTCTCCTGCAGAAGGGTGATCGCGTACAGCAGTTGCTCGGGACGCGGCGGGCACCCCGGTACATACACATCGACCGGAATCACCTGATTCACCCCCTGGACCAGGGCGTAATTGTTGAAGACGCCGCCCGAGGTAGCACACGCACCCATGGAAATCACCCACTTCGGTTCCGGCATCTGGTCGTAGAGCCGCCGGATCACCGGAGCCATCTTCCAGGAAACGCGCCCCGCAATTACCATCAGGTCCGATTGCCGCGGCGAGGGCCGAAACACCTCCATGCCAAAGCGGGCCAAATCGAATCGCGACGCGCCCATCGACATCATCTCGATGGCGCAGCAGGCCAGGCCAAACGTCATCGGCCAAATCGAGCTCTTGCGCACCCAGTTGATCGCCGCATCCACCGTGGTCAGGAAAATGCCGTCCGGTTGCTCGTAGCCGTAGCTGGCCTCAAGCACTTTCTCACGGTTCTTCGCGCTGCTTTCCAGCGTCCCAAACAGCCGCCGATCCCGCAACGTCTCCGCCATACTTCCACTATATCCAACCTTGAGCGCGGAATCAGCACTTGCGGGGGCATGCCGACTTTCCGGTCCCGCATAGAGAAACGCCCTTCAAACCGGCGCGCCCGGCCCACCTTTGAATTTCTCTGTTTTCGATTTGCGAAAAATATGTAAAAGTGAGTTCCAGGTATTCCGTACCACGCTCGTTCCCAATCCATTCAGGCTCCGGGAATTTCGCCCCGCGCCTCACCGGTCACCTCGTCGTGACATATTTCCGTCGCTTGCCAGCGGAGTTATATGCACCCTCGTCGTCTGATTCGGTTGCTTTGCCTCTTCCCTCTTGCTTGCGCCTCTGCCGCGCTGGCCCAAACGCCGGCCGCGCCCGCGGTCTCCGCCGGCGATAACGCCTGGATGCTCACCAGCGCCGCGCTGGTGCTCATGATGACCGGCCCTGGCCTCGCCCTCTTCTATGGCGGTCTGGTGCGCCGCAAGAACGTCCTCTCCACCATGATGCAGAGCTTCGCCATGATGTGCATCATCACCGTGCTCTGGGCGCTGGTCAGCTACAGCCTCGCCTTCGGCACCGGCAATGCTTTCATCGGCGGCCTGCACAACGCCTTCATGCACGGCGTCGGCCTCGCGCCCGATCCCGATTACGGCCCCACCGTCCCCGCGCAGACCTACATGATCTACCAGCTCATGTTCGCGATCATCACGCCCGCGCTCATCACCGGAGCCTTCGCCGAGCGCATGAAATTCAGCGCGATGTGCCTGTTCCTTACACTCTGGGCCATCGTCGTCTACTCACCCATGGCCCACATGGTCTGGGGCAAAGGCGGATTCCTCAACGCCTCTCTCAACGGCAAAATTCCCTGCCTCGACTTTGCCGGCGGCACTGTGGTTCACGTCACCTCCGGCGTCTCCGCGCTGGTCTGCGCCCTCTATCTCGGCAAGCGCGTCGGCTATCCCAAAGAACCGTCGCCGCCGCACTCCGTCGTCCTCAGCTTCATTGGAGCCTGCCTGCTGTGGGTGGGCTGGTTCGGCTTCAACGCCGGCTCTGCCGTGAACGCCAGCGGCCTCGCCACCAGCGCTTTCGTCAACACGCACTTCGCCACTGCTGCCGCAGCCATCGGCTGGAGCGTCGCCGAGTGGATCCGTAACGGTAAGCCCAGCGCTCTCGGAGCCATTTCCGGCGCGGTGGCCGGACTCGTCGCCATCACCCCGGCTTCCGGTTTCGTGCAGCCCATGTCGGCCCTCATCATCGGAGTCGTCGCCGGCGTCGTCTGCTTCCTCATGGTCACTACCGTCAAGGGCTGGTTCGGCTACGACGATTCCCTCGACGCGTTCGGCGTGCACGGTGCAGGCGGCACCGTCGGCGCCATCCTTACCGGCGTCTTCGCCTCCAGCGCCATCAATCCGGTTTATGGCCCAGGCAAACCGACCGGCGGAATCGAGGGCAACTGGCATCAGGTGCTCAATCAGTTCATCGGCGTCGCCATCGCCTGGGTGCTCTCCATCGTCGGCACCATCATCCTGCTCAAGATCGTCGACATGGTGATTGGCCTGCGCGTGACCCGCGACGACGAGATCGAAGGTTTGGACGTTACCCAGCACGGCGAAGAAGGCTACGACTTCGGTTCCTAATCAACCACGTATACTCAGAATTCAGCCAGGACTCGAGCGCTCAATGCAAAAGATCGAAGCTGTCATTCAACCCTCCAAGCTGGACGCAGTGAAGGACGCCCTGCTCGAAGCGGGCATCGAAGGCATGACCATCCTCGAGGCCCGCGGTCACGGCCGCCAGAAGGGCCACACCGAGTTCTATCGCGGCCGCGAATACACCGTCGACCTCCTGCCCAAAATCAAAATCGAGATGGTGGTCCGCGACGAAATGGCCGACAAGGCCATCCAGGCCATCCTCTCTACGGCGCGCACCGGCAAAATCGGCGACGGCAAAATTTTCGTCTCCAAAATCGACGACGCCATTCGCATCCGCAACGACGAGCGCGGCCCTTCCGCACTCTGATTTTTGGCCGCGGCGGTCCGCACTGCTCGCGCATCGCAGATTCGGCGCTACTCGCGTTCTCTTTGCAACGGGCCGTTTGTCGTTGGCGGGTTTCCTGCGGCATCCCTCATGGCCTGCCGCCAACCTGTACGCTGAACCCTGAACGCTGAACCCTTCGTCATGATCACTGAGCCGCTCACTCTCACGCGTCTGCGCAGTCGCTATCAGGACGACTCCACCCAGCTGCGTCAGAGCTTCGAGCGCAACGGTGACGGCTCCGCCGTGATCCGGCGTCGCTCGCAGATCGTCGGCACGCTGCTGCGCCAGCTCTGGGATCATGTCGCGCCTATCGCTCCGCAGGACGACATCGCCCTGGTGGCCACCGGCGGCTTCGGACGCCGCGAACTTTTTCCCTGCTCCGACGTCGATGTGCTCTTCCTGTGCGCCAACGAAAAAGTCGAGCCCGCCTGGCGCGAACAGATCCGCGCCTGCACCCAGGCCATGTGGGACATTGGCCTTCGCGCCAGCCCCGTCACGCGCACGCTTAAAGAGACCGAACGCGTCCACCCCGACAACCTCGAATTCACCGTCTCGCTGCTTGACCGGCGCTATCTCACCGGCAGCCGCAAGCTCTACGCCAAATTCGAAACCGAGCTCCTGCCCTCGGTCATCCTGCGTGAGTGGGACACCGTCGTCCAGAACCTCGCCGAGATGGCCCGCGCGCGCCACGCCAAATACGGCGACACCATCTTTCACGTCGAGCCCAACGTCAAAGAAACGCCTGGCGGCCTCCGTGACTACCACCTCGCCCAGTGGCTCACCCTGCTCAATTCCATCCAGGCGAACAAAGCCTGGCCTCGTTCCGCCGCCGACGATTTCTACGGCACCCACGACGAGCCCGAATCCGCCTACGACTTTCTCTCCGCCGTCCGATGTTTTCTCCACTACCGCTCCGGCCGCGACGACAACACTCTCGACTGGCACGCGCAGGACGAAGCCGCCGAGCGTTCCATCGGTCTCGAAACCCGCGGCACTTCCGATCCCGCTTACTGGATGCGCACCTGGTATCGCCAGGCACGCACCGTCTATCGCCGCGCCTCCCTGCTCATCGATGCCGTCCCGCCGCCACGCCGCTCCTTCTACAAGCAATTCCGCCGCAAGCGCGTTCCCGTCGCCGGAACCGACTTCTTCCTCGATGACGGACGGCTCGATCTCGCCGAAGGCACCACCGTCAACGACGCTGACAGCGTCCTCCAGGTTTTTGGCCTCATGGCCAAGCACGGCTACCGCCTCAGTTTTGCCGCCGAAGACCGCATCGCCGACGCGCTTCCCATCCTCGCAGTGCAGATGCCCGAAGGTCCCTTCCTGTGGAATTGCCTGCGCGAAGTGCTCCTCGGTCCCTGGGCTGCGCATGCGCTGCGCACCATGCACGCGCTCGGCATCCTCGAGCTCATCATCCCCGAGTTTCACGGCATCGAGTCCCTCGTCATCCGCGATACCTGGCACCGCTACACCGTCGACGAGCACACCTTCCACGTCATCGACAACGTCCACCGCCTGCGCCAGCCGCAGCATGAGTGGGAAAAACGGCTCGCCGGTCTGCTCCCTGAAATTGATCGCCTCGATCTGTTCTTCCTCGCCCTGCTCATGCACGACACCGGCAAGGCGCGCCGCTCCGGCAATCACGCCAGCAACAGCGTCGAGCTGAGCGAAAGCCTGTTTTCGCGCCTCGAACTCGACGCCGAAGAGCGCGAAACCGTCCGCCGTGTGATCCACAACCATCTGGAAATGTCCTCCGCTATGCGCCGCGACATCTTCGACGCGGAAACCATTCGCGCCTTCGCGGAAAAGGTCGCGACCCAGCCGCAGCTCAAGATGCTCACCCTCATGACCTACGCCGACATCCGCGCCGTCTCACCGGAAGCACTCACCCCGTGGAAAGCCGAGAGCCTGTGGCAGCTCTACATGAGCGCGTCGAACTTCCTCGATCGCAGCGTCGATGAGATTCGCTACCACGCTTCGGCCGACCCGGCCTTTTTCAGCCGCATCGTCGCGCTCATCCCCGCCGTCACGCCAGGCGGCGCATCGTCGCAAACGCCGGTTCCCACCGACGAGCTCCGCGCCTTCCTCGAAGGCTTGCCGCAACGTTATCTCAGCATTCGCGCGCCGGAGCAGATCGCCGCGCATTTCCGTATGGCGATGGACCTCCGCGAGGACAAGGTGCAGCTCGCGTACCGCGCTCTGCGCCAGGTCAACGAGATCACCCTGGTCACGCCCGACCGTCCCGGCCTGTTTGCCGATATGGCTGGAGTCCTGTCAGCGTGGGGCATGAACATCGTCAAGGCCGACGCTTTCTCCAACGCTGCCGGCATCATCGTCGATACGTTTCAGTTCACCGATACCTACCGCACCCTCGAGCTCAACGCCTCGGAGATCGACCGCTTTCTGCAGAGCATCCGCGACGCGGTGAAGCACAAAGTCTCCGTCGAAGAGCTGCTGCGAGCGCGCAAGCAAAAGCCCGCCCGCCCGAAGGTCACGGTGGAAACGCGGCTGGAATTCGACAACGAAGCATCGTCGCACAGTACCCTGGTGCAGATCGTCACCCAGGATACGCCCGGACTGCTGCGCGAAATCGCTCTCAGCCTCGCCTCCTGCGGCTGCAATATCGAAGTGGCGCTCATCGACACGGAAGGCGAAGCGGCCATCGACGTTTTCTATCTCACGTCCTCGGGCCACAAGCTCGACGAATCCGCCCAGGCCTCGCTCAGCGCCTCGCTCGTGCATCGGCTGGCGCAGCTGCGGCAGTAGCGGCCGCGGTTTCAGCCAAAGTTGCGCGCATGCTTCCAGAACTCCGGCCACGGCAGGCGCGGCGGCCCGCACACAAAAATGTCCGGGTGATCCCGGCTCTCCTCATTCTCCACGCCCAGCGCGTTCGTCACGTGCCCCGCCAGCCTGCATCCGGTAAAATTCGCGCCCGCCCCCTCCTGCGAATAGCCCAGCACGATCAGCGTGGTCGGCGGCGGCTCCGGATAACCGCGCAGCCACGCCGAGTTGGTCCGGCTGATCGGCGCCGGCAGACCGTACGCCGGCCCCAGAATCTCCACGGCTCCCCCCTCGCCATAGTTCCCAACGAAGATCCCCACATTCTCTCGCTGGTCCGCAGGCAGCGAGTCGCGAATGGCCGCGACCGTCCCCAGCATCTCCTCCCAGCCAATCTCCTCGCGCAGGTCTCCGTTGTTCTTCAATGCGAACCGCATCAGCGGCCCACTCGGCGCCAGCGGCAGAATGATGGCCGCCATGAGCAGCCCGCACGCCGTGAGCGCCGTAAAGAAAACCCCCTGCGCCGAAGCCGACCAAACCCAGCGTCGCGCCGGCGAGGTCGTGGCCGTACGGCGCATCAGCCTGCATCCAGCGGCCCGAGCGCGCCCACGCCATCGCCGGGCCGAGCCGCCGCACCGCCAGGATCACCAGCGCAAAGGCCAGGTCGGCGACCGCCGCGACCAGCGACCCGCGCGAGTTCGTCAGCACGATCCCGCGTGCGCGTAACCCCGGGACGTCGACGTTGTCGTAGCCGACCGATTGCATCGCGACGATGCGCAGCGCCGGCGCTTCGGCGAGAAAGGCCGCGTCGACCGGCGCGTTTGAGCTCGAGAGCACGCCGATCGCGTCGGCCAGCGCGGCACCCCACGCGTCGCGCGGCAGCTCCGAGACGTCGGTGACACGCGCGTGCTCGCGCAGCCGGTCGAGCACGACCGGCGCGACGCGCGTCAGGACGACGACATGGGGACGCTCCATCGGCCGCGCTCGTCGCCTATACGGCTGCGGCGATCGCTTTGCCGACATCCTCGGTGCTCGCCGTCCCGCCGATGTCGCGGGTGCGCGGACCGTCGGTCAGCACGGTTTCGATCGCGTGCACCACCGCTTGCGCTGCGTCGGGATGGCCGAGATGATCGAGCATCATCGCCCCCGACCATATCTGGCCGATCGGGTTCGCGATCCCGCGACCTGCAATGTCGGGCGCCGAGCCATGGACCGGTTCGAACAGCGACGGGAACTCGCGCTCGGGATTGAGGTTGGCGGACGGCGCGATCCCGATCGTGCCGGTCACGGCCGGCCCGAGATCCGAGAGGATGTCGCCGAACAGATTCGACCCCACCACGACGTCGAACCAATCGGGATGCTGCACGAAGTGCGCGGTGAGGATGTCGATGTGATACTGATCGACGCGCACGTCGTGATATTCCGAGCCGACCGCTTTCACGCGCTCGTCCCAGTACGGCATGGTGATGGCGATCCCGTTCGACTTCGTTGCCGAGGTCAGATGCTGCTTGGGGCGGCTGCGCGCGAGCTCGAACGCGTAGCGCAAGATCCGGTCGACGCCGCGGCGCGTGAACAGCGACTCTTGGATGACCAGCTCGTGGTCCGTCCCTTCGAACATCCGCCCACCGACCGACGAGTACTCGCCCTCGGTGTTCTCG
>PKVY01000105.1:605-3754 GCA_003131625.1 Acidobacterium sp. | reverse complement strand
TGCCGGAGGTCATGGTGCCGCTGAGACCGAAGGGATTGCCAATGGCGTAGACCTGCTGGCCGACCTGGAGATCGCGCGAGCTGGCGAGGACGGCGGGAACGAGATTGGGTGCGTTGATCTGGAGAAGGGCGAGGTCGTGCAGGCGATCTTTGCCGATGACCTGAGCCTGGTAGCGATGCTTGTCGTGGGTCTGGACCTCGATGTTTCGCGCGTCGGCGACGACGTGGTAGTTGGTGAGGATGTGGCCCTGCTTATCGAGAATGAAGCCGGAGCCCTGGTCCTGCTGGGGTACGAGGCCCATGAAGAAGTCGAGGGTGACGGTGCCGGCGGTGATGTTGACGACGGAGGGGACGACGCGCTTGTAGACGGAGATGTTGTTCATCTCCGTGTTCGTGTACTCGGGCGCGGCGTGAGCCTCGGTCAGCGTCAGCGAGGAGCTGGAAGCGCCGAGACGGCGGACTTCGAAGTGGGTGATGAAGTAGCAGAACCCTGCAACAAGGATGAGAACCAGAAGAAGTCGACGCAAGGTCATAGGGTAGCTTCGTGCTTCGTGTCAGGGCCCGGAATGCGGGGCAGCCTGCAACGTGGGATGAGCCGGCGCGCGGATGAAGACGCAAAGCGGCCTTTCTTCATTGTATCGGCTCAAACACTGGCGGCGGCGCGGAACTCGGCCACGATGCGTTCTGCCTGGCGGCGGGTCGCGTCGAGGGCGCCGGAGTTGTCGATGACGTAGTCGCAGCGCGGGATTTTGGCGGCGTCGGGGAGCTGCGCGGCGAGGCGCAGGCGGGCGTCGCGTTCGGCGGCGGCGCGCTGTTCGGGCGTGACGTTCGGCGGGAGAATGCGGGCGAGGAAGCGCTGGATCTTGAGGTCGTCGGGCGCGGTGACGAGGATGACGCGATCGAAGCGCTGACGCCAGTTGGGGACGGTGCCCCAGGCTTCGGCTTCGAAGATGAGAGCCGACTCGATGACGACGACGGCGTGCGGGTCGCGAGCGAAGATTTCGTTGGTGAGGCGCTCCTGCTCGGCGATGACGGGCGGGTGGACGATGCGATTGAGCTCGTTGAGGCGGCCCTCGGAGAAAGCAAGGGTCGCGAGGCGGGCGCGGTCCAGGGAGCCGTCGGAGCGGAGGACGGAGGAGCCGAAGTGTTCGACGATGCGGCGGAAGACTTCCTGGCCGGGGCTCATCCTCTCGCGCGCGATAGCGTCGGCCTCGAGGACAACGAGGCCATGCTCGCGGAAGATGGCCGCGACGGTGGTCTTGCCGCTGCCGAGGCTGCCGGTGAGGCCTACACGCAACATGCGTCTCCGATCCGTACACGCGGGAAAATGCGGGGCGGAATCTCCGATGATTGTAAGGCGCGGCTGACGGGAGAACGGAAAGGCCCAGAGATTCGTATAGGGAGTGTGGGCGGCGGTTTTAGTGCCGGTGCAGTAAGGGATGGATGAAAGCCCAGGCGATGGCGAGGGCGACGAGCATGGCGAGGAAGATGAGAGCGAGCATCAGGCCCCAGGAAGGCCCGTCGTGGTTGGGCGGAGGGCTCGGTTCTTTTTGGGGATCGGTCACGGAAGTTAGTGTACGGCTGCGGTTACGGGAGTGGGATTCCGGGCGATGGAAAGGGTGCTTAGCTGCGAAGAAATATGTGGGATTGGGAAAGAGGATGGCAACACAAATTCGACAAATATGTGTCTAAGGGGAACAGAGGTTCGGCAGTGGAAGGCCAATCGAGAACGCGCCCGGAGAAGGACATCCGGAGAGGATGCGAGCGAGGAGACGAGATGGCGAGCGCCAGCAGAATCGAGAAATTCCCGGTGGCAGAGCTCTCGGGCCTGCGCACCGAGCTTCTGCAGACAAGCATGGATTCGTGGCAGGCGGCGGAGTTGTTGACCACGTTTCTGTCGGGGCGCGGCTACGGTGCGGATCCGGCGATGGTGCGCGAAGCGGTGGTGCGTCTTGAGGCCAACTCGTGCACGCCCGAGTGCATGCAGCGGGAGCTGGAGCGCGTAGCATACATGATGTGAATTGGGCGTAAAAAATCGATTTAGTAAGAACTTTTCTCTGCCCCATAAATCCACTTTTCCCTGAATCCAAACAGCGCGCCCGCGCGTCGAAACGTGCAGAGGGTGGTTTTTCACCGTTTCTGCGAACGGCCATTGCAGAAATGGATTGGGTGGTGTCCCTTCAGGGGCTTCTTCCGAAGCTGCTTGTGGCGATGCGATCCATGAGGCGGAACCACGTGGTATTCCGCTGGCGCGCCTGCGCTCATTCACAGTACCCAATCATCCCTGCGGCAGCCGATCTCGAAGGACCGGTGCGTTCGCAGAAGTTTGTCCGGGAGGCGGGACGGTAGAGGGAGCAGCGGGCGTAACGGCAGAATTTTCTGCAGAGGAGCGATTCATGCGTTTTACATCTTTTAGGAAACTCTCTTTCGGTCTGGCACTTGTTTCGCTGGCCGCAGCGGGGGCTGCGTCGGCGCAGTCTCTGGTGGGCGTGAACACCACGCTCGATCGCACGCTGGATTCAAAGAGCGCGGCGGCCGGGCAAGTGGTAACAGCGAAGCTGGACGGAACCGTAACGGCAGCGGACGGCACGAAGCTGCCGAAGGGCACCGAACTGATCGGCAAGGTAGCTGACGTGAAGAATGCGAACGGCGCGACGAGCGTGAGCCTGGTGTTCACTTCGGCGAAACTGAAGGACGGCAAGGAAATTCCGGTGAAGGCCACGGTGCTGGCGGCTTATCCGGAGCTTGATCCGATAGGAGCGACGTTGGGTGATGTCGCCACGCAACCAGCGCCGGCAAAGGTGGAGGGCGACAGCGTGTTCGACCAGCAGCCGGGTGCGCTGTCGCGCGTGGCCCTGAGCAGCGCAGTCAAGAACCACGAGTCGGGGACGTTCTCAAGCACGAATGGAAACTTCAAACTTCTGGCGGGGACGAATCTGCAGGTGGGGATCGCTCCGGCTGGCAGCGGCAGCGGGACGAACGCGGCCGAGTAAGCTGGATTTCGCAACACCCTCTGAACATGAGAAGGCCGTCCCCGCGTGGGACGGCTTTTTTGTTTTGCGCTGGATTTGGTTTTCGCGCGGGACGACGGCTCAGACCTGCATGACTTCGGCTTCCTTCTTCTTCGCCATCTCTTCCATCTTTTTGATT
>PKVY01000105.1:0-539 GCA_003131625.1 Acidobacterium sp. | reverse complement strand
GGCGCTCCTCGGTCATGGGCGGGACGGGGACGCGGACGATCTTGCCGTCGTTATTGGGATTGAAGCCGAGGTCGGACGTGCGCAGGGATTTCTCGATTTCGCCGATGAGGCTGACGTCCCAGGGCTGGATGACGATCAGGTTGGCGTCGGGGGTGGTGATCTGGCCGACCTGGTTGAGCGGCGTGGGCGTGCCATAGTAGTCGACTTTGACCTGATCGAGCATGTGGATGGAGGCACGACCGGTGCGGATGGAGCCGAGGTTGGTCTGGAAATCGAGGACAGCTTTGTCCATGCGCGTGCGGAGCTGCGCGTGGTCGGCTTTGAGAGCGGGAATACCCGCCATTACGGATGGCGCCATGGTGGTGGTCCTTACGAAAACAGGTTCAACACAGGATTGTAACGCGGGATGGGCGGGTTACATCAGCCTACGCACGCCGGCCGAACCGGCCTGGGAGCCTGCCTGAACCGTGCTTTGGGCATCGCTTTGCTCGTGGGCGTGGTAGGAGGAGCGGACTAACGGGCCGGATTCGACGTGGCGG
>PKVY01000114.1:16016-36407 GCA_003131625.1 Acidobacterium sp. | reverse complement strand
CGGGGTTGTCAAACTGGAGGGCGGCCCAGACGTTGGGGTCGGATTTGGCGAGGGCGAGGGCGCGGCGGATGGCTCCAGACATGCCTTCGGATTCGGGGGTGCGGTGGACTTCGGCGCCGAATCCGCGCATGAGCGCGCATTTTTCTTCGGCGTAGCCTTCGGGGACGTAGAGAACGACGCGGTAGCCGCGGTTGACGCCGACGAGGGCGAGTCCAACGCCGGTGTTGCCGGCTGTAGCTTCGGTGATGATGGAGTTTTTGTGGAGGATGCCGCGGTGTTCGGCGTCGAGGATCATGCCGAGGGCGGCGCGGTCTTTGACGGAGCCGCCAGGGTTGAGGAATTCAAGCTTGGCGAAGAGGTCGGCGGAGTCGGGCGGCGGGAGGCGGCGGAGTTGGAGGACGGGCGTGTGGCCGATGAGGGTGGTGATGTCGGCGGCGACGCGAAGGTGGCTTGGCACGCTGGTCTGGGTCATAAAGGACTAGTCAGGATACCAGCGAATCGCCCGGCCTCCCGGTCCGCGGGCTCGCGCGGCATAGAGTTGAGGGGTGAGCGTCGAAATTAGCCCGAGGAAGTTGAGGAATGGCCCGTGGGCGGAAGGCTACGCTTTGCACGTCCATATGCTGAGCAGCAGTTTCACGGGATACAACGAGTATGGGCATGCTCAGTTTGACAGCGTTCGTTCACCGGTTGGAGAGCTGTTATTTCAGTTGAAATACCGCAACGACCAGACCGCAGTTGACCCGCTTGCCGAGGTTGCGGCAGAGTTCCTGAATCGATGGAAGCCGCCCGTCGAAGGGATCATTCCGGTGCCGCCGTCCCAGGCGAGAAAAAGTCAGCCGGTTGTTGCGATTGCAACGGTGCTAGCGAAGCGCACGGGGATGCCGCTTTTGGGTTCCTGCCTTTCGAAGGTGAAATCAACCCCGCAGATGAAGGACGTTCTTGATTACCATGAAAGAATGGAGGCATTGAAGGATGCTTTTGCCGTCGGATCCGACGAGGTGAGAGGTAAGAAGGTTTTGTTGTTCGACGATCTCTTTGGTTCCGGCGCTACGGTGGGCCAGATTGTCGAAATGCTGAAGACGCAGGGAGGCGCCAGTGCTGTTTACCTGCTTACCCTGACGACGAAATAGGCGGGTCATGAATGTTTTTATCGGGGGATCACGGGCGGTCTCAAAGCTGAATGTGCCATTGCGCGCGCGTTTGGATGAGTTCCTTCGGCGCGGCGATACGATCCTGATCGGCGATGCGAACGGCGCGGATAAGGCCGTGCAGCAATATCTCGCGGAGCGAGAGTATCGCAACGTGATTGTGTTCTGCATGGAAGAATGCCGCAACAACGTTGGCGGGTGGCCGACCAGGAGTGTGAGGCCGCCGAGCCAGCGCAGGGATTTCAGTTATTACGCCGCGAAGGATCTTGCCATGGCGCAGGAAGCAAAGTGCGGCATGATGCTGTGGGACGGCAGGAGCAAGGGCACGCTGCAAAATATGCTGAACCTTGTCGGCGCCGGGAAGCGGACCCTTGTTTACTTCGCTCCGGCTAAGGACTTCTTCGTCGTTGCTGCAGAACAGGATTTACACGCCCTGCTGGACCGCTGCGATCAGCGCGACATTGAAGCGGCCGCGCGCGGGTTGGGGCTCAAGTCACTTCATGAGCCTCATTTGCCGCTTTCGGTCTCGCGGTCCTAGTCCACAGCTTCCCGCGACGCGAGACCTGGCTGAAAATCAATCTATTGGGCTGTGGGTGCGGATGCGGCGACGGCGCCTTTGCCGGGGGTTTGGGATTCGGGTTTGGGATAGTAGCCGGTGCGGGTGCGCACGAAGAGCTTGCTGTGGTGGGGGGCCCTGGCATCGACATGGACGGTGCGGTATCCGCCGAGTTTGGCCGGTTTGCTGGAGTGGTAGCCGATGGTGTACTGGTTGCGGATGTCTTTGGCGACTTCGGCGGCGATGACGTCGACGTCGGCGAGCGAGTGCGGGAAGAAGGCGAGTCCGCCGGTTTCGTCGGAGAGGAGCTGGAGGGCGCGGCGGGCGCGGTGTGCTTCCTGGCCCTTGTCCTCGTCGCCGAAGAGCAGGCCGATGGCGTAGACGACCGGACCCTGCAGATCCTGAATGCGGCGGATGGTTTGCTCGAGGTTGAGGGTGGAGGCGTTGTCCTCGCCGTCGGTGATGATGAGGAGGACCTGCTTGGGGAGGCGGGCGCCATGGGAGAGCTGATCGGCGGAGGCGACGACGGCGTCGTAGAGGGCGGTGCCGCCGCGGGATTCGATGTGGGAGAGGCCTTCGCGGAGCTTGTTGATGTCGGAGGTGAAGTCCTGATCGAGGAAGGCCTCGTCTGAGAAGTTGACGATGAAAGCTTCGTCCTGAGGATTGGAGGCGCGCACGAGGTCGAGCGCGGCGGTGTTGACGGCGGCGCGTTTGTCGCGCATGGAGCCGGAGTTATCGATGAGGATGCCGAGGGAGATGGGCACGTCGGAGTGGGAGAAGGCAACGATGTTCTGGAGGGTGTTGTCTTCAAAGACGTGGAAGTCGGCCTGGGCGAGATCCTGGACGAGATGACCGTCGTTGTCGATGACGGTGCAGTTGAGGACGACTTCGTCGACGTTGCGGGTGAGGGTGTAGACGCCGTGCTCGCGTTTCGCCTCCTGGTTGGCGGTGGGGTGGGAGGGACTGACGGGCGCGTTGTCGGCAGCGTCGGGCGAAACGATGGGGTCGCGGTCAACGTCGAGCGGAGGCTGGGTTTCGGGGAGCTGCGGGGANNGACGGCGGGCGCGGCCGGGGCTGCCTGGGGCGGGGCGGTCTGGGGAGCGGAGGGTGCCGGTGAGGCAGGGGCCGACTCCTGCGCGAAGAGTGTCAGGGGGCCGGCAGCAAGAAGAAAACCGCAGAGGAGAAGGAGGAAGCGGCTACTGCAAAGGCGCATAGTATCCGGTACGTGCATGGACGGTAAGTTGCGGCAAACCCGGAGGTGGCTGCAGCCTTACTTTCACTTTACGCCATTTGCCGTCCATCCTCGAATTGTCGGTTTTGTAGCCGAGGACGTATTCGTTGCGCAGTTCGGCGCTGATGCGGGTGGCGATGTCGCCCATTTCGGAGAGGTCGTCGACGCGGAAGAGGCGGCCGCCAGTGTCGTTGCTGATTTCGTTGAGGAGCATCGGGCCGTTGCGCTCTTCGCTGGTGGCGGCTTCGGGATCGAAGATGCCGATGGAGTAGACCTGCACGTCGGCTTCTTTGACGGAGGAGCGGACCTCGTTTTCGGTGTAGCGGCTGTTATTGTCGCCGCCGTCGGAGACGATGAGGAGGGCCTTGCGCTGGTATTTCGCCTGCTTCATCTTTTCGAGGCCGAAGTAGATGGCGTCAAGCAGGGCGGTGCGATGGCCGGCCTGGATGGTGGCGAGGCGGGCCTCGACGTCATCCGGCGATGAAGTGTAGTCGGTGATGAGCTCGGGGCGGTCGTTGAAGCCGATGACAAAGAATTCGTCCTGGGGATTGGAAGTCTTCATGAACTGCAGGATGGCGCCGCGGGCGCGCACGACTTTATTGCTCATGCTGCCGCTGAGATCGAGGATGACGCCGATGGAGACGGGAGCATCGTCACAGGCGAAGGTGCGGATGGCCTGGTTGTGGTTGTCCTCGAGGACCGTGAAGTTCTGCTTTTCGAGGCCGGTGACGAGGCGGTCCATGGGGTCGGTGACGGTGAGGGGGACGAGGACGATGTTGGTATCGACGCGGAACTGGATGCCGGTGCGCAGGGAAGCGCCCGCGGTGAGGGGGATGGAGGGATCTTTGGTGATGGCAACCGGGGGCGGAGTATTGACGTGGACCTGGTTGAGGGGGTCTTCCGGGTTGTCCTGCGCGCAGGCGGGAAGACTGAGGAGCAGGGGAGCGAGCAGGAGTGACAGCAGCGGAATGCACCGGGCAAAATTTGCCGCCCAAGGGGACCCCGGAGATGCGTTGACACCACGTTCGCGCCCAGGAATGGACGCCATGGCCGTACCTCTCGTGTGAAAATACTGGCACGATTGAGAGCGTTGTGCAATAGCCAATGCCGGTTTTGTACATTCGAATGACAATTGACGGCGGGCAGGCAGTAGGCAGTAGGCAATAGGGAACAGGAGACAGGAGACAGGAGACAGGAGGCAGCGGCGCTTCGGTCAGGATGACAGGGGCGCGCAGGATAAAATCGGTGAGAACATAAAACCAAACATGGCACGCATTTATCCGTTTCGCGCGTTGCGTTACAACCCTGGCCAGGTCTCGGCTCAGGACGTCGTCACCCAACCCTACGACAAGATCACGCCGGCAATGCAGCAGGCGTATTACCAGCGAAGTCCGTATAACCTGGTGCGGATCATCCTGCGGATGCCGGAGCTGTTCGACAAGGAGGGCGACCTCTATGCAAACGCGGCGCGGGATTTCGCGGAGTGGCGGAGGACGGGAGTTCTGGCGCAGGAGCAGCAGCCATGCGTGTTTGCGTATGCGCAGCGGTTCGCGGTTCCGGGGCAGGACGGGGCGGTGCTGGAGCGGCGGGGGTTCATCGCGCTCGGCGAGCTGTACGAATACAGCCAGGGCGTGGTGTTCCGGCACGAGCAGACGCTGTCCAAGCCGAAGAGCGACCGGCTGAACCTGCTGCGGGCGACGCGGGCACATTTCGGGCAGATTTTTATGCTGTATTCGGACCCGGCGCGGAGCGCGGAGGGGGTGCTGTTCGGCAATGGGGCGGCGGGCGAGACGCTGCCGGACATCGAAGTGACGGACGAATACGGCGTGCTGCACCGAGTGTGGAAGATCACCGATCCGGCAAAGATCAACCTGCTGGCGACCGGCCTCGAAGACAAGAAGCTGATCATCGCCGACGGACACCATCGGTATGAGACGGCGCTGAATTATATGAAGGAGCGCGGAGCGGGGAAGATTCAGGAA
The DNA here is from genome assembly GCA_003131625.1 of Acidobacterium sp. Lineage (GTDB taxonomy): Bacteria > Acidobacteriota > Terriglobia > Terriglobales > Acidobacteriaceae > Palsa-343. The sequence continues at coordinate 31,490 of PKVY01000114.1, read as the reverse complement.
TCGAGCGAGCGGAACAGCGCGAGCGTGCCGCAGCCGGCGTATCCGGAAGCGGCGGCGATGATGACGTTCGTCAATATGGATTCCGAGGGGCTGGTGATTCTGCCGACGCATCGGGTGGTGTTTGGGCTGGCGGGATTCGAGTCGGCGCGGTTGCTGGAGGCGGCGCGACCGTATTTCGAGATTGAAGAGCTGGCGGAGCGGGATCCTGTGGCGGCGATGACGCGGTTGTCGGGGCTGCAGGGGAAAACGGCGTTCGTAGCGGTGACGGCAAAGGGATGGTTCCTGCTGACGGCGAAGGCGGAGGCGATTGCGGGGGCGCTGCAGTCGGTTCCGGCGCGGCAGCGGCAACTGGACATTGTGCAGCTGCACAGCCTGGTGCTGGAAAAGCTGCTGGGGATTTCGCAGGAGGCGATCCGGGACCAGACGCATCTGCGGTATTTGCGGGATGCGGCGGAGGCGGCGGATCAGGTGGGGCAAGGCGAGGCGAACGTGGCGTTCCTGATGAATCCGGTGACGATGGAGCAGTTGCGTGAGGTGGCGTTTGCGGGCGAGGTGATGCCGCAGAAGTCGACGGATTTTTATCCCAAGCTGCTGAGCGGCCTGGCGATCTATGCGCTGGATTGAGGCAGCGGCCGCGCTTGGGATGGCCGCGGTGGCGGCAGGGTTGGGGCAGAGTCCGGCATCATCGCAGGCGCCTCCGGCGGTGCAGATGCCGCAGAGCGAGGGAATGCCCACCGTTCCCGCGCCCGTGATACCGCAGCCCGTGCAGCCGCCGCCCTTCGTGGTGGTGGTGGATGCGGCGCATGGGGGCAGCGACACGGGGGCGAGGCTGAGCGGCGGGATCGAGGAAAAGGAAATTACGCTGGGGATTGCGGCGCGTCTGCGATCGACGCTGCGTGCGCGGGGGATCGTGGTGGTGACGACGCGGCAAGGGGACGTGAATCTGATGCCGGTGGACCGCGCGCAGATTGCGAATCGCGCGCAGGGAGCCGCGTGCCTGACGATCCATGCGACGGCGACAGGAAGCGGCGTACATCTGTTTACGTCGTCGCTGAGCCCGACGGCGAGTTCGCGATTTTTGCCGTGGCCGACCGCGCAGTCGGCCTACGTAACGCAGAGTTTGAAGCTGGAGTCGGAGATCGATTCGGCGTTGGCGCACACGCAGATTCCGGTGAGTCTCGGGCGCGCGTCGGTGGAGCCGATGGACAGCCTGACCTGTCCTGAGGTGGCGGTGGAGGTTGCTCCGCTGGTGGGCGGGCACGTAACGGAGGCGCGTCCAGTGACGGATGCGGTCTATCAGAAATCGGTGGTGGATGCGGTGGCGGCGGCGCTGGAGCAGTGGCGCAGCGACTGGAAGCAATAATGATCTCGGGAATGATCTCACGCGCGCAGAAGTACATTTTCTTTGCCATGCTGATGGCGTGCGTGGTGATGGCGGCGTTCCTGATCCGGCTGCGGAATCGGGCGCAGGACCGGCTGCAGCAGCAGGGCACGCGCGCGCCGTCGGATATTGCGGAGACGACCGCAACAGCGCCCAGGACGGTGACGCTGTACGTGCCTAACGATCTGGACGACTCGCTGACGGCGGTGGAGCGGAGGATTCCGATGCCGGCCGATGAGAACGCGCAGGCGCGGGTTCTGCTGGAAAGGCTGATCGAGGCCTGGCGGGCGCCGGATTCGACGCACCGGATCAACGCGGCTTCCGGGGTGAACGATGTTTATTTTTTGGCAGCGCCGCAGAGGAAGGGTCGGGCGGACGATGAGGAGCAGATGGCGGTGATCGATCTGAGCGGCGCGCTGACGGCGGCGCAACCTTCGGGGATCGAGCCGGAGACGCTGACGCTGCTTTCGATGATGGAGACGCTGCATGCGAATCTGCCGACGGTAACGCAGGTGCATTTTCTGGTGGACGGGCGGCCGCGCGATACGCTGGCCGGACACGCGGACCTGACGCGGACGTATCTTGCATCCGAGGCGGAGTCGCAGCCGAGTGGGACCGCGGGTGGCGGGCGATGAAGATTGGGGTGTTCGATTCCGGGGTCGGTGGGCTGACGGTGCTGCGGGCGCTGCTCCGGCACATTCCGGAGGCGGATTATTTGTATCTGGGCGATACGGCGCGGCTGCCCTACGGGGCGAAGTCCCGGGCGACGGTGGCCAGGTATGCTACGTCGAGCGCGCGGCATCTAACAGAGCAGGGCGCGGAATTCTTGGTGATCGCCTGCAATACGGCGAGCGCGCTGGCGCTGGATGCGATTCGGGAGGCGGTGGAGGTTCCGGTGCTGGGGGTGGTGGAGACCGGGGCGAATGCCGCGGATGCCAGCTCGACGACGCGCGATGTGCTGGTGATTGCGACGGCGGCGACGGTGGAGAGTCATGCCTACGCGGGGGCGTGCGGGGAACGCAGGATGCGGGCGATGGAGAAAGCCTGTCCGCTGCTGGTGCCGTTGGTGGAGGAGGGATGGATCGAGCATCCGGTGACGGCGGAGGTGCTGCGGATTTATCTGGCGGAATTGATGGAGCAGGCGCGAGGAGCGGAGCTGAATCCGGACACGCTGGTGCTGGGGTGCACGCATTATCCGCTGTTGCGGGCGCAGATCGAGAAGGCGGTGCCGAGGTCGCTGCGGGTGATCGATTCGGCCGAAGTGACCGCAGAGCAGGTGGCCGGGATGCTGAAGGTCGCAAAAGATGGGCGCAGGGGGAAGACGCGATTTTTCGCGACGGATTCGGTGACGAAGTTCAGGGCACTGGGAAGCCGGTTTCTGGGGCAGGAGATTGGCGAGGTGGAACTGGTGGATTTGGAAACTGCAGCCGGTAACCGGTAGCCTGCAGCGATCGGCGTTGAGTTTGCGAACGGGGATAAGCCCGAGGTATCCATTGCGCTGGCGGGGGGTTCCCGGTACGATACATTGTCCGGCGAATTGGTTTATTCAGAAGGAGATAAAGTCATGTCGGAGGAAAAACAGTCCAGCGGATTCAGCTGGTTTCTTGCAGGTTTGGGACTTGGCGCCCTGATTGGGGTGCTGTATGCGCCGAAGGCAGGGAAAGAAACGCGCGAGGAACTGATGAGCAGCGCGCGCGAGGGAACCGAGTATCTGAAGCAGAAGAGCCGGGACGCCGTCGATCAGGTGGGCGACCTGGTGGATCGCAGCAAGAGCCAGGTGACCGAATATGTGGGGCGCGGCAAGGAATATGTGGAGCGCGGCCGCGCGCAGTGGGATGAATTCGTGAACCAGGGCAAGCAGTACGTGAACGATCAGGGCAGCCGGGTATCGGCGGCCGTGGACGCAGGACGGCAAGCGTACCAGAGCAGCAGCAACCCGCCTTCGGATCACGCCGAATCCGCCTGACGGAGAGAAGGGCCGGGCGCGAGGCGACAGGAGAGTTGCGGTTTCGCGGAGGGCGTTGAGAGCCGGGCCCAGGGAGCAAGTCGATGCATCACGACATACCGGTGTGGGTCTATATCACTTTTACCGCCGTGACGGCGGTGGGTGTGCTGATGCAGGCGCTGGTGCTGCTGGGGATGCTGTTTGCACTGAAGGGCGCGCTGGGGCGGGTGAATGAGGTTTCGAAGAAGGCCGAGGAAAATGTGCTGCCTCTGCTGGCGACGAGCCGGAGCCTGCTGGAGGAAGTTTCTCCCAAGCTGAAGGTTGCTGCGCAGAACGCACTGGAAGTGAGCCAGACGCTGAAGGAAGTGAGCCAGACGGTGCGTACCGAGTCGACGCATGTGGCGAGCGCGGTAGACGATCTGCTGAAGAAAGCGTCGGTGCAGGCGGATCGCGTGGACGAGATGGTGACGGGAACGCTGAACAGCGTGGCGAACGCGACGGAGGCGGTGCAGAAGGCGGTGTCGGGTCCGGTGCGCCAGGTGGGCGCGGTGCTGAACGGTTTGCGAGCAGGGTTGGACGTATTGCGGAACAAAGGGCGTGATGCGCACGCCTCTCCTGACGGCGATCACTTCGTGTAAGATCGCCGGGTACCAATTTAGTGAATCAGCTGCCTGGTTAATACCTGCAAGGAATCTCCGCTGGGGCGCGGGGATTTTTGTTCTGCACGGAGGCAGCGAGTGACCACGATAGAAACACCCGCCGGGATCCTCAGCATCCAACCGCCCGTACCTCGAACCGAGTCCCGGTTGACGATTGGGGAAATGAAAAACTGCATCGAGCGGACGCCGCGGATGGAAGCACGCGCGCCGCTGTCGACGTATCGGCTGCAGCTGCACGCGGGGTTCACCTTCGCGAATGCGGAAGCGGTGCTGCCGTACCTGAAGAGGCTGGGCATCGGGGACTGCTATGCCTCGCCTATTTTTGAAGCGCGGCCGGGGAGCATGCACGGCTACGACGTGACGCGGCACGACCGGCTGAATCCGGAACTGGGCGCCGAGGCGGGATTCACGCGATTTGCGGCGAGGCTGCGGGAGCTGGGCATGGGGCTGCTGCTGGACATCGTGCCCAACCACATGGGAGTGGGGAACGATTCGCAGTGGTGGCAGGATGTGCTGGAGAACGGGCGGGCCTCGGAATACGCGAGCTATTTCGACATTGACTGGAGCCCGCTGAATCCGGACATGAAGGACAAGCTGCTGCTGCCGATCCTGGGGTCGCAGTACGGCGACGAGCTGGAGGCGAAGCGGATTCAGGTGGTGGTGGTCGACGGGCGGCTGATGGTGAAGTACTTCGATCACCTGATGCCGATTGCGCCGCGGACAATCCCTTTGATTTTTCCGGATGACGAGCTGGACGAGCTGGGAGTGCCGCAATTCTTTCGTGACATTCTGCGGGACACGGCGCATATTCCTCCGCACGAGATCATGGACGCGACGCTGGTGGCGCAACGCCGGCAGCAGCTGGCCGAACTGCGACCGCGTTTGCGGGGGGCGCTGGAGAACGAGGAGATGCAGCCGGCGTTGCGGCAGGCCCTGGAGCGCATCAACGGCGTGGAGGGCGATGCGCGGAGTTTCAATCGCCTGCACGGGCTGCTGGAGCAGCAGCCCTACCGTCTGGCGTTCTGGCGGGTGTCGTGCGAGGAGATCAATTACCGGAGATTTTTCGACATCAACGATCTGGCCGGGCTGCGGATGGAGAACGCGGAGGTTTTCGCGGCGACGCACGGGCTGATTCGAAGGCTGCTGGCGCGCGGGGAAGTGACGGGACTGAGGATCGACCACTGCGACGGGATGTTCAATCCGCGGCAGTATTTGATACGGCTGCAGTTACTTTATGTGGCGGCGCATTGCTGTGGGGAAACCGCGCAGGGGCCGACGGCGCCGAACGGAATCGAAGTGGAAGTGCGGGACGCGATGCGCGGATGCGACTGGGCGGCCGCGCAGGGGCCTCTGTACGTGGTAGTGGAGAAGATTCTGGAGCCGAGGGAACTGCTGCCGCGGGAGTGGCCGGTGCGGGGGACTTCGGGATACGACTTCGTGTACCAGGGCAATCAGATTTTCATTCGCAAAGAGAATGAGGAGCGTTTCACGCGGTTTTACGAGAAGCTGACGGGCGAGGCGACGGATCCGGAGACGCTGATTTACGAGTCGAAACTGAACGTGATGCGCAATGCGCTGTCGAGCGAGACGTACGTGCTGACGAATCTGCTGAGCCGGCTGGCTGCGGCGAATCGCAGAGCGCGGGATTTCACGGACGATCTGCTGGAGTCGGCGATCCGCGAGACGATCGCGTGCTTCCCGGTGTATCGGACGTATATCGACGATCGCGGGCAGTACACGGAGGGGGATCAGGCGTTTATCCGGCAGGCGATCAGCCGGGCGAAACAGAGGAATCGGGAGACGGACGAATCGGTCTTCGATTTTCTGGAGAACACGCTGCTGCTGCAGGGCAGGAGTGGAGTGGAGATCGATCCGGGCGAGCTGTACTTCGCGCTGAAATTCCAGCAGCTGACGGGGCCGGTAATGGCGAAAGGCGTGGAGGACACGGTGTTCTATGTGTACAGCCGCTTCCTCTCGTCGAACGATGTGGGCGGGTCAATCGAGGCGTTCGGAATCGCGCCGGCGGAATTTCATGAGGGCAACCGGGAACGGTTGCAGAGAGCGCCGGACGCGATGCTTGCGACGTCGAGCCACGATACGAAGCGCAGCGAGGACGTGCGCAACCGGCTGAATGTGCTTTCGGAGATGACGTACCCGTGGCCGTCGTACGTGCGCCGGTGGGTGCGGCTGAATGCGCGGCACAAGCGCACGCTGGAGGATGGGCGGGTGGCGCCGAGCGCGAACGAGGAGTACTTCCTGTACCAGACGCTGGCGGGCGCGTGGCCGTGGGGGATGAGGACCGAGGCGGAGCGCGAGGATTTCTTAGCGCGCATGCAGCAGTACATGACCAAGGCGCTGAGCGAAGCAAAGGTCAGCCTGAGCTGGACGAATCCCAACCCGGCGTACGTGCGGGCGGTGCATGGCTTCCTGCGGAGGATTCTGATGCCGGATGAGCGCGGACGCGAGCCGCGCTTTGTGGAGATGCTGGGCGAGATTCTGCCGGCGCTGCAGATGTTTGGAGCGGTGAACTCGCTGGCGCAGGTGGTGCTGAAGATCGCGTCGCCGGGGGTGCCGGATTTCTATCAGGGGACGGAAATGTGGGATTTGAGCCTGGTGGATCCGGACAATCGGCGGCCGGTGGACTATGAGGTGAGACGGCAGGCTCTGGAGGCGATGCAGGAGCAGGCGACCAGCCAGGGAGAGCTGGCGGTGTGCCGCGAGGTGCTGGACCGGCTGGGCGACGGACGGGTGAAGCTGTGGACCATCCATCGGGCGCTGGAACTGCGGAACCGGATGGCGGATACGTTCCGGCGCGGGGATTATGTGCCGGTGGCGGTTACAAAAGACGAGGCCGAGCACGTGATCGCGTTTTCGCGCGGGGGGAAAGTGCTGGCGGTGGTTCCGCGCTTCGCATACACGCTGATGGATGGGAAAACGCGGCTGCCGCTGAACGGGGCGTGGGGACGCGGGGAGCTGATCGTCCCGGAGATGGCGGGGGCGGCGCTGGAGAACGTGTTCACCGGTGAGATGGTGCGGGTGGAAGCGGATGGACGGGTGCCGCTGCGGACGGTGTTCGCGGAGTTTCCGGTGGCGCTGTTTGCGAAGGAACAGTGATCAGTGATCAGTGAACAGTGAACAGTGAACAGTGATCAGCGATCGGCATCCGCTCAGGATGGCGGATCGTGTTTATCGCGGTCGGTGACGGCGGTTAGTGCGGCAAGTTTTTGGGCGAGAGCGGGCGTTAACGCATTCTCGGCGCAGCGCCAGCTCCAGTTGCCGGTGGGGCGGGAGGGGACGTTCATGCGGGCTTCGCTGCCGAGTTCGAGGATGTCCTGGACCGGATAGAGGGCGAGGTCGGCGACCGAGGATGCGGTGGCGCGGATGAGGGGCCAGACGACGTCGTTGCCGGTAACTCCAAGGTAGTCGCGGACGGCGGCTTTTTCAGTTTCGGTTGCGCCATGTTCCCACCAGCCACGGGTGGTGTCGTTGTCATGGGTTCCGGTATACGCCACCGTGTTGGTGACAAATCGATGGGGCAGGTGGATGTGAGCGCCGCGGCCGGAGAATCCAAACTGTAATACTTTCATGCCGGGAAGGTGGAACTGCTCACGTAAAGCATCCACTTCTTTGGTGATCAGGCCGAGGTCTTCGGCGATGAAGGGGAGGTCGCCCAGTTCGTCGTGGAGCTTCTGGAAAAGGGCCGTGCCAGGGGCTTTAACCCACTTGCCGTTGACGGCGGTTTCGTCCTGAGCGGGGATGGCCCAGTAGGCCTCGAAGCCGCGGAAGTGGTCGAGGCGGATGACGTCGTAGAGGAACTGGGCGCGGCGGATGCGGTCGACCCACCAGGCGAAGCCAGATTGCTGGAGGACGTCCCACTTGTAGAGGGGATTGCCCCAGCGCTGGCCGGTCTGCGAGAAATAGTCGGGCGGGACACCGGCAACGCGGATGGGCAGGAGGTCCTTGTCGAGCTCGAAGAGCTCGGGGTGCGTCCAGACGTCGGCACTGTCGTAGTTGACGAAGATGGCGATGTCGCCAATGAAGCGGATGTCGCGGGCGGCGCAGTAATCGCGGAGGGCGCGCCATTGCTGGTTGAAGGCGAACTGGAGAGCCTGGGCGATGGCGAGTTCTTCGCCGTGTTCGAGGCGGAGGGGGTCGAGGGCCGCAGGCTCGCGGTGTTTTACGTTGCTGGGCCAGTCACTCCAGGAGGCGTAGTCGAACTTGCGGCGCAGGACGGAGTAGAGCGCCCAGTCATTGAGCCAGGTGGCGTTCTCGCGGCAATAGCCCTCGAAGCTGGACCATTCTTCTGGGGAGTGGCTGTGGAGGAAGTTGCGCGCGGCTTCTTCGAGGAGGGGCAGCTTGGTGGCGGCGACAGCTTCGTGGTCGATATTGCCTTTGGGGCCGGGCAGTGAGGCGAGGCGATCGCGGTTGATCCAGTTGCGGTCGGCGAGGTTTTCAAGCGAGATGAGCAGGGGATTGCCGGCGAAGGCCGATAGCGACGCGTACGGCGAGTTGCCGTAGCCGGTGGGGCCGAGGGGAAGAACCTGCCAGAGGCGCTGCCTGGATGCGGCGAGAAAATCGGCGAAGGCATAGGCGGCGGGCCCGAGGTCGCCGATGCCGCCGAGGGAAGGCAGAGAAGCAATGTGCAGCAGGAGTCCCGAGGAGCGGTCAAAGGGCATGAAGAATCCTGTCAGGAATAGTGTGCAACGAAAAGGCCCGTCGTTTCGGAAAGATTCGAATCGAGCGAGCCTTGTTGCCTTTAATGATCCAACAATCTACGTTCCGCTGAGCGGGCCGGGCTGCTGCTGGAGCTTGCGATTCACGAGGACGCGGTCGGCTTTCTCATAACTGGAGACCAGGCTGGAGACGAAGACGGAGTACATCTGATCGCGTCGCTGGTTGAGGAGGGCGTCGCGGGTAGAGTCGAAGTTTTTGGTCATGTCGTCGGCGGAGGGTTCCTGCTTGTCGACGATTTTGGCGACAACGCCGGTGGCGCCGTTGTTGAGGGGATTGCTGATTTGACCCACGTTGAGGTCGAAGAGGGCAGGCGCTGCCTGAGAGAGCGAGCCGATGTCGGGAACCTGCGCGTCGTGGCCGACGAGGTCGCTGGTTTTGATGGTGGCGCCGACTTCTTTGGCGGCTTTGGCCAGGTCGTGTTCGGCGTGTGCGCGATCGGCGAGCTCATTGGTTTTGCGAGCGAGCAGGGAAGTGACCTGCTGGTCGCGGAAATCGTCGAGAACGTGCGCCTTGTACTCGTCGAAGGTGGGGGTGTGCGCGGGCTTCACGTCGGCGACCTGGAAGACGGCGAAGCTGTTGTCGCTGGTGCCGGCCACCTGGACGATGCCCGGTTTGGTGGCGAAAGCCGCGGTGAGGAGTTTGGAGCTGTCGCTCATGCCGGGGAGGGTGGCTCCGGTGGCGACGTAGTCGCTGGTGAGGACGGGGAGATGATGCGCAGCGGCGGCCTGGGCGAGCGAGGATTTCTGTGCGTCGGTGGCAAGCTGATTGACGAAAGCCTGCTCGATCTGAGCGTCCTTTTGTTTGGTGAGGGTGTCGATGATGGAAGCTTTCACTTCATCGAGCGACTTGACGTGCGCGTCCTGCTTCTCTTCGGTCTGGATGATGTGATAGCCGAAGCGGGAGCGGACGAGATCGGAAATCTGGCCAGGCTGCTGGCCAAAGGCGGTCTGGTCGAATTCAGCGACGGTGGTGCCGTGCTTGATCCAGCCCAGTTCGCCGCCCTGATCCTTGCTGCCGGGATCGTCGGAATATTTCTTCGCGAGGTCGGCGAAGTTCTTGCCGTTGTCCTTACGAAGCTGGTTGAGGATGTCCTGAGCTTTGGCTTTGGCGGCGGCGTCAGCGCCGGGGCCGCCGTTGGGATCGACGGAGATGAGGATGTGGCGGACTTTGACCTGCGGATCGACGCGGTAGAGCTGCTGATTCTGGCTGTAGTACTGCTGGATATCCGCTTCGGTGATCTGCGGTTTGCCGCCGGGGAGGTCGGTATCGGTGATGTTGACGTACTGGATTTTGCGGGTCTCAGGGTCGGCGTTCATGTAGCGCGCGGCGTTTTGGGTGTAGAAAGCCTGAAGCTCGGCGCCGGTGGGGTTGATGGTCTTGCGGAGATCGTCGGCGCTGAGGACGGCGTAATCGAATTTGATCTTCGTGCCTTCTTTTCGCCAGGAATCGCGGACCTCGGCATCGGAGATGGAGACGCCGCCGGTGATGAGATCGCGGAGGCGGTCGGAGACGATCTGGTGCTTGATTTCGCTTTCGAATTTGTCGGTGGTGATGTTGAAGTTCTGCGAGATGAACTCGGCGTACTGCGCGTCGCCGATGTATTTGCCGCCGGGGAAGAGGTATTGGCCCCACATGCCGGAGTGGAGGAAGCGGCGGACGTCGTCGTCGGAAGCGTTGACGCCGAGGCGGTGGGCCTCTTCGAGCATGATGTGCTGCTGGATGACGACCTGGCCGGCCTGCTGCATGAGCATGGGCATGAGCGCGTCGGGAACCTGCTGGCCGCGCATCATACGGCGGGCGGTCTGCTGCACGTCGACGATGGGGATGGTCTCCGAAGCGGGGAGGAAGCGGCCGAAGACGCCGCCGTGGCGGATGGTGGCGTAGGTGTCAGAGGCGGTGGTCTGGTCGTTGAAGATGCCGGGCACGAGGAAGATGACCATGGTGACGCAGGTGCCGCCGATGATGAGGATGAAGAGGTATTTGGTGAAGTTTGTTTTTTGCTGAAGGAAGCGGATCATGGGATGAGTGACAGCCTTTTCTGTGGCAGCGCTCTCGCTCGCCCGGGGCGCGCGGAGAGGCGGATTTCCTGCGGTGCTGGAACTCTTCATTATAGCTGGGAGCCGGGAGCGGGGAGCTGATGGCCGATGAGGCGGTTAGCGGATGCAGCGACTTCGCGGTAGATTTTCAGGGGGGCAGCACGTAAAATGGTGCTACACATAAAGAGGTGCTGACATGAAGACCAACGTGACGCTGAAGATTGAAGCGGACCTGCTGCGGGAAGCACGCATACTGGCTGCGGAAGAGGGCAGCTCGATCAGCGCGCTGCTGGCGGCGCGGCTGGAGCAGGCGGTGCGCGAGCGCAGAGGGTATCAGCAGGCGCGGAAGCGGGCGGTGGCCCGGCTGCGGCGAGGCTTCGATCTCGGGTTCAAAGCTCCTGTTTCAAGGGACGAGCTCCATGAGCGATAAGGGCTTTGTCGATACCAACATTCTCGTGTACGCCCACGACCGTACGGGTGGGGCGAAATACCAGCGGGCTCAATCGCTGGTGGAGCACCTCTGGGATTCGGGTGAGGGTGTTCTGAGCACGCAGGTTCTGCAGGAACTGTGCATCAACCTTCGACACAAAATCAGCCGTCCCTTACCGGTGGACGAAATTCGTCAGCTGATCCGGGATTATTCGACGTGGGAAGTTGTGGTCAACACGGCCGAGTCGGTAGTTCAGGCGCTGGAAATCGAGGTTCGTTACAAGACTTCTTTCTGGGACGCGCTGATTCTGCAGGCGGCTGAATCAGCGGGCGCGTCGGTTCTTTACTCCGAAGACCTGGCACGGGGACAGAAGTACGGGGCGGTGCGCGTCGTGAATCCGCTGGTGACGGGATTCAGGGTACCGTTTTAGTCTCCGCGGGCAGGGCGGCGGATTATTGTGGGCCGGGAGGGATGTGCTCTTCGAGGAAGCGGAAGCGCAGCGTTTCGACGTGCACGGTGGTACCGGGGCCTTCGCGGAGGGCGTGGGTGCGGTTGGGGTAATCCATAAAGTCGAACTGCTTGCCGAGGGCGATGAGGCGATTGACGAGCATTTCGGTGCCTTGAAAGTGGACGTTGTCGTCGCCGGAGCCGTGAATGATCAGGAGGCGGCCGGCGAGACCGTCGGCGGCGCTGATGGGCGATCCGTCCTGGTAGCCCTTCGCGTTGTCGGACGGCAGACCCATGTAGCGTTCCTGGTAGATGGAGTCGTAGAGCCTCTCGTCGGGAACGGGAGACGATGCGACTGCGGCCCGCAGCTGGCCAGGATAGCGGAACATCTCGTTGAGAGTGGCGGAGCCGCCGCCGCTGTGTCCCCACATGCCGACGCGGCTGGTATCGATGAAGGGGTGGGACTGCTCGAAGGCGGTGATGGCCTGGGACTGCTCGGCGGAATTGAGCAGGCCGATCTGGCGATAGATGGATTTACGCCAGGTGCGGCCGCGGGGAGCGGGGGTTCCTTCATTATCGAAGCTGACCACGACGTAGCCTTCGCGTGCGATGGCTTTGAGGTGAGTAAAGCGCCACATATCCTCAACCATGCACGCCGCGGGCTCGCTGTAGACGTAGACGAGCATGGGATATTTCTTCGCTGGATCGAAGTTGGGCGGTTTGACGACAAAGGTGCTGAGCTTTGATCCGTCGCTCACCTGGGTTTCGGTGAACTCAACGGGCTCCGGATCGATGGCATTTTCTTTCTGGACCAGATCGTCGTTGGTGAGGAGACTGCGCACGACCCGATGCGAGTCGAGGCTGATGAGATCGTAGCTGGGTGGATGCGTGGCGCTGGAGTAGAGGTGGAGAGCGTACTTGCCGTCAGGAGATGCATGGTAGCCATGGGTGCCTGGCTGATCGGCTGGAGTGACGCGCTCCGGCGTTCCGGTTCCGTCGAGTCGGGAGCGATAGAGGTAGCGACGAATGGGATCGCCAGGGGAGGCGAGGAAGTAGAAGAAGCCGTGGGCTTCGTCGAGCAGGACGGGCTCGATGACATCGGCGTCGAATTTGGTGATGAGGCGGGCCTGGCCAGTGGCTCGGGAGACGAGGTAGGCGTGACGCCAGCCATCGCGCTCACTGAGCCACAGCAGGTCGGTTTTTCGATGGGATGCTGAGCCGGAGAGCCACTGGAATTCATCGACGATGTCGACCCAGGCAGGGTCTTTGTCTTCGAAGAGCAGCCGGGTTTGACCGGTGCTGGCGCTGGCGATGAGAACGCGGTTGGTGTTCTGGAGGCGGTTGAGGCTTTGGAGGATGAGCTCGCCGGAATCGCCGATCCATTCCATGCGCGGGATGTACTGATTGCGCGGATCGCCGGGAACATCGATCCACTGGGTTGAGCCACCCTGTGTGGGAATGACGCCAACGCGGACGGCGGCGTTGGTGCCGCCGGGTTGCGGGTAGCGATAGCGAAAGATTGTGGGATAAGGGGCGTCAGTGTCGTTGATGAGGGTGTACTCGCCAACGCCGGACTGATCGAACTGCCAGTAGGCGATGGAGGCGGAATCAGGGCTCCAGCGAAAGGCGTCGCGCAGGTCGAGTTCTTCTTCTGTAACCCAGTCAGTGGTGCCGTTGATGATGTCGGCGGAACCATCGTGGGTGAGCTGGCGGATCGCGCCGCCGGCGAGATCCTGAACGTAAATATTGTTCGCCTGCACATACGCGACGGAGCGGCCGTCGGGGGAGAATTTCGCGAACATGAGCGTGGAGGCAGGAGCGTCGCCGCCGAGTTTGGTCAGCTGGCCGCCGGAGAGGCGGAGAACCCAGTAATCGCCGCGCGTTCGCTGGCGCCACACCCGTTGCGCGTTGGTAAAGAGGAGCAGCTGGCTGCCATCGGCGGACCACTGGTAGCCATCGATGCGCAGAGGAGAGGATTGTCCGGCGGGAATCAGCTTTTCCGCGGAGACGAGGATGGAGCGCTTGCCCGTTGCTGTGTCGTAGGCGACCAGATCCAGGGCGCCATGTTTGGCTGCCGAATCCTCGAGGACGGTGTAACGCTCGCCCTTATCGAGCCAGCGGCTTTCGCGGGGAGCGTGGGGCTGATACTCGCCGCGCTCGTATTCGGCATGGAGGGTTTCGACGAACTGCGCGGAGGGTCTTGCGGGTTCGGGCGGCGTTTGGGCCGCTGCCATCGCGGCGGTTGTGAGGATGAAGGCGAAGAGGGATGGGGGCAGCCAGCGATGGAACGGATTGGATGGGAGCATGGTGTTCCTGAGCGCGAAAAGATGCAGAAGCCAGTGTCAAGGCAGTTGGGCGGGAGATCAAGGTGCACGGGGAGTAACGGGGCGTGCGCCTGGGCCGAAACTGCCGGGTCCGACTCAATCGTGCCCGGACACGAACATGGTCCGATGGGACGCCGGGTCCTCCGATGGGGCACTGAGAGGGGGACCCCCCTCCCCCTGGGGGGCTGTGGCAAGTTGTTGCATCGGCGTGGGTTCCAGGAGGGCCGTTTTGGACTGTGGCAAATCGTTGAAAATGGGTGGGTTGCCGGGGCCTTTTGGCGGGGGGGTGCCCGGGGGGGCAGGAGGTCCAGGGTCCGCCCTCGTGGAGCGCTCGCGGAACCATAAGAGAATTCGACCTCCAAAATGACCTTCAGAAATGGAAAGGCCGCTCGGGTGAGCGGCCTTTTTTGTTTCTATGCCCCTATTATCAGGATACCAAGTTTGGGGGTAAAACCGGCCAAAATTCTTTGCGGTTATTGTGGTGGAAGCCGTGGGGAATCAGAGAGAAAACTTTCGTACCGTACGCAAAAGGCTTGACAAGTTCTCCACATGGACCGAAAACAGCCTGGAGCCTGGAGCCGGGAGCCGGTAGCCGGTAGCCAGTAGCGAAACGGCTCATGATGCCGACTTGAGGTTCTGTAGTTCGTTCTCGGTGACTTCGATGCTCCTGAGGACTTCCGGCAGCTCCTTTTCCGCTTTCGCCTTCGCCCAGGGATCCGCAATGCGAGAGCGGATGGTCGCTTTTAGCCGAGCCTCGCGCTGCCGGCAAATCCCGAGGTAAGTCTCCAGCTCAGCGATTTGGCGATTGCGGTCCTCGGCCATGAGTGCAACCCTACCCCCGCATGAATTCTGTGGCACTGTGCACCATTATCGTTGCACGGGGGCCTCTCGCGGCTAGCTTGTTTTGAAATCGTGAGGGGCAGGGGGAGATCGCGCCAGGGGCCAGGGGCTACCAAGCGTGTGCCCGTGCTCTTTCTTCTCAGTCGATTCCCAGCTTGTGCGCGAGTCAAGGGCTCAGGGGTCGAGACGGACCTAGACGAGGTGCACCATCGCTTGCTGCACCATCGCTTCTGGAGAGGAAGCATTTGTTAGCGTTGCATGTCGGGGATATGATTGCCGCGACACTCCATGGAGCAAGGCGAAATCAGCTTCGTAAATGCAGTCTGGGCTTCGCTGCGCCCAGTCGCCGTCTCGTGGACGGTCGACCTGGCACACATGCTTTTGTTTTGGGCGAGTATCTTCATCGCTCACCTCCTTCAGCATGCCGTACTCTCTCAAGGCTGGCTGCCGGGAAAAGCTACAGAATAATAACGGCAACCCGATATCGGCTGCCTTCCGAACGTAGCCCAACTTCAAGATTACCGGGGGTGAAGAGTTGCCGGTTGGAGTCGTGCCTTCCCATATCTGGCAAAACCGGCCAGATGTGGGGCACCCAGCGTTTTGATTCCTGGTGAAGAGTTGCCGGTTGGGATCGTGCCTTCCCACATCTGGCAAAGCCGGCCAGATGTGGGGCACCCA
>PKVY01000114.1:0-15927 GCA_003131625.1 Acidobacterium sp. | reverse complement strand
GGTGAAGAGTTGCCGGTTGGGGGTTGTGGCTTCCCACATCTGGCAAAACCGGCCAGATGTGGGGTACCCAGAGTTTTGATTCCTGGTGAAGAGTTGCCGGTTGGGGGTCGTGCCTTCCCACATCTGGCAAAACCCACATCTGGCAAAACTGGCCAGATGTGGGGCACCCAATGTGGTGTCACCCGACAGGTACCCGGCCTTTCAGTCGATGCCCAGCTTGTGTTGGAGCTGTTCGAGGCTCACGCCTTTTGTTTCGGGATAGAACAGCAGGACCACTACAAACTGCAGGACCATCATCGTGGAGAAAAACGCGAAGGGCGCGGCGGTCGAGTGCCTGGCGACCCAGGGGAAGAGTCCGGAGATGAGCGCGTTCATGATCCAGTGTGACGAGCTGCCGAGGGCCTGGCCTTTGGAGCGCACGCGCGTGGGGAACACCTCGCTGATGTAGACCCAGATGACCGCGCCCTGCGAGATGGAGAAGAAGAAGATGAAGCCGACCAGCAGCCAGATCAGGTCGGACTGATGGCTGTTGGAATGGAAAATGGCGGCGACGCCGGCCAGGCATACGGCCGTTCCGACGGAGCCGATGAGCAGGAGCGATTTGCGTCCCAGCTTGTCGATGACCGACATGGCCAGCAGCGTGGCGCAGAAGTTCATCGCGCCCAGCAGCACCGCCTGCTTGTCGCCGGAAAGACTCGTAAATCCGGCGTAGTGGAAGATGCGGGGCGCGTAGTAGAGGATGGCGTTGATACCGGAGAGCTGGTTGAACATGCCGATCGAGACGGCCAGGAAAATCGGCAGCCGGTACTTGTGCTGGAACAAAGGCTCGGACCTTTGCGCGTGCTCGAGGTGGATGGAGTCGACGATCTCCTTGAGCTCCGCTTCGCTGTTCGGCGTGCCCATCATCTGCAGCACGCGCCGCGCTTCGTCGATGCGATTCTGCGTGACCAGCCAGCGCGAGCTGCGTGGAACGCCAATCAGAAAGAGAGCAAACAACAGCGCCGGAACGATGGCCACACCAAACTGCCAGCGCCAGGCGTTCGGTCCGCCAATCCAACTCGCAACGGCGTAGTTCGAGGCGTAGCCCAGCAGAATGCCGGCGACGATATTGACCTGGAAAAGCCCGACGAGCCGGCCGCGGAGTCGCGCCGGAGCCAGCTCGGCGAGATAGACGGGGCCGAGCACGGACGAGCCGCCGATGCCGAGTCCGCTGATCAGCCGAAAGACCAGGAGGGAGGGCCAGTTCCAGGCGAGTGCGCAACCCAGAGCCGAAAGCAGATACAGTACGGCCATCACGCGGAGCGCTTCGCGTCCGCCAATCTTCTGACCCAGCGGGCCGGCGCCGATCGCGCCGATCACCGTGCCCCACAAGGCAATCGAAACCGTCAGGCCAAGGGTGCCCGCAGTCAGGTGGAAAATGTCGGTGAGCTGCTCTGTGGTGCCGGAGATGACGATCGTGTCGAAGCCGAAGAGCAGTCCGCCGAGCGCGCCAACGAGGGTGCTGCGGACGAGGAGAGCGTTGAGTCGCATAGGGTGTGCTGGCACGAAACGCCAAGGATAGCATCGGGCATGGTGCTGGCGCGCCTGGAGGAGTTTGGGGCGACGGAAACGGTCGGCGGTTGGATTGTGACGCAGGTCACTTCCCAAGCGGAGCCGGACTTGCTAGAGTTGTTTTAAGGGATCGTCTAAGAGCGATCCCTTTTTTACTGGCGTTTTTTTTGCGGGAGTTTTCGAACCAGATTGTGGATTGCGTTGTTGCATTCGCCATTCATTCACTGCGGGGTTTTGCCACGATGGGAAGGACGAAAGTTACCGTGGTTTCTCGCCGCGCCAAACCTCTGATTCTAACGGGACCAAAACGGGCGTTGGAAAGGGAAGTGGGAGTCCGGCTCGCGTCGGATTACCTGAGTACTTAGTCCCCCAAATGGTAGATTGACCCATTACCAGCCGGCTGATATTTTTCAGGGAACTTCACTGAGCTTTTTAATTTCTGCCTGGCTGTCAACGACGGATTGAGGGGTTGTTCCGGGAGCATCCGGAAGAGAATCTTGCGGAGACGTTTCTACATTATTTTTGTTGCGCGGGAGAAGGACGGACCTCTCCGCAAGATCCCGATTCCTATGCATTACGTCGGGGTTTTTGTGGCAGCGGCCGTGGTGGGCGCGTTCACGATTACCGGCATGGCCGGATCGTATACGCGCATGCTGCTGAAGACCGCCAGCTACAATCAGGTGCGGATGCAGCAGGATGCACTGCGCAAGGATTACAGCCAGCTGCAGCGCGTGGCGCACGAGAAGGATGTGCAGGCGGCATCGCTCGGCTCGCTGGCCAGTGAAGTGACGGAACTTTATGGTCTGCGGCAAAGCCGCATGGCAAAAGCGGCGACCGCGCCGGTTGCGCCGGACACGGGCGCCAGCTCAGCCGACTTCACCGAACAGGCTTACGCGCAGTCGCTCGATCAGCTTGCCTCTCTGCGAACCAGCGCGCTTGCGGGCAGCGTGAAGTCTATCGATCTGGGCATCAGTGCACCTGGTGTCAGAGACTGGATCAACGTTGCGGGAGCGCCGTCGCTGTGGCCGGTGCTTGGGCCTATAACGAGTTCTTTCGGGGAGCGTGAAGATCCGTTTAACGGGGAAGGCGCTTTCCATTCCGGCGTGGATATTTCGGCGGGGTTCGGCGAGGTGGTTCGCGCGACTGCTGACGGCATTGTGGCGATCGCGTCGATGGCCAGCGGATATGGCCGCGAGATCATGATTAACCACGGCAACGGAATCGAGACGATCTACGGGCACCTGTCGGGTTTCGCTGTGGCGACGGGACAGCAGGTCAGCCGCGGTCAGGTGATCGGCTACGTGGGCATGAGTGGGCGCTCGACCGGTCCGCACCTGCATTACGAAGTGCGCGTTCACAACACGCCGGTGAATCCGTACCGCTATCTGCGGGAGACGGTTCAGCAACTGGCGAGCGCGGACGGCGGCGAGGCGGGCGGCAAGGGCGGAAAATAGGCTGGCCGGCGTTCAAGACTCAGAACAAGTGAACGAGAACAGGGCACAGCAACCGGCCGGTCGAAAAATAACGCCGTTTCCGGCGGATCGACTGCAACTACTTCTTAAACGGCTGCTGGTCGGCGATCTTCGGCCGCTCCGCGGACTGCGCCTGCAGCTGTTTGGCCGTGGCCTGGACCTCGCGGAAAAAGCGCAGGAAGTTTTCGCCGAGAATCTTGCGGCAGTCCTCGGGCGAATACCCGCGATCCAACAGCGCGGCGGTGATCTTCGGCAGATCGGCGGCTGAGTCGATGCCTTCGGGTGATGACGGGATGCCGTCGAAGTCGGATCCGAGACCTACGTGGTTGATGCCGGCGACTTTGGCGACGTGGTCGATGTGGTCGATGAGCATGGACATTGGGGGTCGGGGAATTTTGGCGGCCCATTGTTTGTCGAGCGCGTCGGTCATCTCGTAGGTGACGGTTTTGCCGGCGACTTTCCACTGGGCGACCTGGGCATTTTCCGCGGCCTGGCGCTCGGGGGCTTGTGCGCTCCAGGCAGTGCGCCATACATCGCTGATGAATCCGGAGTAGAAATTCACCATGACCACGCCGCCTTTGCTGCTGGGGCCGCCGCTGCGGGCCACCGCGCGCAGCATGTCGTCGGTCATGTTGCGGGGAGCGGCGTCGAGCGCGCGCGCTGAGGAATGCGAGGCGAAGACCGGCGCGCGCGAGGTGATGACGGCGCGGTAGAAGGTCTTGTCGGAAACATGGGAGATGTCGACCATCATGCCCAGGCGATTCATCTCGTAGACCACGTCTTTGCCGAAGTCGGTGAGGCCATCCTGGGTGTGTTTGACGTTGGGATCGTCGACGTCGCCGGAGGAATCGGCCCAGTTGTTGGAGTTCGACCAGGTGAGGGTCATGTAGCGCACGCCGAGCCGGTAGTAGTCGCGGAGAAGGCCGAGGGAATCCTCGATGGAGTGGCCGCCTTCGATCCCCATGAGCGCGGCGAGCTTATGTTCGCGATGGGCGCGCTCGATGTCCTCAGGGGAGTAGGCCATCATCATGTGGTCGGGGTGTTGGGCTGCCTGATCGAGCACTGTGTCGATCAGATCGAGGGTCCGCCGCGCGTAATGACCTTCATAGAGTTTGGGCTCAACCCAGATGGAGAAGAACTCCGCGCCGAGGTTGCCTTGTTTCGCGGAGGCGAAGTTGAGATAACCGCCGTCGAGGGGCTCGGTGAGGTCGTAGTGGTCGTCGAGCATGCGCTGCGGCGTATCGGCGTGCGTGTCGATCACGATGGCGGAGCGATGGACGGCGGCGGCGTTGGCGGGAGCAGATTTGTGGGTCACAGGCTTTCGGGCGGCGGTTGAAGGGGTCTGAGCAACAAGCGGCAACGGGGCCGCCAGGAAAAGCAGGGCAGCGAACACAGATCTCATGGGGTGGACTCGATCCTGTAGACGGATTGTAGCAACGGGACTTAGGTGATTCGGCCCGAAGGCTGAAGGGGTCATTGACAATACTACGGCTACGCCGTAGTATGAGGTGGCACGTAAAACTTATAGATCAAGAAAACCGAGGTTAAGCGAAATGAGGATTAACCCTCATGGACAGTCAATACGTGCGCTACCAATGGGATTCGCGCAAGGACGTCGAGAACCGTCGCAAACATGGACTTTCGCTGGAGGATGGCATCGGGGCTCTCGAAGATCCGAACGCGCAATCCTGGGTCGACGACGCGAGTCACAATGAATTGCGTTTTATAACGTTGGGAATGGTGTATCCGAATATCCTCGTCGTCGTAACCGCGCAACCTTCGGAAGAGATTACGCGCATCATTTCGGTGAGGAAGGCCGATCCGCATGAAGAGAACTGGTATCGTTACGGTCACCCGTAAGCCTGGAGATCCTCTCCGGGACACCGGTACAGACTGGGCCAAGGTCGCGGCTCTCACGCCTGAACAGATTCACGCAGCTGCCCTGGCCGATCCTGATGCCCAGCCGCTTCCGCGCGACATGCGCGGCCTCACGAAGCTCGTGAACGTGAAGAAGCTGCGCGAGAAACTAGGGCTCACCCAGGAGGCCTTCTCCGAAGCCTATCGCATCCCGCTGGGAACACTTCGCGACTGGGAACAGCGGCGCAAGTTTCCCGATGCTCCCGCGCGCGCCTACCTTTTAGTTATCGAGAGGGACCCGGAAGGGGTTGCCGCTCTGCTGAGAAAAGCGGCCTGACCCAACTCAGCCACACGGCCTACTTTTCTCCGAAATTCCAGTCGGTCACGGGAGCAATCGCGGTGACCACGTTGCCCCGTTCGCGCCACGCGCCGAGGAGGTAGTCGCGGTTCATTCTCGCGATCTCCTCCAGGGGAATTTCCTTCGGGCAGACGCCGGTGCATTCGCCGATGTTGGTGCAGCTGCCGAAGCCCTCGACGTTCATCTGCGCCACCATGCGCACCGCGCGGCGATCCTGCTCCGGCTTGCCCTGGGGAAGAATGCCGAGGTGCGCGATCTTCGCGCCGGTGAACAACGCCGCCGATCCGTTGGGACACGCGGCCACGCACGCGCCGCAGCCGATGCAGGCCGCCGCGTCCATCGCGCGATCCGCGATTTCCTTACCCACGGGAATCGCGTTGCCATCGGGCGCATTGCCCGTCGAAACCGAAACGTAACCGCCGGCCTGAATGATGCGGTCGAAGGAGCGCCGGTCGACCACGAGATCCTTCACGAGGGGAAACGACCGCGAACGCCACGGCTCCAGCACCAGCTCGTCGCCATCTTTGAAGTGCCGCATCGTCAGCTGGCAAACCGTCGTTGCCGGCAGTGGTCCATGCGCAATGCCGTTGATCATGAAGCCACAGGATCCGCAGATGCCCTCGCGGCAATCATGCTCGAAGGCCACCGGCTCTTCGCCGCGACCCATCAGGGTTTCATTGAGCACGTCGAGGCACTCCAGCATCGACATCTCGCCATTCACGACGTCCACGGGATAGGTGATGAATTGCCCCTTGCTGTCGGGGTTCTTTTGCCGCCAGATGGTCAGCTTCACTTTCATTACTTGTAGCTCCTCTGGCTGGGATGAACGTAGGCGAACTCCAGTGGCTCTTTGGTCAGATCCCAAGGCTTGCCGGCTCCCGTGTAGCCCCACGCTGCCACGTAGCTGAAGTGCTCGTCGTCGCGCTGCGCCTCGCCATCCGGCGTCTGATACTCCTCACGAAAGTGCCCGCCGCACGATTCATTGCGCTCCAGCGCATCGATGCACAGCAGCTCGCCCAGTTCGAGAAAATCCGCCACGCGCCCAGCTTTCTCGAGGCTCTGATTCAGATCGTCGCCCGAGCCCGTCACATTCAGGTTCTGCCAGAACTCCTCGCGTAATGCGCGAATCTTGCCGATGGCCTCTTTCAGGCCCGCGGCGTTGCGCGACATGCCGCAGTCGTCCCACATAATCTTGCCCAGTTCGCGATGGAAGGAGTCGACGGTGCGCTTGCCCCTGATCGCGAGCAGCTTCGCGACGCCTTGCTGTGTGGAAGCCAGCGCGGCCTGCGCCTCGGGATGCGACGCCGTGACTTTACTCAGCTTCGTCGATGCGAGATAGTTGCCGACTGTGTACGGAATGATGAAGTAGCCATCCGACAATCCCTGCATCAGCGCGCTGGCGCCCAGCCGATTCGCGCCGTGGTCGGAGAAATTCGCCTCGCCCAGCACAAACAATCCGGGAACGTTGCTCTGCAGCTGGTAATCGACCCACAGGCCGCCCATCGTGTAATGAATCGCCGGGTAGATGCGCATCGGCACCTTGTATGGGTCTTCATCGGTGATGCGCTGATACATGTCGAAGAGATTGCCGTAGCGCTCCCGAATCGTCTCCACACCCAGGCGCGCAATCGCATCGGATAAATCCAGGTAAACACCCAGGCCTGTTTCGCCGACGCCGCGGCCCTCGTCGCAAATCGCTTTGGCGTTGCGCGAAGCCACATCGCGCGGCACCAGGTTGCCGAAACTCGGATACCGCCGCTCGAGGTAATAATCGCGCTCGTCTTCCGGAATTTCGTTCGGAGGCCGCTTGTCGCCCTTTTGCTTTGGAACCCAGATGCGCCCGTCGTTGCGCAGCGATTCGGACATTAATGTGAGCTTGGACTGATAGTCGCCGGAGACGGGAATGCACGTGGGATGAATCTGCGTGAAGCAGGGATTCGCGAACAGCGCGCCTCGTCTGTGCGCTCGCCAGATGGCCGTCGCATTCGATCCTTTGGCGTTCGTCGACAGGTAATAGACGTTGCCGTATCCGCCCGTTGCCAGAATCACGGCCTCAGCGAGGTGCACGGTGAGCTTGCCGGTGATGAGGTTGCGCGCGACGATGCCGCGCGCCTGGCCGTCGATGACGACGAGGTCCAGCATCTCAGTGCGGGGAATCATCGTGACCTGACCGGTGTCCACCTGCCGCTCGAGCGCCTGATACGCGCCGAGCAGCAACTGCTGTCCGGTTTGGCCGCGCGCGTAGAAGGTGCGGGAAACCTGCGCGCCGCCGAAGGACCGGTTATCGAGCGATCCTCCGTACTCGCGCGCAAACGGAACTCCCTGCGCCACGCACTGGTCGATGATGTGCACGCTGTTCTGCGCCAGCCGATAGACGTTGCCCTCGCGTGCGCGGAAGTCGCCGCCCTTCACCGTGTCGTAAAACAGGCGGTAGATGCTGTCGCCATCGTTCTGGTAATTCTTCGCCGCGTTAATGCCGCCCTGCGCAGCGATCGAGTGAGCGCGCCGCGGCGAATCCTGAAAGCAGAAACACTTGACGTTGTAGCCCAGCTCGCCCAGCGTTGCCGAGGCAGATGCTCCGGCCAGGCCCGAGCCCACCACGATCAGCGAGTGCCGCCGCTTGTTCGCGGGATTGACGAGCTTCATCTCGAAGCGCGCGCTGTCCCACGCTTCTTCGATGGGGCCGGTGGGGATCCTTGCGTCCAGGTTCATCATGGCCGTCACCTTACCCATCCCGCGAGCACGCCGATCGGGATCGAAATATACCCGGCAACGATCACGATGGTGATCCACAGAGCCGCCTGCTTGAGCACCGGCGTATGCCGGGGATGGTTCAAGCCCAGCGACTGGAACATGCTCCACAGGCCGTGGCGCATATGAAATCCGAGCAAGAGCAGTGAGAAGATGTACCAGGCCGAAACCCACCAGACGCTGAAGCCCGCCACGATGTTGTGGTAGATGTCGCCGTCGATAAACTGCGACTCCGGATGGATGTAGCCGGCGGTGAACTGCAGGAGATGGAAGATGACGAAGGCCAGGACGATGGGGCCACTCCAATACATGGTGCGGTCAGCGTACGAGGAGTTGATGGCCTTCTTGCGCGAGTAGCCGACCGGGCGCGTCTTCCAGTTGAGCAGGGCGAGTTGGACCGTCGCGACGATGTGCAGGACCACGCAGACGATGAGGATGATGCGGATTGCCCAGAGGATTTCGCCGATGGTGCGAAGGAAATGCCCGTAGGCGTTGATCTTTGCGGGGCCCTCGAAGACTTGCAGATTGCCGGCCAGATGTCCGACGACGAAGAGGAACAGGATTGCCCCGGTCACCGCCATCACGGCTTTTTTGCCATTCGTGGACTGCCAGAAACTCGGCGTCCGGTTCTCGCGCTGGCCAGCGACCGCTGTGCTCATTGCGGCTGCCTGCCTCTGTTGGTTTGGATCACGTCTGACGTTTCCTTCTTCTTAAGGATGCTGGGATTCTTCAAGGCGAATCTTTATTATTCGTTTCCGGAAGAAGCGGCGTCAACTGCTTTGAAGCAGCCGGTAGCCAGCAACCAGCAGCCAGCAGCCGGCAGGCGGCAGCCGGCAGCCAGTAGCCAGTAGCCTGCAGCCAGCAGCCGGTAGCGGTCTCCTGATAGGGAAATTGCGGTCTACTGGCGCAGGCGGCAGACGATTCGAGCGATCTGCAGCTCTTCTTCGCTGGTCAGGACCCGCACCTTTGCGCACTGCGCTGGATCGCCGCTGGTGATGCCGAGGAATTCGAGGCCATCGCAGATCCAGTTGCGCACCGCTGCGCTGTGCTCGCCGATGCCGCCGGTAAAGACGAGCAGATCGAGGCCGCCCAGTTCGGCCGCATAAGCGCCAATCTGCTTGCGAACGGCCGTCGCGAAGACCTCGATCGCCAGAATGGCCTTCTTGTCGCCTTTGGCTGCACATTGCTCCAACAGACGCATGTCGGATTCACCGCCGGAAAGCGCACCCAGCCCGGAATCGTGATTCAGGAGCGATTCGAGCTGGTCGGCTGACAACTGCTCCGTGCGCATCAGAAACAGCACGACGCCTGGATCGAAATCGCCGCTGCGCGTGGCCATTGGGATACCGCCGACGGGCGTCATGCCCATGCTGGTGTCGATGGATTGGCCATGGCGCAGGGCGACCAGACTGGCGCCCGCGCCCAGATGCGCACAGACTGCGCGTTCCGGCAGCTCAGAACCGAGTCGGACGACAATCGACTCGTAGGAGAGGCCGTGAAAGCCGAAGCGCTGGATGCCCAGGTCGTAGAGACGTTGCGGCAAAGGGAAGTGGCGAGCCTTCTCGGGCATGGTGCTGTGGAAGGCCGTGTCGAAGCAGGCATACTGCTTTGCGTCGGGCAGGAGCTTTTCGGTTTCGCGGATGAGTTTGAGGGCTGCGGGGATGTGGATGGGGGCGAACTGGGTGGCGGCCTCGAGCTTCTTCATCAACGCATCGTCGATGAGTTGGTGCTCGCGCAGATGCGGGCCGCCATGGACGACGCGATGACCGACGCTCTGCGGGCGGCCGTGACCGAGGCGCTCGATGACGTCGAGGATTTCCTTCAGGGCATGGCCCTGCGAGGTGAGCTTATAGGCCTCGTCGAGTTTCGAAGCGCCGCTGGCGTCGGCGATCTGCAGGCGGCCGTTGGGATGGCCGATGCCGCTGGCTCCGCCGGCGAGCAGCGGTTCGGGATTGCCGTTGCCCGGCGGATGGCGGTAGAGGCCGAACTTCAGCGACGAGGATCCGCTGTTGACGGCAAGGATCAGCTCATTGTTGGCGCTCACTGCGGCCAGGTCCAGTTGCGGATTTCCGGTTTGTCGATGCCGTTGGTGTGGGCATACTGGATGCTCTCGGTGATCTGATCGCGCAGCCAGTCCTGGGTGTGCGAGCCGATGTCGCGCAGCCGCGGCACGCGGTCGATGATGTCGATGGCCAGATTGAAACGATCGACGTTGTTCAGAATCGCCAGTTCCAGAGGCGTGTTGATGTTGCCCTTCTCTTTGTAGCCGCGCACGTGGATGTCGTCGTGATTGTGCCGCCGATAAGTGAGCCGGTGGATCAGCAAGGGATAGCCGTGGAAGTTGAAGATGACCGGTTTATTTGTGGTGAAGATAGAATCGAACTCCGCATCGGAGAGGCCGTGCGGGTGTTCTGTTGCCGGTTGCAGACGGAAGAGATCGACCACATTCACGAAACGAAGCTTGATGTCGGGAAAGTGCTCGCGCAGGATGGCTGCGGCCGCCAGCGCTTCCATGGTGGCGATGTCGCCGGCGCAGGCGAGAACGGCATCGGGCTCGACGCCGCTGTCGGAGCTCGCCCAGTCCCAGATGCCAATGCCTTTCGTGCAGTGGAGAATGGCGGCGTCCATGCTCAGATACTGCAGGTGCGGCTGCTTGTCGGCGACGATGACGTTGACGTAATCGCTCGATCGCAGGCAATGATCGGCCACGCTCAGCAGGCAGTTGGCGTCAGGAGGCAGATAGATGCGGGTGACGTCGGCGCTCTTGTTGGCGACAACGTCGAGGAAGCCGGGGTCCTGATGCGAGAAGCCGTTGTGATCCTGCCGCCAGACGACCGAGGTGATGAGCAGATTGATGGAGGAGACGGCGGCTCGCCAGCGAAGTTCTTTCTTCGATTTCTCCAGCCATTTTGCGTGCTGGTTGAACATGGAATCGATAACGTGGACGAAGGCCTCGTAGCTGGAGAAGAAGCCGTGGCGGCCGGTGAGCACGTAGCCTTCGAACCAGCCTTCGAGCGTGTGCTCGCTGAGCATCTCCATTACGCGGCCGTCGGGCGCGATCTCGGTGCCGTCGGCGTCTTCGGGTTTGATTTCTTCCATCCAGGTCTTCGGACTGGCTTCGTAGATGGCCTGAAGGCGGTTCGAAGCGGTTTCATCCGGACCGAAAACGCGGAAGTTGTCCGGGTTGTTCAGCATCACATCGCGCAGGAAATGCGCGAGAATTTCCGTCGGGCCCGCGTATTCGGCGCCGGGTTTCTTTAGCTGGCAGGCGTAGTCGCGGAAATCCGGCATGTGCAGCGGACGCCGCAGGAGTCCTCCGTTGGCGTGCGGATTGGCCGTCATGCGGCGAGCGCCTTGCGGAGCAAGAGCGCGGAGCTCGGCGATCGGCCGGCCTTTCTCGTCGAACAATTCTTCAGGGTGGTAGCTGCGCAGCCAGGTTTCCACCAACTGCAGGTGTTTCGGATTCTCACGGACCTCGAGGATCGGGACCTGATGGGCGCGCCAGAAGCCTTCGAGCTTGTGGCCGTCGACTTCCTTCGGGCAGGTCCAGCCCTTGGGCGTGCGCAGCACGATCATCGGCCAGCGTGGCCATCCGGCGTTGCCTCCGGTGAGCTTGCCGTTTTCGCGAGCGTCGCGCTGGATGGCGCGAATGTGCTCGATGCAATGCTCGAGCATGGTGGCCATGGTCTGGTGCATGACGTGGGGATCGTCGCCTTCGACGAAGTGCGGATCCCATCCGTAGCCGCGGAGGAGCCACTCCAGTTCCTCGTGCGGAATGCGCGCGAGGATTGTGGGATTGGCGATCTTGTAGCCGTTCAGATGCAGGATGGGCAGAACGGCGCCGTCGCGCACGGGGTTGAGGAATTTGTTGCTGTGCCAGGAGGTCGCGAGGGGGCCGGTTTCTGCCTCGCCGTCGCCGACGACGCAGTTGACGATCAGATCGGGATTGTTGAAGGCCGCACCGAAAGCGTGGGAGAGACTGTAGCCGAGCTCGCCACCTTCGTGGATCGATCCTGGTGTTTCCGGCGTGCAGTGACTGCCGATGCCGCCAGGAAAGGAGAATTCCCGGAAGAACTTGCGCATTCCTTCGAGGTCCTGGCTTTTGTCCGGATAGATTTCGGAGTAGGTGCCTTCCATCCAGGCATGCGACAGCATCGACGGAGCGCCATGGCCGGGACCGCAGATGTAAATCATGTTCAGGTCATATTTGCGGATAAGGCGGTTGAGATGCACCCAAAGGAACGTCTGACCAGGATCGGAGCCCCAGTGGCCCAGCAGGCGCTGCTTGATGTGCTCCGGTTTGAGCGGCTCGCGCAGCAGGGGATTGTCGTAGAGGTAGATCATTCCGGCGCAGAGATAATTGCAGGCGCGCCAGTAGGCGTCCATCTGGCGGAGTTCTTCTGCGTTGAGGATTTCAGGGATGGTGGCCACAGCGGTCATGAGGGACCTCGATTCTCCGTGTGACGGAAAAAGCTCTATGGGTTAACAGTAAGATGTGCGTCGTCCGCTGTCGAGGCGCGGACTGTGAATTTGCGTGCGAGCCGGTAGCCTGTAGCCGGTAGCGGGTAGCAAAAGACTGTTAGCAATGCTCGATGCCGGCGATCTCCAGCTCGAGTCCGCCGAACTCCGGGTGGTCGTTGTCGCGGAGGCGCCAGGCCAGGTCGACTGTTGAGTTTGGTGCGAGTTGCATGCTGCGGATGCGGTCGGCGAGATTCCAGCCGACGGCGGAGAAAGTCATACCCTGTAAGACGCGAAGGCGGACGTGTCGCTCTTTCATAAAGAGCGGGAGCGCCGTGGTGCGGACATTGCGGGAGACGAAGACCGGCTCTTCATTGCCCATGCCGTAGGGTTCGAGGCGGCGCAGCCAGGAAAATAACGTGGGCGTGATCTGGTCGAGCGGCAGCTCGGCGTGGCATTCGAGCGGATTGCCCAGGTCTTCTTCACTGAGATGTTCAGCGGCGTAGGCTGCGAGCCGAGTGCGCAGTTCGTCGACTCGCTCGGAGGGGAGGGAAAAGCCGACGGCGTGGGCGTGTCCACCAAAGCGGGTGAAGATTTCGTGGCAGCTTTCGATGGCTTCGAGCAGATGGAAGCTGGCGATCGAGCGGCCGGAGCCGTACGCTTCCTGGTCCTCACGCGTGACGACAATGGCCGGCTTGCCGGTTTGGTCGACGATGCGAGAGGCGAGGATGCCGATGACGCCGCGATGCCAGCCATCGCCATCCATAACGATGCAGCGGGCTTCGCGGAAGCAGGGTTCGTCGAGGCGGGTCGTGACTTCGGCGAGCATGGCGGCTTCGGCAGCGCGGCGCTCCTGATTGAGGCGTTCGAGCTTCGCAGCCAGATCGTTGGCGCGGGCAACGTCACGGGTGGTGAACAGTTCGATGACTTCGGTGGCGACATCCATGCGGCCGGCGGCGTTGATGCGAGGCGCCAGGCGAAAACCGACATCGATGGGCGTGAGCGGGCGACGGGCCGGGTCAATCTGAGCTTCTCGCATCAGGGCTCGGAGGCCCAATCCGACAGGACGGCGGAGTTCGGCGAGGCCGAGGGCGACGAAGACCCGGTTTTCGCCGAGGAGTGGCACGGCGTCGGCGATGGTGGCAATGGCCAGCATTTTGAGGAACGAGGGCAGAATTTTTGTTCGTGCTCGTTCGAGGTCCCAGGCTTCAAGCAGGGCCTGGGAGAGCTTGAAGGCTACTCCGGCTCCACAGAGGTGGCGGCAGGCGTATTGGCAGCCGGGCTGATTGGGATTCAGCACGGCCAGGGCTCGTGGAACACCGAGTTCCGGCTCGGGCAAATGGTGGTCGGTGACGATGAGGTCGAGGCCGAGTTCGGCAGCGGCATCGGCAGCGGCGAAGGCTCGAATGCCGGTGTCGACGCTGATGACGAGACGGATGCCTTCACCGGCGGCGGTTTCGAGAATCTCCCGCTGCATCCCGTAGCCTTCCAGGAGGCGATGCGGGATGTGAAAGCGGACCGAGCCACCGAGCCTCTCGATGGTGGTTTTCAGAAGCACGGTGGCGACGGTGCCATCGACGTCGTAGTCGCCGTAGATGAGGATTGGCTCGTGGGCGGCGACGGCTTGACGAATGCGGTCGACGGCTCGATCCATGCCGAGCATCGAGTAGGGATCGAGAAGGTGCTCGATGCGCGGGTTGAGGAATTCGTCGGCTTCGGCTGCGGTGCGGATTCCCCGAGCGATCAGCAGCTCGGCGATCAGCGTTGGAATGCTCGCTGCGCTGGCGAGCGCTGCGGCTTCTTCGGTTCGGCACGGACTGAGAATCCAGCGCTGGCGCGGTCGTGCTGCGATGGGTTCAGCCGAGTTAGAAGTTTCCGGGGCGACGAGGACGTCGGCGGTGCTGCTCAGGACCTGATCGGAGGAGCTCACGGCAAAGGCTCAGGGCTGCTCGTCTTCGTTGTCATCATCTTCAAAGACGATGTCGCCGAGGTCGCCGACCGAATCGAGAAGCTGGCGATAGCGGTCGTACCACTCGGTGGAGGTCTCGTAGAGGAACACGATGCCCTGATGAGGAAAGCCGAGCTGCACGTGGCCGATTTTGCCGATGTGGCTGACCAGAGCCTGGGCCTCGTCGAGCTCGGAGGAGGCTGCACCCATCTCGATGTTGTAGTCCTGCTCCTGCAGCTCCTCGATGAGCAGTTCGAGGTCCTCCTTCTCGAGGACGACGTCGCTCATGGTGATGAAGGTGGCGCCGGCAGCCTTCGCGGTCTCGACGAAATCCTTCCAGCTGTCGGGGTTGGTTTCGTCTTCCCAGAGGATGGTGGGAATCTCGTCTCCGGCATGAGCGGGAACGCGGCGGATGCCATGACCTTCGATGAAGGCGACCATGTCGTCTTTGGTCGAGGCGAGATTGTCGAAGTGCATGGAGAGCGGGTTCATGGAAGACCTCAGTGTATCCGAACGGGGCACCGGGCACAGGGCTCAGGGATCAGGAGCAGCCGAGGGCGCTTCGCACTTAAGTACCAGGGGCCACCGCCCCCCTCCCCCTCCCCACCCCTGACGGTGCGTACGTATTTGATTTCATTGAGACGGGACGGATCGGGGGCGAGCTATCCATTTGATTCCGGGATAGGTTGCGGGTTTCTATTGTGTTTTCAAATGCGTGCAATGCGCCTCCTGAAGGGACCACGGTTAGGTATTTGAATCGAAAGTGCAAGTTGTCAACGCATGTGATTCCAAAATACTTGTGCGTGCGATGAGGGGCCAGCGAAGTCGTTAGCGAAAGACGAGTGAGAAACGAGCCAAAAGCGAGCGACGAAGCGGTCAGGGGAAGGAGGCTGGTGAAAAGACGACCAGCGAACGCAGAAAAGCCGCTCGCAGGCGGCCCTTTTCATTTTCTACTCTATAAGTTCAGAATATCAGATTGAGCGAGGAAACCGGCCAAATATCTTTGAGTGATAAGTGGTGTGGAATGACTGAAGTTACTTTGGATAAGTGGTGGAAACTTGACAAAAAAAGAGGAAATGCGAGGATTCGCGGTTTTCATGGTGTGGGACGACTGAAGAACCGGGCAGAGGGGCAGAGTTGAACTATGGTGTTTCAAAAAGGAACGGGGATGCCGGATCGGCAGTACTTTTGGGTTGAAACGAAGAGAGTTTTATTGACTATCAGGTGGCAGAAGGGGCTAGCTTCTTGCTGTGGGGTGAACCTGGCGTGGGGATCCAGGTTTTTTGGGTGCTGATCCTGAGGTGGCGGGCGGGGCAGGTTTCTTCCGGTGCTGATGTTGCGCAGGGTGCGGGGCTCTTAGGTTTCTTTTGGGTGTTGATCCTGATTTGGCGCGAATTGAAGTTTGGGTCGGGGCGAGACATGAGGGGGACCATTTTGGGAGGGGACAGTACCTGGGTACTGCGGCGGATGGTCACGTCGTATTGACCTGCGGAGGATATGGGAGTCCGCTGCTTGCTGTGGGGTGAACCTGG
>PKVY01000005.1 GCA_003131625.1 Acidobacterium sp. | reverse complement strand
TTGGCGACTACGACGGAAGCGGTCGGGCCGGCATCCTGTGGCGGAACAGCACCACGGAGCAGGTGTACGTCTGGCTGATGAACGGGGCGACAATTACGAGCACCGGAAGCCCCGGCACTCCCGCCGCTTCCTGGGAAATCGCTCCATAAAGCGGTCGAACCAGGCTTTGCGCAATTCCCGTTGGACGACTAAGGAACGAACGCGCCAACGCCCCGTCGCAGGCTGCCGATGGGAATGATGTGGTGTCGCCGTATTCTGCCGAGACGCGCAGTCGGCAGGCCAGATTCGTCCCGAAGGCGGCTCCGACGAGTACAAGTACCGCTGCATCATCATGCCGATGCGCATCTGACCGGTTCCTCCGGATCAACAGCAACAACGTCTGGCTGGCCCGGGTCTCGATTTGAGACCCGGGATCCGCGTCGCCGCCTTCTCCAAACCAGCTACGTCCCGTGTCAGGGCACGACTTTCAGTCGTGCCGAAAAGAGCCCAAAAATGAGAGGGCTTTACAGCCCAGGTCTATTTGCGGGCTTTACGGCACGACCAAGGTCGGGCCCTGACACAAACCCGTTTCCGCAAGCTGTAAAGCTGTGCCCCTTCAAAGCAGGGGAGCTTGAGCCGGAACGCGCGTCAGGCGGATTTGCGGATGCCGAGCCAGATTCCTCTACACTGGCCGACTTATCGGGACGAATTTTGCCCACAGGTGCGAATCTCAGGAGCACGCCGCGAGAAACGCGCCAAACGACTCTTCGCGATTGAATTCCTGACGGCTCGGGACCGCTCTTATACTGGTGATCACCGTCATGGATATCGTGGATACACCGGTGGATCCGACACCGAGCCAGCATTCGCGCCCGTTCGATTTCCGCTTGGCTGCGGCCATGGTTTTGCTCTTGCCGGCCCTCTGGTTCAGTTGGAAGACTGTGGATGGCCTGGCCGCGCGCCGTCTCATGCGTACCGATTTGGCTGAGATCACCAACGCGCGCTACGGAATCCTGAGCGCCGACCAATGGCGCAACCTGATCGGCCCGATGCTCAACGCGCAAGTCGACAAGCTCGATCTCAAGGGACAGAGCAAGACTCTCCGGCCCATGGTTGAACGATCACTGTACGCCTTGCTGGACAGCATGAAGACGCCGAAGACGTCGCCCGGCGCCAAGGCTACGGGCAAGCCCGGCGGGATCGAAGGGATGTTCGTGAACAAGATGATCGATTCGCTGCGCCCGCATGTGCCCGAGTACACCGACGTGGTGATGGCGGAACTGGCCAAGCGGCAAACGCAAAAGGCCTTCAGGGACTCCATTCGCGGCGTGCTGGCCAATGCGGTCGCGAACACGTTCGGCAAC
The DNA here is from genome assembly GCA_003131625.1 of Acidobacterium sp. Lineage (GTDB taxonomy): Bacteria > Acidobacteriota > Terriglobia > Terriglobales > Acidobacteriaceae > Palsa-343. The sequence goes on along the minus strand of PKVY01000005.1, from coordinate 2,273 downwards.
ACGGACATGACCACCTATAACGCCATCCTGACGCACTATGGGTGCTCGGATGGCGCCACTTGCGAGGAAACCCTTGGCAAGAAGATCGCGGCAGCGGACACGCAGTTGAATCGGTACTATCGCACGGTGCTGGCATCGGCGGCGCTGGGATTCATCCTGTTGATGGCCGGCAGGCCGGCGCTGGGGCGAGGCGCCGTTGTGGTGCTGATGTTGTTCTGCCTCGCAATGCTGGCCGGCGGCGTGCTGAGCCCCATGCTGGAGGTGGAGGTGCGCGTGACAAAGATTGACGCAACCCTGCTGGGCACGCCCATCGAGTTTCGCGACCAGTCGCTGTACTACCGCAGCAAGACGGTGTTTGAGGTGTTTCAGACGCTGATCCACATGGGCCGGCCGGAGATGACGGTGGTGGGCGTGCTGGTGATCCTCTTCAGCGTGGTGTTCCCGACGCTGAAGATGCTGGCGCTCGGGGCGAGTCTGTTCCGGCCGGCGCTGTTGCGCACCAGCCGCTTCGTCAAGCTGCTGGCCTTCGAGCTATCCAAGTGGTCCATGGCCGACGTGATGGTGCTGGCGATCTTCATGTCGTTTGTCGCGTTCAATGGCGTGATCGGCAGCGCGTTCGACGGCTTACGCAGCGTGCCGAACGTGCAACAGGTGCTGATCCCGACGAATGCTTCGAAGATCCTGCCCGGCTATTACCTGTTCATTGGATTCTGCGTGGGGAGCATCCTGCTGTCGAGAAAGCTGCAGCGCGGGATCGCTTCCCGTTCCGACTCTGGATCAAGCTAGAGTCGCCCTCGGTACTGCGGGCGCTCAGACTGTGCCCCTTCAAAACGAACTGCTGCAGGGGCTAAAGCCCACTTCACTTTGCAAGCTTTACGGCACGACCAAAGTCGTGCCCTGATACAAAACCCGTTTGTTCCGCAGGCTGTAAAGCTGTGCCCCGTTCAAAACTGGATGGTTGAAGCCGCGACCGGGCAAAGCTGGATGGTTTGAGGCGAGAAATCAGGCGGATTTGCGGATGCCGAGCCAGGCGACGGCATCGTCGGACCAGGCGTGATCGGTGGAGGGCCAGATGCCGCGCTTTTGTTGGAAGGTCCGGGGCATGGGGGCGCGCGAGTAGCCGCGCTGCGCTGCGAAATCGAAGACGGCGTGGGGATTGCCGTTGATCAGGAGCGCACATTTCTGGCCGTCGGGCGACCAGACGATGGACAACGACGCACGGCGGAGCCGATCCGGGGCGCTGCGCACGTCATAGATGGGAAGAACGTCAAGGATCAGATTGTCGGCAGTCAAATCGACAGCGTAGAAATATCCAGCCTCGCCATCGTCATCAAAAAAAGCACTGTAAGGACCGCCGGGCGAATCGTTCACAACAAAGACGTTTCTCCCCGGGTGAAAAGTTTGCTGGGCCATGGGGACACTGGTTCCGTATGATGCCATTCTGGCCCGGGCGGATGGACGCGTCAAGCGATGATTGCAAGCGGCAGTGGGTCAGTTTGAGTTTCCGGCGAGCGTAGACTCGGGAAATGAAGAATCCGCACGTGGGCCAGCGAGTGTGGGCTGAGAAGCTGACGGGGACGTTCGTGATCGTATCGGTCGACGACCAGGGCTTTGCGGATATCCAGGACACGGAGGGCAGCAACGTTATCGAAAGGCGGGTCCCGCTTGGCCTGCTCCATGCATTAGGCGGGGACTCGAGCCCGACCTCCAGAGATTGAAAGCAGCCGGGTCTCAGGCCTCTGCAGACGCGACCCACCTGCCAGTTTGCCGCGCTTACAGCGAGTTCATGGTGGCCAGGAATTCTGCGTTGTTGCGGACTTTATCGAGCCGGCTGATCAGCAACTCCATGGCTTCGACGGGGGACAGCGGGTTGAGCACCTTGCGCAAAACCCAGGTGCGCGCGAGCTCGTCTTTGGGGATGAGCAGCTCTTCTTTACGGGTGCCGGAGCGCTGGATATCGATGGCCGGGAAGACGCGCTTGTCGACGAGCTTGCGGTCGAGAATGATTTCCATGTTGCCGGTGCCCTTGAACTCTTCGAAGATGACTTCGTCCATGCGGGAGCCGGTATCGACGAGGGCGGTGGCGATGATGGTGAGCGAGCCGCCTTCTTCGATGTTGCGCGCCGCGCCGAAGAATCGTTTGGGGCGCTGCAGAGCGTTGGAATCGACGCCGCCGGAGAGGACTTTGCCGGAGGGCGGAACGATGGTGTTGTAGGCGCGGGCGAGACGGGTGATGGAGTCGAGGAGGATAACGACGTCGCGCTTGTGCTCGA
>PKVY01000052.1 GCA_003131625.1 Acidobacterium sp. | reverse complement strand
TGCAGATGCCGAAGGGCGTGCCGGTGGGCACGCTCGCCATCGGGCGTCCGGGCGCGGCCAATGCGGCACTGCTCGCGGTGGAGATCCTCGCCACCACCGATCCCGATCTGCGCGAGCGGCTCCGCACCTGGCGCGAGGCCCGCACCAAAGAAGTTCTGGGGTTAGTATTGCCGGCTCAGGGCCTGCCGGAATGACCGCAGCGATTCTTCCCGGCGCGACCATCGGCATTCTCGGCGGCGGGCAGCTCGGCCGCATGGTCGCCATGTCTGCGCGCTCGCTCGGCTATCGCATCCACGTCATGGATCCCGATCCCTCCTGCCCCGCGCGCTTCGTCGTCGACGCGTGCTTCGAAGGCGGGTGGGACGACGAGCGGGCCGCAGCCGATCTCGCGCGCGGCTGCGACGTGGTCACCCTTGAAATCGAACAGGTCTCCATCGCCTGCCTGGAGGCCGCGGCGAAATACGCGCCGGTGCGGCCTTCCGCCGAGTTGCTCCACGTCATTCAGAACCGCATTCGCCAAAAGGAATGGCTGCGCGAGCGCGGATTCCCCCTCGGCCCCTGGCACCCTGCGCGATCCGCACTGGACCTTGCCGACGCCGTCTCAGCGCTGGGCGGCCGCTGCTTCGTCAAAAGCGCTCACGGCGGATACGACGGACGCAGCCAGGTGAAGATCGGTTTCGGCGACGAGACCACTGCGTCCGACGCCTGGCTCCTCCTCGGCCGGCAACCGTGCGTCGTCGAGCAGGCTCTCGATCTCGATCGCGAAATCTCCGTCATGGTCGCGCGTTCACCGCGCGGCGAGACGAAGAGCTTTCCCTCGGCGACCAATCACCACGAACACCAGATTCTCGCCTGGAGCGTCATCCCCTCGCTCCTTTCGCCGGAGATCGAAGCGCGCGCGCAACAACTGGCCTGCGCCATCGCCGACTCCTTCACGCTCGAGGGCCTGCTCGCTGTCGAAATGTTCCTCACCGCGGACGGCGATTTGCTCGTGAACGAACTCGCCCCGCGCCCGCACAACAGCTACCACGCCAGCGAACGCGCCTGCGTCACCAGCCAGTTCGAGCAGGCGGTGCGCGCCGTCTGCGATCTGCCCCTCGGCGATGTTTCCGTCGTCATGCCGGCCGCCATTGCCAACCTGCTCGGCGATCTCTGGCTCGACCACGCTCCGCATTTCGATCGCGCGCTGGCCATTCCGGGCGTTCGCGTTCACCTCTACGAGAAACACCAGCCGCGCAAAGGCCGCAAGATGGGCCATCTTTCCGCCGTCGGTTCTACCCCCGAGGAAGCCGTGGAGCGGGTGCTGGAAGCGCAGGCGTTGCTGTGAAGGGCGAGCAGTCCAATGTTGTCGAGTTTGTAAACTATCCCTAAGTATTTGAATCTAAAATGCCGGACTGACCCGGGGGGAGGGGGGTACCCCCCTCTCGGACGGTACTTTAGTGCGAAGAGCGCATGCAGCACAGCACCAGGCAAGTCGAGCTTCAGCCCTGACTACCGCTGACCGGTTCTTTGCTGACAGCTTTTTTGCTGACCGTCTTTTTGCTAACCGCTTCTTCGCTTCTCTTACCCGATTTCCTCGTTCCACCCCTCGAGGTACTTCTTCACCTCGGCCATGAACCTGCCCGCATCGGCGCCGTCGATGATCCGGTGATCGAAGCCGAGCGTCAAGTGAAGGAAGTGGCGAATAGCAATCGAGTCGGTACCGTCCTCGCTGGTCACCACCGCCGGCTCTTTGAATAAACCGCCGACGCCCAGGATGGCGCTCTCCGGCTGATTGATGATCGGCATGCCGAATTGCTCGCCGAAGATGCCGGGGTTCGTGATCGTAAAGGTCCCTGAAGCAACCTCGTCGGGCTTCAGCTTTTTGCTCCGCGCTCGCTCCGCCAGATCGGCGATAGCACGGGCAATACCGAGGAAGTTCTTCTCTTCGGCCTCTTTGATCACCGGCACGATCAGGCCCCATTCGAGCGCAACCGCGATGCCGATGTTGATGTGCTGGTGGTAGCGAATGGCGTCGCCTTCGAGCGATGCGTTCACGATGGGCATCCGGCGCAGCGTGGCGATCACCGCACGCGTGATGAACGGCATGTAGGTCAGCTTCACGCCATTACGCTGCTCGTATTTGTTCTTCTCTTTCTCACGGAGCCTGACGATGCGCGTGAAGTCGATCTTGAAAACCGTGTGGACGTGCGGACTGGTCCGCTTTGACTCCACCATCCGCTGCGCAATGATCGAGCGCATCCGGCTGAGCGGAACCAGCTCACCCGGAATCGGCGCGACGGCAGGAGCAGGAGCCGCGGGTTTAGCCACTGAAGGTGCGGAAGTAGCCGCTCCAGGTCCGCCCTTCTCGAGGTAGGCGAGGATGTCTTCTTTGGTGACGCGTCCACCGGCGCCAGTGCCCCGCACCGCGCCCAGGTTGACGTTGTTTTCCCGCGCAATCTTGCGCACCAGTGGTGATGAACGCGCATGCTCGGCTTCGGATGCTTCAGCCGGTTCCGGAACGCTAACGGTCGGTCCTGGCGCTCTTGCAGGTGTTGGCGCAGCCGCAGGAACTGGCGCCGCTGCTGCCACCTCGCCAGCGCCGCCAATCACGGCCACCACGGTGTTGATCTGTACGGTCTGCCCTGCGGGAACCTTGATCTCCGTCAGGACTCCAGCGGCAGGCGAAGGGATTTCCGCATCGACCTTGTCCGTCGAAATTTCGAACAGCGGCTCATCCCGCTGCACGGTGTCCCCGACTTGCTTCAGCCATTTCGTGATCGTGCCTTCAAAGATGGACTCGCCCATCTGCGGCATGATGACGTCCTGCCCCGGCCCCGCTGCGGCCGGTTTTTGCTCCACTGCCGGCTTCTGTTCTTTTGCCGGCGCGGCAGGAGCCTGTGGCGTTTCAGCCTTGGCTGGTGCGGGTTTCGCCGCCGGAGCGCTGGCTGCCGCCGACGCTCCATCGCCGATCACGCCGACGACCGTGTTCACCTGGACGGTGGATCCTTCTGCCGCCTTGATCTCGGTCAGCACGCCAGCCGCCGGCGAAGGAATCTCCGCATCGACCTTATCGGTAGAGATTTCAAACAGCGGTTCGTCGCGCTGGACTGTGTCGCCCGGCTTCTTGAGCCACTTCGTGATGGTGCCCTCGAAGATCGACTCGCCCATCTGGGGCATCAGGACATCGGTTGGCATGAGTTCTTCTCTCCGCTCGGGACACGTGGTGCAGATCGAATGAAACAGCAGCTTCGGCGCCAGAGCTTCGGCGCTGGGCTTCCGGGCACAGTTCCGTGCAACGTCCGATTATAAATCCGCACTCGCGGCCACCGGCTTCCTGGCCGCTTCTGCGTTCGGCAGCAGATCCGCCAGTGATTCGACCCACAGAACCTGATGATCGAAGACATGTCCGAACTGGCGCGCCACAGCGTTGCGCACCGCCTCCATCGCCGGCGGCGGATCCGCTTCGCGTTCGAGGCTCGTCACCTCGCGATCGGCGATGCCGCACGGCACGATCAGCTCGAAGTCGCGCAGGTCCGGGTTCACGTTGAATGCAAATCCGTGCGACGTGATGCCGCGAGCGATGTGAACGCCGATGGCTGCGATCTTCTTTTCCGGGATCGAACCACCAGCGATGGTCCACACGCCAGTTCGACCCGCAACCCGCGTCGTCTGCACGCCGAAATCGCCGCAGGTACGGATCAGGGCTTCTTCCATCAGTCGCACATATTCGACAGCGCCAAGCCGCGGTGTGAAGCTGCGCAGATCGAAGATGGGATATCCCACCAACTGTCCCGGTCCGTGATACGTCACGTCGCCGCCGCGGTTGATCTCGTGCACTTCAACGCCGCGATACGCCAGGAACTGATCGCTGGCGAGAATGTTCGCTCGGCTGGCATTGCGCCCGAGCGTGAGCACCGGCGGATGTTCCAGCAGCACCAGCGTGTTGCCGATGCGGTCTTCATACCGTGCTTCGACCAGGCGCTGTTGCAGCTCGAGGCCTTCGCCATAAGGAACGCGCCCGAGCTGGAGAAGGTTCAGGATCATAGAGTCGAAACTCGTAACAGAAACTGTTACTAAACGTTGATCGCCATTCCTTCCACACTGCCAAAGCCGTCCAGCATTGCCTCAGCCAGCGTTGGATGCGCATGAATCGTAAACATCATCTCTTCAACGGTCGCTTCCAGTTCCATGGCCGTCACCGCTTCCGCGATCAGCTCCGTCGCCTGTGGACCGATGATGTGAACGCCGAGAATCTCGCCATACTTCGCATCGGCGACGACCTTCACGAAACCCTCGTGGGCATTGACGATCGACGCTTTGGAGTTCGCCGAGAACGGGAACTTGCCGACTTTGACCGTGTACCCCTTCTCCTTCGCCTGCGCTTCGGTCAGCCCCACGCTGCCGATCTGCGGCTCCGTATACGTGCAGGCCGGAACGCGATCGCGCCGCACCGGCCGCGCATATTTGCCGGCAATCTTCGCGGCAACCACCATGCCGGCCATTGCTCCGACGTGCGCAAGTTGCGGCAAGCCGGCCACGATGTCACCGATGGCATAGATCCCAGGCTCCTCCGTCTGCATCCACTCATTGACCTTGATGAACCCGCGCTCCGGTTTGATCTTCGTCTTCTCCAGTCCGATGTTTTCCGTGCGCGGCGCGCGGCCCACTGCCACCAGAACCTTCTCCGCCTCCTTCTCCACCTTCTTTCCGTCCGAAGCCGTGAAGGTCACCTTGACGCCGGTTTTCGTTTTCTCGACCTTCTCGACTTTCGCGCCGACGTTGATGTCGATGCCGCGCTTCCTGAACACGCGCGCCAGCTCCTTGCTGACTTCCTCGTCCTCGTTCGGCACCACCCGCGGCAAAAACTCGATGATGCTGATCTCCGAGCCGAAACTGCGGAAGATCGACCCAAACTCCACGCCTACTGCTCCCGCGCCGATGATCGCCAGCGACTTTGGAATCTGCTTCAGCGAGAGAATCTCGATGTTGGTCAGGATCGTGTCGTCGGCCGTCAATCCCGGCAGCAGCTTCGCATCGGATCCCGTGGCCAGGATCACGTTCTTCGCTTGAACGTCGCTCGCACCTTTGCCGCCCTCGACCGCAACCGTCAGCACGCCGTTCTTTGCCGGACCCGTCAGCTTTCCGAATCCGGAAATCACAGTGACCTCGTTCTTCCGCATCAGGAAGTCGAGACCTTTCACGTGCTTGGTGATGATCTGGTTTTTGCGGTCGAGCACCACCTGCCAGTTCACCTTGCCTTCGCCGAGCCCCTCGATGCCGTATTCCTTCGCGTGCTTCACGTAGTCGTAAACCTCGGCGTTGAAGAGCAGCGACTTGGTGGGAATGCAGCCCACATGCAGGCAGGTTCCCCCCAGCTTCTCGGACTTTTCGATCAGCGCGACCTTCAGCCCGTACTGCCCGGCGCGAATTGCGGCCGTGTATCCGGCTGGCCCGCCGCCGAGAATTGCAACGTCGTAAATCGTATCTGCCAAGAAATGCTCCGTTCAGAAACCAGGCTCGCGTGCACCCGCCCCAAACTGTTTATTGTACGCACCGGAGTCCTGGGTGAAAGATGCGCTCGAAGCGCTGGAGGATTCGCGCGCTTCTTCCGCGATCTGCCGCGCCAAACTCGGTCACCTGACGGTAAGATCTCCATAATTCATCCCGATTGACGGGGTACCAGGTTAACGACTGTCATGGATCCGGATTTCCATCCACCACCGCCAACTGAGCCGTACTTCGACACGGAGCGTGACGTGTGGGTCCTGAGCCGTTTTGCGGACGTGAGCGCCGCGCTCAGGGAAAGGGCGCTTTATCAGGCAACACCGGAAGGCGAGGAAATTCAGACCGGCGCGGACGAAGCATCGCACTCGGTGGTTTTCTCGCAGGTGCGCGCTGAGATCGCCGAGGTGAGCAGCGGCGGCTGGCGGAAAAAAATGCAAGTGGCCGGTGAAACGGTGCTTCGGGAAGCCACCGGCAAAGGGCAGATGGACATTATGGGAGATGTGACGCACCCGTGGTCGATCGCGCTTCTGTTGAGTTTGAGCCCAACGCCGCAATCCTCGGCCAAGGACGTTGCAGACATTGTGGCGTCGTTGCTTTATGAAAAAGAATGGCAAAGCGGCGGCGGTGATTCGCAAACCGGCAATCCAGCCCTGAAACGAAGCGCGCGTTGGAGTCCGGTAGAAGCGGAAGAGCGGCTCGACCAGATGACGGAGAGCAAGGAAGTGACGGTCAGCAAGGCGATGTTCATGGCCGTATCGCGAACGCTGCCGAGCTTTCTGGCAAAATCCTGGCTGGCATTGCTAAGAAATCCTGACCAGTGGCGTCGGCTGCAGGCGAACCCCCAGCTTATGCCGAATGCCGTTGAGGAACTTCTGCGCTACGCGGGCATTGTTCACACCCTCCAGCGCAAAGCTCACAGAGAGGCGGTGGTTGGCGGCGTCCGCATTCCGCAAGGCGCAAAGGTTGCGCTCAAGGTGATGTCCGCCAATTTCGATCCGGCCAGGTTCAGCGAGCCCTATCGGCTGGACGTGGGCAGAAAGCCGAGTGGGCAATTTGGATTGGGTGCTGGATTGCACGCGTGCGTGGGAGCCTTGCTGGTTCGGGAAGCATTCACCGTGCTGACGCCAATCTTCTTCGCTTCCAACCCTGTGCTGGAAAGCGGGCAGCTCATTACGTGGATGGGCAAGAAGACGCTTCATTGGCCGCTCGCCGTCTTGGTCAGATTTCAGGACGATGCCGCGGATACGGACAGCGCCGAAGCCCTGACAAGCCAGCCCACCCCTGCTGTTTAAGCCTCAAACCCTGTGCGGAGCTGGACCGAGACTCAGGCCAGCGCCTTCGCCGCTTCCTGCGCGAAGTAGGTCACGATAAAGCCTGCGCCGGCGCGACGGATCGAGAGCAGCGTCTCCATCATGGCTCGGTGCGGGTCCAGCCAGCCACGCGCGAAGGCCGCCTGCAGCATCGAGTATTCGCCCGACACCTGATAGGCGCCGATCGGCACATCGAAACGCTCCCGCGCCGCGCGAATCACATCAAGATAAGGCATGGCCGGCTTCATCAGGATCATGTCGGCGCCTTCGCCGAGGTCCAGATCGATTTCCCGCATCGCCTCGCGCAGATTCGCCCCATCCATTTGATAGCTGCGGCGAT
>PKVY01000083.1 GCA_003131625.1 Acidobacterium sp. | reverse complement strand
TTCTGCGGCACCTGCTTGATGCAGACCAGTATTTTCATCGCGAAGGCAAAGTATAACGGACCCCTCGCGAGCGAGGCCACCATCGCCGTGCAGCGACCCCTTTACTGCGGCGGTACGGTCAGCTTCTTCCTCGGCGCAGGCTGCGTGCTCGCCGCAGGCTGCGTGTCACCCACCATGCCATCCGCCGGATTCGCGTTCGGATTCGGGTTCGGGGTTGCGCTCGCGTCCGCCATCGACGTCAGCTCCGACGTCCGATACTTCGGCGCGCTCACGTATCCGTGAATGTGATCCTTCGTGATGTTGTTGATCACAATCTGAATCGGCTGCTCGCTGTCGGACTGGTAGTACATCACCGGCTGATCGAGATTGACGTGCTTCTGGATGAGGTTGCGATCCTCGACCGTCAGCTGCAGGTCGGCAAACTGGTGCTTCGTGTCGGCCTTGCGCAGGCTGATGCTGATCGGCCCTTCGTGCTGGAACTGCTTCGACTTCTGAATGTCAAACTCGACGTAGTTGCGTTCGCCCTTCTTCTCCAGCACCACCAGCTCGTCATGCGTCTTCGCGATCGACCCCGTCAACTGGGTCGCCGTGTTCGTCAGATCGCCCCGCGTCTCCTCAATCGCCTTCCCCTGCGCGTCCAGCTGCGCCTGCATCCGGCTCAGTCGCCGGTCCGCCCCGCGGCTGGCTCGTGGTTTGGCTGCGCCGTGAGGAGTGACCGCGGCCGCCACAGGCGCCGGTGGTGCGGCGACTTGCTGTTGCGCTGCCAGCGCATTCACCCTGGCGGTCAGATCGCTCAGCTGGCCGCGCGTCGAGGTCAATTCCGCCGTCGCCTGCTGATTCTCCGCCGCCAGATTCTGCGCCGCGTGGTGCTCGTGAACCGCATACACCGTTAGGCCGCCCGCAATCGCCACCGCCGCGATCAGCGGCACCACGAATTTCACGACCGGCGACACCGTTTGCATCGGGAACTCTTCCATGCTGCCTCCTGAAGACACCAACCCACCTGCTTCCAGTGCACGTGCCGTTCCATCCTCGGCGCGAGCTAACCACAAGATTCTTAAGGCCTTGCAAACGAGTTGGAAAGGTTACCGGACAGAAATTCGTAACCTTGTGGAAAATCTTGCCTGGGCCTGAAGCCGGGAGCGTGGAGCCGGTAGCTCTGGAAAAACTAAAGTGTGGTGGGAACCCACCCCCCCTCCCCCTCCCCCCTTCTGCGGNNGTGATTGATTTGGCTGGGGTTGGGTTGGGGGCTGACCAGCTCGACAACATGCGCGTGGCTGGATGCTTTTGAAAATGGATCAGTTGCGAGGCGGCTGTCTTTGCTACACAGACGGCCGGGTTTGCTACACAGGCGGATGTTCTTGTCATAATGACGGTCGCTTTTGTCACAGGGGTGGTCGCGTCGGACGACAGACGTGGCGGCGGTAAGGCCTTCGCGTGTCAGGCAGCCGGGTTGTGCAGGGACAGGCACGGGATTCCCTCCGGGGGACGGAAAAGGCCGCGCTCGAGCGCGGCCTTTTTTGTTTCTTATCCCTATTATCAGAATACCAAGTCTGGGTCGAAAACCGGCCAAAATTCTTTGAGGGTATAAGGGTGGAAGTGCTTTGGAATGAGAGACAACACTTTGCTACCGTACGGAAAAAGCTTGACAAGTTTTCCACATTTGGGGAAGCGATGAGATCAGGCAGGGGCCAGGGCCAGAACGTCACGATCGCGCGGCAGCCGTTGCCTGCTGGTATTCCTCGTAAGGACCTTTAAAGTCCTCGACAGCGCCGTGCTCGAAATGCCAGATGCGCGTCGCGACTTCGTCGATGAGGTCGTGGTCGTGCGTGACCAACAGCACTGTTCCTTCGTAGCGCTGCAGCGCGATATTCAGCGCGTTGATGGCCTCGAGGTCAAGGTGGTTGGTCGGCTCGTCGAGGATGAGCAGGTTGGGCTTCTGCAGCATCAGCTTGCAGAACAGCAGCCGCGCCGCTTCGCCGCCGGAAAGCGCGTCCGTGGGCTTGAGCCCTTCTTCGCCGCGGAAAAGCATCTGGCCAAGGATGCCGCGAATGTCTTCGGTGGTCGCTTTGGCGTCGAACTGGCGCAGCCAGTCGAGAACCGTGGTGCCCGGTTCGATGACGCCGGTATTGTCCTGCGGGAAGTAGCCGATCTGCACTTCGTGGCCCCATTTCGCGCGGCCAGCGTCGAGCACGAAGCCCTTTTCGGCGAGATCGCGCTGGTTGGCCAGCAACGACTTCAGCATGGTCGTCTTGCCCTGCGCGTTGCGTCCCATCAGGCCGATCTTTTCGCCCCGCATGATGCCGGCGCTGAAACCGTCGATCACCGTGAGGTCGCCGTAGGTTTTGCGCAGGCCTTCGATTTCGAGCACGTATTTGCCGGAAGGACGGTTCTGGTCGAAGCGGATGTAAGGGCGCGCGATATTCGAGCGCGCCAGCTCGGTGGTTTGTAGCCGTTCCACTTCCTTCTTGCGGCTGGTCACCTGCGACGAACGCGTTCCGGCAGAGAAGCGCGCGATGAATTCGTTCAGCTGCGCGATTTTCTTATCGCGCTGCGCGTTTTCCGATTCAAGCCGCGAGCGAATCTGCGTCTTGGCCAGCACCATGTCGTCGTAGCCGCCTGTGTACGTGATGATGGTCTGGTAGTCGATGTCGGCGATGTGCGTGCAGACGCTGTTCAGGAAGTGGCGATCGTGCGAAATGGTGATCAGGGTGCCTTCGAAGCGCGTCAGAAAATCCTGCAGCCAGTGGATCGAGTCGAGATCGAGGTAGTTGGTCGGCTCGTCGAGCAGCAGCGCCTGCGGTTTGCCGAACAGCGCCTGCGCCAGCAGCACGCGGACTTTCTGGCCGCCTTGCAGCTCCGACATTTTGCGCTCGTGGAGCTCATCGGGAATGTCGAGGCCCTGCAGAAGAACGGCAGCGTCGGATTCGGCGGTGTAGCCGTCTTCTTCGCCGACGATGCTTTCGAGTTCAGCCAGGCGCATGCCGTCATCATCGGTCAGATCGGGCCTGGAGAAGATGTGTTCGCGCTCGTCCAGCGCCGACCACAGGCCTCTGTTGCCCATGATGACCGTGTCGATGACGCGATAGGCGTCAAAGGCGAACTGGTCCTGGCGCAGGACCGAAAGCTTGCGCGGGCGCACCACGTTGCCCTTCTGCGGGTCGAGGTCGGCAGAAAGAATCTTCATGAACGTGGTCTTGCCGGAGCCATTCGGCCCCGTCAGGCCGTAACGACGGCCAGACGTGAAGGTGGTCGAGACTTCTTCGAACAGAACTTTAGCGCCGTAGCGCATGGTGACGTTGCTAACGGAGATCATGCAGCTCTCAGGAATTGGGGATACATCCATCTTATTCGATGCGCGACTCGAAGTTGAGCGCAGCTCTTTCAGGAGGGGGAAAGAAGCCATGGTCGCTTCTGATACAAAGGTTCCGAAGCGGAAAGGACTTGCGACCTCGATGCTGCGAAACCTGGCCGTGCTGGCAGCCGTGCTCACAGCGCAAAGTCTCGTCCTGCTGCATGCCGCGGACTGTGCCGCGCTCGAACACCTCACGCTGCAGGACACCACCATCACGCGGGCAGAATCCGTAACGTCGGGTACGCTGGCCATCGACGGCGTCGCGCCTCTCACAAGGCTGCCTGCCTTCTGCCGCGTTGCCGGTGTGCTGCGCCCGACCAGCGACTCGGCAATCCACTTCGAAGTTTGGTTGCCGAGCCAGGATTGGAACGGCCGCCTTCTTGGCGCAGGCAATGGCGGATTCGCCGGTTCCATCGGCGGGCGCGAGATGGCCGGTTATCTCATCCGCGGCTTTGCCGTCGCCGGTTCAGACGCCGGTCATCGCGCGGAACCCGGCGATGCCAGCTGGGCCTTTGGCCATCCTGAGAAGGTGAAGGACTTCGGCTGGCGCGCAGTCCATCTCACAGCCGAGCTGGCGAAACAACTCATTCAGGCCTACTACGGCAAGCCCCAGTCGAAAGCCTATTTCGACGCCTGTTCCGATGGCGGCCGCGAGGCGCTGATGGAGGCGCAGCGCTTTCCCGAAGACTACGACGGCATTCTCGCCGGCGCACCCGCCAATAACTGGTCGCACCTGCTGGGCGCGGGTCTTGCCGCCACACAAAGCCTCACCAGCGATCCGCGAGCGTACATTTCTGACCTGAAACTGCCGGCCATTCAAAAAGCCTCGCTCGCCGCCTGCGATGCCCTCGACGGCCTGAAGGACGGCATCATCGCCGATCCGGCCAAATGCCATTTCGATCCTGCGGTGCTTCTCTGCACCGGCGAAGATTCCACCGATTGCCTCACCCAGCCGCAGATCGATGCGCTCAGAAGCATCTGCGCCGGCGCGAAAGACAGCCATGGCGCGACGTTATTTCCAGGCCTTACCATGGGCGATGAAACAGGCTGGGGCATTTGGGTCGTCGGCGAAGGCCCTGGAGCCTCAGCCGCCGCGCAATATACGCAGAACGACTTCCGCTACATGGTGACCGGCGATCCCAAATGGAACCCGCTGACCGCCGATCTCGGCGCTGCAGTAGAGCAATCCACGCAGAAGACCGCCGCCGATCTCGATTCCACCGATCCCGACCTGAGCCGCTTCGCCGCGCGCGGCGGCAAACTGATCGTCTATCACGGCTGGAACGACCCTGCCATCTCGCCCTGGAACACTATCGCCTACTACCAGAGCGTGCAGCAGCAGATGGGCGCCGCGAAAGTCGACTCCTTCGTCCGACTCTACATGGCTCCAGGCGTCGAGCACTGCACCGGCGGCCCCGGTCCCAGCGCCTTCGGACAGTTCGGCCTCCCCACCGCCAAAGGTTCAAAATTCGGGCTTTTCGATGCGCTCGAAGACTGGGTCGAGAAAGATGCTCCGCCGGAGGACATCTTTGCGACGAAGTACGCGTCGCAGGAAAACGGCACCCGGAAGGCCGTCATGACCAGGCCGCTCTGCCCATATCCTCAGGTGGCGAAGTACAACGGCACCGGCGATCCCAACGATGCCGCCGGTTTCGTTTGTGCCAGCCCCTGATTGAGTCAGGCCTTGCCCAGCGCGTTGATGTCGCGAATCTCCAGAATCTGTTTCGGATACCCCTGTGTCACGCACCGGATCATCGCACGTCCCACATCGCGCAGCGTGCTCACCTGGTTCGGCGTCACGGCGCGCACGATCGGGAACAGCCAGCCCAGCGCCTTATAAAGGCCGGGAAGATTCTTCTGTCCAGGCATGGCCCGCATCATTCCAGGCCTGAAGTTATAGACAGCGCGAAACCCGCAGCGCGTGAGCGCATTTTCAGTGCGCCCCTTCACGCGCGCCCACATTACGCGGCCTTTCTCCGAGCTGTCGGTCATCGCGCCCGAAACATAAACGAAGACCATCGTCGGATTCAGATTCGCCAGCGTCTGGGCAAAATTCAGAGTGAGGTCGTAGGTGAGGCGCGTGTACTCCGCTTCGTTCTTGCCCACCGAACTCACGCCCGCGCAAAAGAAGCACCCATCGTAGCCTTTGAGCTGATCCGCCACTGCGTCCAGATTCATAAAATCCGGGACAATGTATTCCTTCAGCTTCGGGTACGAAGCGCCATACGGCCTGCGGCTGACGAGCAGCACTTCGTCGACGGCGGGACTCTCCAGGCACTCCAGCATGACGCCTTCGCCCACCATGCCGGTGGCGCCGGTGATGATGACTTTCAACTTTGGACCTGCACTTTCCGGCTGTCTTTCAGCAGACCCAGCCGCACCAGGCTCTCTGCCGTCGCTGCGATGGCATCCTCGCGCGAACGCGGCTCCCAGCCCAAAAGCTTCCTGGCATGTTCGTTGGTCGCGTTCCTGCGCTTGCCCAGCTCAGGGAGAATCTGCCTGACCGCGGGATCGCGCAGCGCCGCCAACCGGACCAGCCAGTTCGGCAGTTGCCAGGTGGGCACGCGCTTCGCCCAGACGCCCAGGCGGCTCTTCAACACCTTTGCGATCTCCTGGATCGACATGAAATCGCCGGAGACGGCGAGAAAGCGCTCGCCCACGGCGGCAGGATGGGTCATCGCGCGCAGGTGCAGGTCGGCGACGTCGCGCACGTCGACCACGCCGAAGTGGAGCTTCGGACAACCGGGCATCGCGCCATCCATCATCCGCTGCACCACCAGAATCGACGTCGAATAGTCCGCGCCCAGCACCGGCCCGAAAACGCCCACCGGATTGACCACGGTGAGTTCCAGCCCTCCGCGTTCACGGCCCATGAAGTTCCACGCCTCATGCTCGGCCAGAGTTTTCGACTTGGCGTACGGCTGCAATCCTTTGGCTCTGGGGTTGGTCCAGTTCATCTCGGTGAACGGCGTCGTCTGCGGCCTCTGGCCATAGCCGATCGCGGCGAACGACGAGGTCATCACCACGCGCCGCGCGCCCGCATCGCGGGCGGCGCGCAGCACGCGCAACGTTCCTTCCCGCGCAGGGGTGATCAGCTCGTCCTCATTCTTCGGGACCGTCGCCGGAAATGGCGACGCGACGTGCAGGACGTACTCGCAACCGGCGGCCGCTTCCACCCAGCCAGCATCCTTCTCCAGATCGGCTTCGACAAACGAGAGGTGATTGCCGGCTTCCGCGCCGCCCACTTTCAGCATCGCGCGCACATCGGCATCACGACTCAGCGATCGCACGGTGGTCCGCACCTGATATCCGCCGGCAAGCAGTTGCAGGATGCAATGGCTCCCGATGAACCCCGATCCTCCCGTCACCAGGACTGTGCTCATCGCCGTTCCCTTTCCTTAATGGCCGCACCCTCCCTCGATTATCTATACGCCTGTCTGTATACCAACTTGTGCCGATCCGGGCCCATCCCGTATCCCGCCGCATTTCGTTCTCGAAATGCAGGGCAGCATCTGGCCGTCTTTCCCAGTCCTGCATCAATAGCACGCACCAGTCCGCATGATATCGGGTGATCTCACCTGGACGAAACTTTCGAACGAGGTTACGAAATCGCATCAGATTCGGCCCTCGATCAGGACGCTGTCTCGGCGGAGCGTCTTCTTCTTTCTCGCATCGCTGTTGTACAGTGGCAGGCACTGTCCTTTCCGGAGTTTCCCTGATGCCGAATGGCCGTGCTCTGCTCTCCTGCGCTCTTGCCGTTATGTGCCTTGCCCTCTCAGCCGCCGCTCTCCGCGCGCAATCGCCGTCTTCCGATCCTGCAGACAAATACATCTGGCTGGAAGACGCAAACGGCCCACGCGCCATGGAGTGGGTGAAGGCCGAAAATGCGCGCAGCGCGAAGATCCTCGAAGCCGATCCGCGCTTCGCCACCTGGCAGGAAGAAGCGCTCAAAGTCTCCGAAGACCCCAACCGGCTGCCCATGCCCGATCTGCGCGGCAACGACGTCTACAACTTCTGGAACGATGAGAAGAACGTGCGCGGCCTGCTGCGCAAAACCACGATTGCCGACTACGCCAATCCGAATCCGCACTGGCAAACCGTCCTCGACATCGATGCGCTCGGCAAGGCGGAAAACCAGAGCTGGGTCTATCACGGCGCCTCGTGCCTCTATCCGGACGACGAGTATTGCGTGTTCGATCTTTCCGTGGGCGGCGAAGACGCAGCCACCTCGCGCGAGTTCGACCTGAAATCCGGCAAGTTCGTCGACGGCGGCTTCGTGTCGCCCCACAGCAAGCAGGGCATCAGCTGGGTCGACAAGGACACGCTGCTGATCGAGCGTGACTGGGGCGCCGGCACCATGACCAAGTCCGGCTATCCCTTTGTCGTCAAGGAATGGAAGCGCGGCACGCCCCTCGACAGCGCAAAGGAAGTCTTTCGCGGGGAACCCGACGATATCCACGTCTTCGCGGGCGTGGATCACGACGCCCAGGGCGACCAAGCTACATTTTTCGTCCGTGGTGTTACGTTTTTTGAAAACCGCTGGTGGATCAAAACCCCGAGCGGCCTGAAGGAACTCGCGATTCCGCTCAAAGCCAATCCCGCCGGGCTGCTCGACGGCCGTATGCTGATCGACATCCGCCAAGACTGGACGCCGATGCCCGGCGGGCCGACGTTTACCCAGGGTTCGCTGCTCGCGGTCAGACTGGCCGATGTAATGCGCGACCCCGCGCACCTGAATCCCACGGTGGTTTTCGCGCCCACCGCGGACGAATTCCTCGACGGCTACGCCACTACTCGCTCGCGGCTGGTCATCGTGACGCTCAAGCACGTCCTCGGCCAGGCGTACGTCTACACGCCGGTGGGCAAGACGGGCTGGACCCGCAAGGCACTGGACCTTCCTGAAAACAGCGCCATCGAAATCGTGACCGCCAGCGACACCAGCGAGGCTTTCTTCCTCAGATCGGAAAGCTTCCTCACCCCGCCCTCGCTTCTCTCTGGCGACGCGGCCACCGGGCAACTGACGCTCGCCCGCTCCCAGCCTCCGCTCTTCGACGGCTCGCGGGACACCGTCGAGCAGTTCTACGCGACCTCGAAGGACGGCACCAAAGTCCCCTACTTTGTCGTCCATCGCAAGGACATGCAGTTCAACGGGCAGAATCCGACGCTGCTGAACGCTTACGGCGGTTTTGAAATCTCCTCGACGCCTAATTACCAAGCCGTCCGCGGCAAGCTATGGATCGAGAAGGGCGGCGTGTTTGTTCTGGCCAACATTCGCGGCGGCGGCGAGTTCGGCCCCGCGTGGCACGAAGCCGGGCTGAAGACGCATCGCCAGCGCATCTACGACGACTTCGCCGCCGTGGCCGAAGATCTCATCGCGCGCAAGATCACCTCGCCTCGTCATCTCGGCATCGTGGGCGGCTCGAACGGCGGCCTGCTGATGGGCGTGGAGATGACGCAGCATCCCGACCTCTGGAACGCGATCGTCATCCAGGTTCCGCTGCTCGATATGCTTCGTTTCGAGCAGATCGCGGCGGGCGCCAGCTGGGTGGGCGAGTACGGCTCGGTCAGCGTGCCGGAGGAGCGTGCCTTCCTCGCCTCGATCTCGCCGTATAACCAGCTCAAGCCCGATGTGAAATACCCGGAGCCGCTCATCTTCACCACAACGCGCGACGATCGCGTGGGCCCGCAGCATGCGCGCAAGTTCGCCGCCAAAATGGAGGAGTACCACGAGCCTTTCCTCTATGACGAAATCACGGAAGGCGGGCACGGCGCCGGAGCGGATCTGAAACAGCAAGCCCGCACCCAGTCAGAAATGTATGTCTATCTGGCGGAGAAGCTCATGGATCCCGACCAATCACCGCAGTAACAAGAGCCAACAAAGCAACCGCTGGCTCCCCGCTGCCGCTGATCGCCGAACGCTGAGTGCTCGCGCGCCCTCGAGCTTTTCCTGAACCCTGAGCGCTGAACGCCGCACCCTGCTCCCCGGATAGTTGTATTCTCGTTACCCCCCATCCACCCCTAGACTAACCGCGGAATCTCAGCACCCCGCAGTGTCCCCACACCCGCGGCGGGGCGTACGCGCAAAGAGATTGATTCGTCACATAAAAGGGCTCCGTCTATGCGATGCAAAGGCCCAACTGTATTCGTCCTTCTCGCTGCGTTGGCTCTCGGGACGTCCGCTGAGAACATCACCGGCACCATCCTGATTAAGCGGAAGCTGACGAAGCGCAGCGTTACTCCTGCTGTCTCGGTTTACCAGCGCGGCGCCACGGTGCAGCTGGGCAAAGATACGCAGACCGACCCGCTCGCCTTCGAGCGCTCGCGCGTCGTGATCTACCTCGAAGGTGCGGCTCCTGCCGGCGTCGTTCCCGCAAGCACGGCGCCCGTGCCGCAGGTCGCGCAGCTCGACCGCCGCTTCTCACCGGATCTGCTCGTCATCTCCGCCGGATCGACGGTCTCATTCCCCAACATGGATCCGATCTTCCATAACATCTTTTCTCTGTCGAAGGCGAAGAGCTTCGATCTGGGCAGTTACGACCAGGGGCAAAACCGCAAAGTGATGTTCCCCAAAGCAGGCATCGTCGATGTCTACTGCCATCTCCATCCCAACATGGAAGCGACCATCGTCGTGACTCCCAACCGCTGGTACGCGCGCGCCGACGGCTCGGGACAGTACCGCATTCCCGACGTTCCGCCGGGCCAATATACCGTCGTTGCCTGGCATAAGTACGCCGGCTTCTTCCGCAAATCGATCACTCTTGAAACCGGCCACGATGCCGTCGCCGATTTCTTTATCCCTCTTGAAGAGGATGCGAACCAGGAGTCCCGATGAACCCCGCTGTCCGCATCGGGAAAACCCATTGACCACGCGATTCCGAACTCGAACCTTCCTCCTCTGCTTCGTCCCGTTCGCCGTCCTGCTGGCGGGTAGCTTCTGGATGATCCAGCGCTTCGTGGAGTCGACGGTGCGCGACGGATTGCGCGTATCGCTGCGGGCGAATCAGGTCGCGATCGCCAACATCCACGCCAAAGGCGATCTGCAGAACAGCCGCTTTCTCAAAGTGGCGGGGGAAAACTCCGCGCTGAAAGCCGGCATCGAGCTGCTGCTCTCCAATCCAAAGAGCGCGGCGGCGCGCAGAACCGTCGAGGATCAGTTGCGCGAGCTGGGCGAACACATGGGCTTCGATTTTCTGCTGGTCTCCGCCCCCAATGGCGCCCCCCTCGCCGGAGTGGTCCGCCAGCCCGTCCAGGATGCGCACAACGGAAGCCAGCTCCTGCCTTTGGATCCCGCCCAGCTCGACCACGCCGGCAAAGGCCTTCTCGTGCTCGACGGCCGAACCTTCCAGGTCGCATCGGTGGCCATCGATCAGGATGACGGCAATGTCGGATCGCTTTCCGTCGGCGAGTATTTCAACTTTGCAGAGCTCACCACTCCGGCGGTTCTCCTTCATAACGGAACCGTGATTGCGTCGAACCTGCCGAACCTTCCCCTCACCAGCCTGACCACAACCCTCGCGGATTGCGGCGACCGGGCCGAGTGCGATCTGCGCCTCCACGGCGCGAACTGGATTTCCGCGCCCATGCAGTCCTGGGGCGGCGGCTATGTCCTGCGCAGCCTCGAAAATGTCGACGAGGCCGTAGCCCCCATTCAGGCCAGGCTCCACAAGCTTTTCCTCACCCTGTCGATCGCCGCCGTGCTGATCGCATTGCTGTGCAGCATCGCCTCAGCGCGCTCCATTGTCGAGCCCATCGCCGCCGTGGTTTCCAATCTTCGCCACGCCGCACGCACCGGCGTGCTCACGGAGTTTGAAGGACCGCCTTCTTCGATTCTCGAGATTCGCGAGCTGGCCGAAATTTACAACCGCGCCGCAGCGTCAGTGCGCGCCGCCGGCGAAGATCTTCATTCCGCTTACCTGGAATTTGTCGGCTCTCTGGCCAGCGCCCTCGACGCGCGCGACGGCTACACCTCCGGACACAGCTGGCGCGTCAGCCATTTGTCGTGCGCCATTGCCTCGGCCATGGAACTCAGCCCGGACGACGTCGAACGCATCCGCGTCGGCGCACTACTCCACGACATCGGCAAAATCGGCATCGCGGACAGTGTGCTGCAGAAGCCCGGCCGCCTCACCGAAGAAGAGTGGATCCTCATCAAGCAGCATCCGGTCATCGGCCGCCGCATACTCGAGGGCGTGCAGGGCTTCGCGTCGTACCTCGGCGCCGTCGAACTGCACCACGAAAACTGGGATGGCACCGGCTACCCCAAAGGCCAGTCGGGCACCGAGACGCCCATCGACGCGCGCATCATTCACGT
The DNA here is from genome assembly GCA_003131625.1 of Acidobacterium sp. GTDB lineage: Bacteria > Acidobacteriota > Terriglobia > Terriglobales > Acidobacteriaceae > Palsa-343. The sequence goes on along the minus strand of PKVY01000083.1, from coordinate 16,222 downwards.
GGTCGATGCTTACGATGCGATGACCACCGATCGCTCCTACCGGCGCGCGATGACGCACGAGCGAGCCGTTTCCATCCTGCGCGAAAATGCCGGCCGGCAGTTCGATGCCCGCGTTGTGGCCATCTTCCTCAGCCTGCCGCCAGCGACGCTCATGCGCCCGTCGCCCGCCTTGCAGGACCGCGTTCAGGTGGATGAATCGGAGATGGCGGTGGTGGGATGAAGAGCGCTGCCCGCTGCCTGCTCTGCTGTCTCGCACTCGTGGCCTGCGCCGCGCGGCCCGTTTTTGCGCAGGAAGCCAGCTCCGGCGTCGATTTTCGCGAATCCCTCAGCGCCCTGGGCCTCGACTCCAACGTGCTCTCGGCTCCGCCGCGATCTGGCTCGCCGCTGGCTGCCGGCTTTCGCTCCGTCACGTATCCGGTCTGGAAGATCAATTCCAACTGGGGCGTCACCGGCGCGTTCCAGTTCGTCACGCGTCCTTATTTCTACGAAGACTTCGACGAGACCGGTTACGGCGCGAAGGGTTTCATCCTGCAATCGACTCTCAACTACTCGCGCGTTTCCGATAAGGGTTCGCTCCTGCTGCGTGCCGGCGTGCTCTCAACGTCTTTCGGCTCGTTCCTGCTCCGCTACGACGACGCCGACAATCCGCTGATCGATATGCCGCCGCAATACGGCTACTACTACAGCCCTATTTCCACCACCGGCCTGCCTGGCGCGCAGGTGGACGTGACCCGCGGCAAATGGGACGGCCGCCTGCAGTTCGCCAATTCCTCCCCCGCCAATCCGCGCAGTCTCTTCGCACGCGATCAGTACAGCAACTGGGCTGGTGGCGCCGGCTACACCATCCGCCAGGGCTTTCGCGTGGGCGTCGACGCCTATCGCGGTCCCTATCTGGATCGACAGGATCCATATTTCTTCCCTGGCGAGAGAAACCCGAGTACGCTGCCGGCCACCGGCCTCGGCCTCGACGCCGGCTGGGCGTACGGCCACACCAGCATTCAGGTGGAAGAGGACAGGTTCGTCATGCCCTACACCGTCATTCCCGACTTCCGCGAGTGGGCAGGCTATTTCGAGCTCAAACAGGTGCTGACGCCGCGCTGGTATCTTGCGTTCCGCCCTGGCTACACCGCCGCCAGCGAAGGCGGCGACGTACGCTGTTTCGAGACCGCGGCCGGCTTCCGGCCCAATCGCTTCCAGTTGATCAAAGTCGATTACGAAATCGAGCACTACACCGACGAGACGCCCCGCAATCAGAGCACCCTCGCCGTGCAGTGGGTGACGACCCTGCACAAAGCCTTCGGAACGAACTAGCGCCCTGCGCTTCCTCCGTTTCTTCGCCGCTGAACCCCTCGAAGGTCGCCCGATCTCCGATGTCTCGCCTTGCGAGACGCAGGCAGCTATTTCGCCAGGCGCCGGGCTGGAATCTTTAACTCAAACGTTTTACCTTGACGGGAGTCCGATCAGGCCAGTAGCATTTCCCTTGCCTTTGAGGTGACCTCATGCAGTTCTTTCCGTTTCCCACGCAGCGCCTCCTGAGCTGTTTTTCTGCCGCGGTGTTTCTCGCAACGCTGTCCGCCTCCGCGCAGAACGTCCCCTCGCCCAAACCCGACACGCGCCCGTGGATGAATCGCTCGCTCTCTCCAGATCGGCGCGCCGATCTGGTCATGAAGGAAATGACCCTCGACGAAAAAATGAATTTCGTCCATGGCACCGGATGGAACGGCCTCCGCGCCGACGCTGAAATTCCGAAGGGCTCGCTCGGCGGCGCAGGCTACGTCCAGGGCGTGCCGCGCCTCGGCATTCCCGGCATCAACCAGGCCGACTCCGCGGTCGGCATCCGCCTCGCCGCGCAGGGCGGCCACTACGCCACGCTGCTGCCGTCGGTTCTCGGCGCCGCTTGCAGCTGGGATAAAGACGCGCTCTTCCTCTTCGGCTCCGTGCTCGGCCGTGAGCTCCGCGACATGGGCTACAACATGTCCATCGGCGGCGGCGTCGACCTCGCCCGCGATCCCCGCAACGGCCGCAATTTTGAATACGCCGGCGAAGATCCGGTCCTTGCCGGGACCATGGTCGGCGAGCTGGCCAGCGGCGTCCAGTCCAACCAGGTCATGGGCGATATCAAGCACTACGCCTTGAACGACCAGGAAACCGGCCGCACCATCGTCAACGTGAAGATCGACCAGCGCGCCGCCCGCGAGAGCGATCTGCTCGCCTTCCAGATCGCCATCGGTATGGCCCATCCCGCCGGCGTGATGTGCTCCTATAACAAGGACACCATCACTCCTCCGGGCGGCACCGACTGGTCCTGCGAGAACGACTACCTCCTCAACCAGGTTCTCAAGAAGGATTTCGACTTCAAGGGCTTCGTGGTCTCTGACTGGGGCGGCACGCACTCCACCGTCCACGCCGCCCTTGCCGGCCTCGATCAGGAGCAGCCCGGCTCACAATATTTCGGCGATCCGCTCAAGCAGGCCGTACAAGGCGGCCAGGTTCCGATGTCGCGCCTCGATGACGCGGTCCATCGCGTCCTGCGCAGCATGTTCGCCACTGGCGTGATCGATAATCCTCCCGTCACGCAGGTTCCCGATCCGTTCCGCGGCCGGGACGACGCCGAGCATATCGCCGACGAGAGCATCGTCCTGCTGAAGAACGCGGACCACGCTCTTCCCCTCAACTCGGCGTCTGTCGAGTCCATTGCCCTCATCGGCTCGCATGCCGATGTTGGCGTGCTCTCAGGGGGCGGCTCCGCGCAGGTCGACGCACCCGGCGGTAACGTCGCTTCTGTTCATCCGCACCCGGGTGGCGCCTATTGGATGGAGACCGTCTACTTCCCGTCCTCGCCGCTGAAAGAAATCCGCAAGCACGCGCCCAACGCGAAGATCGAGTTCGATCCCGGAACCGATCCCACAGCGGCCGCGAAGCTGGCCGGCAGCTCGCAGCTGGCCATCGTTTTTGTGAACCAGCCGATGAGTGAAGGCAGGGACGCGAAGACCATCGCGCTCCCCGACCATCAGGACGCGCTCGTCGATGCCGTTGCCGCGGCCAATTCTCACACCATCGTCGTGCTGGAAAACGGAGGCCCGGTGAGCATGCCGTGGGCGGATCGCGTGCAGGGCATCATCGAAGCCTGGTATCCGGGGATCGGCGGCGCACAGTCTCTCGCCAACATCCTTTTCGGCGACGTGAACCCATCGGGCCGCCTCGCCATCAGCTTCGCGAAGAGCGACGACCAGCTGCCCCACCCCGAGGTCCCGGGCATCAGTCTGATAGGAGCTCCAGGCGCGGGCCGGCGCCGCCCGGAGGAACTCCCGCCCTTCGACTACGACGCCACAGAAGGTGTCCGTGTCGGTTACAAATGGTTCGAGTCCGAGCACAAGGACCCGCTCTTCCCCTTCGGCTTCGGCCTCTCCTACACCAGCTATGAGTACTCCGGGCTGAAGGCTTCACAGCACGAGGTCAGCTTCACGGTGCGGAACAGCGGCAGCCGCGCGGGAACGGAAGTCGTCCAGGTCTACGCTGTTCTGCCCGCCTCGACCGGCGAATCCACCTTCAAGCGGCTCGTTGCGTGGGATCGCGTCGCGCTCGCCGCCGGGGAATCGAAGACGGTCACCCTCACCCTCGACCCGCTCTACCTTTCCATCTTCGATGTGAGCAAAGACGCCTTCACGCTCGCCCCCGGCGATTACACGATTCTCGCCGGCTCATCGTCCACAGACACACCGCTCAGCGCAACGGTCCACATCGAGTAGAAGACTCGTCGAGCAGCAAAGGAAAACGGCTCCGCATCCTGACTTGGATACGGAGCCGCATCTTTTCGCGTCGCCCTGCTACAGGCTGCCGACTGCCTTCTCAGTTCGCTCCGAACAGCGGGCTGGGCGGGGTCGCGGGCACCGCGCTGGCGGGAGGATGAGCACCCATCCCACCCTTTCCGGCCTCTGCGGCCGCCGTGCCATCCAGCTCCACTTTGCCGGAGAAGATCGCGTTGTCTTCCACCGACAAGCGCGCCGCGCGAATATCGCCATTCATGTGACAGCCGGTCCGCAGCTCCACTCGTCCCGCAGCGTGAATATCCCCCTGCAGCGTGCCCTGCACCACCACATCGCGCGCCGTCACGTTGGCGGTCACGCGCGCATTCGCGCCGACGGTCAGCTTGTGTTCGTTCAGCGTGATAGTTCCTTCGAGCAGACCCTCGACGATCAGGTCCTCGTTGCCTTTCACTTCTCCGCGGATCTGAACCGATTTCCCAATAACGGCTGTTGCTTCGACCGACGCCATGCGCAGACTCTCCTCTTTTCCGTTGCTCTTTCGCTTTGTCCGCAATATACGCAACGCCACGCCTCGCCGCAACAGGAATTGCCTCAGAATTACGCTGTCCGCGCCTGTTTTCCCGCCCCCGGCCACAGTTCCGCCTGCACCGGCCACACCGGCTTACCCTCCCGCTCCGGCACTTCGTTGTAACGGTGTTCGAGGCCGTGCTTCTTCACCACCGCCCGCACCAGCGCCCCAACCCGCTCCTGATACGCCTTCGACACGAAAGCCCGGTCTCCGTAGCGCGCCGCATAGGCTTTCTCCAGCTCCGGAAAATTCTCCTGAATAAACCGCAGAAACACCGGCTTCGAGCACGGCTTGAGAAAGAGCGGCTGCGCGGCAAAGAAGCTCGCCCCCGCCTTCTTCGCTCGCCGCGCCATCCCCTCCAGCGCCCTGGGCGTATCGGTGATGCCCGGCATCAGCGGCGAGCACAGAATCCCCACCCGCAACCCGGCCGCCCGCAGCCTTTCCACGGTGCGAAACCGCAAATCCGGTCGTGGCGCCCGCGGCTCAAGGATCCGCGCCAGCTTCGCATCCGGCGTCGTGATGGTCAGGTGCAGTGTGAGCCGGTTTTGTCTCGCGATCTGCACCAGCAAATCGATGTCCCGCTCGATCAGCGTCGACTTGGTCACAATCCCCAGCCTCAGTCCCTGCCGTTCCGCGAACACCTCCAGCAAACTGCGCGTCACCCGTGCGTTCCGCTCAATCGGCTGGTACGGATCGGTTGCCGTTCCCAGCGCGATCTGTTCGCCCGGCCGCACTTCCTTCAACTCCTGCCGCAGCAGCCACGCCGCGTGCTGCTTGATGTAAATCTCCCGCTCGAACTGTTCGGGATCCCGCTTGTCCATGAACTCATGCGTGTAGCGCGCGTAGCAGTAGCGGCAGCCGAACTCGCATCCGCGATAGGGATTGATGCTCCAGTCGAAGTAGATCCCCCGTTTCGACACCACGCGGTTCAACAGCGACCGCGGCTCCATCATCCGAAACTCAACCAGATGCCCGCCGCCCGCCTTCTCACCCTCAGCCGCCAGCCGCGCGATGCCGGTCGGCCCCTGCCCGAAAATCGGAAACAGGGTGCCGGCTCTCTCTGTCTTCGCTTTTTCTTCGCCCATACGTACAAAGTTACCCCACCCTCTCGATTCCCGTCAAGCTGCGGCCTGTTTGCTTTACCTTCCGGTCCGTCCGACGACATCGGACACACCGCCCTCCCGCCAACTTTGGGGCAACTGTGATCGCGATCGCCTCCGTTGTGACCCGGCTCACTGACAGCCGCGTCCTCTCGTGTAACTCTGCCCCCGTCGAACGACGTCAGGGAAAATTCTCGCGCTGCCGCCTCGCCGCCGTTCGCAGAGGCGCCGCAATGTCCACCACCGTGCTTGTCACCTGGGCTACCCGTTACGGATCCACCGAGGAAGTAGCCCACGCCATCGCCGACGACCTTCTCAAACAAAAATTTGCTGTCAACGCACAGCCTATGAGCGAGGTGGGCAGCCTCGACCACTACCAGGCCGTCGTGATGGGGTTTGCTCTTTATATGGGACGCATCCACAAAGATGCGCGCCGCTTCCTGGAATCGCATCGAGACGAGCTGATGCACCGGCCCGTGGCGCTTTTCGCCCTCGGCCCCTTTCATGCGGAGGAAAAGGAATTCGTCGAGGCGCGCAAGCAGCTGGAGAAGGAACTCGCGAAGGTTCCCTGGTTCTCTCCAGTCGCGCGGCAGGTCATCGGAGGCCGATTCGACCCGCAAAAGCTGCGGTTCCCGTTCAGTTTCATCCCCGTCCTGCGCAACCTGCCCGCCAGCGACGCGCGCGACTGGGACGCCATCCACGCCTGGGCCGGCATTCTGCCGCCCGCGCTCGTGTCCGCCCTGACGCATTAGCTCCGCGTCGAGAGCGGTGCATTTCCGCCCGGGAAAGTGCGACCATAATTCCCGGAGGAATTGACTCTATGGCCGACCTCAAAGGCACATCCATTACCTGGCTCGGACACGCCACCGTCCTCATCGTCACGCCCAAAAAAACCACCATCCTCATCGACCCCTTCATCGAGCACAACCCGAAATACCCCAAAGGCTACACGCTCCCCGACAAGATCGATCTCCTCCTCGTCACGCACGGCCACATGGATCACATCGCCGACGCGGTTCCCATCGCGAAGAAGCATGGCCCCATCGCCATCGGCATGGTGGAGCTAATCGACTGGCTGCATTCCAAAGGCGTCAGCAAAGAACAGGGCATTGGCATGAACATCGGCGGCTCGCACAAACACGCCGACGTGACGCTGACCCTCACCGAAGCACGTCATTCCTCCAGCATTCAGGACGGCGACAAATCCATCTACGGCGGCGAGCCCACGGGATTCGTCATCGCCATCGATAACGGCCCCGTCCTCTACCATGCAGGCGACACGACGGTCTTCTCCGACATGCAGCTGATCCGCGACCTGTACCACCCGGACCTGGCGATGCTGCCCATCGGCGACCACTACACGATGGGACCGAAAGCCGCCGCGGTGGCCGCAAAATTCATCGGCGCGAAGGCCGTCCTGCCCATTCACTTCGGAACATTTCCGCCGCTGGTCGGAACGCCCGCGGCGCTCGAAAAGGAACTGGCCGGATCAGGCATAACCGTAATCCACACCGAACCCGGCAAGACGCTGAGCTAGCTTCCAGCTCCTGGCTCTTGGCTTTTAGCATGCGGTTTCGCTGTTAGCAGTGCGGCACGCGCCCTGATCACTGTTCACTGTTCACTGATCACTGTCTCTTACGCCGTCGCCACTTCTTCGATCAGCTCGTCGGCGTAGCGCTCGCGGCTTTCCGGAACGATCAGGACGGGGATCGAGACGCTGGCAATCACCCGCGCCACCGTGCTGTGCTCCAGATCGTGCTCCTGATGAGCCGGTGAAGGCGCGCCCAGCACGATCAGGTCGGGCCGCAACGCCTTCGCGGTGCGCAGGATCATGGTCACAGGATCTCCGCCCGTCACCACATGGTCCACCGGGATCGTGTGCGATTCGTTGAAAGGGGCAAGGAAGCGCAGCCGCTCCAGACAGTTGGGGCAGTCTTCGTGGCGTCCGCAGCGCGTCGAGTGCATCACGATCAGGTGCCCGCCCGCCACACGCTGCGCATAGTGCAGGGCGCTCAGCGAAGCGGCTGAAAAATCCGTTGCCGCCAACACGTTGTTCCATTGTTCGAAATTCCGCGGCGCCTGGGATCGATCAGGCGGCACGGTCAGGATGGGGCAGGGCGAGTGCGCCAGCAGCTGCCGCGTGACCAGACCCAGGGCCGCGCGCCCTGCTCCAGTGATCGCCCTGGTGCCCAGCACCAGCAGCGCCGCTTTGTGATCCCGCAGCGACAGCAAAATGCGCTCGCACACGATTCCGGTTTCCACCCGCGAATGCACCGGGATTCCCTGGCGCCGCACCTCAGCCTCGATTTTGGCCAGCTCTTCCCGCGCGGCCTTGTCATGATCCACAGCCGGCGGCGCGCCCGCCGGAAACGCATAACCCACCGGATCGATCACGTGAATCAGCAGCAGCATCGCGTGCCGCAGCCGCGCCAGTTCCTGGGCGCAGCGCAAGGCGGCAGACGATTCCTCAGAGAAATCGATGGCCGCGACAATGGTCCTGAATGGGAACTGCTGCGCGGCATGCAGGTACGTGGTCTTCCCCTCTTTGTCGAAGCTGTGACCTCTGGAAGCCGGCATGGCCGATAGCCCTCTCTTTCCGCTCACTTGGGCTTGGTCTGACCCTACGCTGCGTGTCAGGGCGAATCGGTGACGAAGGTCACCCGATTTTGTGACATTCAACACACAAATGAACGGAACGAGCGTAAGGACCGGGCACAGCCGCTCCGATGAGCCCCTACTGCGCCGGCGGCGTGAACGTCAGCACCACATCCACGGTGTGCGTGTCCTGGTTCCCGCTCCATTTCGCATCGAAACTCCAGCCGCGGATCGACTGCAGTTGTTCGGCGCGCGACTTGTGATAGTCGGCCATGAATTTCGGGATGAGGTCGGCATTGAACACGTCGCCCTCGCGCAGTTGCCAGTAGGGCACCACCTCGGCCTTCTGCCGGTCGCTCAGGTTCACCATCGTCAGTTTGCCCATGTGATACACCGGCCCGGACTGCACTGTAATCGTGTAGTCCACGGTGTGCGCGGCGCGATCCAGCACCGGCACGGCATCGATTTTCGCGTCGATGTAGCCCTGCGTCCGGTAGGGCGTCGCAATCATTTCCCTCATCTGCTTCCACACATCCTGATTCGCCACGTCGCCCGGATGCAGCTTCGCGCTCCTGGCGAATTGCTCCTGGGTCATAAAAACGTCGCCCTCGAGATGCAGCTCCGCAACCCGATACTGGCCGCCTTCAGAGGTGATGGAGGCGGTGACAGGCACCAGCACCTTGCCGTCCGCCACGCGCGGCTGCCCCCACGCGGGAGGCGTCATCGTCATGGCGATGAACCCCTGGCTGCCGTAGACAGCGCGCACCAGGTCGGCGAGCTTGTCGCGCATCGATCCTTCGATTTTCTGACCGGCCGCGGCTTTCTCCACCGCCTCGAGCGGTCTCGTCCACACGCCGCTGTAGTCATAAATCCTGAACGATTCAACCACGACCGGCGGCAAGTCGATTTGATACCGGATCGCCACCTGATCGTGGCTCTCATTTCCGACCGCGCTCGTTGCGATCGTGGCGCCCTGCACGCCCTTCGCCGCCAGCAGTGCGGTCAGCGCCGCACTCACCTGGTCCCGCATCGGTCCGCCCGGATAGAGCGCTCCGTGAAACAGCGGAACCTGCGCAGCCACCGCGGTGTTGAGCGCCTTATCGTCCCACCACGGAAAGTTGTCGTACTGCACCGGAACCACGGCGGGCGAGGGCTTCAGCTCGAAGGTCAGGGTCTGGCCATCGAACGAGAAGCGCACGCCGGTGAACAGGCCCGTCGCGGTCAGCTTGTTCGTTGCGGTCTGCATCTGATCGCGCGTCACCGGTTCGCCCGCCCGCAGGCCGGTGAACGCCAGCAGTTCCGCCTGGGTGAACGTCGATCCCGAAAAGGTGATGGCCTGAGGGAGATAAGCCTGCGCCACTCCGGAGCGGCCGAAAGAGGCGATAACCAACAGGCCCAGGAGGAGACGCGCCGAGGGGCGAACACGCATGCTCGCACCATAAACTGCGAGGCCGCTCTTTCGCCAGCGCCGTTCTGCAAAATTTCAGTTGTTTCAGACGCGCTCGATGACCACAGTCTCCAGCACCACCGGCTTCACCGGCTTGTCGTTGCGCGTCGAGACTTTGGCAATCTTGTCCGCGACCTCCTGTCCCTCCACCACTTCGCCAAAGATGGTGTGCTTGCCGGTCAGCCATTCCGTCGCAGCCACGGTGATAAAAAACTGCGAGCCGTTCGTGTTCGGCCCGGCATTCGCCATCGCCAGCTTGCCCTTCTTGTCGAAGCGGTGCGGCGAGCCCTTCGTCTCGTCTTCGAACTTGTACCCCGGTCCGCCCATTCCCGTACCCGCCGGATCGCCGCCCTGGATCATGAAGTCCGGAATCACCCGATGAAAAATCGTTCCGTTGTAGAGTCTGTCTCTGCTCTTGTTCCGGCTCACCGGATGCGTCCATTCGCGCGAGCCTTCCGCCAATTCCACAAAGTTGGCGACGGTTTTCGGGGCCTCTTTCTCAAATAGCCTGCAAATGAATTTGCCTTCGCTGGTGGCGAAAACAGCATAGGTTCCTGGCTGACGGGGCATAAGCACTCCTGCGTGGGATTTATGAAAACCAGCTTTGCGGTTGTTGTTGCGCGGTGGGCGCGGATGGCGGCGCCGGAACCGGCTGTCCAACCGGGATAACTGTGACCTTCTTCAGCACCACCGGATCAATCGGCTTGTCCTTGCTGTCGCGATTCACGCGCGCGATCGACTTGACCACCAAAACACTCGAGTCGTCGCACTGCCCAAAGATGGTGTACTTCTGGTCGAGATAATCCGCCGGCGCTTCCGTGATGAAGAACTGCGATCCGTTCGTGTCGGGTCCCGAGTTCGCCATCGCCAGCCGCCCCGCCACGTCGAAATTCAGCGCCGGGTCGAACTCATCCTTAAACATGTAGCCGGGATCGCCCTCGCCCGTACCCAGCGGATCGCCGCCCTGAATCATAAACTCCGGAATCACCCGATGAAACGTCGTCCCGTCGTACCAGGGCTTGCCACTCACCTTCTGCTTCGTCGCCGGATCGGTCCACTCCTTCGTGCCCTGCGCGAGGCCGACAAAATTCGCAACCGCCCCCGGCGCCTGCTTGTCGAAGAGCCGGCACGTCATGCGGCCCATGCTGGTGTCGAACAGCACCGTCGGCCCGGTCGGCTGCGGCCCGGTATGCGCCTGCGCGCCCGGAGCGTCCGGCAATGCCTGCGCCGACGGCGCTGTAGTGGTCTGCGGAGAGGTCTGCGTCTGGACGCCCGGCGAATCGGGCAAACTCTGCGTGGACTGCTGCGCGAAAGCGGACCAGGAAACCAGAAAAGCGGCGGCCAAAATAGGACTGCGGAATCGATGCATACCAGAAAACAGACTATCGCAACGCGGCCTTCTGTGTTTGAACGGGTCCGAATCGATTTGCGCAACTAAGAAACGCCTGACTAAGTCTTGTTTTGAAGGGGCACGGCTTTGAGCCGTGCCGAAAAGCTTGAAAATGAAGTGGGCTTAAGCCCCCGAGGGATGGTCTCACCAGCCGAATCGGAGTTTCCCTATCGTCCCCCACTTCGAGGACTCGAGCGCGTGCCCGACCCGCGCTTCACGCTGGCGCGGTTGCTCGTGGGCAACAGCACGAACACGATCGCCACGCCCATGTAGGCCAGGTCCCACGTCGGCACCAGGTGCCGGAAATAGTAGTGCACACCCAGCGCCAGCGCTCCGGCCAGAAACGCCATCTTTCGCCAGCGCAGCAGCGGGACCAGCAAGGCCAGCGCGTCACAGGTCACCAGCATCGACCAATCCTGGGTGACCCGCGACGGCATCATGTAGTTCGGGAAATCCGCCAACAGCACGGGCAGCGCAATCCCCAGCAGCACCACGCGGCAAATCAGACTGTAGATTGCGCGCAGCGTCTGTGTCGTCGGGTCTTCCACCGCTCCAGACTACCCTGGACTTTCCGCCCCCTCACTTCCCCGTATAGGTCACATGCCAGATCGAACCAGACCCATCATCAGTGACGAACAGCGAGCCGTCATTCGCCACGGTCACGCCCACCGGCCGTCCCCAGACCTTCCCATCCGGCCGCACAAATCCAGTCAGGAAGTCCTCGTACTCCCCGGTCGCATGGCCGTCTTTCATGGGCACGCGGATCACCTCGTACCCCGACCGGTTCGCCCGGTTCCACGACCCATGCTCGGCAGCGAATCCATCGCCCTTGTACTCCTCCGGAAACTGCGACCCCTCGTAGAACAGCATCTCCAGCGACGCGAAGTGCGGGTTCACCAGCACGTCCGGCGTGATCACCTTGCCCGCCAGCTCCGGATGCTTCCCCACCTGGCGCGGATCCTGCACGCCGCCATTCGTGCTCATGTAGTACCACGGCCAGCCGTAGAATCCGCCCTCCTGCACGTGCGTGATGTAGTCGGGCACCAGGTTGTCGCCCAGCATGTCGCGCTCATTCGTCGAGCACCACAGCTCGCCCGTAATGGGATTGATCGTCTCGCCCACGCAATTGCGGATGCCGTACGCGTAGACCTTCACGAACTTTCCTTCGGGGGCAAACTCCAGCACGTTCGCCCGATGAAATTCCTCGGGATGCGTATCCGCATCGTCGTCGTTCGAGTGCGAGCCCACGGAAACAAACATCCGCTTGCCATCCTGCGAAAACGCGATGTCCCGCGTCCAGTGCCCGCCCCCGCGCAGGCGTCCGCCGCCCGGCAGATCCGTCAGCTTCACCGCCGGTCCTGTCGCCTTCATGTCGCCCACGTGATAGGGGATCCGCACCACCGAGTCGGTGTTCCCGATGTACACCCACTTCGGGTCCGGTCCCGCCGGATAGAACTGGATCCCGAACGGCTGACTTAGCCCATCGGCAAACGTCTCCACCTGTTTCGCCTTCCCATCCGTCCCCACGCCGCGAAACACCATCACCTTGTTCTGATAGCTCAGCGCCACAAACAGGTCGCCGTTCGGCGCGGTCCGGATCAGCCGCGGCTGATCGAGCCCCGTGTAATACATATCCACCTTGAAACCCGCCGGAGCCTGCGGCCACGCATTGTCGGGCCGCTCCACCATGTCCGGTCCGTTGTCCACGCCCTTGCTGGCGTACGGCTCGGGAAGATCGGCGACCGTCAGATGGCGTCGGACCCCTGGCTGTTCTTTGGTGTAGTCCGTGAAAGCCGCCTGGCCGGTCAGAACTTTGTTTTGCGCGAACACAGGAGCAGCAGCCAGCGGCAGCACGAGGGCCGCTGTCAACAGAGAGGCAGAAAACTTCCGCATGAGTCCTCCAGGTTTCAACAAATAGGAACTAAGGTTAAGGGCTTGCTCGCGTGTGAGCACGTACCTTGGAGATGCGCGCAGTAATGGTCCGGATACTTTTTGCATCGCCGGCTTACGGCTTCTTCCCGCTATTCGGGACAGGCAGCGAATGCAGATTCTGCGGGCTGCTCATCATTTGCTGCAGCAACGCTGTCGGAATGGTCGCGGTCACCACTGCCTGATTGCGCCGGCGCTCTACCTGAATGCTGTTGATCAGGGCGCGCGCTTCGCTGTCGTACGTCTCCGCTCCCCCCGAGTTGGCCATCGACTTCACCAGAACCAAAATCGTCTGCAGCGATTCGGTAGTGTCCGCCGCAGCCGCATCGCTGGGCGCAATCTCCTCCACCCGCAAATGGATCTTCCCGATCCACGTCAGCGACGCGATGAACGTCGCATCCACCGGCAGCGGCAAATGCAGCCCCATCACCCGCGCGCCGCCATTGCTCAGCGGAGCGCCAATCTGCCCGATCCCCCACGCGATCGCCAGCAGCGGCACCTGCGAGTAGCGCTTCGACAGCAGCGACGACCCGGAGAACGGCAGCGCCGCCGTCCGGTAGCGGTCGATCATCGAGTGGATCTGTTCTGGCAAGGGCGTATTGCTGGCCGCGACAATGTCGTACCCCAGCAGCGTCACGCGCACCGTCCGCCCTTCGCTGGGAATGTTGTAGATGGTGTGCCCGGCGTAGTCTTCCTGCGAAGTCGCAATGTGGGCCAGATACTCCGCGAGCCTTCGCCCGTCAAAATGTCCGACGAAGACCTCGCTGAAGGCCATCGCCCCGTTCGGCCCCTTCGGATTCGCCATCCGATGCAGCGCGAACGCCGCCTCGTCCAGGTCCTTCTCGACCTGGATGCCGGTCGCGTCGATGAATTGCTGGTACTCCGGCGAATGCTCCACCGGATGCTGGTCGAAATGCGTCGCCGAGCGCAGCGGCCGCAGATTGATATACACGATCCCATCCGACTCGGGCAGCAGCCGCGCCGCTTCCGGCGGCGCTTCTTTGCGAAGGTAAATCGCCCCCGCCAGCAGCAGCAGGACGACAAGCACAATGGCGATGGAGAGCTTCGTGCGCCGGTGGGTCATCTTCAATCGCGCCTCCCACTGTTCCGGGAAGCAGCGCTATCTATCTTCTCATCCGCCCGCGATTTCCGGCATCCGGGTGCTCGGGTGCCCCACATCTGCCCGNNCCGGTTTTGGCAGATGTGGGATTCCACCCGTCCATCCAGCAGTTCACTACCCAACCATCGTTCTTTGCCGCCCCCATCGCCATATGATATTTTCAATGCTGGACCTTCCGAAAATGGATGCATTGGTGCGTCTGGACGCGGCGGGTCTGGAACAGTCCGGGCTGGCGTAGCTCAGCTGGTAGAGCATCTGATTTGTAATCAGAGGGTCGGGGGTTCAAATCCCTTCGCCAGCTCCAGTCTTCCCTCCTCGGACAATGTGAGTCCTGCTCGGGCTGATGTAGCTCAGTTGGTAGAGCACTCCCTTGGTAAGGGAGAGGTCACCGGTTCAATCCCGGTCATCAGCTCCAGAATTTCTTTGGCCTTTCCGCACAGGTGGCCGAGTGGTTAATGGCAGCAGACTGTAAATCTGCCGCTCTTTGGAGCTACGGAGGTTCGAATCCTCCCCTGTGCACCAGGTTTTGAACGCGTCTGAAACGCGCGAAGGTTTTTCGGGGGGCGGAACATGCAGCTGGCAGGCGGAAAGCGCAAGATCGCGGCGCTCGCATTCCTGGCCATCCTCGCCGCCCTCGCATGGTATACGCTGGACCCCGGCAAGATTCGCCTGGTGGCCATGATTTTGTTAGGCGGCTTCGCATTGCGTATCGCCCTCACCGCAAAAGTCGCGCAGGGCGATCAGGAAGCCCAAAGCAGTCGCTAGGTTTGGGTAGTCGCAGTAAAGGGAGAGTTCACCGGTTCGATCCCGGTCATCAGCTCCCAATTTTGAGCAGGTATCTCGCTCGCTGAGAATGTCAGCGAGCGTTTGCATGTGTCAGCAGTGCCAGTCGAGAGCAGCCCTTCAGCCGTTGGTTTTCTGAACGCTGAACGCTATCCGCTGAACGCTGCAGTACAGGCGGGAGTAACTCAGTGGTAGAGTCACAGCCTTCCAAGCTGTTGGTCGCGGGTTCGATTCCCGTCTCCCGCTCCAGAAATTAAGGCAGGTACGATGTTCGAGCAGGCAACCATCCCGATTCAGGACGAGAAGACCTTCGCCGAGGTGAAGAAGGCCATCGACGAGGCCTTTGCGGCCTCTACCGTTGCGTCCTTTCTCCGCCGCATCGAAGGCGCAAAGCTGCGCGTTCGCCAGTTCGAAGCCGTCCTGGCTCACGGATTCCTCGGCGCCCAGGCGCAAAAAAGTTATGCCGCCCTCGGCGATGCCGACCGCGGCCAGATTCGCGAGCAGTACCTGCGCCAGGTGGAGCGCGTCGCCCCCGAAATCCGCCAAAAGTTTTTCCGGCTCTACGCGAGCTACTAAAGGAAGGAACCGACTATGGCTTCTCCGAATTTCCAAATCGTCACGCGCGGGATGCCTGCACGGCCCGATGAGTGGTTGCGGGCGCGGGATGCCACCCAGTCCGAGCTTCCTCAGCTTTCCGATGCCGATAGGCACAGCGCTCGCATTCGTCACATGACGGACGAACAGTACGCGCGACATCTGATGTTGCGTGCAAGCGCGCGCAAGCGCGAAGCTGAAGAAGCCGAAAAGCTGGGAAACGCTATTGTTGAGATCTTGCAGCGGCTGGGCGGCGAATTCCAGCTGACAGGTATCGGAAAACGGGGGTTTGAGCCGGGGTGGCACGCCTTCATTGAGTTTCGACCCCACGGCGCAGCGGAGAAATTCTTCGACGTTCCGCTTCCAACGGAGGACTTCTCGGATGAACAGAATGTGGAGCTATTGAATGCTGCTGATATCGATCAGATCCGCGGTTACTTGGTTTCAAAGCTCGGCATCGAGGGGGCCGGGGCGGTGGCCAGTTGAACTACTGGAGGGGTCAGGATGTCGTCCTGAAGCTTTCTCCTGAGGGAAAACAGGCCCTCTTCGGAATCTACGACACCGAATTCGTGCAGGTATTTGTTCAGTGGGCCGATGAAACCGGCCTCTGGGTTGTCAGAGATAAACGTGAATCCGGCGAGATTTCAGTCTTGTTGATCAAGTGGCACCACTTTGAGACTGCAGTTTTGGATGTAGCTTTACCGGAACCTGCACCTGTTCGGACGATGGGCTTTCAGAAACCGAATTAACAGATATTTGAGAGGGAACCATGGCGAAGGAAAAGTTTGACCGGTCCAAGCCGCACGTGAACGTGGGGACGATCGGGCACATCGATCACGGCAAGACGACGTTGACGGCGGCCATCACCAAGGTCTTGCAGAAGCACAATCCGAAGAACCAGTTTCGCTCGTTCGACTCGATCGACAACG
>PKVY01000057.1 GCA_003131625.1 Acidobacterium sp. | reverse complement strand
CCTATTTCAACAAGTTCCTAGAAGTAAAGGACAATACTGGCCATATCGTCCTCCAGTTCCATCTCATCTCGGATACTCAGACCGTCCAATTACAGGGTGAATGGTGGAACGTGCACGGCCAAGGAATGCGCATGGTCCTTGATCCGACGGGTGACGGAGCATTCATTCCTTTGTCAAAAGATTCCGAGCGCTACGATGGCCAACTGATCTCTCCAATATTTGGATATCCGAGCAGGGATCACTGGGGAGAGTACGCGTCCGGTAAGACGGTTTGGTGGGTGCCTTGAAACGCAAATATGAATCGGGTAAAGAGACTCGTCAGAAGTTCGAGCGCACGATGGCCATACTCTTTCGTGCGCCCAAACCTGTGAGCATCCCCAAGAAATCGACTAAGGCAGAGAAGAAAGGCAACGGCGAGTAATGCGTCTTCCCCGCCACTGCCGCGCTTTACCGGAGTCAGTCCGCTCCCTGCCCCGTCAGTTCCGTATAGGTCAGCCGCCGTCCACCAACTTGGCTCATGGCCAGCGCGAAGCGATCCGCGTCGTTCAACGGCTTATCTTTCGTGGCGCGATTGTTGAACCTGAAAACCTGCTCGGTAACGTAGCGGTCAAGGTGGAACGGCTCTACGGCAACATAGGTTCCCTTCAGCGCCCGCTTCAGAAGGCTCCAGAAGTTCTCGATTCCCTGTGTGTGAACTTCGCCGCGAACGTATTCGTTCACATGCGTCACGGTGTCGTGGATGTACTGCTTTGCGGCAAGATCGTAATAGGCGTTGGCGTTGTCGGTGTAGACTTCGGAACCACGCTCAATCTGCTTCAGAATCTCATTCTGCAAAGTCTCGCGTTTCACATTGGGAACCACCCTTGCGCGAACCTGCCGAGATTCACGGTCCAGCATCCCCATGACCGCAGTCTTATCGGAGAATCGCGGTGCTGTCTTCCAGTCGGCAACCTCGCTCCGCTTCCGCATGATGGCAAGACGCCGCTTCGCGTGCATGTTCTTCGGATTGCCGCCCACGAACGTCTCATCCACTTCGACGGGGCCTCTGTCCCCGCCGCCCATCTTCATCACGGAGCCAGACTTCATCGCTTCGCGGATGCGATGGAGCATGAACCAGGCGGTTTTCTGGGTGACGCCCAGCGCCCGGTGAAGCTCGTAGGAACTGACACCATTCTTCGCGCCGCAGATCATCCAGACGGCGGTCATCCACTTGTCGAGTCCGATTGGGGAATCCTCGAAAATCGTGCCGACCTTGACGGTGAACTGCTTTTTGCAGCCCTTGCAGAACCAAATTTTGCGCGTGCTGACGAAGGAGTGCTTTTCGGAGCCGCAGCGCGGGCAGTTGATGCGTGCATCGGGCCAGCGCAGTTCAATGGCGTACCGGAAAGCGCGGTCTGGGCTAGAGAAGTAAACTATTGCCTGCTGAAGGGTTACGGGCCTTTTTGGGTTTGTGTTTGTCATACGGCCTCTCGATCTAAGTCAAGAGTAACGCAAATCATCGTGTGTGTCAAGTATATTATTGCCCTTGCACGGGCCTTTTGGCGCCTGGGGATGGGGAGGGCAGGGCGTCGAGCGCGATACAGAAGCTTGCCATCCCTCACCTCCGGAAAAGGAAAAGGCCGCGCTGGGCGGCCTTCTTTCGTTTGATCTCGAGGGGATTTTTCTTCTTACCCCCTATTATCAGGATACCAAGTCCAGCACTAAAACCGGCCAAATATCTTTGAGATTATTGTGGTGGAAGTCTCGTGGAATCATGCGCCATTACCTTGGTTTTTTGCACAGACTCTTGACAGATCGGTGGAAAAAGCTGGGTTTGGCGAAGGAGGTCAGAAATCGGTGGATTGGAGGGGCGGGCTCGAGGGGAATTCGGTCGCGCCGGAGGAGGCCGCTGAAAGGGCCAGGCAAGGCGTTCCCGGTGTGCCGGTCAGGGGCGGGGCAGATTGAGGTTTTGGGGCTGACACGGCAACAAGCCGAAGCGTTCGGTGAGCGCACTGGCGGTTATGCATCATGCAAGTGTCCCCTTTAAAGGGCGGACTGATCGCACCCGGGGTACGTTGCCCGCTCGGCTGGCCCGTGACTGTCACTGCGCCCTGGCGATTCCAAACCGGCGATGATCCATGGTGGGCGGCCATTCCATCCCGGCTTGGGCTGTGCGGCGATCGGCGCGACTGCTACGGGTGAGGTCAGTTCGTTGGGGGGCGCTGAGGTGGAGGTTGAGGCTTCCGCAGGCGCGGGGAGAGGCGATGTTTCCCACGCCGCCGGGGTTCAGCAGATGCCATCAAGGAGTGCGATGTGGTTCTTCATCGCACTCCTTCATGGCGGCCGGAGTGGCCGCCATGCTCGCGCCACAGCCGTCTTACCATTCCCTTGAATCCGATCGAATGCCGACGCTGGTGATGTTCGAGGCAAACGGCGGCGCGGTGGGCGATCCCGAGACAACCGTGTGGATCTCATCAGCGTCCCTGGTCACCACGATGTAGAGCTTCAGGTCCGGACCGCCGTCCGCGGGGTTTGTGGGTTCTGGATGGATGGTCATCCATCCGGTGCAGTCGGAGTTGATGGAATACGATCCCACCGCTGGCCTCCAGTCTTCCGCCGGCACGATGCCGTTGTGCACGACATGGTCCACTTGCGTCAGGTTGCCTGCCCCGTCGAACTGTGTCTCAGCCACCCCGGACACGGGGCCTGCGGATAGCGCGGGCGCCAGGATCTGGCCGGTGAGGGTGAAGGCGTACTTTCCGTGCAGCATGTCATTCGAACACTCCGCCCAGGCCGAACCCGCGGCGAACAACAGCACGGGGGTCAGCATCATCCATTTCAGGTTTGCGATCTTCATAAGTTCCTCCTGTGAGATCCAATCTCGAAGCCATAGTAGGGAAACCAGCAGGAGCAGACCATGGCGAATGCCTGAAGAAGTTGTGTAGTTTGCGCCTTGACCGCTACACTGGCGACCCATGACGCCGGATCGCATCCACTTTGGTGATTTCGAGCTCGATGCCGCCAACTTCACTCTGCGCCGTGGCATGACCCGCATCAAACTGGAGCGAATTCCGATGGAGGCTCTTATCCTGCTTGCCCACAGTAAGGGCAGACTCGTGCAGCGCGCGGAGCTGTTCGAGGCGATCTGGGGCAAGGACCACTTTCTCGAAAGCGACACCGCGATTAATACGGCGATTCGCAAACTTCGCCAAGTGCTGGGCGATGACTCGAAACATCCAGCCTATATAGAGACGGTGGCAGGCAAAGGATACAGGTTCCTGCCGGGCAGCGCTGGCCACAGACCTGAAGAGGCGAGGACACTATACGATCGGGGGTTGCACTTCTGGAATCGGAAGACGCCGGAGTCATATATGGAGTCGATCCGGCTCTACCAGGAATCCATTGATCTCGACCCCAGCTATCCGTTGCCCTACCTGGGCCTGGCAAAAACATGGATCCTGTTCGGTATTCACGGGCTTCAGCCACCACGCGAGGTCTATCCTCGGGCCAGAGCTGCCGTTGCCAGGGCTCTCAGTCTCGATAGCCGTCTGGCCGAAGGCTATGCAGCCATGGGCGACATTGAGAAGGGATTTGAATGGAACTGGGAGCGCGCGGAAACCCACTATCTGCGTGCTCTGGAACTGAACCCGCGCTGCGGAATTGCGCATCAGTGGTATGCCAATCTGCTATCGATCGCCGAGCGTCACGAAGAGGCCGTGGATCACGCAATCCAGGCACGATCTCTGGACCCTCTCTCCGTCGGGCCTGCAGGTTTCGTAGGGTTTACCCATTTTCGGGCCCGGAGCTATCGAGAGGCGATCCAGGAATCGCAAGGCGCACTCACCCTTGAGCCGAATTCTCCGATCGCAAACTGGTTTCTGGGACAGGTGCTGGCGGCGATGCAACGTTTTGCCGAGGCCGCCAATGCATTTTCCACCGCCGTGAAGCATTCGCGAGACGCCTCGATGTATCTGGCAGCCCTTGCATACGCCTGCGCTGCGTCCGGAGATACACAGCGTGCTTCGGAAATCCAGCTGAGCCTGCAACGCAGAGCCCTGGAGCGTTATGTTTCACCCCTGGATCTGGCGATTGTCGCGATGGCTCTTGGTCAGTTGGACGCTGCTTTTGCGTATCTGGAGACAGCCGTCGAGCAACGCGTGATGCGACTTACCGAATTGAGCATGCCCATGTTCGACGTTTTGCGAAGCCACTCGCGATATCAGGCACTGCTCGCCCGTATCAGGCTCCCCAACAAATGAGCGGCCAGAAGTTCGCCTGATTGTTTCCGGTGTATTGTTTGGATGTTAAGTCAGTGAGGAGCGCGCGGTGTTGCATAGGCTGAACTCAGCGGAGACCTGCCCGCACGCCGCGCCGCATCGGTCGATCCCATGCGCGCCCTGCGCAGCGAATAGGGCGCAACTCGAAAACACCCCACCCTGCCTCCTGACAGTTTCGCCCGCATGAAGTTCTTGCAATTCTCAACCTGAGACCCTCCCATCGCTGTCTTATCCGGTCTGATTGGCTTAGGCTTAATTCCATTCAGATTCTCCTCAGTGGGCAGATCGGTCAATACAGATTCCGAGGCGCAATTGATCCAGCAGCACCCGATCCATCTCTTCTCCTGTCCAATCCTTTCCCGCTGCCTTCGAGTCCTCGCCATCTGCGGTCTGTTGACCGCTTGCCTCGTCATGCCTGCTCAGACCGCCTCCGCCCCAGCGAACCAGCCGCCCTCGCCCGCACTGCCCAACGCCCCAGCACCTCAGGATTCCGACTCCGTCACCCTCCGCGCCACGCCGGTGCATATCCTCAAAGACCAGGCCGTCATCTGGACCAGCCCCGTTCGTATTCGCCCGCACGACCTGATCTGGCTCGTTCCGCTGGCTGGCGCCGAAGCTGCGGCCATCGCCACCGACCGCAACGCCATGACCTCGGTCGTCTCGCACGATGCCGGTTTCAATCAGGCCAACACCAACGCCTCGAATATCGCGATCGGCGGCTATATCGCCCTGCCCGTCGCGCTTTTCGGGTACGGCCAGCTCAAGCAGGACGCGCATGCGCGCGAGGCGGGCATTCTGGGCGGAGAGGCCCTCATCGACGGAGTTGTCGTCGAGCAGGGCATGAAGCTCATCTTCTGGCGCGAGCGGCCCTCCACCGATGGCGATCGCGGCCGCTTCTTCCAGGGCAACGCTGGCGTCGACACATCGTTCCCCTCATCGCACAGCGTGCTAGCCTGGGCCGCTGCCGCCAGCCTCGCCGGCGAATATCGATCCCCGTGGATCCGCGCCAGCCTCTATGCAGCGGCCACTGGAATCAGCCTGACCAGAGTGTTGGGGCAGCAGCATTTTCCCGGCGACGTTCTCGCCGGAAGCGCAGCCGGATGGCTGGTGGGTCACTACGTCTTCCGCGCCCACCACCGTCACCACGCAAAAGGATCTACGCTGAACTGAAGCCAGCGACCATTGATTGGAGGCGTCGTATGACCCAACCAAACAGCGGCATCGGCAACGTCACGACAAATACGAGGCTCGTCGAAATGGTCATGGCATATTCCACCCTGTAAGTTCGTATTGGCGTGGAAGTCGTGCGGAAAGTTGGGTCGTGACTTTGGTTTTGAGGCTCGCCTCTCGACAAATTCTCTCCACGTTCGCAAGGAGCAGTTCGCCGACTGTTCTTTCAACGTTCCCAACGGGTACTATGCTTTTTTGACCTGAACGGGCTGCCCGTCGGTCGTCTGAGTCAAGACCCGGCCTTCGCTGGGAAAACGATTACTGGTGGTCGAGCTGCTGGATTCGCTCAATGGCAGGTCAGGAGGAACTGCATGAAGAGAGGGACCGCGCGTTTAGCCGCGGCCGCTTTGTTGGCTGGGTTTGCGGCAGCGGCGACGGTGGCTCAGCAGGCCGCCCCTGCTGTTCCGGAGCGGCTGGTGGTGAACATCGATGCGAGCCAGACCGGCGAACCGGTATCGAAATACGAATACGGGATGTTCATCGAGCACATCGGCCCGCTGATCTACCGCAGCCTGTGGTCGGAGATGCTGGACGACCGCAAGTTCTACTTCCCGATCAACTCGAAACCAGAGGACGAAACCCACCAGGCAGGGGGCGTTCCTGGCAGGCAGTTGCGGAAGTGGCGCCCCGTGGGTCCCGATGACGTGGTGGCGATGGACGAGGATCATCCTTTCGTCGGCGACGAGAGCCCGCGCATCGCGCTCGACGCCACCACACCGCATGGCATCCGGCAAACGGGTCTTGCTGTGGTCAAGGGCAAGCGGTATGCGGGCCACATCTGGCTGCGCGGCGCTCCGGACGCACGGGTGCAGGTGGCCCTCATCTGGGGCTCTGGCGCTGGCGATCGCCAGACGGTACACGCCGGTCCTCTCAGCACGACTTACAAGTCCTTCCCGTTCGCCTTCACCGCTCAGGGCGGTTCCGAAGATGCCACGTTCGAGATCATCGGGACGGGCGACGGCAATTTTCACGTTGGCGCAGTTTCGCTGATGCCGGTCGACAATGTGCAGGGTTTTCGTCCGGACACCACCGCACTGCTGCGCCAGCTCCACTCCGGCTTCTGGCGCCTGCCGGGCGGAAACTTCCTCTCCGACTGGAAATGGTACGACTCGATCGGCGACCGCGACCGGCGTCCGCCGATGTTCGATTACGCGTGGAACGCCATGCAGACGAATGACGTTGGCATGGACGAATTCATGGCGCTGTGCAAACTCATCGGCACCGAGCCTTACATTACGGTCAACGCGGGCTTCGGCGACGCTCATTCGGCGGCGGAGGAAGTCGAGTACATGAATGGGGCCACCACCACGCGGCTGGGCACGGAGCGCGCGCGCAATGGCCATCCCGAGCCGTATCACGTGAAGTTCTGGGATATCGGCAACGAGCCCTACGGCGTGTGGCAGCTGGGGCGCACCGATCTGAAGTACTACGTGCTGAAACACAACGAATTCGCAAAAGCAATGCGCAAAGCCGACCCATCGATCACGCTTCTCGCTTCCGGCAACATGCCGGAGGCGATGGATCTGACGGGCGAGCAGCGCGCGAAGGATGTCGACAACCTGAAAGCGGTGGAGGGCACTCCGGAGGACTGGACCGGCGGCCTGCTCGAGCACAGCTGGGGCAACTTCGATGGCATCACCCAGCACTGGTATGCGCAATCCGCCAGGCACTTCAATCTGGAGAAGGCAAAGAACCTGCCTCCCGATGCGCCCACGGACGCGGGCTATGACAAGGTCGAACAGACAACGCTCGACTACGCGCGGTATCCGGCCAATATCGTGGCCCTGCAGGCCCAGGCGTGGGAGAGATACCAGCAGCGCTTCCCCGCCATGCTCGACAAGAAGATCTTCCTGTCTATCGACGAGTACGCCTATTTTGGCGGAGGCTTTGGCCGGGCTGTGAATCTCAAGCTGGCTCTCGCCTATGGCATGGTCTTCAACGAAATGCTGCGCCACACGGATTTTCTGACGATGTCGGCCCACACCATGGGCGTCTCGTCGCTCGACTACACCCCCGCCGCTTCAACCCTCAACACCACCGGCCTCCTCTTCAAGCTTTACGGCGATCAATTCTTGCCCGGCTCCGTGCCTGTCGCGCTTTCCGGCAACTCACCTCAGCCGGCGCCGAAGTTTCCCGTTGGGGGCGACCAGCCGAAGACAAACTCGGGCAGCCCGACTTATCCGCTGGACATGTTTGCAGCGCTGACTCCGGATCACAAATTCCTGACGCTGATGGTGGTGAACGCGACGGAATCAGAGCAATCCTTCGATCTGAACGTTACCGGAGTCCACCTGGCCGGCGATGCGAGGCTGTGGCGCATGACCGGAAAAGATCTGGAGGCGGCCAACCACGCGGACCAGCCACCGCAGGTGGAAGTGAAAGAAACGGCGATGGGTGAGGCCCCGAAGACGATCGCCGTCGCGCCGATCAGCGTCGATGTCTATCGCTTTGCGGTGACGCAGTAACAGCGGACAGGAGACTCAATCCTGTGAACCTGTGCGGTATTTCGAGAAAGGAGTTCGATGGCAACGATGAAAGTGCCTGTCCTGATGACACTGTTTCTTTCTGCAATGGCGCTTCCACTGGCAGCGCAGGTGCAGACCGAAGTTCCTCCGGTGGTTCCCAGCGCGAAGCCGGTAACCATGGAGCACATCAAGGTTCACGGAACATCGCTCGAGGGCAATCTCGAAGGTGAGGCGGTCGACCGCGACGTATTTGTCTTTCTTCCTCCGAGCTATGGCAAGGACAAGCATCGCCGTTATGGCGTGGTGTATGCACTGCACGGTTTCTCCATTGGCGCGGAGCAATGGACGCACGAGATTCATGTCCCGCAGACGATTGAGGGGGCCTTTGCCCTGGGCGCGAGGGAGATGATCGTCGTGCTGCCCGACTCGAAGACCGGCTACGGCGGGTCGATGTATTCGAGCTCCGTGACCACGGGCGACTTCGAGAAATTCGTCGCGCACGACCTGGTGGCATACATCGATGCGCACTATCGGACCATCCCCGACCGCGCGAGCCGCGGACTGGTGGGCCACTCGATGGGAGGTTATGGCGCGACCCGGCTTGGGATGAAATATCCGGACGTGTTCGGGAGCCTGTACATCATGAGCCCGTGCTGCCTGTCGCCGCGCCCGGCCACCCCGCCTAATGCCGCCGATCCGAAGTTTGCAGATGCCGAGAAGAAGTTCGAAGACGCAGTGGCCGCGCTCAAGTCTCCCGCCGATGCGGCAAACCTGCCGTTCTTTACCAAGGCGCAGTTGGCAACGGCCGCCGCGTGGTCGCCGGACCCGAAGAATCCGCCGCTCTATTTCGATCTGGCGATGAAGGACGATGTGCCCCAGCCAGACGTCGTGGCGAAGTGGACGGCCAACGCGCCGCTGGCTTTCATCGACCAGTACATCGACAACCTGCGCCGGTACCGCGCGATCGCCGAGGATGTCGGCGATCAGGACGGCCTGCGCTTCGATACGAAGAAGCTGCACGAGATCCTCGACACCTACGACATTCAGAACAGCTTCGAGATGTATCACGGGACGCACACCAGCGCCGTTGCCGACCGCTTCCAGAATCACGTGCTTCCGTTCTTCAGCAAGAACCTGTGCTCGACGAAGGGATGCAAGTGAGCATCGTTTGGGACAGACCGCCTGTGGGGGAGCGAAAAGCCTAAGGGCAGGGCTCGCCCGCGATGAGACCATTGGATTGGAGGCGTCGTATGACCCAACCAAACAGCGGCATCGGCAATGTCACGGCGAATACGGGGCTCGTCGAAATGGCCATGGCCTATTCCCGGAGCCGCGTGCTGTGCGCGGCGGCACGTCTCGGCGTTGCCGATGCGCTGGGAGACGAGGTGCGCAGCGTTGGCTTCCTGGCGGAAGAGTGTGCGGCAGATGCCGGTGCGCTGTACCGCCTGCTGCGTGCCCTCGCCAGCATGGGCGTGACAGAAGAGACGACGCCCGAACACTTCCGGCTGACTGACTTCGGCAGACCGCTGCAGAAGGATGCGCCGCAGTCGGTCTGGCCCGCCGTCGTTTTCTGGGCGGATCTGCTGGCCGACAGCTGGTCCCTGCTGACCGACTGTGTTCGGACCGGAAAACCGGCCTCTGAGGTCAGGGATCCGAAAATACCTTCCCGGTGGTCGCAGGATCCGGAAGCGAATTCTATTTTTCGCGCGGTGATGGGTACGGCTCCGGCAGACGATTACGCGCCGATCGCTGCGGCATGGGATTTTTCGCGTGCGAAGGTGGTTGCCGACCTCGGCGGTGGCGGCGGATCGCTCATTCTTGCGGTGCTGGGGCTCAACCCGCATCTGCGCGGCATGCTGGTCGATCTCGATGCCAGTGTGGAGGCCGCCAGGGCGCGCTTCGCAAAGGAAGCTGCTTCCTCCCGATGCGAGCTGATTGCCGCGGATCTGACGCAGTCGGTTCCAGCCGGCGCCGATGTCTACATGATCAAACATGTGCTGCACGGGCGTCGGGACGCGGATGCAATCACGATTCTCAGGAACTGCCGCGTGGTCATTCCGCAGGACGGCCGTTTGCTGATCATTGAATTCATCCTTCCTCCGCTCGTCTCGCATGCGGATCCACAACTGGAAGGCCGCCTGATGAGCGACCTCAACATGCTGGCTGTGACCGGCGGCAAAGAGCGCAGCGAGCGCGAATGGAGAACGCTTCTCGAGGCGGCGGGCTTCGTTCTGACGGGCATCTATCCGGTTGGAGGCGACCATCGGATGGTTCGGAACGTTGCGATCCTCGAAGCAAAACCGGCGTAGGGAGTTTCTACCGTCTTTTGCCGCTTCGCGCGGCCTACTCGTAGCGGAGGGCCGTGGTGGGTTCGACGTGGGCTGCGCGCAGGGCGGGAACGAGGACGGCGACGGCCGCGGTGGCGAGCAACACCAGAGAAACGATAACGAAAGTGAGCAGATCGGTTCCGCTGGTGCCGTAGAGGACGCTGGCGGTAAACCGTCCGAGGGCAAGAGCGATGGCGAGTCCGATGGCCAGCCCGATGGCGGTGAGGATGAGGCCCTGGCGAAGAATCATTCTGAGGACGGTGGGACGTTTTGCGCCGAGCGCCATGCGGATGCCGATTTCCCGCGTACGGCGGCGCACCGAATAACTCATCACGCCATACAGGCCGATGGCAGCGAGGGTGAGGCCGATGGCGCCGAAGATTCCGAGCAGCAGCGCGGAGATGCGCGGGATAAGCAGCGATTTATCCACGTGCTCCTGCATGGTCTCAGTATTGAAGACGGCCATATTCGGATCGAGCGCGGCGATCTGCTGGCGCACGGAGGATTCCAGGACACGGGGATCCATCGAAGTCTTGACGAGGATGGTGGTTCCGAAAAAGCTGGTGGCCTTCTCTGGCGCGGCATTGAGAAAGAGATACGCGGCATCGGACGGCTTTTCGCCGATGGTGCGCGATTTCGAGTTGCGGGCAACGCCGATGATTGTGTAGGTAGCCTTATCCTGGCGAATGGTGCGGCCGATGGGGTCCTGGCCGGGAAACAGGTGCGCGGCCATGGTTTGGTTGATGATGGCGGCAGGCTGGCCGCCGAGGTCTGCGGTAACGTCCTGTGGGGTGAAGTCCCGGCCGCGCAGCAGGGGAATGCCCATGGTCTGGAAATATCCGGCACCGATGGTGTTGACAAGGGCGATGACGTTCTGTGCGGGGCGGCCCTTGGCGGGGTCCACGTCGAACTTGTTCTCGGCGGCGCCGATGCTGAGCGGCACGATGCCGACAAAGCTGACGGAGCGGACACCGGGGAGCGCCGAAACCCGGTCGCGGAGCTGGGAGAGGAACTGCGCGGTCTTGTCGTGCGAGTAGTTCTGGATCTTGGGGTCGACGGACATGATCAGCAGGTTGGCCGGTTTGAACCCGATATCGATGGAGGAGGCATTGCCGAGGCTGCGGAGAAAGAGGCCGGCGGTGGTGAGAAGCACGAGGGATAGGGAGACCTGCACCACCACGAGGGTATTGCGCATGCGGGAACGGCTGGCGCGTCCGAAGCCGGCGGGGCCATCTTTGAGGGAGCCGACCAGGTCAGGGCGCGAAGCACGCAGAGCGGGAACGAGTCCAAACACGAGGGCGGTGATTACGGATAAACCGAGAGTGAAGAGGGCGACACGCCAATCGACATTGAAGTCGAAGGCAATGGGGAACGGCAGGGGCAGCTTGAAACTGGAGATGGCGCGGGCGGCCACAGCAGCCAGCAGAAATCCGACAGCGGCGCCGGCGAGTGCGAGGAGAAAGCTTTCGATGAGGAGCTGGCGCACGAGCTGACGACGCCCGGCGCCGATGGCGAGGCGAATGGCGATTTCCTTTTGCCGCCCGGTGGCGCGGGCCAACAGCAGGTTGGCAACATTGGCGCAGGCGACCAACAGCACCAGACCGACCACGATCATGAGAACAGCCATGAGCGTGAACGCCGGCGTGGCGGAGCCGGCAATGAGGCCGCCCGCTGCTTGCAGGGTGAGCTTCTCGTGGGTCTTGTCGTCTTTCCGCCAGGTGTCGTCGAGACGCTTTTTGACGACGTTGACAAGGACAAGGGCCTGGGCGCGGGTGACTCCGGGTTTGAGCCTCGCGTCGAGCATGAGCCATTGATTATTCCGCTGGTTGATGACGCTGCCATCCGAGGTGAGGTCGGGCATGATTTCTTCCGAGACAGCGAGGGGCACCCAAAACTCGGAGACGATGCCGTGATCGACGCCGTAAAAGCCTGCCGGCGCCACTCCCACCACGGTGTAGTGTTGCCCGTTGAGCGCGACGTCGCGGTTCAGAATGTTCGGGTCCGCCGCAAAGCGCCGCCGCCACAGACCGCTGCTGAGCACGACCACGTGATCGCGAGCGGCCGTGTCATCGTCAGGAAGAATGGGACGGCCCAGCGCCATGGGCACATCGAGCATGGCGAAGAAGTTGCCGCTCACGGACTGGCCCCAGACCCGCTCGGGCTCTCCCTTGCCGCCGATGCTGGCGGGGATGAGAGGAAAGTGCGCGGCGACGCCGCCCTCGAAGATGGCGCTGGTCTGGTCGCGATAATCGAGGTAGTCGGGATACGAGAAGGAGTCGCCTTCCGAGAACATAACCATGCGACCGGGATCCCGGACGGGCAGGACTCCCCACAGCAGCCCATTGGCCACGCTGAAGACCGTGGCATTGGCCGCAAAGGCCAGGGCGATGGACAGAATCACGACGAAGGAAAAGCCAGGAGCCCGGAGCAGAGTTCGAATGGTGTAGCGAATATCCTGAGCCAGGTTCTCCATGAGCGGCAGCCTCGGTGAGAAGAGATGTTGTCGAGGAGACTACGCAGGGGATGCGGGGAAAGTTCGCCGGTGCGGCCCGGTTAGACGGGTGCGCTTGGGAAATCTGGTTGCCTGCTCAGTCCAACCCGACGCGGTGGATCAGATCCTGGAATCGGGGATCGCCGCGGAGAAAGTCATAGGCGGGCTCAACCTTGAGCGCGGTCATGGTGTTGGACCGCTGCGCGTAGGCCTGGTTGAGCCACAGAAGGGTGTGGTCCTTGTCGCTCATTCCCGCACGAGAAGGGAGGGGCCAGTTGCAATGCAAAATGCAACGGAGGTGACCTCAGTGATGTTCCCTGCTTTTCTTTTTCGTGCGGAATCGCCTGGTCGGCAGTCGGGCCGGTGCGCTTTATTCGCTGCGCAGCGCGCGCATGGGATCGACGGAGGCGGCGCGGCGCGCGGGCAGGTAGCTGGCCGCCACGGTGACAGCGAGCATACCGGCACAGGCGATCACAAAGGTGAGAGGATCGCCTGGTTTTAATCCAAAGAGCTGCGTTGCGATGAAGCGCGCCGAGAAAAGGGCGACCGGAACACCAATGGCAAGGCCGCAGGCGACCAGCAGCAACGTTTCGCGCAGGACCATGCGCGCGATCGTCCCGCGCTGCGCGCCGAGCGCCATGCGGATGCCGATCTCACCGGTTCTGCGATTGACTGTGTAGGCCATGAGGCCGTACAGACCCACCGAGGTTAGCAGCAGCGCGAGCACGCCGAAGATGCCGGAGAGAGAGGCGACGAGGCGCTCCTCGACGAGGGAATCGTTGAGCTGATCGGCGAGCGACTTGACCGCGTAGACGGGCAAGCGGCCGTCCTGGGCTTTGACCACTCCGACGACGGCAGTGGCGGCCGATGCGGGATCGATGGAGGTGCGAACCTCGAAGGTAGCGTTGGATTCGGGGTTCTGCAACATGGGCTCATAGAGCATGAGCGGCGTCGGTTCGCGCAAATCGTGAACCTTCATGTCGCGCACTTCCCCGACGATCTCCACCCAGTTGGAATCGCCGCGATAGCCGGGAATCGAGACCAGACGCCCAACGGGGTCAGTGTCGCCGAAGAAATGGCGCGCCAACGTCTCGTTGACGATGGCGACTTCCTTCGTTCCTGCGCGATCGTCCGCGGAGAATTCGCGCCCGCGCAGCAGCGGAGTCTGCAGGGTTGCGAAATAACTCGGGCCTGCCATCTCGACATTGACGGGGGTGAGATCGTCGCCCTCGCGAGGAACAGGGCCCTGAATCTTAACCACGGTGTCGCTCACGTTCGTGCTGAGCGGCTCATGCACGGAGAGCGACGCCATGCGAACGCCGGGGATAGCCGCGATGCGGCTGAGCAGCTGCTCATAAAGAGGAGTGACGTGCTGGTAGCCGATGGTGCCTGGATCGATGGAGAACAGCAAGACGTTGTCGCGGTTGAATCCGGGATAGAAGCTATTGAGATTCGTCAGCGTGCGGGCAAGGAGCCCGGCGGCAACGAGGAGCACGAGAGAAACAGCGACCTGGACGATGACGAGAAACTTGCCGAGCCGATGGCGGCCGCTTGCGCCTGCGGAACTCTGGGTCTTCTGCACGAGGCCGTGCGAGGGATCGACATCGGCAGCGCGCCATGCGGGGATGGCGCCGAAGACCAGCGCCGTCGCCAGCGAAACAACCAGCGCGAAGGCGAATACGATGAGGTCGGGATGCACGCTGAGTGAAACCGGACTGCGGCCGCGGGCCATGAGAGCCAGCAGAGAGTGGCTGCCCAAAAAGGCGAGGCCGACGCCGAGCGCGCCGCCGCTGATGCCCAGCAGGATGCTCTCCGCCATGGACTGGCGTATGAGGCGAGCTTTGCCCGCGCCGATAGCAAGGCGCACTGCCATTTCCCGTTCCCTGGCGTTGGCGCGGGCCAAAAGCAAATTGGCAACATTAGCGCACGTGATGAGCAGCAACAAACCGACAACGGCCATCACGATCCAAAGCGGCTTTGAAAACTGACGGCGCAGCGAGGCCAGGCCCTGGCTGGCCGGATCGAGACGCAGCCGGAGCTGAAGGATCGCCTGGCGGATGGCCGGAGAATCGACGGGTGTTCCGGCAAGGCTCGCCGCTGCGTTGCGCATGCACTGCACAAAGATGGGCTGAAGGCTGGCGGTGGCTTGTTCCGCCGTCACACCGGGCTGCAAACGGCCGATCACGTAGAGCCAGTTGCGGAAAGGCGCCTTGAGCGCGTCAGCGGGGCCTCCTGCAGCGGCAAAGCCGGGGTTGACCAGCGCAATGGTCGTGAGAGGAATCGTGACGTCGATCTTCTCGCCTGGTTGCAGACCGTAAAACTCGGGCTCGGTGACGCCGACGATCGTGAAGGGCGCATTGTTCAGCAGGATTTTCTTCCCGATGATGCCCGGATCGAGCGCGAACCTTGTTCGCCAGAGGTCGTAGCTGATGACGGCGACGGGATTTTGACCGGCCACCGCTACGTCGGCGGGCACAATCGTGCGGCCGCGAACGGCTTTGACGCCGAGCACGGAGTAATAGTCGGCGGAGACGAGTTGTCCTTCGGCGAGGGCGCTGTTTCCGTCGACTTCAAAATCAATTTTGTGGAGTCGTCGAAACGCCAGCGCTCCGGCCAGCACCTGGGTTTGCTTTTTCAGAGCCTGGAAACTGGGATAGGAGAAAGCGTCATCCTCCGGGAAGGCGGGGCTGACGGTTTTGAACTGGACCAGCTGCTGCGGATTTTCGACCGGCAGCATGCGCAGGAGCGCGGCGTCAATCAGGCTGAAGACGGCGGTGACCGCGCCGGTGCCGAGCGCGAGAATCAGGACCGCGGTCAGGGTGAAGCCCGGAGAGCGCCGCAGTTGCCGCAATGCGTAGTGCAGGTCCTGCGCGAGGCGTTCGAAGGGCGCCCAGCCCCACGCTTCGTGGGTTTGTTCGCGGATGAGGGTTGGGTTGCCGAAGGCGCGGCGCGCGGCGTAATGCGCTTCTTCGGGCGGCAGGCCGCTCTCGCGCTGCTCCTCTTCTTCCAGTTCGAGGTCCGAGCGCATCTCGCGCTCGAGGTCCGCGTTTTTCTTCCGTAGCTGCCACCACTTCATGTCAGCTCTCCTCGGCAGGCGGCCACATCACGCGGGCCACGGCTTCGGCCATCTGCTTCCACTGCGATTCTTCGACGACCAGCTGCTTCCTGCCTTTTTCGGTCAGGCGGTAGTACTTGAACTCGCGGTTGCGATCCGGCGCCGTCTCCCATTTAGAAACGACCCAGCCGCGCCGCTCCAGCCGATGCAGCGCGGGGTAAAGCGAGCCGTGCTGCATCTGCAAAAACTCATTGGTGGTCCGCTGAATGTGCTTGCCGATCTGGTGGCCATGCGCGGGCCCGTAGCGCAGGGTGCGGAGGATGAGCATGTCCAGAGTTCCCTGGAGGAGTGCGGAGCGAGGTGGAGCGGGTTTGGTCATGGAAGACGTTCTACCCTCAGATTGGAGATGATGGTAGACACTCGACCCTCGGTTGTCAAGGCATTCAGCAGAGGGATGGCGGACCCAATAATGGCTTAGTCCAGCCCGACCCGGTGGATCAGGTCCTGGAACCGCGGATCGCCGTGGAGAAAGTCATAGGCGGGCTCAACCTTGAGCGCGGTCATGGTGTTGGACCGCTGTTCGTAGGCCTGTTTGAGATACAGAAGGGTACGGTCCTTGTTCCTCACTCCCGCATACGCCCAGGCCATGACGGCGGGATTCACCGGTTGCTGCCGGTTCAACCGCTCCAGTTCATCAAGCGCGTGGCTGGCTTCCGCGGCCTGGCCGGAGCGGCCATCGGTGTACGCCAGCGACGACCAGTATGTGGTCATGCCAAAAAGCGTCCTGCATTGTTCTATATCGGCCCGAGCCTCGGCGAACTTTCCCTCTTCCACATACACTTCCCTCACCGCGTGGGCGCGGTTGAAGGTCGGGTCCATCTCCAGCACTGCGTTCAGCTTGGTTTCTGCGCGGTTATATTGCCGCGAATAGTAGAAGATCATTCCGTTGTCCGCGGCTATGATCAGCGACAGCGGATCGAGTTCCCGCGCCCGTTCGCTCGCGCGAGAAGCCTCGTCGAAGCGCCCTAACCAGGTGAGATATTCCGCGTACCACTGGTAGGCCGTCGCGTAGTTAGGATCCAACTCGATAGCCCGCCGGTAGGCTTTCTCCGCCGCGGGCCAGTCCCAGTCGTAGTTTTCGGTAATTAGAGCCAGAGAAGTCTGTGCTTCGGCGAGTCCTTCATCCAGTTGCAGCGCTTTGGTCGCCGCCGCCCGAGCCTTTTGCATCAGCTCCGCCGGCGGGACGCCACTGAAGGCCGCTTCCAGCACATAGCAATCCGCCAAACCTGCGTAGGCCTGGGCATAGCCGGGATCCTTTGCGATGGCCTGCTGAAAATAATCGATCGCCCGTTGGAAGCCGTCCCCCGTCCTCTTGTTCCAGAAGTAGCGCCCCCGCAAATACAGGTCGTAAGCCTCGTACGAAGTGGACGATCGGCGCGGCGGCTCCGTGGCCAGAGCAAACTTGTCGCGACCGAGAGCCTGCTGAATCTCGCCGGCAATTTGCTGCGCAATCTCGCTCTGCAACGCCAGCGTGCTTTTCAATTCGCGGTCGTAGCGCCTCGACCAAAGGTGGCTTTGGTCTTTCATCTGGATCAGCTGCGCCGTGATCCGCACCTTGTCCGCGTCGCGCCGCACGCTGCCTTCCAGAACATACTGCACGCCCAGTTCCCTGCCGATCTGGTCCAGCGACGGTTTGCCGTTCTTGTAATGCATCACCGAGGTGCGCGCAATCACGCCCAGGTGCTGCGGATCGAGTTCCCCCAGCTGCGCGATCATTTCTTCGGTCATGCCGTCGCTGAAGTACTCCTGGCCGGGATCGCCGGTTAAGTTCTCGAAGGGGAGAACCGCCAGCATCACGCGTTCGGGCGGGGCCTGCGGCCGAGCCCGTTGTTGCCGATGCCACACCATCGCGGCGACCAGCGCGATCAGCACCAGGCCGGGCCCCAGCAGCCACAACCAGCGCAGCCTGCCCGCTGGCGGTGGTCCTGCAGCCGGGACGGCGACCGGTTCCGTGGGCGCCGGCACTTCGTCGGCTGCCGTCGTGGTTTCACCATCGCCGGCCTGGCGAACTTCCGCGACCAGGCGATACCCCTTGCCCGGGATGGTGATGATGTACCCGCTGTCCTGCGCGGTTTCGCCGAGGGCTTTGCGCAGCAGAAAGATGTTCTGGGTGAGATTCGATTCTTCGACGTAGGAATCTGGCCACACCGCCTGCATCAGCTCTTCTTTTGAAACCGTCTCGCCGCTGCGGGCCAACAGCACCAACAGGATTTCAGCCGCCTTCGCTGGCAGCGGAACGATGCTGCCGTGGCGCCAGAGTTGCAGCTTCTGCTGGTCCACCTGAAAGGGGCCGAACTCATACAACCTGTTGAACCCAGGAGCCATAGGGCTCTCATTGCGAAGAATTGAGAAATCTTGAGCGCGCGCCTGAGGACGTTTGAGCGCCCTAAACGGCAATGTAACCAGCGTTGGTGAGATCGGGGGAAGCGAACCGTAGGATAGCACGCTTCCGGCGCCCCGGAGCCGGATTCCCGACACAGTAATTGCCCCGAACCCCGATCCGTTTTTCCCCCGGATGGAACCGAGCCTGCAGGAGGATTTCCGATGAAGGACTGCCTTGCCGTTTTGTTCCTGACCGTCGCCGGCCGGAAATCCGGCGATGACTCCGGTGCTCGCTCCCGAGCGAGCGCTCAACCGCCGGCGCATTCCCGGAGAGCAGCCGCCGCGATCCCAGGGATCACGCCTGGGCGCATTGAGCTGCGTACGGTCTATCCCATCTCCCTGTTTGTATCCGGCACGGAAGGCGCAATCCCGGCGGGCGGATAGCCGGACACCTCGCGCCCCGGGGAGCGAGTGCAGGGCGGATTCGCGGCGGAACCTGATTTTGATTTCTATGGCATAGCTACCAAATCCTTCTGGAGACAAGAGACATCATGAAGAACCTTTGCAGGCTCCTAATTTTGATTTTCTGCGCGGGGCTGACTGCCTTCGGTCAGGCCGTGCCATCGCAAATCGCCAACGTCCAGTTAGGCAATGCCCTGGGCAGTCACGGGGGTCCGGGCATTCAGGTCATTTATGCGATGACCGGAACCGGGAACCATGGCTGGAACGGATACGTTCAGTTCAACATGGGGGTCTTCCCCACGCTCACGCCGGCGCAGATTCAGAAGGCCACCCTGGTTCTTTATCTGGAGAACGGCGGCACTCCCGGCACGGTTGCCCTCTGTGAGGCGGCAGCGGCCTGGTCAGCCACCACGATCACCGGAACCCACGTACCCTCCTGTGTGGCCGGCAGCACCACCAACATTGCCGTGACCACGGCCCAACTGGCATCCGGCGCTTACATTTCCGTCGACGTCACCCCCATCGTGCAGAGCTGGTATAGCGGCGTCGCCAACAACGGGTTCATTCTGAGCGGCGCAACGCTCGGGACCAATGTCCAGTTCGACATGATTTCCAACATCCTTGGCTATGCGGTGGGCGATTCGCCCATGCTGGACCTGGTGCTCGAAAGCCAGGGGCCGCAGGGGATTCAGGGTGTGCAAGGACCAGTCGGACCGATCGGGCCGATGGGACCCATGGGTCCGATGGGGCCGGCGGGGCCACTGGGTCCAGTGGGTTCAGCGGGTTCAGCGGGTCCGTTCGGGCCAGCGGGACCGACAGGGCCGCAGGGACCCACGGGAGCGACCGGGCCTGCCGGCGCCAGCACCCTTTATTACAACCAGATCAACTCCGTTGGGGGGGATCCGCAAAACGTTAAGGAGGTCGACGGCCTCTACTACCTGCCGGCGGGAACCTACATGATCTGGGCGCCCACGGAAACGACCGGCGACACCACGGGAGGAGCGGCTTGTTATTGGTATCTGAACGGCGGCCCGTTCGCGGGAACGGGAGGTTCCATCCAAATTGTCCAGGGCGGGACTGCGCTCTACAGCGCCGATGATTCCGGCTTCGGAAGGATGAACATGTACGGAGTTGTGACGCTGACGAACGGTGGCTACAACACGGTCACTGCCCAATGCGAAACCCACAACACAGGCGTGCATTTCATCGGGCAGATGTTTGGACTGCCGATTACCAACCCGATCGTGGACTAGCAAGCCGGGGAGAGGCGAGGGGCATGCGTGCAATGTGCGTGCCCCTCGTTGTTTTCCCATGCAGCAACGAGCCAGCGGACATGGGCGAAAGGAAAACGCCGGAGCTTTGGGGCTCCGGCGTTTTCTTTGCTGCTGAGTGGTTTGTGTGCCGCGCTAAACCAGCGCGGGGACGTTGACCTTGTCGTGCCAGGAGTGCGCGGCCTTGAGGGCCTTGTTGACGTTCTCAATGTTCTCGACGCCGGTGGTGTTGAGCCATGCTTCGAAGGCCTTCGCGCCCTGCTTGGCGTAGATGGCGATGCCGTCTTTCCAGGTGGCGCGGCCGCAGAGAACGCCGTTGTAGGGGGCGCCGGATTCATTCGCAAGTTCGAGGGTCTCGATGAAGACCGGGTTCGAGACGCCTGCGGAGAGATAGATGAAGGGCTTGTGCGTGGAGGAAGCGGCGAGGCGGAAGTGATCGAGCGCTTCCTTGCGGGTGTAGGCCTGCTCGCCCTTGAAGGCGCGGGTGCCGGCGACGAACTCCATCTGAATGGGGACTTCGACTTTGAGCACGTCGACCTGGTAGCGCTCCTTGCCGAACTCCTCCATGGAGCCGGTGACGATGTCGGGCTTGCGCTTCGCGTAGGCGGCGCTCTTCTCGTCTTCGCCGTGGACGGCGTAACCGACGAGTTCGAGGAAGAAGGGGATGTCGTGGGCGACGCATTCGTCGCCGATGCGCTCGGTCCAGGCGTGCTTGTGGTCGTTGATGTGCGACTTTTCGTAGGGCGTGTAGTAGAGGAGGATCTTGATGCAGTCGGCGCCGGCTTCTTTGAGACGGCGGACGCTCCACAGGTCGAGCAGATCGGGCAGACGGCCGGGCAGGGCGGCATCGTAGCCCGTTTTTTCATACGCCAGCAGCAGGCCCTTGCCGTTGCGGCGCTTCGACGCGGGCAGGCCGAACTCGGGATCGAGCAGGATGGCCGAGGCGTGCTTCGTGAGCACCTCGGTGACCAGCTCCTTGAACTCGATCAGGGCGGAGTCGGGGACTTCGGCGACTCCCTTTTCTTTCGCCAGGGATTTTTTCAGCGATCCGCGCTGGTCCATGGCGGCGGCGGCGATCACGCCACGCTTATCCGATACAGCCTTCAGTCCGGCCAGCTTGCCGGGGGTCATATTCATCGACATTCGTTTCTCTCCTGCGCCTTTTGATCTGAAGAAAGCGGTTCCACTACGATTTTACGCGCGCGGAGGAGCCGATGGACACATGGCTAAAGTAACGTGGGGATGAAAATAAGCCCGTAGCGGGTGGCCGGGAATCACCACAGAGTACACAGAGGTCACAGAGAAAAGGATTCAGGGAGTTTTCCGGCTCTCTGTGCTCTCTGTGGCCTCTGTGGTGAGAATCCGTCAGAGTGCCTCGGCCAGCGCGACGTCCCGCAGCGGGTCCGGTTCGTCCGACGAGCGCACGCCGAAGACCCACCCCAGCACTCCCAGGGCGGCAAACGCGGCCGCCACCATAAGCGCCGCGCTGAAGTGCCCGGTTCGCTGGACCAGAAAACCCGTCAGCACCGGCGCGATGATCCCTGCGAAGTTGGCGACGCAGTTCTGCATGCCGACCCAGCGCCCGGCCAGCCGCGGTCCGGCGAGGGTCTGCGGCACCGCATACACGCCCGAACAGGAGGTTCCACAGCCAATCGCCGCCCCAACGAGGAAAGGGAGCCAGGTCTTTGGCCCTGCCACCGCGCAGCCCAGCAGCGAGACCACGGCAATCAGAAGACCGGCGACCATGGGCCATTTCCGTGCCGAGCACGCGCTCATGCCGCGGCGGATCCACAGGTCCGCGATGCGGCCGGTCACGATGGCCGCGGTCGAATCGATCGCGTAAATCATGCCCGCGGTCCACGCCATCGCTGTGGTCGAGAGATGCCGCTCGTGCACCAGATAAAACGGCAGCCAGCTCATGAGCAGGTAGAGCAGGTAGTTCTCACCGAGGTGGCCGATGGAGGCGCCCCAGAACGGCCGCAGCCGCACGATCGTTCCGAAGCTGGTTCCGAAGCTCGGCAGTTCCTCTACGGGTTTCCGGGGCTCGTGCGCCATTCGCCGCGGCTTCCACCGCTGCCATGCCGGCAGCCACAGCAAGCCCAGCAGGCCGATAGCGAGGAAGGTCCTGCGCCAGCCAAAGTGCGCCATCAGCAGGCCGCCGCCGAACGCGCCCACCGCCGTGCCCCAGCGGATGGCCGCCACCAGCAGGCCGTTGGCGAGGCCGCGATCCTTCTCCTCGAGGTTCTCGCTGAAGATTTTCGAGCTGGCGGGAAAGATGACGGCTTCCCCCATGCCGAGGAGCAGCCGCATCCCCAGCAGAGTTGCGAAGCCCCGCGCCAGTCCCGTGAAGATGGTCGCGCCGGACCACGCAAGGAACCCGGCCGCGAGCAGCGCGCTGGCGCTGAATCGATCCACCAGCCAGCCCATCGGCACCTGCAGCAGCACGTAGGTCCAGAAGAACGCCGAGAGCAGAACGCCCAGCTGCGAGGCGGACATGCCCCATTCGCGGCTGAGCAGCGGCGCCGCCAGCGCCAGGTTGCCGCGATCGACGTAATTGATCAGCACTGCGATGACCAGCAGCGTGATCATGGGACCTACGCTCTTGCCTGGGCCAGGGCCACGCATCGCGGGAAGCGGCCTCCTCTCTGGGAAGGGCACGACCAAATGTACAGGGTCCAGGAAGCGGATGGCGGCATGGAGGGGTGAAATCGGACCGCCGGGTCAGGCGTCCTGGAGCCGCGCGCCGTCTCTCCTGTTGCTTTCCCAAAGAAGTCGTGGGATACTTCTGTGGGAAACCAAAAGGAGGCTGTTTCAGGATGGAAACGACATGGTCGCGTCATTGACACCGGCAAAAAGCGGCCCCTATGATGGCGGCTGCAACCTTCCGGCATTTCTTCCTCGAATCCCCGGAAAAACACAACTGCAACCCTATTGGAGGGCGCCCGCTGTGCGAGTCTCGATGCGAGTTTTGTCCGTGGCAGCAGCCATGGCTCTGATCCCAGGATCGATGCTGTGGGCGCAGGCCCCGGCCCCGGCGCCAGCCCCGGCGCAGGCGCAGGCCGCGCCCCTGCCCCCCGAAGCGACCGCGAATCCGGTGGCGTGGAGCGCGAAGTATCTCTACCAGCGCGATGTGAAAAACATGATTGCCGCCGCCGACGAAATGCCCGAAGACAAGTACAGCTACCATCCCACCCCCGATCAATGGACCTTCGGCAAAGTGGTTTCGCACATCGCGCAGTCGAATGGCGCGTTGTGCGCGGCGCTGTCAGGCACAACCGCGCCGGCGTCGCTCCAGGTGAGCGACACGGCTTCGAAGGCCGATCTGGGGAAGGCGCTCCAGGCTTCCTTCGACTTCTGCGGTCCGGTGCTCGACGGCCTCACCGACGCGAAGTTGGCCGATACGGTGACCGTGTTCCACCGCACGATGCCGCGGGCCATGGTGCTGGTGCTGCTGCCGGTCGATCTGGCCGACCACTACTCCCAGATGGCCGCCTACCTGAGGCTGAATGGATTGACGCCACCTTCGGCGCAGCCCCGGAAGTAGCCGGTAGCGCGTATTTGCGTTCGGAGCAGGCGCCGGTTCGTGATCAGGACGGCTGTCGATCCTTACGGGTTGTCTTTTCCGTGATGGCTGCGTCGAGCCGCTTTCCGATCTCCTCAAATGCTGGTGTGGGACCCTTCCACCGTAGCTGCTCGACGTCGTCGAACAAGGCGATCTCTGTGCGCAGCGTGGCGAGCCGGCGAAAGAGGAGCGCATCCTCCCACTGCCTCACGAGGGTCGCCGCAAGGCTGTCGGCGTGGGCCGCGTTCACCTGCCAGTTCCGGCTGTCGTGAGGAATGGATTCGAGGTGGCCGAATTTGGCCAGGACCGCCGCGGTCGATTTTGCGCCCCATCCCGGCAGCCCAGGAAAGCCGTCTGCCGCATCACCCACCAGGCCGAGGTAGTCGGGAATGGATTCGGGTCGAACGCCAAATTTCTGCATCACCCCGCTTTCGTCCGTGATCGTGCCGGTTCGGCGATTGAGCTGGACGACACGCGTCCCCCGGACGCACTGGGCGAGATCCTTGTCCGGCGTGCAGATGATGACGCGCTCCACCTGCGGATTTTGCGCTGCGGCGGA
This sequence comes from Acidobacterium sp., assembly GCA_003131625.1. Taxonomy (GTDB): domain Bacteria; phylum Acidobacteriota; class Terriglobia; order Terriglobales; family Acidobacteriaceae; genus Palsa-343. The sequence goes on along the minus strand of PKVY01000057.1, from coordinate 2,929 downwards.
TGCGGCAGATGCCAGAGCATCGTCCGCTTCAAATTCCACCATCCGCCAAACCACCATTCCCGCCGCGGAGAGAATCTCTTCGAGGAGAGGAAACTGCGCCAGAAGATCGGGATCGACGCCTTCGCTGGTTTTGTACCCCGCCCACAACGCATTGCGAAAGGATTCGATCACATGGTCCGTCGCTACCCCGATGTGGGTTGCGCCTCCCTTCAGCATGCCCAGCAGCGAGGCGAGCACGCCCCGCACCGCACCCACCTCACGCCCTTCCGCGTCGCGGGCATGCGGCACCGCGTAATAGTGGCGAAAGAGCTCGTAGGTGCCGTCGATCAGGTGGATTTCCACGATTCGTGAATCAGGCTGCCTCGGCGATCGCTTTCCGCTGCAGCTCGTGGAGGTGGCGGATGCCCTCCTCCGCGTAGCCCATCATTTCGAAGAGGCGGGTGCGCGGGAAGGGGTTGCGCTCGGCGGTGGCCTGCACCTCAACGAAGTTGCCGTCTTCCGTCATGACGAGATTCATGTCGACTTCGGCCTGGGAATCCTCTTCGTAGGCGAGGTCGAGCAGCACGATTCCTTCGACAATGCCGACGCTCGCGGCGGCGACGAGCTGTTTGAGCGGCGAGGTCTTGAGCGCCTGGGTGGCGACCATACGGTTGAAGGCAATGGCCAGCGCGGCGCAGGCTCCGGTGATGGCCGCGGTGCGCGTGCCGCCGTCGGCCTGCAGCACATCGCAGTCGAGGATCACGGTGCGCTCGCCCAGGGCTTTCATGTCGACCACCGCGCGCAGGGAGCGGCCGATGAGGCGCTGAATCTCGTGGGTGCGCCCGCCGATTTTGCCGCGCTCGGCTTCCCGCGGGGTGCGGGTGAGGGTGGCGCGGGGCAACATGCCGTATTCGGCGGTGACCCAGCCGCGGCCGCTGTTGCGCATCCATGCGGGCACGCCCTGCTCGACCGAAACGTTGCACAGCACGCGCGTGTGGCCGACCTCAATAAGGATGGAGCCCTCCGGGACCTGGACGTACCCAGGAGTGAGACGGACGGGGCGCATGGCGGCGGGAGCACGGCCCTGACTGCGGAAAAACGATGCGGGCATCGGCCCATTGTACGGTTTCCAAACGGGAAAACGCGCGCAGGCGGTTCTGAAACGGAAAAGCGCGAGGAAAAGACTGAAAGTGAAGCGGTTGAGCGGGTGGACGAGCGCAGTCGAGTTTCAATTCGGGAACCAGCGCAGCCCGTTTCCCTTTTTGCTCGACCCCCGGTTGGAAACCAATCCCCACGTTTTCATGCGCTTGCCGGTTCGGTCCACTTTGGCGCCTCGCGTGCCCTTATGGGGACAGTCGTGAACCAGCGACCGGGAGCCGCGACGACCTCCAGAGCGCCGCGGCCTCCCAACTAAAGAAGGAGGCCCTCCATGGAACCGCAAACCCAACCGTCGCCCGCCGCAACACCGGTCCCGCCCGCAACGCTTCCGCCTCTTCCGCTTCCGCGCATCGGGAATGCGCCATCGCTGCGCGAACAAGGCGGCGATGCTTTGGCTTTGGCAGGGATTGCCCATGATGCGCGCAACCTGGTGACGGCGCTGGGACTGTGCGCGGAGATGATCGGCGAGCCGGGAGTTCTGGCCCCGCAGCACGGCCACTTCGCCGCGGAGATCCGGTCGATCACGTCGGCCTCGGCGAGCCTGGTCGAACGCATTGGAGGGCTGGCCCGCACGGCAGCGCAAGCCAACCCTGCGCCAGCGACGGCTGTGCGAGCAAAAGAAACGCCCGTTCCGGAAACTCCGGTCGCTGACCTTTCTGAAGCCGTCCGCCAGATGGGCAGCCTCCTCTCGGCCATCGCAGGGCCGGTAACGGAGCTGCAGATCGCGTGTCTTCCCTGCCGCGGCGAGCTGCGGCTCTCCGAAGAGAGCTTATCGAGGATTCTGGTGAACCTGGTGCGCAACGCGGCCGACGCCCGGCCCACGGGCGGGCGCATCCGCATCACGACGCAACGCGGAGGCGGGGAAAGTTTCCTGTGGACCATCGAGGGCGAGACTCCCGGGGAGGAATCGGCACAGTATCTGTGGGACGATGCGCCGCACCCGTCCGCCACTCTGCCGCGCACGGTGCTGCTCACGGTCGAGGACGATGGGCCCGGCATTCCGACGGAATTCCTGGAGCGCGTCTTCGAAACCGGGTTTTCGACCCGCCAGGGAGGGCGGTCGTGGCCGGAGTCGCAACATCATGGGCTGGGACTGAGCATTGTGCGGCAACTGGTTGAAGCGGCGGGTGGTACGGTGCGCGCCGTGGTCCCACCCTCGGGTGGCGGACGCATTGAGATCGAGCTGCCACTTACTAACGTTACCCCAACCTTACTTTCGATACTCCCTGTGCATGTTATGAATGAGGGCCAATGATGCGACGATGGACATCAGGATCAACCATTCATCCACCGGTACCCCTGATGCCTCCTCCTTATCAACCGGAATCGGCCCCTTTGCATGTGCTCGTCGCGGACGACGATGCGGCGATCCGCCGCGCATGCTGCGAAATTGCGACGAACGAAGGCATGGTGGCGCACGAGGCCGAGCTTTCCAGTCGCGCCCGCTCGCTGCTGCTGGCCAAAGGCGTCGACATCCTGCTGGTGGATGAGACCATCGCCACCGGCGCGGGATTCGAGCTGCTGGACGAGCTGCGGCAGATGCGTCCCGATGTCGCCGTGGTGTGGATGACGTCGGCGTCGACGGTCCAGCTGGCGGTGGAAGCGCTGCGCTTCGGGGCCAGCGATTATCTGATCNNTTCCGGCGAAGAGCTGAGCACGGTGCTGCGGCGCCTGGCGGAGCGGCGCACCCTGGATGCGGCCAGCCGCGGACTGCGCGAGCGGCTGCGCTCGGGCCACGGCGTGGGCAACATTCTGGGCGAGAGCCCGGAGATGGAGAAGCTCTACCGCATTC
>PKVY01000046.1:1477-2598 GCA_003131625.1 Acidobacterium sp. | reverse complement strand
CGCCAGATAAGCCTGGGTGCCTGGCTTGCCGACCGCGCTGATCGTGGCCACCTCGTACTGCTCAGTGGTTCCTGCGACCGCGGGATAGGTGGCGCCGTAACCGAGGGCGATCTTCTCGCCGACCGCGAAGCCGGAGATGCTCGTGACCGGTACGTTTGTCGAGCCGACAGGAACCGTGATAATCGGACCGTCGGGAAGGGGCTGCCACAGCGTCGTACTGCTGCTGGCCGCCGTCCCGACGTTTGCGATCTTTCGGGTCTCCACGCTCGAGCCGTCGCCGATGCTGATGGTATCGCCGACCGACATGCCGGTTGTGCTCCTGACGTGGATGGTGGTATCGCCGGCGCGTGCGGGGACTGCAAGCCCGGAGTTGGAGAGGCCGAGCAGGTAGAAGGCGCCAGGCGCGAGCTTCGTCCCGGCGGGGATCTTCACAGCGGAGAAAATGGCCTGTTGAGTCGGGTGCTCGGTCAGGGTCCAGCTGGAGATGTCGACGCTGCCTGTGCCGGCGTTGTAGAGCTCGATGAACGAGTCTGTCGCGTTGGCGGGAGGACCGGAGCTAATGCGGAATTCGTTGACCCGGATCGGGCTGACGTTCCGCACCTTCTCGGCCATGGTCTCGGAGTGCTTCGCGCCGCTGGCCGGGTTCGTCCACGAGGCGTTGGCAACGAGGTCGCCGTTGAGGGCCTGCCGCCCGGAAGTGACTTTGAAGGCCGCGCTCACGCTCGCGCCCGGAGCGACCGGGCTCGCGAAGTTCTTCGACGTTTCGGCGGTGCCCTGGACGAAAGAGGTCCACTGCCGGCTGGGCACGGAAATGCTCAACCTGACGTCCACTGCAGGCGCTCCCGTGGTATTGGTGAACGTCACCGTGGTGTCCTGCGCAGATCCCAGCGAGAACGTCTGGAGCCCTGGTGGTGTGGCAACCGAGGACGCCGGCGCCAGGCTCAGCCGCTGGACGCCATAGCCAGCAGCCACTACGTTGGCCTGCACCAGCTGATCGGTGGAGTCCGTCGGGAAGGTGCCCGCGGCCGTCATCGCGCCTTCGTAGAAAGTTCCCTGCGAGCCGTTGCTGTTGTCACCACCGTTGCCGAGGAGAATGGCTCCCTGCTTGCGCATCGGGTCAT
>PKVY01000046.1:0-1443 GCA_003131625.1 Acidobacterium sp. | reverse complement strand
TCCTGGTCGGTCATGATCCACGGGCCGGTATGCGTTCCGTGATACCAGGGGGTGGCGTCGCCGTAGTAAGCGGTTTCCATAGTGCCGTTGTCGTCGTCGCGGCTGTCGATCTCGGCGTTGCCGTAGTCGAAGCAGCAGCCGGAGTTGAAGTGCCGGCCGTTGATGACCCAGTACTGCCCCTCCGCCTGGTCGTCGACTGCGGTGCCTTTCNNCTTCGCGTCGTCGTCGCGGAGGCCCATGCCCGCCTCGATGAAAACGCCGTAGACTTTGTGTCCCATGATCGTGATTGGCGCCATGTCGGCAAGCGGGACATTGTTCAACCCACCCATGGCCGGGCCGCTGAATCCGCCGCGGGGCGCCTGGGTGAGGTCGTTGTGTTTGGGGGATTGATCGTAGATGGTGGTGATCCAGCACCAGGTGTTGGCGCAGAATGCGTCCTGCGCGGCGGCGTCGGCATAGCCGCCCGCATTCTGCACCGGCGCGGCGACGGGCCGGACGACGCCAATGTCGAGGGTCTTGCCGTCCGACTGGCGCAGGACCTGGTAGAGCGGGCCGTTATACGAGGCGTAGAGAGAGCGCGCGGTGCTGTGGGCGGCCACACAGGGGTCGCCGGCGGCAGCATAGATGTCACACGGGCCCTGCGGCCGAGTCGGAGGAACATCAGGTCCGCCGCCGGCCGTTTGCGCCAACGTCAATGCGGCGCCCATCAGCAGGGGGGCTGCTGCAAGCAAAAGTGCAGGGTTGATTCCGATTTTCATATTGAGCCTGTCGCCTCGCAGGTTTCTTCCGCCATCCAGAGTACTCGCCGTTCAGCAGGCTTGATGAAGGTAAATTCAAATGGGAAGCTAACCGCCTGATCGGCACTCGGTCACACACCCGGCGGTGGCCTGGCTTCGTCATCACAGAGAGCGGTGTCATTCTGGTGCGCGAGCTGGATGCCCGCTGGAAATTTTCGTTGGGATTCAAGGTGATAGGGCCGCCCGAGGGCGGCCCTTCAGTTATGCAGCCCTGGCTTGCTGGCGAGCCGTCACCGCAAGGGTTGGATCTTTCTTCGTCAGCCATAAAGCCAGGGCCGATGGATCAAATCGCCACTCGCCGCCGATCCTGAAACACGGGATCCGGTCGTGCTCGGCCATCCGATAAATCACGGAGACTGACTTCCTGAGCAACACAGCCACCTCGGCCACGGTAAGAAGGCCCCGGGCAGACTCGAGAGCCCTCAGGATATTGAAGAGGTCGCCGGGGGAATGTGGCGCGACCCGTCGATTGGCACTATTGTCCTTCGTCGTCATAATCACCTGTCGATTGTTTGCAGCAGAAGGACTCTTTCGCCTATCGATCTGCGCGTTCTCTTTTCGTCTCGATGGCGTACTGGCCGCAATCGAGCCACACCCCACTTGTATGGGGCTGTGATCATGCTGCTCTAGGAACTTGTTGAAATAG
>PKVY01000090.1 GCA_003131625.1 Acidobacterium sp. | reverse complement strand
GTCACAGTCCGGCCAGATGTAGCTCCTCGGCGCCACCGCAAGTAACTCGATTCCCGCCGCTGCCCATGCGCCGGATGCAATGGTGCCGGCGCACGCGACGCTGCCCGCTGAGGAGGCGGTGTTGTCAACCATGGCCCCGGCGATGCCGCCAGTGCTGGCGGCACTGCGCAGGTTCCCTGAGCTTGCCGTGGGGACGCCAGAGCCGAGGCTGGCCGTCGCGCACACCGTCCAGTCACTCGCATCTCCGGTGGTCAGCGTCAGGCCGGGACTGGCTGATGAAGACGTCTTCGTTCCGGTAATGCCGAGAGCCTGCACGCCTGAGTATTCTTGCACCGTAGTGACGAACGCCGTGCCATCGTTCATGGTCGTCGTCACCGCCGTTTGCGCTGCGCATTTGTGACAGACCAGCGTCGCGACGCATTCGCTCCCCGCATTGCACACGGCCCCGTAGAGAGAGAAATACGACCCCGGCGCACTGCCGCGAACGTTGCTGATCGTGCTCCCGGTGCTTTCCCAGGCCACGCCCACAACCACATCGTTCCCCGCGATCGTCGCGGCCGCCAGCGTGCAGCTCTGCGAGCTGGTCCCCGAAGACGTCTGCGTGCAAACCGTATGCGAAGCGCTGACGTATGCAATGGCTGCGTGCGCGGGCACGGAACCCAGCGAGAGAACAGCCATGATGAAGAAGCTCATCACCACGACCAGCGCCAAACGATAATGCGGACGAGCGGACGATGTTACTGTGGACGACGTTACTATGGTTACCATGCGATCTCCTTGCGAATGCCCGAAATGCTCCAAAATGTCGTTTTAGGGCCGACCAGGGTCAGCTCGAGCAACCGTAAAGTGGTGCTTCGACTGAGAGGGGTGCTGCGTGGTGGCAACCGCGGAACCTATGCTGTGGGGCGGTCAGCTCGCGGTCGGTGAGATTCAGAACAAAGAGCGCCCGTTGCCCGCTCGCATTTCATTTGTTTGGACGGCTGCCCAAAATGAGCTATTACCACAGTCAATGTATGGGACACGTGCCCACCCTTACTGTGCAATATCGCTCACACCTGGTATGAGTGGATGCTGCGCGATCCGGCTTGCTCAGCCCCGCGGGGATCGTTCGTTTACTCATTAGTCTCCGGTCGACTCGGGAACAGGATTTCCAGTATTCCGGCTTCTGTAACGCCAGCTATAATGAGCGACACTCCGCCCCGAGGAGAAGCGCGTGTCAATCCCCCCAAAACCGAGGATTCTGGTCGCGGACGATCAGCGCCTCGTCGCGGATATGCTGGTCATGATTCTCCAACTGCATGGATACGAAACCATGGCTGTGTACGGCGGCAGGCTGGCCGTCGAGAAAGCTCGTCAATGGAGACCCGGGCTGTTTCTGAGCGACGTTAGCATGCCCGAGGTCGATGGCATTCAGGCGGCAATCGAGATTCACGCGATGCTTCCCGAGTGCGGAATTCTCCTTTTCTCCGGCGATCCGAGCTGCGTGGACCTCGTACAGGAGGCCCGCCTCCGCGGTCACAGCTTCGAGTTTCTCGAAAAGCCGATTCCGTCCACAGCCCTCCTCAAACGCATTCGCCGACTTCGCGCCGCCTGACCGCGCCAGGGTGGGGTGCCCTCATGCACCCGGCGGGCGATCGAAGTTCCGTATTGCCGTTCTTCCGAACCGCCTACTGTCCCCCGTTCATCTTCCATGCACCCGGCGCTTAGTTACCCAGGTCTGTTCCTAACGGGGCAGACCAAAAATCGCGCGATTTTCTTGCCCCGATCCTGAGGAAAACGGGTAGAGTATTCAAACTCCTCACTATTGAGCTTGCTCGTCGCTGAAGGTCTGGCGTGTGCTCGGAAAGGGGGCCAGGGGAAGCCCATGGCCAGCAACGCGGCGTTGCCCGTTTGTCCGCAGGGACACGGCGCCGGAACCCCCGGGTCGAGATTCTGTAAGTTTTGCGGAACAGCGCTCGTGGTCCCGGATGCGCTGGAACAACCCGCGCCCGCAGCGCAAGTGCAGGCGCCTGCCGCAGCGATCCCCGCTCCCGCGCCACCGCCCAATGCAGTCCCCCAGCCACCTCCCGTCTGCAAAATCTGCGGCGGCAGCGGCGCTCGCCTGGAACCCGCCGACATCGTCTGCCCTGGATGTAGCTGGCTGCGCCCTTTCTATCCCGGCTACCAGCTCGATCGCGCCGTCTTCCTCTGGGCACAAGACGGCCAGGCGATGACCCGGTTGCAACAGATTCCCGCTCTCCACACCGTCGTGCGCACCGCCTCTGACAAAGTCGGCCGCCCGTGGATCGAATCCACCTTCAACGGCATTCGCCTCGGCCCCAAACAGTTGCCCGAAATCTGGAAGCAGGCCGTTCTCGCTGCGCGCATTCTTGGCCTGACCAAAATGCCCGACGTTTATGTTGCCGGTGATCAGCAGTGGAACACCTACACCTTCGGCTCGGACACCAGCGCGTTCATCGTGCTGGGTACCGCGCTCCTCACCAACTTCCAGCACGAAGAACTGCTCTTCCTCCTCGCCCGCGAGATGGGACACTGCGCCGCTGGCCATGCGCTTTGGAAAACCGCCACGCGTTTCCTCACCGGCGGCGACGGTACGCACAGCGGCCCGCTGTCCGGCGGAATCATGGGCGCCATCAGTCCCACGAAATGGCTCGAGGGCGCGGTCGATATTCCCCTGATGGCGTGGCAGCGTCAATCGGAGATCACCGCGGACCGCGCGGGGCTGCTCGCCGTCGGCAACGAACTCCTTGCCCGCCGCGTTCTGCTGGGGTGGTCGATCCATTCCGCCCGGCTGCTCAAACAAGTGAACATCGAGGAATGGATGAAGCAGGAAGACGCCAGCGACGACACCGTGACGCGTCTTTCCGAAATGACGACCTCTTCCTCCATGTACACCACGCGTCGCCTGCGCCTCTTAGGCCAGGCCGCGAAAGAGACTAACCTCATGGGCTGGAGTGAGAGCATTCAGGCGGCTCGTAAGCGGCTGGCCCCTGCTCCACCGGCGCCGGCTACTCGGCCCGCCGCGCCCGCCCCCGCGAAAACTCCCGCCGACTCCATTCGTGTCGTCTGTAACAAGTGTCAGACCGCCATGCGCGTTCCGCTCGCCGTCCTGCGCGGCAAATCTTCGTTGAACGTCCGCTGTCCCCAGTGCCAGAACGTACTTACGCTGCGCCCCAGGCCGGCTGCTCCCTCCCCGGTTCCTGCGAGCGCGGAAACCAAACCAGTTGCCCAACCACCCGCAGCCTCCGCTGCGCAATCGTGATTGGGCCGACCACCCAAGGGAGGTGAGCCATGCCCGACGACAACGCCACTGATTACGAGGTCGGAAGCTACGACCCCGACGCCACCACAACCGACGGAACTGCCGATGCCGTCGACCCGGACACCCAGTCCGCTATCGATTCCGCGACTGCCGATCAGCAGTCAGCCACCGCTGCCGCCGCGTCGGGCGACTACGCCACCGCCGCGCAGGATGAGCAACAGGCCGAGACCGAGGCTGGCCAGGCCGGCGACACCGACATGCTCACCGGCTCCAATTCCACCCAGCTCGGAGCAGCGGCCGACGAGCAGGCAACCGCCACGCAGGACCAACAGGCCGAGGGTCAGGCCGCTGCCTCGGGCGATTACGCCACTGCCGAGAACGACGCCACCCAGGCCTATCAGACCACCGAGAGCGCCGACGACAATGCCGGCGGAGCCGACTCCACCTCCGGCACCGCCTACGACGAGCAGCAGAACGAGAGCTGGGCCAACTGGGACCAGCAGACCGCCGACCAGGACTCCGCGACCGCTCAGAGCTACGCCGACTCCGGCGATTCGAACGCCGCCGGCGTCTACTCCGCAGCCGCCGACAACGAACAGGCGAACGCCGACACCTACGGCGAACAGGGCGAATACGGCGACCCGTTAGCCGAAACCGATCCATCCTCCGCCGTCGCGACCGATACTCCTGTCGACGATGCCCCGGTCGACGATTCCACCGCGACCGTGGACGACACGGCTCCAGAAGTGGATGACACCGCTCCGGCAGTCGATGACACCGCCGTCGATGACTCTGCCGCGACCGTCGACGACGATTCGTCCTCAGCCTGATTCGTCCAGAAGGGGCAACCGGAAGGCGAATTGCTTCCAGCGTCCGGGAGGTGCGTTTGCGACCCGCGCGAACCCCTCCCCCGAATTCGCGCCTTTTTGTGGCGCACGCGGCCTGATCCTCGACGTTTCTGCCGGGGCTGATCCCGAAAGCTACCCGATCAAAAACTGCACCCGGCCCCGAGCGATACAATTCCTGCGCATCCGGATTCCGCAATGACCGACAACCTCAAACTGGATCGACGGGACTTCCTCAAGCAGGCAGCCGGCGTGATGGGCGCCGCCATGCACGCGGATCCCTGGACGGCGCAGCCAACGCAACCGGACGCTCCCGCCGATGAGGCGCACCGCCAGCCCATCGCGGACGCGAATTTCCCGCGCCGTTTTTCCGGCCGCCAGCTGCGGATGATCTCCTTCCCCCTCGGTGGCGTCGCTGCGGGCAGTATCGGCCTCGGCGGCCGCGGTCAACTCGTCAACTGGGAAATCTTTAATCGTCCCAACCAGGGATTCCGCCCACCCTATGCCTTCCCCGCCATCTGGGCGCAGGCGGGAAGCGCAACGCCGGTGGCCCGGGTGCTGGAGTCGCGCATCCTGCCCCCGTATGAAGGGCAGGACGGCCTTGGGTCGAACAACGTTCCCGGGCTGAGCCGGCTCGAGGGGGCGACGTTTACCGGCGAGTATCCGCTCGCGCACATCGACTTTGACGATCCCTCTCTGCCCGTCAAAGTGGAACTCGACGCCTTCTCGCCCTTCATCCCGCACGAACCGGACGATTCAGGATTACCGGTCGCCATTCTCCGCTATCGCGTCACCAACCCCAACTCCACAGCGGCTCAGGTAGCCATCGCGTTCTCCATCGAAAACCCCGTGAACACCACGAAGGACAACGGCGACGCCGCGCGGCAAAAAGCCTCCGACGGGCGCAGAAACGATTATCAAACTGGGAAGGGAATCGTCGGCTTGAGGATGAGCAATCCCGCGCTCGCGACCGACGATCCCATGGCGGGCGAGCTCGTCCTCGCCGCGCGCGTAAACGACAGCGTGCAAGCCTCCCACTGGACCGGCTGGCCCGCGGGCCGCTGGTGGAATGCTCCACTCCATTTCTGGGATCAATTCTCCCGATCCGGCGATCTGGGGCCTAAACCCGAACCGCATAATTCCGTCGGTGTGCTCTGCCTCACCACACGCATTGCTCCACGGCAAACCTCGAGCCTCGAGTTTCTCCTTGGATGGTATTTCCCCAACCGCACGCCCGACTGGATCGGATGGGCCGCCCCTCCCGGCGAAGGCAAAACCGTCATCGGCAATTTCTACGCGGCTCGCTTCAGAAGCGGATGGGAAGCCATCCAGTACGCGGCGGATCATCTGGAGGACCTCGAAGCGCGCACACGCTTGTTCGTGAGCACATTGCGGGAAAGCACTCTGCCCGCGGCGGTGAAGGAGGCGGCCAGCGCGAACCTTTCCACCCTCGCTACGACCACCTGCTTTCGCAGCGCCGACGGCGAATTTCACGCCTTCGAGGGCAGCGACGACACCCAGGGATGCTGCTTCGGCAACTGCACCCATGTGTGGAATTACGAAACCGCCACCACGTTTCTGTTCCCGTCGTTTGCGCGGTCGCTCCGGCGCAGCGCCTTCGGCTATTCCATGGACGACGCGGGCGCCATCCATTTCCGCCAGCTTCTGCCCGACGGCAAGGCGCGTTCCGGATACGCCGCGGCCGATGGACAGATGGGCCAGATCATCCATGCGTGGCTCGACTGGAAGATCAGCGGAGACGATGCGCTGCTGCGCAGCACCTGGCCGCGCGCGAAAAAGGCCCTCGAGTTTGCCTGGGTTCCAGGCGGCTGGGATGCTAATCGAGACGGCGTGCTCGAAGGCGTGCAGCACAACACCTACGACGTGGAGTTCTACGGCCCCAATCCGATGTGCGGAATCTACTACCTCGGCGCGCTGCGGGCTGCCGAGGAAATGGCGCGCGCCGCGGGCGATCCCGCTTCCGCGCAGACCTACAAAAACCTGTTTGAGAAGGGAAGCCGCTGGATCGATGCCAACCTCTTCACCGGCGAATTCTACGTCCAGAAAATTCGCGGATTCCGCAAAGACCAAATCGCCGCGAATTTGCGCAGCGATATGGGCTCCGAGAACACCGAGTCTCCCCAATATCAGGTGGGCGATGGGTGCCTGGCCGATCAGCTCATCGGCCAATACCTCGCGGAAGTCGGCGGAATGAGCCCGCTGGTTTCCGCGGAGAACATCCGCACAACGCTCCGCTCCATCTATAAATACAACTACCGTCCATCCCTCGCCCATCACGACAACGTGGAACGCACCTATGCGCTGAACGACGAGAAAGCCATCATCGTCTGCGATTACGGCAAGGCCGCGCGCCCCGCCATTCCTTTTCCCTATTACGCGGAGGCGTGGACCGGCCAGGAATATCTCGTCGCCGCGCTCTTCATGAACTGGGGCATGGTCCAGGAAGGCATCGAGTGCGTCGAGAATATTCGTTCCCGCTACGACGGAGAAAAGCGCAACCCGTGGGATGAGCCCGAGTGCGGCCACCACTACGCGCGCGCCTTGTCTTCCTGGTCCACCGTTGTTGCGCTCAGCGGCTTTCTCTATGACGGCGTGGAAGCCGCCGTCGTGGCCGTCCCCAAAATCCCGGCAGATAACTTCAGGTGTTTCTGGGCAACAGGAACAGGGTGGGGAACGTATTCGCTGAACCAGCAGCGAGGCAACACCGCCTTTGCCATCGAGGTTCTCGCCGGAACCCTCGCCTGCCGCTCCTGCGCGATCGCCGCGTCCGGTACCTCGGCCACAGTGGAATTCGCCGGAGGCCCGGTGGTCAATCGTGTGGAGCGTCGCCAGGACCGGACGACGGTGATTCTCGGCGAGACCCTCCACCTGGCGGCGAAGGACCATCTCCGGATCGAGGTGCGGCTATGATTCCAGAGCCGAGCGCGTCGGAACGGCGGCTGCTCGGAGTGCAGCGTAATCGGGCCTGAAATCGAGACAACGCTCCATGCTCAAATTCACCATTGCCAGCCACCGTAAACGCCAGATCCTCGACATCACCGAGCAGGTCGAATCCCATCTGCCCGAAGCCATCGGCATCGTCTGCCTGAACATCCTGCATACCACCGCGGCTCTCACCACCGCCGATCTCGATCCCGGAACCGATCTCGACATGCTCGATGCCTTCGAGGCCATGATGCCCAAGCTCCGTTACCGCCATCCTCACAACCCCGAACACGTCCCCGACCACATCCTCTCCTCGCTCATCGGAACCGCACTCACCCTCCCCGTCGAGTCCGGCGCGCTCGTCCTCGGCGCCTGGCAGCGCGTCGTCCTCGTCGAGCTCGACGGTCCCCGCCCTCGCAACCTCACCCTCCACTTTCTCAAGAGCGACTGAACGGCACGGGGATTCACCGCAGAGAGCACGAAGAAGCGCTTTTCGCTAAAGGTCTCCGGCTAATTGCTTTTTTGCTAACCGCTTTTTCGGTGCCTTCTAAATCTTCACCGGATAATTCGGATCGCCCGGGGGCGTCGGATTTTGCTCCGCCCGCACCGCCGCTTCCGCCGCCTGGAAACCGATCTTCGAGTGCGTTCCGTCGCAGAAAGGCTTGTTCACCGACGCACCGCACCGGCACAACGAGAACGCCGGCTTACCCGTCAGGTCCCACTCCTTGCCCTCCGCGTCTACCAGCGTCACCACGCCTTCCACGCGATAAGGCCCGTTGGGGCGAACCGTAATCTTCACATCAGCCATGCGTAACACTCCTGGGAATTCGAGATGAAGCTGCGTTTCTCAGTTTACCGGAGCCTCCTGCTCCACCCGGTGCCCCTCACGTTTCCATGCCCCGGAAGAACCATAGCTCTCACGCTATCGAGCAGCGAAGATCGAAGGAGAAGATCACCGGCCATCCGGCAGTTCAGCCATGAGTACCGTCGTCGCCAATCCGAGCGAATCCTCTCACGAAGAGCAGGAGCTGCCGCAATCCGCCAGCCCGCTCTTCCGCTGGATTTTTCCGCTCCTCGGCGTCGGCTCGCTCCTCGCCTCCTGCATCCTCTGGTCGCTGCGCAAGCAGATGTGGGGCGACGAAGTCTTCACCGCCACCGAGCTCCGCGATCCGTCACTCCTGCACCTGCTCCACGCCGTCCCGCGCCTCGGCGGCGCCGGCATGCCGCTCTTCTATCTCACCGCGTGGCCGTGGGCGCACCTCTTCGGACTCAGCGACCTCTCGCTGCGGCTCTATTCGTCGTTCGGCATTTGCGGAGCCTTCCTGATTCTGCTCGCCGCGATGCGCCGCCGCTTCAGTTACGGCGCCGCGTTCCTCGGCGTTGCCTTCGGATTCTTTACCTCGCTCATCGTCCTCGACCAAAACAGCGAAGCCCGCAGCTACGGGCTCTATCTGCTGCTCTGCGCGCTTGCAGTCGCGCAGGCGCTTAAAGCTGCGGAAGTGGAAAGGCCGCGCGCCCGCGACCTGATTCTGCTTTCGCTCACTCAGGCAGGCCTGGTCCTGGGCCACATCCTCGGCCTCGCCTACGCCGGACTCATCCTGCTCGCGCTCCTCGCCGCCGACCTCTGGCAGCGCCGGTTCCGCACTCGCGTCTATGTTGCCTGCATCGCAGGATGGCTCGCCCTCGTCCCCTGGATCCCCGCCATCCAGGCCTCCGCAGCCGTCGGTCGGCCCCATGGATGGATCGCCGTTCCGACCCTGAGCGATCTGGCGGCAAGTCTCTCCTTCTGGCTCTTCACGGGACTCTACTGGCAGCTGCCGCACGTTCCCGCCGTCGTCCTCGTCGCTGGATGGCTCTGCGCCGTCGCTTGCGTGGTTGTGCTGGTTCTAGCTTCGTTGCAGGGAATCAAAGCTTCACCCACGCAGCGTCCGGTTTACTTGCTGGGATTCGCGCTGATCCTTGGCCCCGTCGCCTTTTTCGTCATCTCGCACGTGGCCGCGCCCATCTTCCTGCCGCGCTACCTGATTCCGTCAGCCCTCGGCATCTCCATCCTGGCGTCGGCATGGGCCGCGCCCAGCAAAGCGGGGAAGGGAACTGCCGTCACGCTTCTGAGCTTCGCCCTATTACTGCTTCCGATCGCAACCGCCCTGCTGGCGCACCCCACCGGTCTCAACGTCGCACGCGTCGATCAGATCGCCGCAGGCCGCGCTGTGGTCTGCGATAGCCTCAAAGACTTCATGGTGATGACGCGCTACAGCGCCCACCCCAACCAAGCCGAGTATCCGCTCGACGAAGCCGCCGCCAGCACCGTTCCCGGCGTCGACACCGATGTTCGTCTCCTGAAGAATTACCGCCGCGAAGGCTATTTGACCGAGAATCTCCCCGACCCGTCGCTGATTCTTAGCCAGAAGTCGTTTCTCGTCCTCGACAATTCCGGCGCACCGTGGTTCCCGGTCGTGATCGAACACAACCCGCGCTTCACATGGAAGACCCTCGCCCAGATCGACAGCTCGCGCCGCCTCATCGAAGTCGATCAGAAGCCCTGATCGCCGACGCGTTATTTTCGTTATTGGGCAGGCGTTGTTCATCCTGCTCGATGAGGCCTTTTCTCCGCAAGCTGTCTCTATCGAAGCAGCCTAATCGCCGGGGACGCGGTCGCGGTAGAGGTCCCAGTGGTCGATGATCGTGTGGACGATGGGGCTGCCGACGCGGTAGGCGGATTCGAGGGCGGGGATGCCGCCGATGTAGGGGGCGGTGATGGATTCGGCGGCGGAATGGCCGGGGGCCTGCGTGGAGTAGTTGGAAGCGGTGCGGAGCGCGAGGAAGCGGCGGAAGTCGGCGCGGTGCATGTGGTCGAGGCGGGTGAGAGCTTCGGCGATGCCGGAGTCTTCCATGGCGGTCATGACGAAGCGGCCCTGATTGCGGGTGTGGATGCGGACCCAGTCCTCAGCCCAGTGGTTAAGGATGACGCCGTGCCAGTAAGAGTCGGAGGCGAGGATGTCGCCCTGGAGGACGAAGGGTGGGCGCTGGGCGTTAGGGAAGCCGGTGTAGGTGGCGCGGAAGGCGGCAACTTCGGGGGTGGCGATGATGGGAATTTGGAGCGGGATTTCTTTGGTGAGGTTGAAGGCCCAGTCGGCGAGCGCGGCGTTGAGGGCGTAGGCGCGGGGTTCCGTTCCCCAGGTGCGGGTGGGGTCGGGCGGTTCGCCGGCGCGGAGAGCGCCGATAGCGAAGACGCCGTAGGGCCAGTCAGAGGGCGCTTCGCGCGGGTCCATTTCCTGGCGGATGTCGGTGACGATCCATTTGGCCCAGGCTGCGGAGCCAACAGAGGCGACGTTGGGGTCGACGCCAGCGATGCCGGCGAGGAGCCAGTAGGCGTGGCTCAGGTCGAAGCGCGGGTCGAGGCCGAGAGCCATGATGGAGCTGGCGGCCGGGCCGATGGTCATGCCGGTGACGATGCCGAGGATGGATCCGTCGGCGTTGGTGCGGAGATCGTGGACGCCGCCGGGAAAGGGAAGGACGCGGTCGAGGTGCTCCCGCTCGACCCAGTACTGAAATTCGCCGGGTTTGTCGCCGGTGTCGTTGCCGACTTCAAAGGTGGTGACGATGACGACTTTGACGGGGATCGGGACGGGTTGTGACGCGGTTTGCGCGAGGGCGCCCAGAGGGATGAAGAGACACGTCAGGGACACGAAGAGCGTTGCAGTTCGCATGCTGAGATGTTTGATCCGGCGTGAGGGGTGACGGCGTAATCAGAGTAGCAGGAGCAGCCTGTAGCCAGTAGCCGGTAGCGCGAATCGGAAGTGGCTCTGGTGCGTCGAATGAGTGGAAGGGTAAAGTAGGTACTCATGTTGACTCTGAAGAAGAGCGAGATACCGTCGTCGGAGATTACGCCGAAGCAGACGTACATGAATCGGCGTGCGTTTATGACCAGTGCGGCGGCAGCCGGTGTTGCGGCGGTCGCGGGCGAGCGGATGTCGCGGGTGATGCGGCCAGCGGGGGTAGAGGCGGCGGAGAAACTGACGCTGGTGAAGAGTCCGCTGTCGACCACGGGCGTGACGCCGACGTCGTTTGAGGACATCACGCACTACAACAATTTTTATGAGTTCGGGGTGGATAAGGGCGATCCAGCCAGGAACGCAGGGAAGCTGCAGACGCGGCCGTGGTCGGTGCAGGTGGAAGGTCTTGTCAAGGAGAAGAAGACCTTCGATATTGACGCGCTGCTGAAGCTGAAACCGCTGGAGGAGCGGGTGTATCGCCACCGGTGCGTGGAGGCGTGGAGCATGGTGATCCCGTGGGCGGGGTATTCGCTGTCGGAGTTCATCAACGCATGCGAGCCGCTGCCGTCGGCGAAGTTTGTGCAGTTTATTTCGCTGGCCGACCGGAAGACGGAGATCTTGCCATTTGAGGCGGGGATCTCCTGGCCGTATCAGGAGGGGCTGCGGATGGATGAGGCGATGCATCCGCTGACGCTGCTGACCTTCGGCTTGTATGGCGAGGTGCTGCCGAATCAGGATGGCGCGCCGGTGCGGGTGGTGGTGCCGTGGAAGTACGGGTTCAAGTCGGCGAAATCGATTGTGAAGGTGAAGTTTGTGAAGAGCCAGCCGTCGACGACGTGGAATGACATGTCTCCGCAGGAGTACGGGTTCTACTCGAATGTGAATCCGAATGTGGATCATCCGCGCTGGAGCCAGAAACGGGAGCGGGTAATCGGAGCGCCAATTTTCCGGCAACTGCAGCCGACGCTGATGTTCAACGGGTATGCGGATCAGGTGGCGAGCTTGTATACGGGGATGGATTTGAAGAAGAACTTCTAAAGGCAGAGGCCTGCAGCCTGCAGGCCGCGGGCTGCAGGCAATACGATTCACTTTGAAGATGGACGAAGCTCATCCATGAGCAAGCGGTGGATTGTGGCGCTGAAGGTGGCGGCGCATGCGGCGTGCCTCGCGCCGGTGGCGTGGCTGGTTTGGCGGCTGTGGCTATCAGTGACGACGCAGCCTGGAGCGCTGGGACCCGATCCAACACACACGGTAACGTTTTTTACGGGGCGCGGAACGCTCCGGCTGCTGGTGATCACGCTGGCAGTGACACCGGTGCGGCGTTTATTTCCGAAACTCGGCTGGCTGGTGCGATTTCGGCGGATGCTGGGGCTGTATGCGTTCTTCTACGCGTGCCTGCATTTGACGACGTATGTGTGGCTGTACGCCGGATTCAGCTGGTCGGCGATGGTGGACGACATCAGCCAGCGGCGGTTCATCACCGCCGGGTTGGCCGCCTGGCTGATGCTGTTGCCGCTGGCACTGACATCGACGACATGGTCAATCCGGAAGCTGGGCGGGAAAAACTGGAATCGGCTGCACTGGTTGACGTACGCGGCGGCGATCAGCGGGGTGGTGCATTACTGGTGGGGCGTGAAGTCGGGGGTGAAGACTCCGCTGACGATCACGGTGGTGCTGGGAGTGCTGCTGGTGGCGCGGCCCATTCTGAAACAGCGTTCAGCGCTCAGCGTTCAGCGTTCAGCCGCGAGCGATCTGTGATCAGCGTTCAGCTTCAGCCGGCGCCGAGGGGTTTGGTCATGCGGATGAAGTGGCAGGTCTGGGTGACGCGGGGGACCATTTCGGGGCGGATGGGTGCGGTGCCGTCTTCGACATAGCCGAGCTTACGGTAGAAAGGCGGCAGCTCGGTGCGCAGGTTCACCACGGTCAGGTCCATGTGGTGCGAGCCCATTTCGCGGGCGAACTCCTCAGCGGCGGCCATCAGACGGTGGCCGAGGCCGGTCTTCTGCAGAGATGGATCGACGGAGAGCAGGCCAAGATAGCTGCGGTCTCCACGCAGCTCGACGTAGGCGACTCCGGCGAGTGTGGCGTTTTCTTCAGCGAGGAGGAAGCGACCCTTCTGAAAATAGGCGTGGGTTTCATCGGACGTGAGGCGATCGCGCACGATGAAGAAAGCCTCGACTTTGAAGGCCTGGTTGATGAGGGCCATCAGGGCGGGGAGATCGGATTCTTCGGCGAAACGGAAGTTCATGAGAGCAGAGTTTAGAGTTTAGGGATTAGAGTCTAGCGTCCATGGACCGCAGCCGGCAGCCCGTCGCCGGTTTCAAGCCTACGTGAAAAGGGCCGGAAGCTTGTGGCCGCCGGCCCCAGGAACCTGTCGCGTTTTTGCGATTATCGCGAGCCGGGACCTTTGGTGAGGGCGGCGTCCTTCTGAGCCAGCACCTGCTGCACCTTTTGCTCGAGCTGGGCAGCCTGGGGCATGAGGCCGAGGGCCTGCTGCACTTCCGGATCCCAGTCTTCTTTGACCTTGAGCTCAGAGGTGAGGCCGAACTGGGTGGCGAAGATGGATGCTTTGACGTTCATCTTCACCCAGTCGAGATTGGCCTCGAGTTCCTGCGGCGTGTAGTCGTAGTTCTGCGAGGCGAGGTACTGCTTGAAATCGCCGACGACAGAATCATCAACCTGGAAATCTTTGTTGACGGTGCGATGGGCAAGATATTCCTCCGTGAAGCCGAGGAAGGCGTCGCGTTCGAGGAGCAGGTCCTGGAAGGGCGTGGACTTTGGCGACTCGATCTTGACGTCGGGCGTGATACCACCGCCGCCGTAGACGGTGCGGCCGGAGTCAGTGAGCTTGACCTCGCGGTCTTTGTCGTCCTGAGGCTGCTGATCGTGGTTGTAGTAGTAGTCGTAGAGCGAGACGCCGTTGTAGTTGCGCTGGATGAGACGGCCGCTGGGCGTGAAGTAGTGATAAGTGGTGAGGGCGAGGCCGGTGTTATCGGAGAGCGTGTAGACGGTCTGGACCAGGCCCTTGCCGAAGGTGGTTTCGCCGGCGATGAGAGCGCGGTCGTGATCCTGCAGCGCGCCGGAGACGATTTCAGCGGCGGAGGCGGTGCCGCGATTGACGAGAACGACGATGGGGAAACTGTCGCCTTCGTTGCCGTGGGTGGCGCGGTAGACCTGCTCAGGGAAGGCACGGCCGCGCTGCGAGACGATGATCTGTCCGCGCTTCAGCAGGCGATCGCAGACGCTGACGGCTTCGACGAGCACGCCACCGGGATTTTGGCGGAGATCGAGGACAAGGCCTTTCAGGCCGGGGCCGAAGGATTCGATGGCGTCGTCAAACTCGCGGCCGGTGGTCTCCTGGAACTGGCGGATGTGCAGGTAGCCGATGCCGGGACGGATCTCGTAGCTGAGGTCGATGCTGGCGTTGGGAATCTCGTCGCGGACGAGGTCGAAGTTGAGCGGAGACGAGGCGCCGACGCGGGTCATGGTGACGTTGACTTTGGTGCCGCGCGGGCCTTTGAGGCGGTTGGCCACATCGTCCGAAGTCATGCCGTTGGCGGACTGGCCATCGATGCTGGTGATGACATCGCCGGGATGGATGCCGGCGCGGAAGGCCGGGGAATTCTCAATGGGGTTGACGACGACGACTTTGCCGTTCTGCTGCACGATGAGCATGCCCACGCCGTAGTACTTGCCNNGTCGTAGATGGCCTTGTCGGGCATATCGCCGGTGAGGGGCTCAGCGTAGTTCTTCGCGACGATGTCATAGACAGCGCTGAAGGACTTGAGGCCATCGCGGAAGGTGGACTCGTCCTGCGCGGACTGAGCGCCGACCTTCTGGCTGAGCACCATGCCGCCAAGTGCGCAGACGGCAAAGAAGACGATAAGGGAGAAGAGGGTGCGGCGGGTGCGGATGGACATACTGATTGGGAGGTCCTCGCGCGCTTTTGTCCGGCGTGGGGTGGAGAAAAAGCGACTTTATAAGGAGTATAGCAGCCAAAAGCGAGCGAATGACGAGGTAAAAAGCGAGCGAGAACCGAGCCCGCACCCGGTAGCGGGTAGCTAGTGGCTTGTAGCGCATAGCAGAAGGCCTGGCTGAGAGCGGCGGGGGGCATTTCGGGACGATTCGGGACGGGAACCGGAAAGTGGGGCGCGAGAGGGCGAGGATGTGGTAGCGTGATGCCAATTCGTCCCGGCACACATGATTTTGAGGGTCCTGAGAAGAGGATTCCGGATGTCGATTCGCTGGCAAGCAGGCGCAGTTTTGCTGCTGTCGATGGCGGTGTTCGCCGCTGCGCAGCAGAGTGCGAACGCGCCGAGCGCCAGCCAGAGCGCGGCTCCGAGCGGCGGGCAGCGCGGCGTCCAGCCGATGAACGAAGAGGCGACGACGCCGGTTAAGANNGCGATCGGCATCGACCGCTACGACAACTGGCCGGTCCTGAGCACGGCGGTCAGCGACGCGACGGGGTTTGCGAAGCTGCTCACCAGCAAATTCGGGTTCGAATATGCGGTTGAGCCGCTCACGGAGAAAAACGCAACGCGCAAGGCGATTATTTCGCTGATCGACGACGATCTGCGCAACCGGCTCCAGCCCGAAGACTCGCTGATCATTTTCTTTGCCGGACACGGTACGACGCGCAACGACAAGATCGGCGACGTAACACGATCGGTGGGGTTCATTGTGCCGGTGGACGCGCACCGGGACGCGGACAACCGCTGGAGCGATTACCTGAACGTCGAGGAGCTGCTGCGAACGATCAGCACGCTGCCCGCTTCGCACATTCTGGTGATTCTGGACAGCTGCCACAGCGGCATGGCGCTGGGCAGCAAATTCTCGACGGCGCGCGACGACACGCGGTTTCAGCAGGACATGCTGAGGAAGGTGAGCCGGAAGGTCATCTCCAGCGCGCAGGGCGACCAGCAGGCTGCCGACCAGGGGCCATTGCCCGATCATTCGCTGTTTACCGGGCTAATGATTCAGGGACTGACGACCGGCCAGGCCGATGCGTATGGCAAAGGGCTGGTGACGTCGAGCCAGTTAGGAGCGTATGCGCAGCACGAAGTGGGGATCGCTGAGGGATCGAAACAAACGCCGCTGTTCGGGTCGTTCGATCTGGATGAGGGAGGCGAGCTGATCATCCACCTGGGCGCGGGACCGAGCACCGCAGCGGAGGGCGCGAACCCAGCCACCACGCTGACGAAGTACGAAACCAACGAGGTTGCTCGGATGCGCCAGGAGGGGAGTGACAAAGCCAACCCCTACTGGAGCGCCGATGATTCCTTGAAGAATTTCCCAGCGGCTCGGAGCGCGGCTCTGAAATTGTGCGATGGCGGAGACGGGTGGGGGTGCGCGGAGGCGGCCATCAGCTTTGCCAGCGGGCTGGGTGGCGGAACCGACTATCCGCGGGCGATAAACCTTGCGCAGCAGGCGTGCAATGCGCACGCTGCCGACGCCTGCGTTATTCTGGCGGCCCTGTACTCAACCGGGGAGACGATCGAGCCGGATCTGCAGGGCGCCGCACGCCTGTTCCGGGAGACGTGCAGCCAGGGAAACCTGCACGGTTGCTATGGGCTGGGCAACTTGTATCTGCAAGGTCGCGGCGTGACCCAGGATAACGAGCAGTCGAAGAGTCTCTTCACCAAAGCCTGCGACGGAGGAGAGTTCAAAGGCTGCAACGGGCTTGGGGTTTTGTATGCCTATGGCGTCGGGGTCCCGCGTGACTACGGCCAGGCGCTGACCTGGTGGCAGAAGACCTGCGATGGCGGCGTAATGAAGGGTTGTGAAAACGTAGGCGACCTTTATCTGAACGGGTTGGGCGTGGCCAAAGATCCGGCTAAGACGGCCAGCTTATTCCAGAAAGCCTGCAACGGCGGTGAAATGGAAGCATGCAGCAGGCTGGGCGCGATGTACCAAAACGGACTGGGGGTTGCGAAGGACGGAGCGCAGGCAGTGAAGCTGAACCAGACGGCGTGCGATGGGGGGGAAACGCGGGGCTGCCGAAATCTGGGGAACATCTACGAGTTTGGCGACGGAGTGCCGAAGGACGTCACCCGTGCCGCGGTCTATTTCCGCAAATCCTGCGACAGCAGCGGGGGAATGTACGGCTGCAACAACCTGGGAACGATGTACGAGCGGGGGTTGGGCGTGAACCGGGACTCGCGGGAGGCGGCGCGCCTCTACAACAAGGCATGCGAGGCGGGGCAGACGATCGCGTGCCGCAACGTCGCGTTTCTGTATGCGCAGGGGAGCGGGGTTGGGAAGGACGAGGGCGAGGCAGCGCGCATGTTCCACAAGGCGTGCGACGGCGGCGACCTGGTGGGATGTACGAAGCACGGGTTGATGCTGGCCCGTGGAGAAGGCGTAGCACAAAACGCAACCCAGGCGGTGGGATTGTTTCGAAGAGCGTGCGACGGGAAAGAGATGGAGGGCTGCCTGAACCTGGGGTTCATGACGCAAACCGGCGCGGGAGTGGAGAAAAACCCAGCTGCGGCGATCGGTCTGTTTCAGAAGGTTTGCGACAACGGGACGATGGAGGGCTGCACCCAGCTCGGCTACGCGTATTTCACCGGAGCGGGCGTTGCCAGGGACAACACGCAGGCGAACAGCTTCTACAAGAAGGCCTGCGACGGCGGTGACATGACGGGCTGCACGCAGCTGGCTTTCGCGTATTTCGAAGGCCTGGGTGTGGCAAAGGACATCAACCGAACCATCGAGCTGGACCGCAAGGCGTGCGACAACCAGGGAGTGCAGGGGTGCACGACGCTGGCGTTCATTTATGCAACCGGCGCGGGCGTGCCGAAGGACAGCGCGGAAGCGTCGAAGTACAGTCGCAAAGGATGCGACGGCGGAAACCTGTCAGCGTGCATCAGCCTGGCGGTCGCTTACTACACCGGCCGGGGAGTGCCGAAGGATACAGGGCAGGCGGTCGCCCTCGACACACAGGCGTGCGTGGGCGGGGAGACGTGGGCGTGCATGAGCCTGGCGGCCACAGAATTCATGGTCCAGCAGGGACTGGGCGACGAAAAGGATGATGCCCACCTGGCGAGCGAGAGCCGGAAGACCTGCGACAGCGGGCAGATGACGGCGTGCGTCATGTTGGCGCTTCTGCTGCACAACGGGTTGGGAGTCGCGCAGGACGAAAATGCGGCGCTGGTGCTGTTCCACAAGGCGTGCGACGGCGGCGCAATGATCGCTTGCGCGTACCTGGGCGCGGTCAATTCGTATGGCACGGGCGTGCCGAAAGACGATGTGCAGGCGGCTGGCTACTATCGCAGGGCCTGCGAAGGCGGCGACGCGGCGAGCTGTACCGCGCTTGGATTTGCTTATCAGAATGGCTTCGGCGTGATGCGGGATGCGGTGCAGGCCTTTGCCCTGTATCGCAAGGCGTGCGACGGCGGCCAGCTGGCGGGCTGCCACAAAGTGGCCGTTGCCTACCAGGGCGGCGAGGGCACGCCGCGGGATCCGGATCAGTCGGTAAGCTTCTTCCGCAAAGCGTGCACCGGCGGCGATGCGACGGCGTGTGAAGATCTGAAGGCGGACCAGGAGTGAAGGCAGCTGTTAGCTCTGGCGAAAAACTGTTAGCGAAAAGCGTTTAGCGAAAGACTTTTAGCGAGAAACGGTTAGCAACAGACGAGCCGAAGCCGAGCAAAAACCGAGCTATCGGCGAAAAAGCGGCTAACGAGACGGTTAGCGATAACGATAGGCTCAGGCGCCTGCGATGCGTTCAAGTTGGGCGAGGTGGTTGAGGTCGTGTCCGCCCATGGTTTCCACGATGGTGGCGAAGGTCATGGCGCCCCGCTCGGGGTGAGTGACGGGCTTGTTTGCGTGGGCAGGCAGCGCGGATTCGATCAGCAGCAGGTTCCAGCGGCGTAGAACCGCGAAGGTGGCGAGGGCCTCGTTGGCGTCCATGGTGGAGTAGCGCGCGGCCCACTTGTCCTGGTCGAAGGGCTGGACGATGTGATGGTCTTCGGCGAGGGTCTGGCGGAGACGAAAGGCGAAAACGGATTCGCAGTCGGCGAGGTGGCAGAAGATGTCGCGAGGGCTCCACTTGCCGGGTGCGGGCCGGGTAGTGATTTTGGCGGGACCGATGGCCTGGGCGAGCGCTTTCAGGCGCGCGGGCGTGTTGGGAAGGACGGCGAGGGGGGCCTGACCCTGGAGGAATTTGGCATAGGGATTGGCGGTTTCGGTGGACATCGGTTGGCTCCTCTTATGGACTTTGGTCGAGTTCCTGCACGCGGCGATGGACGAATTCACGGATAATGCGGACCGTGGTTGTCGCTTTGTCTCGGTCGGGTGAGGGAACCAGAAGTGGATTCTCGTAGCGAAACTGGACAGCGTAGCTATTCAATTCCTTCAAGGGAAGAGGCGTCGCAGGCAGGCTCTCGCCCGCCTGAAGCAGCTGCAGGACAAGTTTTTCGAGATCGTGGGTCCGGGGGTACTTGAGACCTCGTTGCGACAGCAATGCTTTGAGGAGCTTCTCGACGGCCTGTTGCGCATGAAATCCGAGAATGGGTCCGGAGATGCCATCAAGCAGGGTCGTCTGCTCGTCCAGCGACGAGCTTCGCAACAGCAGCTCTACGTGGAGTTCCATGCGCCCCTTTCTCATAGAGGACAACGCCTTCGTGGTCGATATCGTAATGCACGCTGTTGATCGATCTCCGGAGGCGGTCGTGCAGGTTCTCGTTGGTGACGATCATATCCACAGACATGTTGAGGCCGGACAAGGCTGCCCATAGAGAGGTGTCCTGGAGAACGTTATCCGCCGGGAGGATGACCGCGAGGTCCAGGTCGCTGTCTTCGTGCTGGGCGCCGCGTGCGCGCGACCCGAAGGCGACGATTTTCACGGGGTCCGCGGCGGCGATGAGACGCTGGAGGGCGGTCCACACCTTCTCCTCGGTCACAGCCCAGGAAATGTCTCCGGTTTGCGAAGTGGCAGCGGTCATGGTGGTTTCCGGGCCAGTATTCCATAAGGACGCGCCCATTTGAAAGGAGCGAGGAAGCCGGTTAATATAGGAACAGACGAGTTTGTCCGGTTGCGCGGGTGTGCGGGCCGGAGAGATGAGTGGGCGCGAGCCCACTTTTTATTTGGCCTATTTTCAGGCGAAGCGGCGGCGGGCGTTCGGGGCGGATTTTCAGGATATGGCGTTCGATGTGGAACAGATTCGCGCCACCGGGCAGCGTGTGGCGGCCTCGCACGGGCTCGACGTGGTGGAGATCGAGTTTCTCGGGGGAGCGAAGCATCGGATCCTCCGCGTGTTTATCGAGAAAAACGCGGAGGAGCGAAAGAAGCTGGCGGAACAAGCGGCGGAAGCGGCTGCAGCTGCCGGGGCGGGCATGGATCAGCTGGCGGGCGTGACGCATGAAGATTGCGCGGCCTTCAGCCGGGATTTTGGGACGGTTCTGGATGTGGAAGATCTGATTCCCGGGGGCGAGTACACCCTGGAGGTTTCCTCGCCGGGGCTGGACCGGAAGCTGAAGGGGATTGAGGATTACCGCCGGTTTGTAGGAATGCTGGCGAAGGTGCAGACGTTCGAGCCGGTGGCGGGCAACCGGCACTGGCAGGGCAGGATTGCTGAGGTTGGCAACGCATCAGTGAAGCTGGCGTTGGAACGGAAGGGTGCAGTGCGCGGGAAGAAAGCAACGAGCTCAGAGCACGGAGCACAGAGCTCAGCAAAAGCAGGTTCTGAGCAAGTGGAAATCGCGCTGGCGAATATCGAGAAGGCGAATTTGGCGCCGGAGTTCTGAGAAACAGTGGTCAGTCGTCAGTGATCAAAAGCAAAGAGATCGGCAAGAGCAAAGACAAAGTTCAGGGATAGAGAGAAACAGATGGCGAGTGTGCTTTACGAGAGCATTGAGGCGTTGAGCCGGGATAAGGGCATCGATGCGCAGATTGTGATCACGGCGGTCGAGGATGCGATCGCGCTGGCGACGCGGAAGTATTACAAGACGCAGGAAAACATGCGCGCGGAGCTGGACAAGGAGACGGGTGAGATTCGGGCTTACGTCTTCAAAACGGTCGTGGAGACGCCGGAGCTGATCGAGGACCCGGTGAACCAGATCGCTCTGGAAGAGGCGCGAGGCCTGGCGCCGGAGGTGGAAGTGGGCGGAGAGATCCGCTACTACAAGGCGACCGACGTGCTGGGGCGGATTGCCGCGCAGATGGCGAAGCAGGTGATCTTCCAGAAGGTGCGCGAAGCGGAGCGGGACACGGTCTTCAACGAATACGCGCATCGCGTGGGCGAGGTGCTGAACGCGACGGTGAAGCGCGTGGAACTGCAGGACGTGATCTTCGACCTGGGCAAAGCCGAGGCGCGGATGCCGAGGCGCGAGCAGTCGCGGCTGGAGCAGTTCGCGGTGGGTGAGCGCGTGCGCGTCGTGCTGCAGCGTGTGGATCGGGCGTCGCGGGGGCCGCAGGTGGTGGTGTCGCGGGCCGCGCCGGAGCTGGTGCAGAGCCTGTTCCAGAGCGAAGTGCCTGAGATTTACGACGGGACCGTGACGATTCGCGCGATTGCGCGTGAGGCCGGCGAGCG
>PKVY01000136.1:29998-65687 GCA_003131625.1 Acidobacterium sp. | reverse complement strand
GAGCCAGCGTCTCCGCCGCCAGATCGGCGTGAACAATCGGCGGTTCGATTTCCAATGCCGTCAGACAGGTTCCGCTCACCGCGATGCTGTCTCCGGTACGCAGTCGGCTCGCAAATGCCGGCGCTGCAATTGCAATGCGTGTTGTTCCCTCGCGAGGTTCGATAGCAGCGATCGTTCCCGTTGCCTCAATGATTCCGGTGAACATGGCTCAGCTTTCTCCCCATGGGTCCCGCAGATACGCGTCGACCCGCACATCCTGATCGACGCAGGCAATCGCCGACGGGATCGGCATCAACGGTTTCGTCAGCGCTTCCTGCAGCAAGGGCACGGCGTTCGGCCCCAGGAAGACGGGCGCATAGAACAGCGTAATTTTATCCACATGCCCTCCGTTCAGGGCTGACGCATTCAACTGGCCACCCGCTTCCAGGATCGCGGAGAGAATTTCCATTTCCCCCAGCCGCTTCATGACGGCTTTCAAACAAACGCCGCTTCTGCGGGCTGGCTGAGCTCCGCCATTGGTTCCGGAGGCAAACTGATCGCTGGCCGCTTCTATCGACGCGACCCGTTCCACGCGAACGCCAAGCGCTTCGAGCGTCCGTTGCCGCTGGGTTGGGGCCACGGTGCAGAAAATCAGAAGGTCATCCTGCGCAGTGCGGACCAACTTCGAATCGAGCGGCGTGCGCAGACCTGAATCGAGAACCACCCGCAACAAGGGGCGCCGACGCGGCAACCCTGAGCGATCGGTGAGATGCGGATCATCCTGCAACACTGTGTTGACCCCGGTGATCACCGCATCAGCGGCGTGGCGCATTTCCTGCACCTGCGCACGCGCCTTCTCTCCCGTCAGAAAAACCGGAGCACCTCGCAAGGCGTTTCCCGGAGCCGGCGCAATTCTGCCATCGAGCGAAACTCCGGCCTTCAGCGTGACGAAGGGGAGGCCGGTCTGAATGTGTTTTGCAAAACCGTCGTTGAGCGTGCGCGCCTCGCGTTCCAACACGCCGCTGGTAACCGCGATGCCCGCCGCGCGCAGCCGCTCCAGTCCCCTGCCGCTGACCGCGGGGTTAGGATCTGTGGTGGCCGCAACCACGCGCACCACCCCCGCTTCGATCAGCGCGTTCGTGCACGGTCCGGTGCGCCCCGTGTGGCAGCATGGTTCGAGCGTCACGTACGCCGTTGCGCCGCGGGCGGCTTCGCCGGCCGTCTTCAACGCAACGATTTCCGCGTGGTCCCTTTTGTCATATTCATGACGCCCAACCCCGACCACGACTCCGTCCTTCACCAGGACGCAACCCACGGCGGGGTTTGGAGAAGCCAGGCCCACGGAATGCTGCGCCAGTTCCAGCGCTCGCTGCATCCATCCTTCATCCGGCGCGAGAACTTCCGTTTGCTTCGACACAACATCCTTTCTACTGCGGAATGGCAGTTAGTTCTCCAGCAGCGAGTTCACAAACGCCGCGCTGTCGAATGGCAGCAGATCTTCGAGCGCTTCTCCGATGCCCACAAAGCGCACCGGCAACTTCATCTCGCGCGCGATGGCTACGGCAATGCCGCCCTTCGCCGTTCCATCCAGCTTGGTCAGCACGATCCCGGTCACACCGGCCGACTCCGTGAACAGCCGCGCCTGCTGCAGTCCGTTCTGTCCAGTGGTTGCGTCCAGAACCAGCAGGACCTCGTGCGGTGCGTCGGGGATGATCCGCTGCGCCGTGCGCCGCATCTTGTCCAGCTCCGCCATTAAACCGGTCTTGGTGTGAAGACGGCCGGCGGTGTCCACAATGACCGCATCAATATGACGAGTTTTGGCAGCCTGTAACGCGTCGAAGAGCACCGCGGCAGGATCGCCTCCCTGCCTCGTCCGAATCATCTCGACGCCGCTGCGTTCGCCCCAAATCTCCAGCTGCTCAATGGCCGCGGCGCGAAAGGTATCGGCCGCGCAAAGCAGCACTGTTTTTCCCTGCGTGCGATAGAAGGCGGCCAGCTTCCCGCTCGTTGTCGTTTTGCCGGTGCCGTTGACCCCAACCATCATGATCACTGCCGGAGGCGCAGCAACCTTCGCCGGGGGCCCAGAGTTCTCGTCCAGGATCGCTCGCAGCTGCTCCTTCAACAGGTCCTTCAGCTCGGCGCCATCCCGAATCTGCTGCCGTTTGGCGCGCTCGCGCAGGTTACCGGCAATTTCCGCGGAGGTGGTCACGCCGATATCCGAGGCAATCAGGCTCATCTCGAGCTCTTCCAGCGCCGACTCATCCACGGTGCGGGTCAACGCCAGAACACTGTCGATGCGCTCGCCAAGGCTGTCGCGGGTCCGCGTCACCGCCTGGCGCATGCGCTCGAAAATGTTTTTCTTTTCCGGCTCCTGCTCGTCCTTCAGGCTGCCGAACAACGTCTGGATCATGAGAACTGCGGCCTCACCGCACCTCTTCGAGTGTAGCGAACCTGCCGGATGCGTGGTGGGGTCTCACCAGGGGCTCAGACCAGCTCAGCCACCTGTTTTCTCATGCGGAAGGAGACCGGAGTCCGCACATTCTTCACTTCGAGCGCGCCCGTCGTCACCAGTTCAGCCAGCGCGCGAACCACGGTGGGATCGTACCGCGTGCCGGAGAGACGCAACAGGATGTCCAGCACGTAGTCGGCGTTCATGGCGGCCTGATAGGGCCGCGGCGTGGTCATGGCGTCAAACGAATCCGCGACCGCAACGACCCTCGCCATCAGCGGAATCTGGTCGCCCTTGAGCCCGTAGGGATAGCCCATGCCGTCCAGCGATTCGTGATGCAGTTCGACGCCGGGCACCAGATCCTGGAGCATGGTGATCGGCCGGAGAATCGCGGCGCCCTTCACGGTGTGCGCCTTCACGATTTCAAACTCCTCCGGCGTGAGCGGAGCCGTTTTCATTACCAGGTAGTCTTCGATCCCCAGGCAGCCGATGTCATGGAGCAGCGCCGCGAGGCGAATCCGCTCCACGCGTTCCTCGTCGAGGCCCATCTTCCATGCGATGGCCGCCGCGTACGCCGCCACCCGCTCGGAGTGCCCGCGCAGATACGCGGTACGCTCGTCCACAGCTTTCGCGATCATGCGCATCAGGTCTTTCAGCGTTTCGTAATGCCCGCGCGCTTCTTCGTTCTTTTCCTGGCCTCGGTCCTGCATGGTCTTCACAGCATTCCGCCAGGTGGGGATCACTTCGGCAAAGAGATCGTCGGAGGGGTCGGTGGAAATCTCGTTCTCTCGCGCGGGCAGCCCGGATTGGATTGCATGAACCAGGCGCTGGATCCGGCGGTGGAGCCACATGGTCATCAACAGAGCTGCTGTCCCACTCCCCACCAGCTCAATGAACACAACGGCCCAGCCCGCTGGAACGGGGCGCAGCATGCGCTGCGCAACGAGCATCGCCAGGACCGTAATCGTCGTCGTCGCGGCAAAGATCGCGAGAAAGCGGGCGAATACACGCCAGCGAATTCGCGTCCCCGGCACGGTCGATTGCCAGGACGCGCGAGAACCAACATTTTGCATGCCGAGCCTTTCTTCGTCAGTCTACGAAGCCAGGGGCTCTCCTGCTTCACCCGAAGGTGGTAAAACCGGCATCCGAGCGGGTCAACAAGGCCTTACCACCGTAATGGTTGATCAGGGTCAGCCTGAGGTAACCCGCACCAGAGCTGAGTCTTACTCATCGCGCCCGGGCCGCTGCATCAATTCCTGAATGGCGCGTTCCGGAGCCTTGCCGCGCATCAGGATCGCCTCCATTTGCTCGGCGATCGGCATTTCCACGTTGTGTCTGCGGGCGAGTCCGAGCGCAGCGGAGGTGGTGCGCACGCCTTCCGCTACTCTGCCTTCGAGCCCGGCCAGGATGTCGTCGAGTTTGTGCCCTTGTCCCAGTCCCATGCCTACGGAGCGGTTCCGCGAAAGCGACCCGGTACAGGTCAGCACCAGATCGCCCATTCCGGAAAGCCCCGCCAGGGTCTCGCGCCGGCCTCCGCACGCAACGGCGAGGCGCGTGATTTCGGCGATGCCGCGAGTGATCAACGCAGCGTTGCTGTTGAATCCCAGTCCCAGCCCTGCCACGATACCCGCGGCAATGGCAATCACGTTTTTTAGCGATCCGCCCAGCTCCACGCCGACGACATCGTCGTTAGTGTAGAGGCGCAGCGTGCCGCTGGAGAATTCCCGTTGGATTCGGGCGGCCAGTTTCGGATCGGTCGATGCAATGGCGATCGCAGTGGGCGCTCCCGCTGCCACCTCCTGGGCGAACGACGGCCCGCTGAGCACGCCGCAAGGTAGTTCCATTCCCCGCGCCGCGAGCACTTCGCCGATCACCTGGGTCATCCGCAGGCAGGTCTCGTCCTCGATGCCCTTGGTTGCGCTTACTAACAGCTGTCCGGCGCGCAGATGCGGCGCAAACCTTTCGTAGGTTGAACGCACAAACTGCGAGGGGGTCACGCTGACGACAATTACGGCGCCATCCAGGGCTTCCGCGGCGTCCTCAAAGACAGCAACCGATTCCGGAATCTGAAACCCCGGCAGGAATGCGGTATTCTCGCGCTGCTCGCGCATGGTTGTCGCGACATCCTTCGCGTACGACCACAGCGCAATCTGGTGGCCACCCCTCCGCGCCAGGCTGATCGCGAGTGCGGTGCCCCACGCGCCGCTGCCCATGATGGCAATACGGCTCATGCGGCGGTTGTCCCCGGCTTGCCCATTCCTGTCTTGCCGAAGCGGTATTCCGTTCCGTTCATCAGCCGGGCGATGTTCTCATGGTGCCTCAGGACCACGATGATCGGAATGATGAACAGTACCGCTGTCGCCCACGCGGTGCGCGGCGGATGGGGCATCAGCAGCGCCAGAACAGGAAACGCCACGGCCGACAGGATCGATCCCAGCGAAACGTAGCGCGAAACCGCGAAGACCACCACGAAGACGCCCAGACCCACAAGCGCCGCCCAGGGCGCCAGCGCAAGGAACACGCCGAACGCCGTCGCAACTCCCTTGCCGCCCTTGAATCCGAGCCAAACGGTGTAGATGTGTCCGAGGACGACGAAGAGTGCAGCGACGGCGATTGCGTTCGTGCGCACATCCGGAGTCAGGGCTGACCGCGCAACATACACGCCGCACAACCAGACGGCGAAAGACCCTTTCAGCACATCCAGCAGGAATGTGACTGCGCCCAGCCCCTTCGAGCCCGAACGCATCACGTTCGTGGCGCCGATGTTGCCGCTGCCCTTCTGGCGAATATCTTCCTTGCGGAAGAATCGCACCAGCAGATATCCAAACGGAATCGATCCAAGAAGGTACGCCACCAGCGCGGCGACCGAATAGAAGATCAGGGGCATTGCGCTTACGAGTCTACCAGTTGGGGACTGGCCGTCCAGGCAATCCGCGCTGCGCGCGAATACATCAGGCCGGGGCATCGGCACTCCTCTTGGGCAGTCGCGTTTCCCTGCCCGCGTGGTGTACCGGTCCCGAGCCTACTTCACGTCCTGCAATTGGGCCGCTTTGCCGTTGCGCAGGCATTCGTCGATGATGCTGCGCACCTGCCGGTCGGCTTCCCTGGCCAGACGGCCCTGCTCCGCACCCAACTTCCCCTGCTGAGCGCCCAGCGCTCCCTGCTCCGCGCCGAGCTTGCCCATCTTCTCTCCAAACTCGCCCTGCCGTTCGCCAGCCGCGCCCTGTAGTTCACCCAAACGGGCCTGCAGCTCGCCAAGCTTCGCCTGCATCTCGTCCATTCTCTCCGAGCTCCACTCGGCCTGAGCAGCGGCCAGCTTTGCCTGCAGCTCAGAGACCTTCTCCGGCGTCAGCGTTTGGTCCTGTTCCGACTTGAGCTTAGCCTCGACGTCTGCCAGCTCTTTGGTATCCCACTTATTCTGTTCTGCCTTAGCCCGGGCTACCGCCGCGTCCACCTCGGCCATCTCTTTCGAGAGATCGGGCAGCTTCACAGCGCCTGCTTGCTCCTGCTCTCGCGCCAACTCCTCCTGTTGTTGGCCGAGTGCCTCCTGCTGCTTTCCTAATTGTTCCTGCTGCCGGCCCAGACCTTCCATTGGCTTGTACATTGCGCGAATCTTCGCCACGATCGCCGGATCATCGACGATGTACGATTTGCCGTTGTGCGTGAACCACAGGAACGGTCCCTTCGCCACTTTTCGCGCGGCGTCGAGCTCCGCTTTGCGGGAGCTGCCCCAATCGCCGGAGAAGGTAATGTTGCTCCCTGTGCTTTCGACGATCGCGTACGATTCCCCGTCATCGGAGAAGTGGAACGAGAAGCCGTTCACGGTCTGGTCGTCGTCCGAGACGAGAGCGTCATCCGAATCGTCCACTTTCAAGGCATCGCCGTTGGCCAGAACAGGGGTCGCAGGACCGACGCCCGCCGGCGGAGCTGTGGCAGGTCCTTGCGCTGGGGGTGCACCCACCGGATTCGGTGCTCCGGGGATGGGTGCGGGAGCGAGTTCAACGGTGTTTTGCGCCGGCGGAGGCGCCGGGGCTGGGGCCGACTGATCGTCGGGTGCTGCTGCCCGAGCCGGTGCAGGAGCGCTCGATGGTGCAGGTGGCGCCGTTTGCGCCGCCGCATTGGGTACGCGAATCAGCGCAGTCGCCGCAAAGAGCGCGACCGGAATCAGCAGTAGCGAAACTACGGCGCGGCGGCGTCCTTCTGCGAAGGCGCTCCGAAAAAGGTGTTCGTTCAGCAGCCGTTCGATGCGATGTGCAAGATTGCCCGGACGAGCCATAGCGACTCCTGGTAAGGTCTGTCGCGGCATCGCCGCGAACTCCAGCAGAATTTCGGCGTAGCCAGAACGGCTCGCCGCGGCGTCGATTCCCGCGCGATCGCCGATCGCTTCGCCCAGCGAAATCAGCGTCCGGCGCAGCCACCATCCCAGCGGGCTGAACCAGAACAACGCCGTATACAGACCGGCCAGCAGCTGCAGGTAGAAATCGAACTGCCGCACGTGCGACCGTTCATGGGCCAGAACTGTCTTCAGTTTCTTCATGTCCCACTCGGTGTAGCTCGCGGGCAGCACGATCCCCGATCCAATCGTCACCGGCGATGGAATCCTGTAGCTCGAACGCACATGGGGCTCGGGTGCAACCAGCGGCGAAACGAGGTCGGCGGTCATCCAAAGCCGCAGCGCTGCTCCCAATCCCCACAGCAACCGCAGCAGCAATGCGCCGCTCACCGCCAGATAAATCATGGCGATCAGGCGACCCGCGGGCGGCCATTGGAATCTCGTGTGTCTCGGTACGTCGGTTGACGCGACCGGCACCGTCACTGGCGCATTGTCCGGAACGGCGGAAATAGCAGTCGGAGTCGGCGTCACCGCAGCGTTCGCCGGCAGGGCAATCGGAGCCTCGTCCGAAGTCAGCAGGACCACAGGCGCTGCCTTTACTTGCGTCTGCCTGGCCGCGAGATGCTTTACGCGAATCGGCACCGCCCATCCAAATCGTCCCGCCCATCCTGCGACGGCCGGCCAGCGCATCAGGAACGGCATCGCAAGCGAAGCGATCAGCACCACGCTCCACGCAGCTTTGCGCACCGGCACATTGCTCACGCGCAGCAAGCGCAGGCTCGCGCCCACTGCAATCGCAAATATCAGCGCCCTCAGGGCAGCTTCGATCATCACCGCCGTCATGCCTTACCTCCCTCCTGCTTTTTTGCCGCCGCAACGCGCCGCGCCAGACGCTCCAGCTCGGCCCGGCTCACCACCTTCGAATTCACCAGGCCCACCAGCAACTCTTCCACCGATCCCTCGCAGAACCAATCCACAATGCGCTGCACCGCGCGCGCCGCCACTTTTTGAGGCGATTCCGCGGGACGATAAATAAACGTGCGGTTGTCCACCGAATGCGCCAGGTACCCCTTCTCTTCCAGCCGCCGCAGGACGGTGCGAATCGTGGAGTCCTTCAGCGGACGTTGCACCTCTTCGCGAACCTCTTCGGCCGTCGCCTTCTGCAGCCGCCACACAATGCCCAGAATGTCGCGCTCCAGCTCTCCCAGCTCGGCTGGATCATGGTTCGATGGAGTGTTACTTGTCATAGTGTTACTCACTGTAACACATAAGACGGTGCCCAGCGCAAGAGGGTGAGCAAACTTTTTTACCAGTGAGCTGTCTCCAGGCAAGGCCCCAACCTAAATTCGGGCACGCACATGAGACAGCGCGCCCCGCCAGGCGGTTAGGCAATTATTTTGAGGATTTCCGGGTGCTTCGGTCCGCGTCCATCGCTACATCAATCTCCGCCGGACCAGATCCAGCCCCTGCTGGCTCGCGTAGAACCGCACGCCGGCTCGATCGCCCGAAAAGCGCTTCTCCACCCACTCTGTGCCGTCGGCGTCGCTGACCGCCGCATAAACCAGCCCCACTGGTTTCTCGTCGGTGCCACCAGTGGGACCCGCAATACCGGTGACCCCGAGCCCCAGCGTCGACCCGCATCGCTCTCGAATCCCATCCGCCAGCGCCACTGCCACTTCCCGGCTCACCGCACCGTATTGCGCGATCAGCTGCGGATCGACCCCCGCCAGCTCCGTCTTCAGCCGATTGCTGTAGACCACGGCGCCACCGGTGAACGACCGCGAGCTGCCGCTCACGCTGGTCAGCCGCTCAGCCACCATGCCGCCCGTGCAGCTCTCCGCCACAGCCAGGGTCGCACCGCGCATCTCCAGGTAGTACAGAACAATCTGTTCCAGGGTCTCGCCCTGTGACGAGTAGACGAAGTCTTCGAGTTCCTCTTCAATCTTGCCCGCCAGCTCATCGACGCGCGTTTGCGCCAGCTCCGGAATCGGCTTCGCGCAGGTCAGGCGCAGCTCGATGTCTCCCAAATGGGCGAGAATCGTCGTCTCAACGTCCTTGTATTGGGTATAGATCGGGGCAATCTTCGCGTCCGCGGTCGACTCGCCGATCATCGCCGCCTTCAGTACACGCGTGGCAATGTGCTTCTTCGGCACAATCTCCCGCAAACGCGGCAGGCACTGTTCCTCGAACATCGCTTTCAGCTCGTGCGGAGGACCCGGCAGCAGCATGGCCAGCTTGCGATGTTTCCCGACCACCGTGTCCAGCCACTGCCCCGGCGCCGAGCCCAGCTGGTTGGGAAGCATGGTCGCGCCCTCGATGACGTCCGCCTGCTTTTCGTTATTCCGCGTGATCGTCATTCGCCGCGCCGCGGCGCGTGCATACAGATGCGCAATCAGCTCCGGGTCGCGCTTCACGCGCACGCCCAGCGCCTCCGCCACCGCCTCACGCGTCAGATCGTCTTCGGTCGGACCCAAGCCGCCGGAAATGACCAGCAGGTCGACGCGACTGAGCGCATGCCGCACTGCGTCCGCCAGGTGTTTCAAACGGTCGCCGGCGATGGTCTTAAAGTCGACCGCAACGCCCAGCTCGTTCAGCTTCTCGGTGATGTAAAGGGAGTTGGTATCCTGGCGAAACGGCGTGAGCATTTCCGACCCAACCGCGATGATCTCCGCGTTCATCGGTCTCCAGGGATTCCCTGCGCGGGAATCAAACCGCCCATGGCTCGGCGATCACAGCACCCGCCAGCCTTCCACACCCAGCGCCACATGATAAAGCGAGGTGCTCGTTACCAGCAGCGCCACCCCGCCGGGCGCGAAATTGAAGCCCACAATCCCCGGCCCCGACACCGCCAGCGAAGCCTCACCCTGCGGCGAGATCATGGCGACGCCCCGGCGCCCGCGCAGTGACGCGGCTACATAGACGTTACCCGCCACGTCGACGGCAACACCCTGCGGGCGTCCCAGCCCGCGGTGCAGCACGCCGATATCGCCATCGCGATTGATCGCATACACCGCGTCGTAGCTCGACGTCGTCGGCCCCGTCACGTACAGCGTTCCGTCCGGACCAAAGGCCAGGTGATACGCTGCCACGCTCGGCTCCAGCGTGGCAAAGACGAAAATCTGCCGGTCGGGCGCGATCTTGAAGATGGTCCCGCTGCGATCCCCCACATAGAGATTCTGATCAGGATCGAACGCGATTCCGGTCGCCACGCCCATGCCTTCGGCGTATACGGTGGCCGCGCCGTTCTTCGCCACGCGATACACTTTGCCTTCGTGGCGTGAGGAGACGTAGAGATTTTCTTCGTAATCCACCGCCAGCCCGGTCGCGTTCATGATGCCGCGCACAAACGGACGCATCTCGCCGTCGCGCTCGATGCGAAACACCGAGACCGGCGTCTCCTGCCCTCGCTGCCCGGAGAAGGTGACGTAAATATTGCCCGAGTGATCCATCACCGGGTTGGCCACTGCATGCAGACCGGTGGCAATCAAACTCGCCACGCGCACTTCAACGGCATTGCTCTGCGCTCCATTTTGAAGAATGCGCAGCCGCCCCGATTCTGCTTCTTCCGGCACGCGCAACGTCAGACGCGCCGCCCGGCTCAGCAGCACAGGCGCCGCCAAATCCCCCAGCATCGCGATCGGCCGCCGCCACTCCGCGCCGCCGACGCGGGTCTTGTCGCCGTTCGTTGTGGCGACCGCACCGAGATTCGCGCCCTGAACCTCCACATCGCCGCCCGGCAATGCCGCTCCCGGCGACACCACATCGATCCTGGGGGCCGTGCTCGATTCCGATTTGAGAATACGCACCATAGCTATTGCTAAACCGCCGACTCGCTTTCCCTCACCACCACATCCGCACCAGCCACATCACCAGCAGACCGTACGCCCCCGCGGCAATATCGTCCAGCACGATCCCGGTGCCACCGTGCAGCCGCTCCAGTGAGCGTACCGGCCACGGCTTCACAATATCGAAGAAACGGAACAATGCGAAAGCCAGCAGCGCATGACCGAGGTCCACCGGAGCAATCGCCAGGGCGACCCACTGCCCGGCCACCTCATCGATCACCACAAATCCGGGATCCGTGTGCCCACTTTCCCGCTCGACAATCGTACTCGCCGGAATCCCGATCAGCACCACAACCAGCGCGCCCGCCAGTGTCACCAGGGTGGCCGCCCAGCCGGTAAGATGCGACGCGTCCAACCCGATGTACCAAAGCGCAGTCGCCGCCAGAGATGCCCATGTGCCCGGACCCGGCTTCAGCCGTCCAATCCCGATAACTGTCCCGACATTCCACGCCCAATTCGTCCTCGCCACGGGCGCCGCCGCTGGTCCCTCGTGAATCCGCACGCCCGGCGGGCGCAACTCACTCCTGTTCGTCATGCTCCCCGTGCGGTTGCTGATCGCCGCCCAGCCCCTCGAGCACCTCGGGGTCGAGGATGGGCGATGAGATGCGATAGCCCCCGCTGGCCCACTTGCCCAGATCGATCAGCCGGCATCGGTCGCTGCAAAACGGAAAATTCTCGCCCTGGTCCGCAACCACCGCGCGGCAGGTCGGGCAACGCAAAATTGTGTTCTTCGGACTCACAACCCCACTCCCGCACCGGCAAGCTCTTTCGTGTCCACGTCGCGGCCTTCTGCGGAGGTCTCGCCTACGACGCGTACCACCAAATCATAGTCGTGCGCTTCGGTCACCTCGCAGCGATAAAACCGGCCCGGCGTCAGCGCCTCAAACGGGCCAAAATCGTTCACATACACAGTTCCGTCAATCTCCGGCGCGTGCAACTGCGTCCGCCCCTCCCACAATAGCGGCGTTTCCTCCGACTCGCCCTCTACCAGCACGTCGACCATCCCCCCCACACGTTCCCGCATCGTTTGACGGCTGATTCCCTTCTGCAGCTTCATCAGCGCGCGCCGGCGCTGCTCAATGACCCGCCTGGGGACCTTCGCGCCCAACTCAATCGACCTCGACCCTTCCTCATCGGAATAGGCGAATACCCCGAGCCAGTCAAACTTCGCTTCGGCAACAAAATCGCAAAGCGCCTCAAAGTCCGCGTCCGTCTCGCCGGGAAATCCCACGATGAAGGACGTGCGCAGCGCGATCCCGGGCACCGCCGCCCGTACCTTTTTGATCATCTTCAGGAAAATCTCCGCCCCGCCGCCGCGCTTCATCGTCTTCAGCACCGACGCCGAGGCGTGCTGCAGCGGCACATCGAGGTACCTGCAAATGTTCTCGTGCTTCGCGATCGTCTCCAGCAGCCGCCCGGTGATCCGGTTCGGATAGGCATACAGGAAACGCAGCCAGGTCAGCCCCTCGATCTGCGCCAGCCGATCCAGCAGGAGCGCCAGACCATCCCTCAGCCCAAGATCTTCGCCGTAGCAGGTCGTATCCTGGCCGATGAGCGTAATCTCCCGCACACCCTCCGCGACCAGGGCCTCAGCCTCCGCGACCACCGATTCGAACCGCCGCGAGCGGAACTTTCCGCGCAAATTTGGGATCACGCAGAAACTGCAAGGGTGATCGCAGCCCTCGGCAATCTTGATGTAGGCCGACGCGCTCTTTGTCGCTCGCAGCCGGGGCGTGGTGTGGTCGTAGAGATACTGGGGCAGCTGTGGCGCCGCGCCATCCCATACCACGCGGGAAAATCGCCCCTGCTCCTCGCGCCGATTCCCTTCCGCTCGGAAGCTGGCCGGTTCGGGCGTGTTTTTGTGGGCTCCGGACAGAGATTCCTGGCCGGAGCGAACGTCAGCGTGACCGTTGGACGAGAGGATGTTGAAGGGCGACGCTGCTGCTGATTTCAGCGCAGGCGAATCGAGCCCGGCAGCGGCCAGAATCTTCTCCAGCTCGCCCGTCCCAACGACCGCGTCCACTTCAGGAATGTTCTTCTGAATCTCGTCGCGATAGCGCTCCACCAGGCATCCGGCCACGATCAGCTTCCGCGCCGAGCCCGAAGTCTTCATCCGCGCCATTTCGAGGATCGCGTCTACCGACTCCTGCTTCGCCTTGTCGATAAACGAGCAGGTGTTCACCACCAGAATGTCGGCAGCCTCGGCGTTGGGAGTTATCTCAGCGCCGGCGCGATCCAGCAGCCCCATCATCACTTCGCTGTCGACCAGGTTCTTCGGGCATCCCAGCGAAACAAATCCCACCCGCGGCCGCCTCGCCGCCTCCCGGCCCACCCGGGCTTTCTCCGTCCACGTTTCATCGATCACAGCTTTATTTTACCGGTTGGATCGGAGATCAGCTGATCCTTCGAGGTTTGCTCGACGCCAAGCTTAGGTCAAGACCCGCAAGCCTGCGGGGGTATACTTCCGCACCTCTTCATCCAGTGTCACCAATCGCAGGCCCTCCGCAATTGCCTGCGCAATCAGCATTCGGTCGAACGGATCCTTATGGATCGCCGGTAAAGCATACACTCCCGCCACGTGGCCCGGCCGGAGCATCAGCGGCGATGCCCCCAGTTGATCCAGGGCATCCTGCCACCACACGCCTGGATCGCCGACATCCAGATTGCCTTTCATGCTCTTCAGCACCACTTCCCAGTACGACACCACGCTCAGAACATTCGGACCCGCCAGCACTGCTTTCCGCGCGGTCCCGGAAAGCCGGTCGGGATCGGCGAGCGCGATCAGCGCGGCGTTGGTGTCGAGCAGGTTTCCGCTCACACCTCTCCTTTCAGGAAGCGATCGAGATCCACCGGCTTGTCCCAGCCCGGCAGCAGCCGGATACGGCCCTTCATCGCCCCCAGGCGGACGCGTCTGCGTTGTACTGGCGCCGGCGCGAGCTGCGCCACCGGCTTCCCGTGCCGGGTGATCACGATGGTTTCGCCATGTTTCTCAGCTCTGCGGATGAGTTCCGACAGCCGGTTCTTTGCGTCGCCAGTACTGACGTCCATATCCGGAATTATAGCCAGATATTTTGGCTAAAAGAAAGTATGGCGGTACCACGCTCACTCCGTCTCCGGCATCGCGACCAGCAGAAAGATCAGCCCCACCACCGCGAACATCCGAAACGCAGCCTCCTGCCCGTTCCATGTCTGCGACTGCCACATCAGGAACCACTCGCCTCCGATGCAGAGAAAGGCCACCAACCACATCAGCAGGCTCAACGTCAGCCCCGCAATGGCCAGTGTCTTCGCGTCGTGAAACGCCGTGCCCGGCTTGCCCACCGCGCGCAGAAGCTCCACGGTTCCAGCCCAGGTCAGCAGCATCGTCAC
Organism: Acidobacterium sp.; assembly: GCA_003131625.1. GTDB lineage: Bacteria > Acidobacteriota > Terriglobia > Terriglobales > Acidobacteriaceae > Palsa-343. The sequence continues at coordinate 51,712 of PKVY01000136.1, read as the reverse complement.
GGCCTCCCAGGCTATGATGACGCCGAAAAAGACCGCGTGAATCCACAGCGGATGGATCGCGCGCCACATACCGTGGTTGCCCGGAAACGTGGAATCCATCTGCAGCACATGGTGCACAAACGCGTAATCCGAACCGTAATCGGTCAGATTGTTGAAGACCACCAGCGTGTAATAGAGCGCGACCGCTGCCACCAGCAGCGTTTTTGACAGTCGCAGGATCATGGTTTCTCCCCGGGTGCAAAACTGCGGAAATAGGCTGTGAGTGCTGCAATGGTCGCGGCGTCATAATCCGGATTGGCCGGCATATTCGCCTCCGGATTCACGGAATTGGGCCGCACGACGTACTTGCCAAACGCGGCCGGATTTCCCTGGGCGATCAACGCCATCTGCGGCCAGCCAAAGGGCGATTTGGTCCCGCCAATGTCTCCCTCGCGATGGCAGCGCAGACAATTCTGCAGGGCGATTCGGTAGCCCTGCATTGCTGGTGAAGCGGCCGACGCCGCCCCAGGGGGACGCAATTCCTTCAGCACGGCTGCTTCATTGAGGAACCGCAACCCGATCACGCCGTAAGGAATCTGCGCCTCATCCTTATGCGCAAGAACGTGAAACGCCGGCGAGAAAGACGGATGCGAAATCAGCCAGGGCCCGTAATTCTCGCCATTCGGTCCCTTCGGCCACTTTGCCGGCTCCTGACCACCGATGCGCAGCACCAGAAAGGGATGGTGCGCAGCCCGATACTCCGCCGTGTAATGCGCCTCATAACCGTCGTCGGCACTCGCGGCAATCAATTGTGTTGCGCCGTCGATGCCCAAGGCTGCCATGATTACATCGAGAGAGACGCCGCTGAGCGTCACCGGGTCTGAAAAATTCTCATCATTCTTTACGGTGAACGTCACCTGCGCCAGCCGGCTCAGGTCCGTATAGCCCACAAACCGCTTCCCTCCCGGCGGAATCCCCGGCACATCCCCGGAAACTTCCAGGTCCTGCGGCGAACTTCGCTGCGCCGCCAGCGGAATCCGTTGCGGCGCAGTCCCCGGGATGGCAGCGCCCAGCAGCGCCGCACAAAAAATAACAATTCCGGATCGCATGCGCCTTATCCTAAACGACCCCGACGCCCGCCGAAGGAAAAATCGTGCCATGGTAGAGTGAACCGCAATGGCCTCCGAGGAGACTCCGGAAAAGCGGCTGACCGCGCTGGGAATCGTGCTTCCGGCGCCTCCCGCGCCCGGCGGCAATTATCCTGCTGCCACGTGCGCGCGCGGCGATCGGTGTCGCCGCTCTTCCGCATAACGCCATGGTCGAACCAGTTCCGAATCCAGGATCGTGGTCGAATCCGACGAAGACCCGCTTCGCGCCGCCCGCAACGCCACGTCGCGCATGGTCGATCTGCTGATGCGCATCTGGGGTTTCACCGACGTGCACGCCTACATCTTGTGCAGTGTCGCCATGCATCTGCGCCTCCGCCAGGTGGTGAACGAACCCATGATCACGGTCAGCGCGTCCATCGCCAAACAGATCCTTCCCGAAAGGCGTCTCTTCTGATGCTCATCAACGGTCCCGCAGTCGTACGCGAGCTCGCTGAGCTTTATCCGCGCTCCGAATCCGCCCTCGTCAACAATGACGTTTGAGACGCTGATCGCGATGCGCCGCACGCGTCTCCATGCTCCTGGTCGGCGCCCCATAACCTGAGTTTATTTCCCGCATCACTTTTTCCACTCTTCCTGATTTTTTTCCCCTGGGCTGGAGCGATCCTGGGCTATGCTCTCCTGAAAGTCCCTGTCGACTCGGCTCTCTTAGTTCTCGCAGCCGCTCTTGTTTCAAACAAATTGTTTTGAAGACTGCACCACGCAGCCGCCGCACCGCTCTTTCAGGCGCGGCCAGGACTTTTTCTACACCTTTTGAGGAGGCAGTTACCGATGTTCAGGCGCTTGGCTCCAATCCTATGGGTTTTCCTCGTATCCTGCGTTGCTGTTCCCCTCTCTATCCATGCCCAGCAAACTCTGGGCGGCATCACCGGTCAGGTCACTGACATCTCCGGAGCGGCTGTTGCCGGAGCTTCGGTCACCGCAACGGGCGAGCAGACGGGCCTCGTTCGTATGGCAACAACCAACGGGGAAGGCGTCTACACGCTGGTCAATCTCCCCATCGCTACTTACACCATCAGCGTCGTCAACCAGGGATACGAGTCGCAAAAGTTCCCTGGAATTCTCGTCCAGGCCGATCGCACCGCGACGGTCAATGCTGTTCTGAAAGTCGGCCAGGTCAGTCAGTCGGTCACCGTCGAAGCCTCCCCGTTGCTCAACACCGTCGACACGACGAACGGATACGTGCTCGATAAAGCGCAGATCGACACCATCCCGCTGCCCACCGGCAGCTTCACTGGCCTCGCCATCCTCTCGCCCGGCGTGAACGCCGAACTTCCCGGTGGTTCAGGATCCAACAGCGGCCTCGGCAACGCACCCATCTGGGCCAATGGTCAGCGTGACACCTCCAATGCCTTCCTGTTGAACGGCGTCGACGCCAGCAACCTCTTCAACGGCAAGAGCACCAGCCAGGTGGAGTCCGCGCGCGTCGTGAATAATACCGGCGGCGGCGCCAGCAGCGGCACGACCAGCGCCGGTGTCGAGCCCAGCGCATCGTCGGTCTATCTTTCCATCGGAAATTCGCTGCCCACGCCTGCGCCCGAGATGCTTCAGGAGGTTCGCGTCAACGCTTCCATGTATGACGCGCAGCAGGGTTCAGCCAGCGGCGCGCACATCGACATGAGCACCAGTTCCGGCAGCAATGCCATCCATGGCAGTGTCTACGGCCACCGCGGCACCAACTGGATCAACGCCGCGCCCTTCTTCTTCAAGAACAACTCCGGCATCCCGGCAGCGGATCAAAATCCCGAACTGCATCGCTATATTGCGGGCGGCACGCTCGCCGGCCCTCTCATCAAGGACAAGCTCTTCTACTTCCTCGGCTACCAGCACCTGCATATCTCCGATCAGGAAACCGGAGATACTCTGATTCCAGTTCCTGCGGGACTTAGTGATACGAATCGAACACCAGCAGGCCTGGCCCAGATTGTCGACACCAACTTTGCTGGCACCTCCGCCGCGAACGGTTACACGGTTGGTCCCTCTGACTGGGCCGCTAATCCTGTCGGCCTTGCTTTATTCCAGGCTAAGCTGCCCAACGGTCAGTGGCTCATCCCCAACGACAATGGCCACATTCCCGACGCCCTTTCGCCCGACAACGCCTTTGAACTGGGCACTTCGTATTTCATTGCCGATCAGGGCGTCGGCGACCTCGACTGGAACGCCTCGTCAAAAGACCTGGTGAGCCTCAAGTACTACTACCAGCACGATCCCAACAGCTCACCCTACGGAACCTCGAGCGTGCCCGGATTCACCGAGCACATGGACGCCGGATCGCAGGTGGCCACCATCACGAACATCCAGAGCCTCCGGCCTAACTTCAGCCTCACCGAGACCCTTGGTGTCCTCCGAGAGAAGGCCTACAGCACCAACGAGCAGCCCTGGGCGCCGGGGCAGAGTGGAACACCGCTCGCCGCCATGACCTCCGCCTTTGGCTCCTATTTTCCTGGCATCACGATTGTCGATACGCTCGGTGACTACGGTTCCAGTCAGGGCCTTTCCCAGCAGATGCTGAATATCGGACCTAGTTCGGCCAACCAGGGCGCCTTTACCGGCGTCTTTCAGAACCGCCTCGAGCCGTCGGCCAACGCCATCTGGACCAAAGGCGTCCATTCCGTCACCTTCGGCGGCGCCTGGTCGTACACGCAACTCAATATCCGCGACCTGCGCACAGGCAAGGGCGCTATCGCGACTCCCGACTTTTCCACCTATGCTATGAACTGGGTTTCTCCCTACTCCACCGACGGTTTCGTGGCCACTGACTTCCTGCAGGGAAACGCCAACCGCTATTACCGCGCGAATCAGACCGGCCTTTATCTGCAGGACAAATACCAGATACGGCCCAATCTCACCATCACTGCCGGCATCCGTTACGACTGGAACGGTGGTCTGACTGAGAAATACGGACGCATTTATAACTTCGATCCGTCGGCCTATAGTTACAACACCGGGTCCGACGCCATTACCGACCCCGGCTTTATTATTGCCGGCAATAACGTCAACGGAACCAAGGGCGTCAGTAATACCACTCTCACCGGTCGCCAGTGGGGCGTTGCACCCCGTCTGGGCTTTGCGTGGCAGCCCTCGAAGTTCCACGATAAGTTTGTCGTCCGTGGCGGCTCCGGCTTTTACTATGACCGCGGTGAGCTTTACACGTACTTCTCCCCAGGCTACGCCGCCGGCGAGGTAGCCGGCGGTCCCTTCGGAGTCAGCCAGACACCCCCGTTTGTCACCGCGCAAGCTTGCCCCTACACCGCATCCCCTTACGGCAATACCAGCTTCCTGTACGACTACTACATTCCCATCTGTGGTCTCAGCCCCTATACCCCGGTCGACGGCAACACCCTGGCCTATAATCTTGCGCAACCCTGGGGTCCCAGTCCCCTCGCTCCCCCCTCCAGCCCCAGCGCCGCCGACCTCACTAACTTTCTGCCCAACGCCGCCAGCATCATCAACGGAGCCCAGCCTTTTACTCTCGGTGACTACAACCGCGCTAACAAACTCCCCTACTCGATTAACTTCACCCTCGATCTGGAGTGGCAGCCTCGCAACGATCTGATGATCGACCTCGGTTATGTGGGCAATCTCGGACGCCATCAGGTCATCCCGTTGCCTTTCAACCAGGCACAAATTGCCACCCCAGGCAGCCCCACGCACCCCGGCGGCACTGCTTCGCAGGATTTCAGCTACGGGTATACGGTCTATAGCCCAGTCACGTTCTTTCCCATCTGCGTGAACAACGACGCGAATTGCACTTATGGGCCTATGCAGCAGAATTACGAGGGTGGCAACGTCGACCTACGCGTTCCCTACATCGGCTACTCGTCGGAGTCCGAGTCTTATACAGCGGCCGGTATCGCCACCTACAACGCTCTGCAGGCGCACGTGGAAAAACGGCTCAGCCATGGCTTCCAGACCGGCGTGTCCTATACCTTCTCGCACGCCACCGATGAACAGAGCGCATTGGGACTTTTCTACAACGGCAACGATCCCAATAACCTTCGCAGCGGCTACGGATCCGCCGACTTCGACCGCAAGCACGTACTCAACTTTACCTACGGCTTCGTTCTGCCGAAGTTCTACAACGAGAGGGCCCTCTCCGGAAAGGTGCTCGACAACTGGTCGCTCACTGGGATCGCCATCATCCAGAGCGGTCAGCCTTACAGCATTATCGATTTCTCCGGCGCGGTGGGCAGCCTCTACTACAGCACTTTCGACGGCATCACCAACCCCATTGTGCCCCTCGCTCCCGGTTGCACCGCGAAGACCGCGCTGACCGGGCATTCCGGCGCCTTCTATAACAGCACAACCGGGGGTGGCGCCGCCCTCAAGGCGTCCTGCTTCACGCTTCCTCTGGTTTCTCCAGGCGCCGATGGCGTGCCCGCTGGAGACGACTTTGAAACCACCTTCACCAACGGGCAGCGCAACATCTTCCGCCAGCCCTACCAGAAGCGCGCTGACGCCTCCCTGGTGAAGACCGTACAGTTTGGCGACAAGTACGCGCTCCGCTATACCTTCGACGTCTACAACGTGTCTAACACGACCAGTTTCGATATTCCGACAGATAACGTGACTCAGAACGCTGGTTATAACAATGCGCCCGATACTACCAACTCCTATAGCCGGGTAGCTCCCACCCCGCAGCAGTGCCAATCGAACAGCGCCCCTGCCGACACCTTCTATAGCTGCCCTACCGGCCTCGGCGTCGTAAAGCACACCATCGGCAGCCCCCGCCAGATTCAGATGTCTCTCCACCTCAACTTCTAAGAGATGTGAGCGAAAACAGTGAAGGCGGCCTTCGGGCCGCCTTTTTTTTGCCTTACGCCGGCCGCGCCTACGCGCATAATCTGCAACACAGCATCCCGCGCAGTCCAGCACTATTGGGAAACACGAATCCCACTCAATCCAGCCGACTCGCCGACCTCTACAATGACCGCATGCCGCCGCGCCCCTCGCCCATCGCCGCGCTTCTCGCTGCGTACAAGTCTGGAGAAACCAACCCCACCGCCAAGGCCCGCATCGCTTTCTCCCGCGCCAACGGCAATGTCAGCCGCAATACCTACCTGGCTATGGACCCCGACTGGACCCTCGGAGAAGCCCGGCGACAACTCAAGCGCGCCACCTCCGGCGACCAGCCCCTGCCTTTATCTGGATTGCCGGTCTCTCTCAAGGATTGTTTCGATTTGACCGGATTCCCGACGAGCAGCGGCTCCAAATTCTATGCGGCCAACAAACCGACCGCGTCCGCGGACTCCTGGGTTGCCGCCCGCCTGCGTCGCGCGGGGGCCGTCATCGTCGGCAAAACCCACCTCCACCAGCTCGCCTATGGCATCACCGGCGAAAACCGCGACTACGGTGACTGCCTGCAGCCTGCCGACTCCAGTCTTCTCACCGGCGGCTCCTCCAGTGGCGCGGCTGCGTCCCTACAGGAAGGCTCCGCCCTCGCCGCCATCGGCACCGACACCGGAGGCTCCGTGCGCGCTCCCGCTGCCCTGTGCGGGCTTGCGGGCTACCGCGCCTCTCTCGGCATCGGCGACTGGATGGGCGGCTACCACCTGGCGCAATCCTTCGACACCGTCGGCTGGCTTTGCCGCGATCTGCGCGATCTGCCGCTCCTCGCCGAGTCTCTCTTCGACCTGCCCCTGGAGAATCCTACCCCGCCGACAATCCGCATCGGTGTTCTCACCGGTCCGCTCCTCGAAACCTGTGAAACGGATGTGCGCCATGCACTGGCCGACTGGCAGGACCGCCTGCACCGCGCCTCCGCCCAACTCGAGCCGTTCTGCCCGCCCTTCTGGTCCGAAGCCTGGGACATCTACGCCCCACTCCAGGCCCACGAAGCCGCCCAACTTCATGCCGGCTTCTTCCATGAATTCGATCCCACCATCGCCGCTCGCCTCGCATGGGGCGCGTCCCTCAGCGAGTCCGAAGTGCAGAAGCTACGCCGACGTCATGCCGCTTTCCGCAGCCAGCACGCACAGCTTTTCCGTCAATTTGATTTCCTGCTGGCCCCGGTATCGCCGACGAGCCGCCTGCTCGCCGGAGCTGACCACACCGAGTCCCGCGCGCGCATCCTGCGTCTCACAACGCCCGCCAGCCTTGGGGGCAATCCGGCCGTCGTCCTTCCCTCGCCCGAATGCGGCGTACAGCTTATCGCGGCGCACAATAATGATCGCCGACTGTTACATTTTGCCGGGATGCTCGGCGACCTCCTCGCGTCCGAAGAGGCGTGATCCTTTCGCTAATCCATGACATGGGTCGCGTCCGTGCATCCAGCGCCTACACGCTCGATGATTGCATTCTCAGTGAGCGGACGAAAGCTCCGCCAGCGTCCGGGCCAGTACCTTCACGCCGTCGACAATCTGCTCCGGAGCGGCATACTCATCCGGCCGATGACTCACGCCGTCCCGGCACGGGATAAAAATCATCGCCATGGGCGCAATCTGCGCCATAAACGATGAGTCGTGATACGCGCGAGCCACAATCCTCTTCGACTGCAACCCTTCTTCCAGACAACCACGCGCGATCGCCGCAAGAACCTCAGGCGAAGAGGTTGCCGGCTCATCCGCATTCAGCACCTGGGTCGTAATTTGTAACCTTCGCTGTTGCGCAATCTCCTGTGCCGCCTTCTCAACCAGGCTCAGTACCCCATTGCGCCGCTTGCCATCCGTGTCGCGCAGATCGACCCCCAGCCTCACCCGGCTCGGAATGCTGTTGATCGCCCCCGGATACACCTCGCAGATCCCCACCGTTGCCACCGTATCCGTCGAGCCCGAGCGCTGTGCCAGAGCCTCGATCTTCACAATCAGCTCCGCAGCTCCGCACAGAGCGTCGTGCCGCTCCGGCATCAGCACGCCTCCGGCGTGCCCACCCTGCCCCTCAACCGTGATAAAGAAGCTGGCCGGCCCCACAATGTTCGTAACGATCCCGATCGGAATCCCTTCCCGCTCCAGAATTGGACCCTGCTCGATATGTAGTTCGACAAACGCCACATAGCATCCCAGCGGCAATCGCACCGACGCTAAGTCGCCCGTAAATCCCGCGCGCGTGCGCGCCGTCCGCAACGATTCGCCATCGCTGCCGCGCAATGCATCATCCGCCTCGGGCCCCAGCACTCCTGACAGCAGCCGGCTGCCGATGCAGCCCACCCCAAACCGCGTCGGCTCTTCCGCCGTGAACTGGATCAGATCAATCGAACGGTCCGGCACGAATCCGCTGCGTTGCAGCGCGCGAATCGCCTCCAGCCCGCCCAGCACCCCGACCACGCCATCGAACTTTCCCGCGTTGGGAATCGCGTCGATGTGCGATCCGGTGGCCACCGGCGGCAGGTCCGACCGTGGACCCTCCCAGCGCATGAACGTATTCCCCACCGCATCTTCGCGGATTGTCAAACCCGCGTCGCTGCACCGCTCCTTCAGCCACGCCCGCGCGCGCAGATCCTGCTCGGTGAAGACCACGCGTGTCACCGCCGGCGGCTCCGCGTCCGTTATCGCAGCCAGCTCGTCGATTTCCCGCGCCAGCCGCTCCGCATCGACTTCGATCTTCTTTGTCACTGCAGTGGATGCCGATTCCAGTCTTTATAGATCAAGTATTTTGCCGGAGTCTTCCCCAGGGCGCCGAACCACTGCGGGCAATACGGCGCCATCCAGATGAAATCGCTCGCCGTCACCGGATGCCAGTCGTCGTCCAGCCGGTAAATGCCGCCCCCCTCCAGCATCAGCAGCCCATGCTCCATCGCGTGAATCTCGACCATGCTCAGCGCCGCGCCCGGCTGATACGTCATCGTGTTCACCGCAAAGTCGAACGCCATCGTGTCCGGTACCAGCGGCCGCACCTGCAGAGCGTCATCGCCCATCAGCGCCTGTGGCTTCACCTCCCCTTCATGCCCGACGAGCAGCTCCGGCGCGGCGATCCCTGGCGCCATACGATATGACTTCTCAATCACTGCCGCGCGCGCCTTTTCAAGCGCCGCCACACGTTGCTCCACACCCTGCGGAATGTAGGCATATCCATCCTTTGCCAGCGCGTGCTTGTGCGGACCCGCGTCCACCGTGACGGTTCCTTCCAGCACATACACAAATCGCTCGCCGGTGGCCGCGCCCAGTACCCCGCCCGGCTCAAATTCCGCCGTGTATTGCGTAAATCCCGCTCCCATCGCCGGGGAAACGTGAACGATGACGCCGGCCCGGCTCGTCCCAGGAATCTGCGTGAGAACAAAAGTATCTGGCGTATGCAGCAAATAGCTCGGCCGCCGCACGCTGCGCGTATGTCCCAAATTGTGGATTCCGCCTGGCACGCTAGTCCTTCCCTCTCGCATACGTTGTAAATTCATCGAGGAAGATGAGTCCCATGTGGACCGCGGCCGCCACATCTGCTTCCGCAACGCTCTCGTCAGGGTGATGGCTGATCCCTCCGGGGCTGCGCAAAAACACCATTGCCGAAGGCACGCGCGGCGCAATCACCATCGCATCGTGGCCCGCGCCGCTCGTCATTCGAATCGTCGCATATCCGGATTGCCCCGCCGCTCGCTCCGTCAGCCCTACCAGCCCCGCATCCAGCCGCACCGCCGGATGCTCGTGATATTGTGCCACCTCCGCCTGCAGTCCGCGTCTGGCCGCAACCGCGTGCGCCTCTTCAAAAATCGCCCGCACGATCGCGCAGCGCACCCCGTCCTCCGCATGCCGCACGTCGAGACTGCATCGCACTACGCCGGGAATCACGTTTACGCCTCCCGGCTCGGCTGCAATCTGTCCCACAGTCGCGACGCCGTTTTCGAAACGCCGCGCAATGGCCTCCACTCCCATCATCCACTCCGCCGCGCCGGCCAGCGCATCTTTGCGCAGCTTCATCGGATTGGTTCCCGCATGTCCCGCCTGCCCACGAAACTCCACGCTGCAGCGGCTCTGCCCTGCCAATCCTTCCACAATCCCCAGCGCAAGATTCCTGCTCTCCAGCACCGGTCCCTGCTCGATGTGAAACTCCACGTATGCGGCGCTCTTGTCGGACAGCGTTGCCGCAACCGTCTCCGGACGCTGCGCCGCATACGACCGCAGAGCCTGCGCAACAGAAACTCCGCCCGCGTCGACGCATTCCAGCAGACCGCCCTCCAGTTCCCCAACCACCGCGCGGCTGCCCAGAAAGGGAGCGCCGAAACGCGTCCCCTCTTCATCGGAGAATCCGAGCACTTCAATCGCGAACGGATACCTTCGCTCCCCGCTCGCCTCCACCAATGCCAGACCCATCAAAACGCCCAGCACGCCGTCGTAAGCACCCGCATTCGGCACCGTGTCCAGATGCGATCCGATCAACAGCCGAGGTGTATTCTCACCCCCTTCGGCCGGATACAATCCCCGCAGATTCCCGACCCGATCCACAGCGACCGACATGCCCGCGGCTTCCATCCACGGCCGTATCGCGCGATGAACGTCATCCACTGCCGGCGACAGGAATGTTCTCAGGATTTCTCCGGGCTTCTCCGTGCACCGCGCCAGCAACTTGCAGCGATGCATGAGCCTGGCAGCAGCCTCGCTGGCCACGCCCGCATGTGACGTCTCACGCGTCGATGTAAGACTCAACCTGCTCTCCTCACGCACGCTTCAATCGAGCCATGCGGCTCATCGGTAGGCACAAAAATATGATTCGGATTATCCGCTCCCAGCGGCGACAGATCCACGAGGTTGCAGTGCTTGTTCGGCATCGACAAGTTGATTTCCGATATTCCTGGTTCCGTCTCCAGCGCCGCCTTCCCCATCGCATACAGCGTCTGCTGCACCGACAGACTGTCGTGTACCGCGAAGGTATTCAGCAGCGCATCCATGATCCTCGCCCGCGCCGCTGAATAGTCAACGCCATCAGCGGCATACTTCCACTCACCCGACGCCAGCGTGCCCAGCAGCCGGTCGTGCGTTTCTTTCAGCGTTGTCAGCTTGTCCCTGATATATCCCGCAAACCCCGACTTCGCTGTCTTCAGAATCGCCAGGTTCCTGAAGCCCGACACGACCGTCGGCTTCGCGTCGCGCGAACACGTCACCGTCGCCGTTTCAATTCTGGCGCCCTCCTGAATAAACGCCGTCCCGTGCTCTTTCCCTCCCGCGCGGATATGCGCCCACGGCGTGGCCGCGATGTTCGCCCCTGCCTCCTCCACCTGCGGATTATTGTTCAGCAAATACGTAACCAACTCCGTTGCAAATCCTTCACCATTTGCTGCCTTCGACCCCCGCGCGAGGAAGTAAACCGTGTTCTTCATCGTATCCGTGGGCAGAATCCGGCTGTTGTCGCCGTCCTCGAAGCAGCTTTGGAAGTCGCCCTTCAGCCACACCTCTACGTTCCACTCGTCAACCGTATGACGCTCGCCTGCACGCTCCACCCTCATCACGCGCACGCGCGATTTTCCGTACCGATTCTCTCCCAGCGCGATCATCGTGCGTCAGCTTCCTCGATAGGTCGAATAGCCATGGGGAGTGAGCAGCAAGGGAACATGATAATGCTCGTCCGCCCTCCGAACCTCAAAGGCGATCTCCACAAACGGATGGAATGGCTCGATCCCCCGGCCCCGAAAATACGCTGCCGTCTCAAAATGCAGCCGATATCTCCCGCTTTCCAGCGTCTCATTCTCGCGCAGCATGGTTTTCACGCGTCCATCGGCATCCGCAGTGCGTTTCGACACTTCGCTCCAATGGCCGTCAGCCTCTCGCGACAAACGAACCACCACCCCCGCCGCCGGTTTTCCCCGAGTCAAATCCAGCACATGCGTTGAAATTCCGCTCATATACCCAGCCATTTCCGCAGCCGCAGCTGCGTAATCTGCCGCTGCTGTTCCGCCGCCTCGCGGAGTTCTGACTCGGCGTCGTTGCCGAGCCGGCGCGTCAAAATCGCCAGCATCTCCGCCGCTGTTTTTCCGGTTGCACAAACCAGAAACACTCGCCCAAAGCGCGCCTCATACTCCATATTCCGTCGCGCCAGCTCCGCCAGCACCGTCGCATCCTGCACGTGAACACCATCCTGCTCCTGGCGCGACCATGCTGCGGACCGCTTCGTCGCCGCCGCCGGTGCCTTGCGCTCGCCAATGCGCGGGTGACTGCGGAACGCCTCGTCCCAGTCCTCGGCTCCAAGACCGCGCCACACGCGATCCGACGCTTCAACCAGTTGCGCAACTGAGCCAAACGGCCGCAGCCGCACCATCTCGTGCGCCCAGCGCTGCGAGCCGCACCAGGGCACGATCTCCTCGGCAGCTTCCATATCCGGCAATGCATTCCAGCGCGCCAGCGCCGGATTCAGCGCCTCCGCTGTCGCCAGTTCCCGCAAAAATTCCTCCAGCAAGTTCCCCGCAACAAATCTCCGATAGTCCGCCACCGACCGAATATCGTCGATCGGCGCAATCGACGCCTGCAGCGCTTCCCGCGCCTCTGCGACCACCCCACCGTCGATCGCCTTGCCGCGGACCACGGCCTCAACTCCAGTCAGCCGGAGCGGAATCGGGGCAACCGCACCCAGCCCAATCCGTATATCCTCCACACGCCCCTGCCGCACTCGCCCCACTCCCGCGATACACACCTTGGAGATTGCCTGTGCGTTCCGCGCTCCGGTCTTTCTGCCATAAGAAAAGTAACCGTCAAAGTGCTTTTTTAGAACGATCGACAGAATCAGCTCTCCCGGCTCGAGCGCAGTTCTCTTATAGCCAAGGTGAAAATCCCGGTACGCCATCCTCCGCGTCCCCCGTGAGGACACCAGTTCCAGCTCTGTGTCATACGCCAACAGCGCGGGAGGCGAATCCGCGGCGGGCGAGGCATTCGCCAGGTTTCCTGCCAGCGTCGCCCGATTCTGATTCGCAATGCTGCCCGTCCAAGAAGCCGCCTGCGCCAGCAAGGGAAAGTACCGTTGCACCGCTGCGCATCCGCGAATTGCGCTAAACGTGGTACCGCCCCCCAACGTCAGCGACCCCGCATTTTCGCGGATCTCCCGCAGCTCCGGCAGATTCCACAGATTTACCAGCCGCCGCGCATTCAGCTTCCCCGCGCTGAACAGCACCATCACCTCGGTGGCGCCCGCCACCGGCAGCCACTGTCCCGGCTCCTGGTCCATCAGCCGTAGCACGCCCTGCAAAGTCCCCGGCGACACCATCTCGTACTCGGCGGGATGCGATCTCATCCGCGATCCTCGCCCGCGCTGTTCACCGCCCGCTCCACCGCTTCAAAAATCCTCATATAGCCCGTACACCGGCACAAATTTCCGTTCAGCCCCTCGCGAATCGCCGCGAGATCCGGACGCAAATTCCTTCTCAACAAATGCGCCGACGCCACCAGCATGCCCGGCGTGCACATCCCACACTGCGCCCCGCCGCATTCGAGAAACGCTCTCTGCACCGCATGCAACCGCCGGTCTGACCCCAGCCCTTCAACCGTCTCGATCTCCGCACCGTCCGCCTGCGCCACCGGAACCAGGCAGCTGTTCACCAGCTCGCCATTCAGCAGCACGCTGCACGCGCCGCATTCGCCCTCGCCGCAGCCCTCCTTCGTGCCCGTCAGTTGCAGTTCGCACCGCAGCACGTCCAGCAGCCGCGCCATCGGGTGCGCATCCAGCTCGCGCAGCTTCCCATTCACGCGCAGTGAATAATGCTGAAGGCTCACAGAGCGACGGCCTCCCGTTCCGGCTCTCGCACCGCCATCGTGCGAAACATGTCCTCGGGCAGCAGCGGCACGCTGTCGAACTGCTTCCCGGTCGCGTGCGCAATCGCGTTCAGGATCGCCGGCGCCGGCCCATCCATCGGCAGCTCACCAATCCCCTTCGCCCCATACGCCCCATGCCCAAACGGTCGCTCCTCAAAGAACACGCGAATCGGCGGAATGTCCTGCGAGGTGGGAATAATATAGTTCGTCATCTGATTGTTCTGCATCCGCCCGCCGTCCCACACTACTTTCTCGTAGAGCGCCCACCCGATACCCTGCGCCACGCCGCCCTCAATCTGTCCGATCGCCAGCACCGGATTCAGCACGCGCCCCACTTCCTGCACCGCGACAAAATCATCGACGACCACCGCGAACGTCGCCAGATCCACAGTAACCTCAGCCACGTAAACCGCCCAGGCATACGCCGCGTACGCTTCGCCGCGATACTGCTGATCGTCCCAATGCACTCCAGGAGGAGCCTCATACCGGCTCTCCGAGCGCAACGTCCCATGTTGCGCAACATAAGTGCGGGCCGCCGTTACAAACTCGCCCGTTGAGTATCCCTCCCGCAGCAATCCGCTCGCCATCAGCGTCTTCTTCAATCCCACCGCTGCCGAATGTACCAGCTTTCCGACCACCATCGATGTCCGCGACGCCACCGTGGGTCCGCTATTCGGCACCACGTTCGTATCCGGCGGGCCCATCTCCACCGCGTCATAGTCGATTCCCAGCGTCTCGGCCGCAATCTGGCACAGAATCGTATTCGTTCCCTGTCCGAACTCCGTGCTCGACACTAGCACCCTCGCCTTTCCTTCCGCTGTCACGTCCATCGCGGCCAGCGAATTCAAATACCTCTCCCCTGAACCCGTAAATCCCGAGCCATGCAGAAACGCAGCCAGCCCAATCCCCTTCTTTTTCATGCCCGCGCCGGCGTTCTCGCGCGCGAAGCGCTCTCGTTTCGCGTGGTAATCCGACTCGGCGAGCGCGCGCCCCATCAGATGATCGAGATCGATGTCCTCCTGGATCACCTGACCCGTCGTAGTCGTCTGTCCTGGCTTCAGAAGATTCCTGCGCCGCAGCTCGTCCGGAGCAATCCCCAGCGCCTCGGCGATGTGATCCATGTGCCGCTCGATCGCAAACAGGCTCTGCGGCGCGCCAAATCCGCGAAACGCTCCATGCGGCGGATAATTGGTCGCAAACGCTTTCGACCGCACGCGAATATTCGGCCAGTAATAAGGACCGCCCGCGTGAATCGTCGCCCGCGACAGCACCGTCGACGAAAGCGTTGAATACGCCCCGCCGTCCAGCGCAATCTCAATCTCCGCCCCCAGCAGCTTTCCGTCACGCGTCAACGCCGTCCTGTGCCGCACACGGGAGGGATGCCGCTTTGTCGTCGCCGCCATATCTTCGGCGCGATCGTACACGACCTTCACCGGCATGCCCGACTTCATCGCCAGCAGCGCCGCGTGTCCCCCAATCATCGACGGATAATCTTCCTTACCGCCAAACGCTCCGCCCGTTTCCACCTGCACAATCCGCACCTTCTCCTCCGGCAGCCCGGTCATCTTCACCAGCGACTTGTGCACATAGAACGGGCATTGCAGCGATCCCCACACCGTCAGCCCCTCGTCCGCCGAATACGCCGCGATCGCCCCGTTGTTCTCTATATAAAGATGCTCCTGCGCGCCCGTGGCATATTCGCCTTCCACGATCCGGTCGGCCTGCGACCACACCGCATCCACATCTCCCTTTTCCATCAGGAAGGTCTTGAAGACGTTATCTTCGCCCCACACCACAGCATCGCGCCGCTCGCTTTCCTCAATCGAGAACACGGCCGGCCACTCCTCATACCGCACCCGCACCGCGGCCACTGCTTTTGCAAGCAGATGCCGATCCGGATGCGCCAGCAGCAGGATCGGTTCTTCGGGATGATTCACGAATTCCGCGGCCAGGCACGGCCAGTCGTGATTGATTAACGCAATTTCGTTCTCGCCCGGGATATCCGTAGCCGTGACGATCACAAATTCATCCCAGGGAATGCCTTCGCCAAACTCGATCCCCAGAATCCGCCCGCGCGCAATGCTGCTCCGCACCGTGGCCCCGTAGAGCATCCCCGGCAACGTCAGATCGTCGATGTATTGCGCCATCCCGCACACTTTTGCCACGCCTTCTTTGCGCAGTACCGGCTTGCCGACGATCTTCTCCTGCCCCAATCGCGCTCCCGCTCGGGCCAAAACGCAGTCCGGGAAAAATTTCCTTATGTTACTACGGACCCTCACCCTCCCCAAAAAACTAACTCGCGCCGCGCTCTTCTTCCTTTACAAATACACGAGGCTCTGCGAGTCTGGTGGACGCTGATTTCGAGGTACCCACGTGCGTAATCAAACGTTTCACATCGCAGCCCCCGTCCTGGGCTGCGTTCTTTGTGTCCTCCCAGGTCAACTGCAGGCTCAGGGCCCCGTTCCCGACAGTCCCGCTATCGAGCAGCGTGTCGACGCGATGATCGCGAAGCTGACCCTCGAGCAAGAACTCGAACTCATCGGCGGCCTTGACAATATGTTTATTCGTGCTGAACCTTCTGCCGGCTTTCCGATGCTCAAGATGAGCGACGGCCCTGAGGGCGTACGCACCTGGGGTCCCGACACGGCCTATGCCGGCGGTATCGCGCTCGCTGCCGCCTGGGATCCGAATCTCGCCAACCAGATGGGTGAGTCCATCGGGAAGGACGCGCGCGCCCGCGGCGTCAACTTCCTCCTCGGGCCCGGTGTCAACATCTACCGCGCCCCCATGAATGGCCGCAACTTCGAATACCTCGGCGAAGATCCGTATCTCTCCGGCCAAACCGCCGCCGCCTATATTCGTGGCGTGCAGAGCGAAGGCATCATCGCCACCGTGAAACACTTCGCCGCCAATAACGAGGAATATGACCGCCACAACGTCAGCTCCGACATGGACGAGCGCACGTTGCGCGAAATCTATCTCCCCGCCTTTGAAGCCGCGGTTCGCGAGGGCCACGTCGGCGCCGTAATGAACTCCTATAACCTGCTCAACGGCGTGCATGCGACGCAGAACACCCACCTCAACCTCGACATCCTCAAGGGCGACTGGAAATTCGACGGCATCCTCATGTCCGACTGGGACGCCACGTACTCCGCCGTCGGCGCCGCCAATGGTGGCCTCGATCTCGAGATGCCCTCAGGCCGCTTCATGAATCCGAAGAACCTGCTGCCCGCCGTCAAGAGCGGCCAGGTCACTGAAGCCTCCATCGACGAGAAACTGCGCCGCATCTTCCGCACCGCCATCCGGTTCGGTTTCCTCGGTCGCGATCAAACCGACCCCGCCATTCCGCAGTTCAGCCAGGAGGGCCGCGCGGTCGCTATGCAGGAAGCGCTCGAGAGCATTACGCTTCTGAAGAACGAAGACAATCTTCTTCCGCTTGACCCGGACAAAATTCATACCATCGCCGTTCTCGGCCCCGATGCGTGGCCGGCCGAGCCCGGTGGCGGCGGCAGTTCCCACGTAGATGCTTACGCGCCCATCAGCATCATGACCGGCCTTTCCGACGCCCTCGCGGGTAGAGTCAAAGTCCTCTACGCAGCCGGTCTGCCTTCTGTGGCCGAGCTCTTCCAGCAAACCGAGTTCTACGATCCCTCCGGTAAGACGCCCGACAATCCCTGGGTTGGCTCGCAGGTGAAGATCGAGAGCTTCGACAACCCAAATTTCAGCGGCACGCCGACGGTCTCCGCCGGCCGCCGCATCGCGATGTACCGTTCCGAAGAGTGGACCTCACCCGCCCGAGAACGCCACAGCATTCGCTTCACCATGAAATACATGCCGGCGAAAACCGAATCCTACCTTTTCCTCACCGGCGCTGGTGGCTCTGACGCCTACAAGCTCATTGTCGATGGCAAAGCCGTCATCGACCAGCCTTCGCGCGAAGGCCAGGCGCCGCGATACGTCGAACTTCCGCTCACCGCGGGAACAGCGGCCTCCATCGAACTCGACTACTGGCCCGACGCCTCCTCTCCCCGCATTGGCCTCGGCATTCGCGGAGTCGAGGAGCTCGTCACTCCCGAGGCGAAGAAAATCGCATCCATCGCTGACGCTGCCGTCGTCGCCGTGGGCTTCGATCCCTCCTCAGAGAGCGAGGGCTTCGACCGCACCTTTGAGCTGCCCTATGGACAGGATGAGCTGATCCAGGCCGTCTCCCAGGCGAATCCTCACACCATCGTCAGCATCACCGCCGGCGGCAGTGTCGACATGCATCGCTGGCACTCGGACGTCCCCGCCCTACTGCACAACTGGTACCCCGGCCAGGAAGGCGGCCGTGCCCTGGCCGAAATTCTCACCGGCGTGCATTCGCCCGAGGGTCATCTGCCCGTCAGCTTCGAGCGCTCCTGGGAAGACAACCCCGTTCACGATAACTACTACGCACCGCCTGTTCCCAAAGGCCAAACCCCGCACGTCTCCTATAAAGAAGGCGTCTTCCTCGGCTATCGCTACTACACTTCCTACGACAAAAAGGCGCTCTTCCCCTTTGGCTTTGGGCTCTCCTATACCACCTTCTCTTTCTCGAACCTGAAGGTGTCTCCTCTCCAGGCTCGTGGGGACGGAACCATCACCGTCTCCTTCGACGTCGCCAACACCGGCCAGCGCGCCGGCGCCACGGTCGCGCAGGTCTATGTTGGCGATCCTTCGGCGACGGTCAAACGCCCCGTGAAGGAGCTCAAAGGATTCGAAAAGGTTCGTCTCGGTCCTGGCGATACCCATCACGTCAGCATTACGCTCAATCGCCGCTGCCTCGCCTACTGGAGCGAGGAGAGAAACGGCTGGCAGGTCGATCCCGGCAAATTCGTCGTCTTCGTCGGCGATTCCTCCGAGAACACGCCTCTGACCCAGGATTTCCAGGTCCAGTAAAGCAACGGGCGGCGCGCATCGTGCCTACCGCCCTTGTTGTACTCAAATTAAGAACCGTTCGCCCGAAGATCGCGTGTCGCCCCACACGGCCTCAGAGGTCATTAAACAGACTCTGCTTGCCCAGCGTCGCAATCACTTGACTTAGCGCCGCCTGCTGCGTTTCCGCCGTGCTCAGCCCGGTCGCCACCTGTCCCACGTTGGCCTGCAGCAAGGTGGTCTGCGACGCCGTCAGCTGCGTCGACTCGCTCTGCGTGTAGCTTTCCGCCGAACCTAGGCGTGACAAGGAGTTATCCAGCAGAACTCTCTGCTGGGTTACATAACCTAAGGCCGAATCCAGCGACTGAGCGTCCGCCTGTGCCGTCGGTGATGTCGTTCCCGAAGAAAAATCCGCGATCAATGTGTTCAACGTTCCCAAAACATCATTTCCGTTGGCCGAGAAGATCTGGCTCCCCGGAATGTTCAACTGAATCTTCTGTCCGTTCGGCGTCTCCAGGTAGCTGACATCGCTGTCCCCCTGGTAGGTCGCTAGTGCCGGAGTTGTGTTTGTATTCAGCGTGTAAGGCGCCGTTCCACCCTTGCTGCCCGAGAAAACGTGCTGACCCAGGTAGGTCGTGTTCGCCAGCGACATCACTTCGTCACGAATCCCTGCCAGCTGATTACTGATCGATTCCATATCGCTGGCGTTCAGCGTGCCGTTGTTGGCTTCCGTCGCCAGCGAAACCGCCGACGTCAGCTGGCTCACAACTGTGCTCAGCGCGGAGTCGCTCACCTGCAGCATGCTCTGCGTCGACGACGCCGTCTGCGAAAAAGTGTCGTCGCTCCCGATCTGCGCGCTCAGCAGCACATTCTCCCCGGCCGCAACCGGATCGTCACTCAGCTGATTCACCCGCGAACCACTGGCCAGCTCCTCGGTCAGCCGCTCTTCGCTCGCCGACGTCGCATCCAGCGACACCACAAGGTCATTCATGTACAGCGGATTGACCCTCATCCCAAAGCTCCCCTCACCTCTTCGTTCCGCGGACTCATACCGCCCGTCGGGTCCCGTGGCCCGTGCTCACACTTAACTCGGTCCGCCCCGTGTTGCCCCGGCCCTTACGTGTACGATGTCTCAACACCGAGGTTCAGCGCGGATGCCATCACCTGGTCGAGCACCGTGAACAGCTTCGACGCAGCCTGATACGACTGTTCCAACGTTTCCAGAGCTGCCGCCTCATCGTTCAGGTTCACTCCGGAGATCGAACCGATCTGGCTCTGCAGCTGTGTCAGCGACGCCTGCTGCGCTGTATTCTCACTCGACACTTCCGAGGTCAGGCTGCCGAGGCTGGTGACCATGTCGGAAAAGTACGATGTCGGCGAGGTCCCGTTCACAATTCCTGCGTTCTCCAGATTCGCCATCGCCACCAGATTGGTGTTGTCCGACGGGCCTTCGCCGGCCGGCGGCGTCGAACCAGGAATCGTCCCTGCCGCCGCAATCTTCGTTGGGTCGGTCATCACCACCGCGATCTGTGCCGCCGATCCGGCAGGATTGGCTCCTGTCGCGTTCGCCGGCAAACTGAAAATCGCCGTACCGGCAACGCCGTTCTGATCCCACCCCGCCTCGTTCTGTGTATTCATGCTCGACCCTACCGCATAGGCCAGCGCATCCAGCGAGCTCGCCACCTGCGGAATGTCCTGGTCCCGCGTTGTCAGAATTCCTCCCAGCTGCCCTCCGCCCGCCGTCAGGTCTCCGGTGATATCGGCTCCCTCGGCATCGAAGAAGTGCGTGACTCCCGCGTCTTCGCCTGTCGTGATCGCATATGCCTGCCCCTCGGAGACCAGCAATGCGCCCCCCATCGTCGTCACCGTCAACCCGTTATTCTCCGTGGGCACCGTGCGGATTCCAATCAGCTGCGACAGATTCGTCAGATCCTGTTGCCTCTGATCCTCCAGCGTCCCCGCATCCGCGTTCGGACTCGTCATCTCGATCTGCACATTGAGCTGCGCAATATTCTGCAGCAGCGAATTCGCCTGTCCCGCTACGCTCGTGCTCTGCTCATCGAGCGACTGCCGCTGGCTCTGGAGCTGCGCTGCGGCGCTGTTGAAATCCGACGCCAGGGTGCCGGCACTGCCCAAAACGCTTTGGCGCAGCGAATCGTTCGCGGGGCTCCCTTCCAGCGAAGAGAGAGAATCGAAGAAATTCGAGAGATCGCTGCCGATGCCGCTCGCCGCACTCGTGTCCGTGCCCGCGCTGGTCGCTCCACTGAAGATCGCCTGCATCTGGTCGAGTGCCGTCAGCCGCGCCGACGACGAGCTCTCCGTCTGCGTCTGCTGCTGCATCGCCTGCTCCAGCACCCGATCCCGCTGCGACTGCGCTCCCGTCTCCTGTACGCCCGTCCCGAAGTTCAGCCCGCCGAACGATGCCGTGTCGTTTTCTGTCCAGGTTGGCGTCTCCAGCGTGTAACCAGGCGTATTGACGTTGGCTGTATTGTTGGCCACGATGTCCAGAGCCGCCTGATCCGCATCAAGCGCCCCCGTCGCGATATTGAAAGCTGCGCCAATCGTGGCCATGGAATTCGCTCTCTGTCCGCTTCACCGCTCGCTCGCGCGCTCCGCGCTTCAGACTCCTGACGGCCCATAGCCGCCGCACCCTGCACCGCGGAGCAACCGCAGATTGCGCCGCGTCATCGCGATCAGCAGCTGCAAAGTTCGCAACCGCTCCCGCACTTTCCGCCATTCCTCAGCTGTCTTCGGCCCCCTGGCCCCGCGTGCCGCCTCTGCCAGCCCCTCCAGCTGCGCCGCGTCGACGTGCGCCAGCGCGTCGATCCCCGCTCCCAGCAACTTCTCCGCCGATCGACAACCCGCCATGCAGCTTCTCCGCCGCCAGAACTCCGGCTCGCTGTGCAACTCTTTGCTCCCTCATCTCGCCCGTAGCGTTTAACGGCTGCCGGCACAGCTCATCCCCATCTGCCCGCGCGCCGCAGCCGGCATAGCCCCCGCGCGCCGCAGCCGGC
>PKVY01000136.1:0-29894 GCA_003131625.1 Acidobacterium sp. | reverse complement strand
CCGCCATACTGGCCGCCGTGCTCAGCGTCGCCTGATCCCCTTCCGCCTCCGCTCTCTGTGACCCCTGCGCGCTCGTCTTGCCTGCCGCTTCGGTCACTTCCGGACTTGAGAATAGTTGCTGCAATGCTTGGAGGTTATTGCTGACGTTCATGCCTGGTCTCCTTGCTTCACTTTATCGGCAGCTCGGAACAGGACTTGAATCACATTTTTCGGCCCCATTCCAGGAAACTTCTTAGAAATTTCCCTTCGCTCCCCGTCCCCGATCTCCCGTCCCCAGGTGTCCGATGATCTTCGTTGCAATCCCGAATCCACCCCGATCTGAGATCGCTCTCGCCAGCGCCTCCGACCCGAAACTCATCAGCGCGTTGCCGCTGCCCTCACCCGTTTCGCCGTCCTTCGGGTCGTCGAACAGCGCGTCCTTCTGCAGCGGCTCGAGAAATTCTTTCATCAGGCAGGCCTCGAATGCATGCGCCGCCGGTTTCAGCCTCGGGTCAGCGGCCTGCCCGGCAGTCAGCCCCGGCGCACCCGTCGTTGTTCCCGCGCCTGCCATGGCCGCCCCCACCCCTGATGCGATCACAAGACCTCCAGTTCGGCTTCCAGAGCCCCGGCTTCTTTCATCGCCTGCAGAATCGACACGATGTCCCGCGCCGTGGCCCCAATCTGCTGCAGGTTCTCCACCAGATCGTCGACCGTCGCGCCCTCTTTCAGCTCGATGCGATTGACCGGCTTGTCCTGCGCCTGCACCGTCGTCTGCTCGACCGCCTGGGTCGTGCCCTGGGCCAGCGGGTTCGGCTGCGAGACTTCGATCCGGCTCACGATGTTCACCACCAGCCCGCCGTGCAGAATCGTGACCGGCTGCAGCCGCACATTCCCCCCGATCACCACCGTTCCGGTGCGCTCGTTCACCACCACCTTTGCGCGCGGAAACACTTCCACCTCGACCTCTTCCACGCGCGCCAGCAGCGCGGGAATATCCTCGTTCGCCGCCGGCTGGATCTCGATCCTGCGGCTGTCCACGGCATGGGCCAGCGGACGCCCCAGCTCGCGGTTGATGGCCGCCGTCACCGCCTCCACCGTTCGGAAATCCGCGTCGTCCAGCGACAGGGCCAGCACTCGCATCTGCGAGAGATCGAGCGGCACGCCCCGCTCCACAATCGCTCCCGAGGGGATGCGCGCCGTGGTCGGGTAGTTCACCGATTTGCTGCTCCCGTTCGCCGTCACCGCATAGCCGCCCAGCACCATCGGTCCCTGCGCCTGCGCATAAATCTGCCCATCCGGCCCGTACAGCGGCGTCAGCAACAGAACCCCTCCTTCGAGACTGCGCGCATCGCCCGCCGACGAGACCGTGACATCCACCTTATTGCCCGGCCGCGCAAACGGCGGCAGCGTCCCGGCCAGAAAGACCGCCGCCATATTCCGCGTCTGCATCATCGAGGCCATCGCGTTCCCCTGCAGGCTCACCCCCATCCGCTCCAGCGCCGATTCCAGCGTCTGCAGCGGAAACACGGTCTGCGAGCTGTCGCCGGTGCCGTGCAGCCCCACCACAATGCCATAACCCACCAGCTGGTTGTCCCGCACACCCTCCACGGACGCGACGTCCTTCACCCGGGCCAGCTTCATCCGGGGCGCGTCCTCCGCGCACGCCGCGCCCAGACTCGCCACCACCAGGGCCGCCATCGCCATCCGCACAGCCCTTCGCCGCATCATTCTTCCCACCCCGCACTCCGAGCCCTTCGCCGCATCATCGTCCCGCCCTAAAAGACCAAAATCTTCTCAAGAAACCGCACTACGAAATTCTGCCGGTAGGTGGCGTCGTTGACGATGCCTTTGCCCACCACTTCCAGTTCCATGTCGGTAATCGCCGTCGACATCACCTGGTTCTGCGCGTTCACGTCCTCGGGCCGCACCAGGCCGCGCAACCGGATCAGCTGCGTCTGCTGGTTGAACGTCAGCTGCCGCACCACCTGGATCACCAGCATGCCGTTGGGCAGCACATCCGCCACCTCGCCGCCCAGCGTGGTGGTGATGGTCGAGTTCGTTACGCTCTGCCCCTGCGCGTTCAGCGACGACGAGGAGTTCTGGCTCAGCAGATTGCTGAGAGCATTGTTGGTCGCAAGCTTGCCCAGCAGCGCCGATACCTGCGAAGCGGCCGCCGAAGCCCGCTGATTTTTCACTGTGCCGTCGGTCGAGGCCGCGAGGCTTTCCGAAACCACCACCGCGATCGGATCGTGTGCCCGTACCGCCTTCACATCGCTCACCAGGTTGGTCAGCCTTCCCGTTGCCGACCAGATCGAACCCGGCGTCAGCACCTCGGCCGCCTTCTCCGCCCGCACCCGCCCGATGTACTGGTTCAGCGCCACATCCGGCGGAGTATTGCCCGGCTGCGGCGGCTTGGGCTTTGCAGCGCCCGCGCTGCCGGTCAGCGCCACCATCGCTGCTACCGCGATCCACGCCGCCCTCGATCCTCCCGCTCGCATCATTGCCTGGCCCTCGCCGGCTCCAGCTCCACGAGCCCCGGCCCGCGCACGATCCCCTCGAGAACCGCCCCGCTTAGTCCTGCTTTCACGCGAACTTTCTCCCCACGGCGTGCCGTTCCCACCGCCGTGCCGCACAGATGCAGGTCCGCCATCGCATCCCTGCGCCCCAACATTACCCGCATCCCGCTCCGCACCTCCGGAGCCGGCAGCGGAGCCACTCCTTCCGCGCTCCGACTTCCCGCAACCGTAACCGGGTGGTCCACGCTCCACGGAACCTCCACCAGAGTTGCCGGGCGTTCCGGGTGTTGGCAGTCGCGCTCCACTACCCATTGGAGGTGCAGACCGTAGTCCCGAACCATGTTCCCCGCGCCGCATGCACCGAGTGCGGCCGCCGGTCCTGTGATCATCATCCCCGCCACTATCGCCCAGGCTTTCATCGGTCACCGCGCCATATTGTTGACCTGGCTGTACATGTCATCGGCCGCGCGAATCACTTTGGAGTTGCTCTCGTAGGCCCGCTGCGCCAGCACCATCTGCACAAACGCTCCCACTACATCCACATTCGAGTTCTCCAGATACCCCTGCTGCAGCGTTCCCAGTCCTTCGGTTCCCCCCGGATTGCCCAGCACCGGATCGCCCGACGAAAGCGTCGACGTAAACAGGTTCGATCCCACGCTCTCCAGACCCCCTGGGTTCACAAACGTGGCCAGCTGAATCTGCCCCAGCTGCGCCGGATTCTGTTGTCCTGGCAAGGTCGCGTTCACCACCCCGTACTGGGTAATCGTGATCGCCGTTGCATTGGCCGGAATGGTGATACTCGGCACCACGGAGTCGCCCTGCGCATCGACCAGGGTTCCCTGGTTGTTCAGATAGAAGTTGCCGGCGCGGGTATACGCCAGCGTTCCGTCCGGGCGCGACACCTGAAAGAAGCCCGTGCCCTGAATCGCCAGATCCAGAGGATTGTTGGTCTGGTTCATGTCGCCCTGGGTCATGATGACCTCGCTGGCCGCCGACTTTGTGCCCAGTCCGATCTGCAGCCCCGCCGAAACCGTCTCCTGGCTCTGGGCCGCGCCTGGGGTCACCAGATTCTGGTAGATCATGTCCTGAAACTGCAATTGCCGCTGGCGAAACCCCACTGTCGACGAGTTCGCCAGATTGTTGGCGATCGTATCCAGGTTGAGCTGTTGCGCGCTCATGCCGCTCGCTGCCGTATATAACGCTCGAATCACATCCCCCTCCTGTCACCCGGCCCGCTACTGCACGCGGGGCAAATCTTCGCTCGCCGTCTTGTCCAGGTCGTTCGAGAACATCGAAACCGCCTTCTCCATCATCTCCGCCTGGCGCTGCATCAGCACCAGCTGCAAACTTCCGCCGATCACATCCTGATTGGAGCTCTCGAGCGCGCCCTGATGAATCGCCCCCGCCGCCGCCGCGGGCTGAGCGCCGTCCACCGGCGCATAGCGGTTCCCGCCCTCCGCAGTCAGCTGCGCGCCGTCCGCGAACCCGGACACCGCGATCTTGCCCGCCAGGGCGCCGTTCACCGACACCGCCCCGTCGACGCCCACCACAATCTCTCCGGCCGGTACACGGACCGGCTGATCGCGGCCATCGAGCACCGGCTCGCCCGCCTGCGTGGTCAGCGTTCCATCCTGCGCCCGCTCGAACTGCCCGTCGCGCGTGTAGCGGACGCCCTGTTTTGTCTGAATCGCGAAGAAGCCATCGCCTTCAATCGCCAGATCGAGAGGATTCCCGGTCGGGGTGAGCGCACCCTGCCCGAGATCGAGCCGGCTGCCCCCCAGCACTCCAAACGCATTCACCGTCGTGTTCAGCTGCGAATCGAGCGCATCGGGACCCAGAATCGCCGAGCGGAAGTAATCCCGCTCCGCACGATACCCCGCCGTCCCCGCATTGGCCAGATTGCCGGCGGCCACATCGAGTGCCTGACTGCGCGCGAGCCATCCGGAAAACGCTGCGTAATACCCGCTGTCCACCGCTGCCCTCGCCTCTCCCGGCGGAGTGAGTGCAGGGATGGGGCCAGAAGGAGGCCGGGAAAGATTAGAAAAGACTCATCCAGGGAACTCGCAGAAGACGCTGATGGTGAAGGTCAGCTCCTCGAACCGATACCGGCGCTCGATGCGAACCGGCGCGCGCTGGCTGAACAGCTCGTAGCTGGTTCCGGCCACCACCGTCGGCGTCGACAGCAGGCACCCGGACGCAAGCACCGGATCGTGACCCTTCCACGCTCCGGCGATCATGTTGCACATCTCTCCCATCGCGTCTCGCACCATGGCATCCAGCTCCGTGGGTTCGATCCCGGTCATCCGCCCCGCGATTCTCAGCGCCGCCACGCTGCTCGCGTGCAGCACCAGCGATCCGCTCATCCGGCCGGCCAGCCCAATGACCGCCGAAATCGTTCCCCGATCCCCGGCTTCCGCCTCTTCCGTCGGCGCGCAGTGCACCCCGACCATGGTGCTGAAGACTTCGTCCACGGCACGGTCGAGAAATTCCTCGAACCGGTCGACTTCAATCCTTTTCGCCGTGCCGGAGGACGCCGCCATCCCTCTGCTCCCTGCCATGGATTTCTCTGCTCCTTTCTCTCCGTGTCCGATTCTTTCCCGCGCCGGACATTGCCGTTCATCTCTCCGCCGCGCCGCCGTTTGATCGGGGATCGCTTGCGGTCCTGTCGTTCGCCCTCGACCCTCCACCCTCCACCCTCGCCCCTCCGCCCTCGACCCTCCGCCCTCGCCCCTCCGCCCTCGCCCCTCACCCGCGGTCCTGGGNNGGCAGAACCCGCTCCCGCACCTGATCGGGCGTGAACGGCTTGCGGATGTATCCCTGGGCGCCGGCCGCCAGCGCCTCCCGCACATGTTCTTCGCCGCTTTCCGTCGTGATCATCACCACTGGAACGCCCTGCGCCAGACCCTGGCTCTGAATCTGGCGCAGGAACTCAAGGCCATCCATGCTCGGCATATTAATGTCGGAAACAATGAGGTCCGGCCGATCGCGGCCCAGCGCCTCGAGGCCCTCCCGGCCGCTGCCCGCCTCCAGCACCTTGGTCAAATTCAGGCCTGCCTGGCGCAGGGCCCGCTCGACAATCTTCCTCATCACCGACGAGTCGTCGACAATCAGCACCGTCATCCCGGACATCGCGCAGTCCCCTCCACTCCTCTTCATCGGCTGCGCGCCGATTTTCACTACCCGGTGCTCTTCCCTGAGTTCCCCACGGTGGCCAGCAGGTCTTCGACCGCCCCGGGAGCCGGCAGCCCGGGGCCATCCGCCGCGCGCCGCCAAAGCCTCAGCCAGTACGTGTCGTGGATGCGCGCCAGCCTGGCCTCGACCGGCCTCTTCGACTCGATCCGCTCGGTGATCGCCCGCACCAGAACCCAGGAACTGGCCGCTTCCAGAAACCGTGTCGCGGGCGCCGGAGTCCCCAGAAAACCCGCCTGCGCACCCGCAAATTCGGAATCCCGCGCGAGCCCGGCCGCCACCCGCATCCCGGTCATCCGTTCCAGCGCATAGCTCAGGCTGCGGTCGATGCGTCCGGAGAACGCCACGTACAGCACCCGGCCCGCGGCGGCCCGCACCGGCAGCGCCCCGAAGGCCTCGGAAAGAAATCTCGGCATCGCGCCGGCCACTTCCTCCGGACGATAGCTCGCCAGCGGGAACACCGGGCAGTTCCACTGCGCGCTCAGCGCGCGCATCAGCGCCGGCTCCCCCAGAACGCCGCTCCGGACCAGCCATTCTCCCAGGCGAACCGTTTCCCCGGTTTGCTCCGCCGCCCGCTGCTGTCCCTCGAGCGCCTCCCGCAGCTGGGCCGGCGTGATACCGCCCTGCTCGACCAGCATCAGCCCCATCGGCATGCGATGCGGATGCGGAGGCGAGATCGCGTCGCCCCCGTCCATCTCCCGGCGGACCGCGGCCGCGACCAGTTCTCCCATGCACTCCGCCGAGCAGGCCCATCGCCCCTCGAATCCAGGGACCCGCCGGCTGCGCCACAGGTGCATCCAGCCGGTGGCGCAACGGGGGTTAGCGCAATGGGGAAAGAGCGATCCGGCCCGCGCGCCGGGCGAGGAAGCCATGCCGGCGGCTTCTGCGGCGGCCCTGCCGGTCAGGCGATGCATCGGATGCTCTCCAGCCGCCGCACCGGCTCCGCCACCTCGATCACCCGCAGCCCGAAATTCCCGTTCACCAGCACCACCTCACCGCGCGCGACGATCCTGTCTCCGACAATCAGATCCACCGGATCGGCTACGTTCCGGTCCAGCTCCACGACGTCGCCGGGCCCCAGTTCCAGCAGATCTTTCAGCTCCAGCTCGCGCGATCCGAAACGGACCGAGGCGTCGAGCTCCACTTCGAGCAGCAAATCGAAATTGCCCGCCGGTCGCCCGGCGGCTGAGCCACCGGCGTCCCGCACCGGCGCTGGTGCTTCGGCCTCGTTCTCCGCAGCCTCCACGTCGAGCGCCATGCGCAGCACCGCGTTCCCCAGGCGCAGCGCGCAGGGCTCGGCGGTCGCCTCCAGCGCCTCGGCCGCGATCGGCGCCGCTTTTCCGCCCAGCCGCGCCGCCACGCTGGCCACAATGCCGGACCAGAGTTCCCGCACCATCTCCGCATCCGCCTGCCCTGCCTCGATCACCCGGGCCTCGGCCAGAAACGCCGCGGCATCCTCGCTATCGACGGCCACGGTCAGGCGTGCCCCCGGAACTTCGATCCGGTCCACGAGGCTCCGCGACGCTTCGGGCGCGTCGCCCTGGGCGGCGAGCGCAACCGGCTGCCCCAGCTCCCGGGCAATCTCCGCTTCCAGCTTGCCCAACCACGACCGCGCCCCTTCTTTCATTTCCGCCCCTCGCCCGGCGTCAGCAGATGCGCCGCCCGGTGATCCGCCCGCCCCACGGGTGCTGCCGAAAACAGCACCACGCCGCCGGCGCGAAACTGCGCGGGGGTCCGCGCCGTCATCGCCAGGCGCAGAACGCTGCCCGGACGCAGTTCACCCAGCGCTCCGGCCGCTACCCGGACCGGAGGCAGATAGAGCGCCGTCCCCGTCCGGCAGGCGCCGGCCAGTTCGCGCATGCGCCGCCGCGTTTCCTCCGAGTGGCGGCGCTGGCGCGAGCGTTCCCCGGCCAGGCGGCGCAGAATCGTGTTCGAGGCCACGGCCGGAAAGGCCAGGTTCAGCAACCCGCTGGTCTCGGCGAGGCGCAGCTCGAAGCTCAGACACAGCGTCTTCTCCGAAACCGGAATCAGCCGCGGCGTCTGGGTCTGCATCTGTCGCTTCTCGAAACTGAAGCTCAGCCCCACTGGCTGCCACGCCGTGGTCAGCTCCCGGCAGATCGCCTCGACCACGCCGGAGAGGATCGCTTCCTCGATATCGGTCAGCTCGCGCGGCTCCGAAGGCTTGCCTTCGCCCCCCAGCAGCAGATCGATCATCGAGGGCGCGGTGGTCAGATCCATCTGCAGCACCGAAGTCGCACGCAGCGGATCGAGGCGTACCGACGAGACATAGGCCAGCTCCGGAATGCGCAGCAGAAATTCGCTGAACGGGATTTGCTCGGCCGAAACCAGGCTGACCTGCACGCGGCTGCGAAACCACGCGCCCAGGTGATGCGTGAGGTTGCGCGCGAAGATGTCGTTGATCATGCTGATGGCGCGCAGCTGCTCGTTCGAGATCTGCCCGGAACGCGAAAAACTCCACGGCAGCACCCGGCTGCGCGGTGCCTCGGGGACCGCCTGGGTACGCGCCCGCGCCGCCTGAAACAGCGCGTCGATCTCCTCCTGGCCCAGTTCTTTTTCCATCGCCATGCCGTGTTATTTCCGCCCCGCGCCGAATTCCTGGAGCCGCGCCCGCAGGTGCACCACCGCCGAGGAATGAATCTGCGAGACCCGCGATTCCACTACTCCCAGCGCGAGGCCAATCTCCTTCATCGTCATCTCCTCGTAGTAGTAGAGCGTCACCACCAGCCGCTCCCGCTCCGGAAGCTGGTCGATGGCCCCCGTCAGGCGCTCCCGCATCTCCCCCTTCAGGCAGCGAAACAGAGGATCGTCCCCGGGCTGGGTTGGAATGTAGGCCAGCTCCTCTTCGCCCGAATCCTCCGAGCGCTCCAGATGCAGCGTGCCGATCTCCAGACCCTTGAGCTCCCCGAGCAGCTGCTGGTATTCCTCGAGGCCGAGGTCCATCTCCCGGGCCACTTCCGGCTCCGACGGCGCCCGCCCGCAGCGCGCCGTCAGCCGCCGCACCGNNCGGAACTGCGCGTAGCTGCGAAACTGCACCTTCTTGTCCGGATCGAACTTGCGGAAGGCGTCGAGCAGGCCCACCGTGCCGGCGCTGACCAGGTCTTCCATGTCCACGTGCTGGGGCAGGCGCTCGTGAATGCGGCGCGCCATCCATCGCACCGCCGGCATGTGCTCGAGCATCATGCGCTCGCGCTCCTCCTCGCTCAGCGCCGTTGCGGCCGGGGGCGCGGCCTCCGGCTCCACAGCCTTCCGGTTCCTGGCTCCCGGCTCCGGGCTTCGCCCCGCTCGTCTCCACGTCTCCGCTGTCTGGCCTGCGTATTCCATCGTCCTCCGCCCTCGCCTCGTCCCGAACCGCTTACCCCTGGCGCACCATCCCTACCGCGCGTACCGGCACATCCGGCGGAATCTCCGCCGGTGCCAGCACCAGCAGCCGCGGAAAAGCCGGCTCCAGCCACCTCTTCAGGTGGTACCGCGCCGGACTGGAACAGAGCAGCACGGGCTGGGCCGAGGCAGGGGCCCCCCCGATGAGATTTTTCAAAGAATCGGCAATCCGTTTCAGGATGGGGGTGTTCGGCCCGCTGGTGAGCTGCCGTGGCGACCGGTCAGGGGAGACCAGCGCCATCAGTTCCTCCTCGAGCGCTGGCTCGAGGGCCAGCACGCGCAGCGTTCCGTCCGCTTCGAGCAGGGGCTGGGTCAGCCGCCGCCCCAGCGACTGCCGGGCCGCCTCCACCAGCTGTGCCAGTCCGCGGTTTTGCGGCGCCGTTTCCACCAGCGCTTCGAGAATCGTGCCCAGGTCCCGAATCGAGACCCGCTCCCGCAGCAGCTGCTGCAGCACCCGCTGGACCTCGCCCAGGGAGAGACTCTTCGGCACCAGCTCCTCCACCAGCTTGGGATGGCTCTCGTTCAGCGCATCGAGCAGCCGCTTCGTCTCTCCGCGCCCCAGCAGTTCGTGCGCATGCTTCCGGATCAGCTCCGCGAGATGCGTCCCGATCACCGTCCCCTGATCCACGACCGAATAGCCGGCTGCCAGCGCTTCGTCTTCCAGCGCGGGCAGGATCCAGCGCGCCGGAGCGCCGTAAGCGGGCTCCCGCGTCTCCCGGCCCGGCAGCGGCCGCGGCTGGGCCTCGGTCGACACCGCCAGCAGGCAGTTCCCTTCCGTTTGCCAGCGCCCGATCTCGATGCCCCGCAGCGAGACCACGTACTCCCGCGCCTTCAGCCGCAGGTTGTCCGAAATATGCACCGGGGGAATCAGGAAGCCCAGCTCCTGCGCCAGGTGACGCCGCAGGGTCTTCACCCGCGCCAGCATCTGCCCGCCCTGTTTTTCGTCGACCAGGGGGATGAGCTGGAATCCGATTTCGAGGCTGAGATCGTCGAGCCGCAGGGTCGCCGCCATGTTCTCGGGCTTCTCCACCGCTTTGCTCGCCGTCTCCGCCTCAGCCGCCGGCGCTTCCCGCTTCGCCACGCGCGTTCCCGCATAGCCCAGGGCCACGGCGGGCAGCAGGAAAGCCAGCTTGGGCAGCCCGGGAATCAGGCACAACGCCCCCAGCACGCCGCTGGCGACATACAATGTCGTGCCCTTGCCCAGCAGCTGGGCGCCCAGTTCCGTCGTCAGCTGTCCGGCCGAAGAGGCGCGGGTCAGCACCATGCCGCCCGCGACCGAAACCAAGAGCGACGGAATCATCGTCACCAGCCCGTCGCCCACGGTCAGAATCGTGTAGGTGCGCACCGCCTCGCCCAGGTCGATGCCCTGCTGCAGCGTCCCGATCAGCAGGCCGGCAACGATGTTGATCGCGGTGATCAGGATCGTCGCCAGCGAGTCCCGCTGGTTGAAACGCGCCGCCCCGTCCATCGCCCCGTAAAACTCCGCCTCCTGCGCGATCGCCTGCCGCCGCTTCCTCGCCGTCGCCTCGTCGATCAGGCCGGCATTCATGTCGGCATCGATGGCCATCTGCTTGCCCGGCAGCGCATCAAGCGTGAAGCGCGCCGTCACCTCGGCGGTGCGCACCGCGCCGTGGCTGACGACCAGAAACTGAATCGCGATCAGGGCGAGGAACAACACGAAGCCCACCACGTAATTCCCGCCCACCACAAACTGCCCAAAGGCCTCGATCACCCGACCCGCCGCCGCCGTCCCCTCGTTGCCG
Source organism: Acidobacterium sp. (assembly GCA_003131625.1). Taxonomy (GTDB): domain Bacteria; phylum Acidobacteriota; class Terriglobia; order Terriglobales; family Acidobacteriaceae; genus Palsa-343. Next base: position 19,048 of record PKVY01000136.1, on the reverse strand, counting down.
TGCAGAAGAATGCGCCGGCTCGAGGCGATGTTCAGCGAGAGACGAAAGAGCGTCAGCAGCAGCAGCAGCGTGGGGAACACGGAGAAATCGACCGCGCGCCGCAGCTGCACGGCCGAAAGAAACACCAGAATCGAGGCCGCCATCGAGCAGGCCAGCAGCATGTCCATGACGAAGGCCGGCACCGGGACCACCATCACGAACAGAACGCTGATCGCCGCCACCGGCAGCGCCGTGTTGCGCAGCATCTTTCCTGCGCCGCCGCCCCGCTGCCCCGCCGTCCCCAGGGTCATCGCCCCCGCACTCATCGCCGTGTCCTCACAATCCTGTCCTCATCGCGTCCGCACCCCTCTGCCCCTCATCCGCCTGCCGCAATGCTCCCCGTTCTGTCCTCATCGCGTCGCCCTTTCGCTTCCGCTGGTTCCGGCCGTCTTCTTTCCCCGGACCGTCGCCTCCGCCCGCTCCCGCCGCACACGCTCCTCCACCTCGCGCCGATAGAGCCACGCCAGAATCGCCGCTACCGTCGCATACAGCTCGTAAGGGATCGCCTGCCCCTGCTCTACCTGCCGGTAGAGCGAGCGCGCCAGCGGCGGATTCTCGACAATCGGCACTCCCGCCCACTGCGCCTCTTCGCGAATTTGCGCCGCCAGCAGATCCCTGCCCTTGGCCAGAACGCGCGGGGGATCCATGGTCTCGAAATCGAAGCTCAGCGCCACGGCATAGTGGGTGGGGTTGGTGACCACCACGGACGCGCGCGAGATGTCCGCCTTCAGCTGCCGCCGCCGCATCTGGCGCCGCAGCCCGCGAATGCGCGCCTTGATCTGCGGGCTTCCTTCCATCTCCCGGTATTCGTCGCGCAGATCCTGCTTCGACATGCGCAGCCGGCCCTCCCGGCTCCGCCACTCCATCACGTAGTCGATCCCCGCCCATCCCAGAAAAATCCACGCCGCGTCGAGCAGCAGGTTGTACATCTCCGCAAACAGATCCGGATATTGCGCCGTGCTCATGGGCGGCATCTCGGTCTGCGCCTCGATCGCCCGTACCGCGAGAAAGCCCAGCGCCAGCACCGGCACCAGCGATTTCCCCAGGCGCGTCACGCCGCGCAGCGAAAAAACGTTCTTCGCGTTCTCCGCAGGATTCAGCCTCTCCGGCTTGGGCGCGAGCGCTTCGAAGTTGAGGGACCAACCCCCGCCCTGCAGAACGCCGGCCGCCACCGCGCCGGCCAGCGAAGCGGCGAACATGATCGCCAGCGGCTCGAGGGCCTGCAGCAGAATCCCCCGGATCGCTACCGCCGTCTCTTCCGCGGTCGCCCGCTCCCAGAACGTGGGCTGCCCCAGGGCCAGCAGCCCCTGATAGGCATGTGCCCATCCCGTGACCCATTTCTGCCCCACCGCGCCCAGCACCACGACCCCGGCCAGCATGGCCGCACCCGCCATCAGGTCGCGGCTGCGCGCGCGATCGCCGCGCTCGGCGGCCTTCTGCCGCGCTCGCGGACTCGCCTTCTCGGTGCGGTCGCCAGGCATCGCTTACGCCGTCCCCGCCGTCCCGGCGAGCATCCGGCCCGCCTCATCGAGCAGCGCCGTGAAGCGCCCTTCGATCCAGTGCGGCCATAACGCCAGGGCCCCGATCAGCACCCCATACCCCAACAGCGTTTTCACCGGCACGGTCAGCGCCATCACCGGCAGCGTTGGTGACAGTTTTCCAGCCAGCGCCACGGCCAGTTCCGCCAGCAGCGTCGCCCCCAGCACGGGAGCCGAGAGTTGCAGCGCCGCCGCGAAGATCCCTCCCGCCATGGGCAGCAGCGCCAATCCCGCCCTCGGGTCGAGGGTCACCGTCCCCACCGGCGCGGTCGCAAAGGTCCGCAGCAGCGCGGCCAGCATCGTCCGGTGCAGCCCCGCGCCCAGCAGCGTCAGCGTTCCCAGCAGTCCGAACATCTGCCCCATCAGCGGCGTCTGCACCGGCGCATTCGGATCCATCAGGTTCACCAGCGAAAAACTGAACTGAAACCCCATCACCTGCCCGGCAAACTCCAGCGATTCAAACAGCAGCGACAGCGTCAGCCCGAAGACCAGCCCCACACTCAACTCGCCCAGCACCGCCAGCAGCCCCAGTTCCGCGTGCGCGCGCGGAAACTGCGCCACCACCGGCGCCACCAGAAACGACACTGCCAGCACGAACGCCGCCTTCACCCGCGGCGGGATCGCCTGGGAGGAAAACACCGGCGCAAAAACCATCAACCCGCTGACTCGCACCAGCACCAGGGTCATCGCCTCCAGTGTTCCTTCGAAGTCCGGCGTCATCCCAGCCCCAGAAAGCGGTGAAAGTCGGAAAAAAGTCCAATCGTGTAGGTCATCAGACGGCCCAGAAACCAGGGCAGCGCCGCCATCAGCAGCGCCACCACCACCAGCAGCCGCGGCACCGTCGAAATGGTCTGGTCCTGCAGCGAAGTCAGCGTCTGGAACAAGCTGATGAGGAAGCTGGTGACGCAGGCCGCCAACAGCACCGGCGCTCCCAGGATCAGTGCCTCGCGCAGCAAGTTGCGCATCAGCTCCGCCGCTTCATCCGGTCCCATCGCCACCATCCTCCGAGAATTCCATCCCGTCCCCGTTCTCTGCGTCTCACCCGCCCAGGTTAGAAGTTCACCTTCTCTCTGCCTCACCCGCCCAGGTCAGAAGCTCTTCAGCAAGGAGCCGGCCAGCAGATTCCACCCGTCCACCATCACGAAGAGCAGAATCTTCAGCGGCGTCGAGATCACCACCGGCGGCAGCTGGAACATGCCGATCGAGGTCGTAATCGAAGCCACCACCATGTCCACCAGAAGGAAGGGCAGAAACAGCACCGCGCCAATTTCGAATCCCGCTTTTAGCTCGCTCAGCATGTAGCTGGGCACCACGACCCGCATCGGCAGGTCCTCCGGCTTCGCCGGCCGCGCCGTCGTCGATGCCGCGACAAACAGCGCCAGGTCCTTCTCCCGCGCATAGCGCAGCATGTAGGTCTTCACCGGCGCCGATCCGCGATCGATCGCGTCCCATCCCGAAATCTGCCCCGCCCGGAACGGTTCCACCGCCTGCTGGTCCACCTCGACCAGAACCGGCTGCATCAGAAACCAGGTCATCATCAGGCCCAGTCCCAGCAGCACCTGGTTCGACGGCGCGGTCTGCGTGCCCAGCGCCTGGCGCAGGAAGTGAAACACCACCAGCAGCCGCACCATCGGCGTCATCGCCAGCAGGATCGCCGGCAACAGCGTCAGCAGCGTCAGCGTGAAGACGATCGTCCACGGAATCGCGTTGTTGTTGCCCGGATGTCCTGACAGGTCCAGTCCCGGCAGCCCCTCCTGCGCCTTCACCGCGGCCAGCAGCAGCGCGTTCACGGTGCCGGCTCCCGTTTCCGCCGCCGGTGCGCCGGGACTTCCATCACCGGTGTGATCCCTTCGCTGCCCAGCGCCAGCAGCACGCTCTTGCCGCGGCAGTTCACCAGCACCAGCGACTTCTTCGGGCCCAGGCTCAGCCGCCCCTCGAGGCGGATCGGCATCTCCCCCGCCGTCGGCAGGCTCATCAGCCGCCGCAGCCACAGCCCCATCCGCATCGTCCAGCTGTACCGCGGGAGCGGCGTGCTCCCGTCAAACACCGGACTCAGGACCATCCCCATGTTTTTCTTCGCTCCTCTTCTCCGTGGCTCGCCGGCGCCTTGCGCCATCTCCAGAACTTGTTTCACTCCTGCCCCCGTACGTCCTAGGCCAGCCGCGTAATCCGCACCGCCAGTTGCTGATCGAGGACCTCGAATTCCGCCCACACCAGCGGCGCGCCTCCGCACCGCACCGGCACATCCTGCGAGTGGTCATGTACCGTCTCCACCACGGTTCCTTTCTCCATCGACAGCAGGTCCTGCACGCGAAACGAATGAACCTTCACCATCACGTCCAGCTGCATGGGCAGTCGCCCCAGCCTCGTATCCCCTTCCGGCTCTTCCGGCGGCGGCTCTTCCACTCCCTCCGCGCGCACCAGCGCCGCGGCATTGCCCACGCCCGCTGGCGCCGCTGCGGGCAACGCCGGAGTCCCTCCTGGGCCGGCCCCCGGCGCGTTCGGGTACACCGCCGGGGTTGCCCCCGCCCCCGCCGCGGCACGGAGATTCGTCTCTCCCCCAGGAGAGGCCGCCCTTCCCTTGTTGTCCGGTTCAGGAGCCATCGCCCCCACCACGAGCGTGCCAACGCCCTAATCGAAGACGGAAAGATTAGAGGATTCTCATTCCCGGCTCCGCCAACACCGCCGTCTCCGCTCATCGACCCTGGAAAACTGACGGCGCGGGCGCGCCGTGGATCAGGCCGCCGCCACGGCGTCGCTCCTCAGCGTGAACCAGAACGTCGCGCCCTTCTCCACCGCGCCTTCCGCCCAGATGCGCCCGCCATGCCGCGCCAGAATCCGCTGCACCGTCGCCAGCCCAATCCCGGTGCCGGCGAATTCGCTCCTGCTGTGCAGCCGGTGGAACGGCTGGAAGATCTGATCGCTCAGCTTGGGATCGAACCCCGCTCCATCGTCCTTCATGTAGTAGACGATCTCTCCCCGCCGGTTCACCGCGCCGAACTCGATGCACGCCTGGCTGTGGTGCGAGCTGTACTTCCACGCGTTGCGGATCAGGTTATCCAGCGCCACCCGCATCAGCCCCTCATCCGCCTCGACCTCCGGCAACTCGGCGATCATGAACTCCACACGCCGCAGCGGCTCTGCCCGCTTCAGGTTTTCCGCGATCTGGCTGACCATCGCCGTCAGGTTCACAGGCGTCCGCTTCAGCGCCGCCGTACTCGCCTGCGACAAATGCAGCAGGTCATCGATCAGCGCCGCCATGTTGCGGGTGGCCTGCCGCAGCTGTTCCAGGATCTCCCGCCGCTCGCCCTCCCGCTGCTCGCGGTCCAGCCCCTCGAGAATGTAGACCATCCCCTCCACCGCATCGAGCGGCCCCCGCAAATCGTGCGCCACCGTGTAGGAGAAGGCCTCCAGCTCCCGATTCGCCGCCCGCAGCGCCGCGGTGCGCTCCTGCACCCGCGCTTCCAGCTGCTCGCGCCCACGGTTCAGCGCCGTATCCCGCTCCTGGATCTGCACCAGCATCTCGTTGAAGGCTTCGATCAGCACCGCGATCTCATCCTTGTCCGGATGCGGCGCCGCCCGCACCGAGTAATCCCGCTCCCGCGAAACCCGCCGCGCCGTCTCTGCCAGCGCCACCATCGGCCGCGCCACCAGTCTTCGCGCCGTCGAGCTGATCAGCAGGCCCGCCGCCATACAAATCAGCAGAATGCCGCCCGCTATCACCAGATACTGCCGCGCGCGCTGCCCCGTCTCCGTTAGTTCCGCGGCAATATAGACCGTGCCCACTGCCTTGCCCTCAAAATCGATCCGGTGCGCCAGCAGCACATGCCTCCCGTTCACCCAGTGTTCATCGCTCCCGCCCGCTTCCAGCGCGCGTACCGGCGTCGCCCCCACGCCGTCCGAACGCCGGTATTCCGCGAACGTCGAGCCGTCCTCCGTCACCAGCGTCGCCGACACCACGTCCGGCGTGCTGCCCAGCGCCCGCAGACTCGCCGCGGCGCTCTGCTGGTCGTCGAACAGCAGGGCCGAAACGCTGTTCGTTCCCACCAGCTGCGCCGACGTCTCCAGGTTGTGAATCAGATCGCGCCGGAACGAAATCGCGTCGTAGGAGAAGAACGCGATCGTCGCCAGCACCAGCACTGTGGCGCTCACCACCACGTTCATCCACATCAGTTTCGCTGAGATCGAGGAGGAGCCGGGTTTCATTTCGGCGACCCTCCCGTTCCCGGCTTACCTGTAACCGTCACGGCTACCTTTAGCAGCTCCGAGCTCAGTGCCACGCCGCAGCGGTTGGCCGCATCCAGATTGACCGAGAATCGGACGCGATCCTCCACCTCCACGAACTCGATCATCCCTCCGTGCGTCAGAAAATCCGGCCCCTCCCCAACCGTCAGAACCGCCTTGCCCGCCGTCGCTGCCAGATAAGCATCCACGTGCCCGCTCTCCGGTTTGCCCACAAACAGGATCGAGCAGTCCGCCGCCCCCTCCGGCCGGTCCAGATTGCGCACCTCCAGCGCCCGCCCGTTGATCTGCTTCCCCGCCGCCAGCTTTCCCATCGTCTGCCCGAACGGATCCTGGCCCGCAACGCAGACCAGCAGCGATCCGCGCCCCGCTCCCTCCGGCCAGCGCACAAATTGTCCGAAGTTGTAGAGGTACGCCGCCCGCACATCGTCCCGCGCCGGCTTCTCCGCTCCTGCACCCTGCGCGCGCATCGCCCCGGACGCCGCCACCATTCCGCCCAGCAGCAGGCAACCGAGCAGGCTCCGCCTCCGCCGCTCTCGCCTCAACCGCATTTGCTTCTGGGGTCTCCGCACCATGCCACGCCGTCTCTGCTGACCCGGAAATTCGCCGGAGTTCACGGCGCGCAGCGCGGCAGGCGAATCGCACCGCCTCTTACGCGCTGTCCGGCAATCCTAATTTGCTTCCGGCGTTGGGCACAACAAGGGGGTCGAACCCGAGTCTCCCGGGCAACCCCGCTTCAGCGGAAATTCTGCGCGTACGTGTCTTCCGGCAGGCCCATGTCAATGACCTTCTCGCGCAGAGCCAGCGCCTCGCCCCGGCTCATCATGCCGCCCAGTGTCACCAGCCACACATCCCCGCCCCGGGGCGCAAACACTTCGGGGTTCAGCTCCGCAAAGCGCTGCGCCAGCTCACGTGCCTGCTCCCGCGCCTCCTCTTCACGATTGAACGAGTACGCGATCACTCGCCATCCCGCCATGGAAGCCGTTGTCGCCTGCGCCCCCGTGCTCACCGTAGCCGCACTCGAGGGCTTCGCGGCTGCCGCCGGCGTCGCCGCACTGGTCGCCGGAGTCGCCGGCCGTTGCTCCGGCTCCCGATGCATCAATCCGTACAGCGTGAAGACCGTCACCAGAACCACCGCGATCGCGGCCGCCACCACGTAGACCGCTCCGGGCCATTTGCCCTCGCTCGATTCCGGCTCCATCACCCGTCCCGCGGCCATTTCTCGCTCGTTGGGCAGCATGAACGGATCCCCAAACAGCGCGGCCTGCGCGCGCTCGTCCGCCGGTTTCATCGCCACCAGTCGCGGAGCCTTGCTGCCCGTTTTCGCTTCCCCCTTCGCCCCGCCTCGTTTCTTCGGGGTTGACTCCGGCTGCATCGGCTCGCTCACAGCGGCAGGCTTCTCCTGCGGCGCGACCCCCTCTGCCGCCGCCATCTTCGTCTCCGCTTTGGCATGCGGCTCAACCCGCGCCGTGTCCCGCGCAATCTCCGGCATCAGTTCCAGCCGCGTCCCCGCCAGCGCCGCCACTTCCGTTGCTCCCGCGTTGCCGCTCAGCGCCCGCCGTACCGCACGCGCCATCGGCTCCGGCAGCAACTGCAGCACGGGGTCGTTCTCTCCCGCGGGATACCTGCCCGTCACCGCGTGTGTCGCCATCCGTGCCGCGGCGCGCACGTCGTCCGCAGCCGCCGTCCCGAACGCCGAGCCGCCCATCTGCACGCAATCGCTGCGTAGCTTGATCGTCTCTCCCATCGCCAGCACGCTGCCCGCTTCCATGTGCTTGTGGACCAGCCCATGCCCATGCAGCGCTCCCAGCGCCGCCAGCACCGCGTCCAGCACCTGCCGTCCCTCGGCCGCGCTCAGCGTCCGCTCCCGCAGCACGTCGCCGAGATTCTCCTCCGTCATCTCCATCACGCCAACCACCACCGGCGTATCGTCCAGATGCGAAATCGTCGCCTCGCGAATCGCCACCACATTCGGGTGCCGGATCTCCGCCGCCGCGCTCAGCCGCGCCAGCAGCTCATCCTCATCGTTCAGCGCCTCGGTGACGCTCAGCATCACCGGCACTCCGTCCGGGTCGATCGCTTCGAACCACGCCGTCCGCCCCTCCGGCCGCACCAGCCGTCCCAGCAGCCAGCGCTCTTCCAGCTGCCGGCCCTCCAGATCGCCCCACAACATCATCCGATTCAGGCCTGCTGTCGCCATACCTTACCTTCCTCCCGCGGATCGCAGCACCACCGCCGCTCCCCACTCGAAGCGCACCATTCCGCTCTTTAATGCATAGTAAACAACGTCATACGGGGGATTTCGCCTCCTTTTTCCTGCCACGAACAAAAGTTGGCACGTGCCTTCGCTGTTAATTGCCGCCCCCTCATTGCTCAGCAGGGTGCTCTCCTCGCCTTTCCGGCCCTCCTTTCCAGGGTCCAAAACGATGGCGAGTCAGTTACAGAAGCCAGACTAGTTCCGCGCTCGATCCAGCCCCCGCCCAGCCATTCTTTAGGCGGTGCTACGCTCATTGCAGAATGTCCGCGCCGTCTTCCGTGCCGCCGCAAACTCCTCCCGCATCGCAACCCATTCGCCTCTGGTGCCCCACCTGCGCGCGCTCCGTCGACGACCCGCTCGTCTGCGGCGACTGCTCCGCCGTCATCTGCCGCGTCTGCGGAACTGCCCTCGAATCCCCCGACGAGCTCGCCTTCGGATAACGCAATGCCGAAGCGCCAGCCGCCAGCCAGCAAAATCGACTACCACACCGAACCCCCGCCGGATATCAGCCCCCGCTGGCTCTTCACTGCCCTCGCGCTCGCCCTCGCCGCCGCCGCTCTCTGTGGATACGCCGCCCTCTGCCTGCTCTTCTACCAGGGCCAGTGGCAACTCCTCTTCCATCCCTCGCGCGCCATCACCGCAACTCCGGCCAGCGCCGGTCTGGCCTGGGAAGAAATCCACTTCGACGTCACCGATGCTGGCCTACCTCAGCTCGACGGCTGGTGGATTCCTGCAGACCCAGGCTCGAAATACGTCACAGCCACGGTTCTCTATCTCCACGACGCCCGCGGCTCCCTCTCCGGCTGTGTCCCCACGCTCGCAACTCTCCACTCCACCGGTGTTAACGTCTTCGCCTTCGATTACCGCGGCTTCGGCCGCAGCGCCGGATCCCATCCCACCGAACGCCTCGCCGCCGACGACTCCATCGCTGCCTGGACGTATCTCACCGACACGCGCCACATCTCCCCGCGTAATATCATCGTCTTCGGAGACGGCGTGGGAGCCACCTTCGCTGCCCGTCTCGCCGCGCAGTTCGCCCCCGCCGGAGCCATCCTCGAGGACCCCAACCCGCCCGCGCGCCAGATTCTCCTCTCTGATGCCCGCGCCCGCATTTTGCCACTGTGGCTGTTACAGAACGAGCACCTCGACCCCTCCGGCGATCTCGCCTCGTCCCGCATCCCGCGTCTCTTCCTCGACCGCCACGGGGATTCGACCCGCACGCGCGCCCTGTTTGAAGCCTCCGCCTACCCGAAGCAGTACTTCGACCTCCGAGCGTTACCCGACACCGGCCCCGATTCCGCCTTCACGGCCACGCTCACCCGCTTCTACGACGACGTCCTCCACTAAACACCTTGCGAAGAAACAAAGCGCCCCGCTTGCAGCCGGCCAGGTTCACCCCACAGCAAGAAGCTTAAGCTCATACCGTGCGCTGCCCAGAGAACTAAATGTCGGACTTCAACTCCCAAGTACCGTCTCTGAAACCAAAACGGCACTGCACCCGTGCCCCGCCAACGCCGACACCAGCACTTCTATTTTCCGCTTCAAGCCCCTCGCCGATTCTCCCGCTGCTTCCCCGCGAACCAACCACCCGCCGCCCCGCCCAGCAACTTCAGCCCGTGAGCGATCACGTACGCCATCGGTTCAGGACGAGCCAGCGTCAGCGCGACATAAATCACCGCCGCGACCACGCCCACCAGCAATCCATGCACAACAAAGCGAGACTGCACCCCTCGCCCGACCCACAGCCCGAACCCGAAGCACGTCAGCAACGACCCCACCGGCGCCACGTACAACAACGGATGCTGTCCCCACTTCACGGCAATCGGAATCACGAGGACAATCAGCAACGCCTCCGCCAGGAAACCGCCCACCAGAATCCGCACCCAGTGCATGCGCCCCGCACCCGCCTCCGCCAATCCACTTGCCATCACCATCCTCCTCAGCTCGAACCGTTACCATGGTCCTCGATGCAGCCCGCCACGGATTGTAAATATTTTCCGTACGCAGCGCGGCTCCCAAAACGCACGAGCTACCCGCCGCCCTCTAACCGGCTATTCCCTATCCCCGCTGCCTGTATTACACTGACTCTTTGCGGCGGATACGCGGCGTCTGTCTCCTCTGCCCGCATTCATTTCCGAAAGCGAGATCCGATTCACCCATGGCGAACCACGTTTCTGCGCTCAAGCGCGCCCGTCAGACCACCCGAAAAACCACCGTCAACCGCGCCAACCGCACCCACTTCCGCTCCACCCTCCGCGCCCTGCGCGAAGCCCTCCAGAAGGGCGACTCCACCGCCGCCGCCGCGGAATTCCGTACCGCCGTTTCTGTCATCGACAAGAGCGTGCAGAAGGGCGTCATCCACGCCAATACCGCCTCCCGCTACAAGAGCCGCCTCAACGCGCGTGTCAAAGCCATCGCGGGCAAGCCAGCCCCGGCAACCAAAGCAACGGCAAAGAAATCCGCCGCCCGCTAATCCGCTGATTTGTCTCTGGGAAATAACTGAAGCAGCCCTGCGCATGTTCGCGCCCAGGCGCTCGCCTTTAGCTAGCCGCCTCTCGCTCTCGGTTCGCTCGCTTTTGGGCGCTTCTCGCTGGCTGGCTTCCGCCCTCTCGCCAGGTCGCTGGTTTGCTAAACCCTACACCCTATACCCTATCCCCTGCTTCTACGTATTCGCCGACTCTGTGCTCACAAACCCCGTTGGCGTATAGCTGGTTGAGATCCCCCCGTTGTCCACTGTCACGAACATCACGCCCTCGTGATCCCCGTATTGCGTCCCGCGCCACCAGTTGCCGCACACTGCGCCTCCCGTAACAAACTGCATCCCGTGGCGGTGCACGCTCTCCACAATGTGCGTGTGCCCCTGCAGCAGCGCAATCACGTTGTACTTCTCCAGCATCGGGACAATCGCATGGGCATTGCTCACCGGCTCGTACTTCTTGTCGTTCGATCCCGGCCCGTAGCTCGCCATGCTCGTCGCCAGCGGCACATGGCTGATCACGATCTGCGGATACGCGGCGTTCGCCGCCAGATCCCGCTCCAGCCACGCAACCTGCCGCAGATCGATCATCGGATGCCATTCCCGCCCCTCGACCAGAATGGAATCCAGCACAATGAAATTCACGCCTTTGTGCAGGAACGAATAGTAGGTCGGCGTTTGGAACGTCCGCTCGAACATTGCCTTCCCGTAGATCGCATCGTGCGAGCTCATGCCGGTCTGGAGTCCCGCCACATCATGGTTCCCCAGCACATGCCGCACCGGAATGCGCAGCGTCTTCTCCGCCTGCATATACAGTTCGTACTGGTCGATAATCCGTTCCTTGTGCGCGCCCTGCGCGTCGAAGACGTGATCGCCGCCGCAAATGGCGAACTCCGCGTCCGACGCATTGATGATCTCCATCGCCAGCTCGGTGCCCTGCGGCGCATCCATCTCCGGCTCAATGTGCACGTCGGTAAAGAACGCGAACGTGAAGCTCCCGGACTCGGCCATCGCGGACTTCTCCGCTTCCTGCCCGACCGCCCGCACCCCGCCCAGCGCACACCCCGCGGCGGCCAGCCCCGAACCCCTCAGAAAATTCCGCCGATTCATCCCGCCCATCCTGACTGCAACCTTATGGCGTACCCTGCCCCCGCACTATTCCATAGTGGTAATAAGGCTGTAGTACTGTCGAAAGTAACTCCCGCTTCCCGCAAGGGACTGTGAGGCCCATCACAGTCCCTGCCCGTAGCCAGCTCGCACTAAAATCGATCCGACGCCTGTTCCATTTCAGGAATCGCCCCTGGAGCACCCCTGCGATGTTCGAACGCTATACCGAAAAAGCGCGCCGCGTGATCTTCTTCGCCCGTTACGAAGCCAGCCAGTTCGGCTCGCCCTACATTGAGACCGACCACCTCCTCCTCGGCCTGCTGCGCGAAGACAAGGCACTCACCAACCGCTTCCTGCACACCCATGCTTCCGTGGAATCCATCCGCAAGCAAATCGAAAGCCATACCGTCGTTCGCGATTCGATCCCAACCAGCGTCGACCTGCCCCTTTCGAACGAGTGCAAGCGCGTCCTCGCCTATGCGGCGGAAGAAGCGGAGCGCCTCGGCCACCAGTACATCGGCACCGAGCATCTTCTCCTCGGCCTGCTCCGCGAAGACAAATGCTTCGCCGCTGAGCTCCTCCGGGAACGTGGCGTCAAGCTCGACGCCCTCCGTGCAGAATTAGCGCGAGAGCCGCACCTGGTGCCGCAGCAAGGCTCAGCCGGAGGCTTCGTTACCGGCACAACCACCGTAACCGGCTCTGCCAATCTGTACCGCGACCTCACCCAGGCAGCCACCGACGGCGAACTCGATCCCGTCGTCGGCCGCGCCCTCGAACTCGATGCCGTTATCGAAATAATCCCGTCCTCGTCGGCGATCGCGGCGTCGGCAAGACCTCGATCGTCGAAGCGCTCGCACAGCGCATTGCCGAAGGTGACGTTCCGCCGTCCCTCACAGACAAACGCATCGTGTCCTTCGAAACGGCGCTGCTGGTTGACTTTCCCCGCCCGCGCCCCCGAGGAGAAGAGCCGGCCAAAACCCTCAGGACCCTGGCCGATANNTGGCCGATTCGGCCAACGCCATCCTCTTCCTCGATGAGCTGCATGAGCTCCTCGCCTCCGGCGCGCGATCCGCGTCCGTCGATGCGATCGCCCTGCTCAAACATGCGCTCCGCAATGGCGAGATGCAGTGCATCAGTGCCTGCGCGCCAAGGGAATTCGAGACCGCCCTCCAGGCCTTCCCCTGGCTCGCCGGCTCCTTCCGCCCGGTCCACGTCCGCGCCCTCGACGAGAAGGACACGCGCAGCATCCTCGAATCCCGCAAGGCCAGTCTCGAGAAGGTTCACGAAGTGACCTACACCGGCGAAGCCCTCGCCTTCGCGGTCAGCTCCGCCAGCCGCTATCTTCCCGACCTCCCGCTTCCCGCCAAAGCGCTGCAGCTCCTCGACGCAGCCGGATCGCTGGCCAGACTGCGCCGCGCATCCCCTCCCGAAGACGTAGCGGACGTCGAAAAACGCCTCCGCTTCATCAACCAGCGGCTGGAAGCTTCCATCGCGAATCACGAATTCGANNACAACCTCCGCGCCCTCCGCGAAAAATACTCCCTCGACGACGCCAACACCGCCATCGGCCCTGAAATCCTCGAGGAAGTCATCTCCCGCTGGTCAGGCTACCCGTATTCCGTTTAAGACAGGCCCCTGGTCGGCGATTACTCCGACCGCAGCGCCTCCACCGCGTTCACCCGCGCAGCGCGTGCCGCCGGCACCGCCGACGCGATCACCGCCGCCGCCAGAATCACCACCGCCGAAGCCACAAGCGATAAGGCCCCGGGCTGATGCACCGCTGCAACATACTTACCCACAGCCGTGGCCAGCACGAAGCCCAGCACCACCCCTGCGCCCACGCCAATCCCCGCGATCAGCAGCCCGTCGTACAGCACGTTGGTCAGGATGTCGCGCGGCTGCGCGCCCAGCGCCAGGCGAATGCCGAATTCCCGCGTCCGCCCGCTCACTGAAAACGCCAGCACGCCCGCCACGCCCACCACGGAAATCAGCAGCGCCACCGCCGCGAATCCGCCAAACACAATCGCGTTCAGTTTGTCCGGCGTCAGCACCTCCGCGCGAATATCCTCGAGCGTGCTGGCTCGCTCCACCGGCTGGTCCACCGCCATCTCGTGAATCGTCCGCGTAATCGCCGGTACCAGCGCGTACGGATCGGCCTGCCGCGTACGCACGAACAAGCGCCCGTACCACCCCTCCTGATCGGTCGGCTGGTAGATTGTCATCTGCGGATTCGGAATGATGTTCTCATCGTCGAAGTCAGGCACTACCCCGACAATCCGCCGCTTGTCATAGCTGATCCCGATAAACTTCATCACCGGATCCGTCCACCACATCTCGCGCCCGATCGCTTCCTGCCCAGGAAACAGCCGTTTCGCCACGCTCTGGCTCACGATCACCACTCGGTCCGCGCCATCCTTGTCCGTGTCGCGAAAATCCCGCCCCTCGACCAGCGGCACGCCCAGTGTTGCGAAAAAGCCGGGCGAAACCGACCGGTAATTCGCCTCCATATCCTCCTGCCCGTTCTTTCTCGTCGCTCCTTCCGCCGCGAACGCAAAGGTGATGCTCAGCGCCCGGCCGTCTCTCCACGGCACGCTGAAGCCGGACGACGCCTGCTCGACGCCCGGCAGCGCGCTCACCCGCCGCTCCACTTCGTGATAGAACTCCCGCACCTGCTGCTCCGTTCGCCCATAGCTCATCACCGGCAGATTCACCGCCAGCACCTTCGCTGTATCGAACGGCGGCCGTTCCTCCTCCAGCGTGAACAGCGTCCGCATCAATACGCCCGCTCCGGCCAGCAGCAGAAACGACGCCGTGATCTGCGTAATCGCGAAGATGCGCAGCCGGCGGTTGCTCCCCGAAGCCGTCCTTGTGCCTCCGTTGTTCAGTCCCAGTCCGCGCGACGTATCCGCCGAAGGCAGCCGCGGGATGTACGCCAGAAACACCGACGCCGCCAGCGCCAGCGCGATCCCGAACCACACCAGGTTCGAGTCCAGCGTCAGTCCATCCGCCCGCACCGAGAACCGCGCCGCATATTTTCCCAGCACCGCGACCATGGGCCACGCCAGCAGCAGTGCCGCCAGTACACCCGTTCCGCAGAGCACCATGCTCTCGGCCAACAGCGACCTTCGTAACGCCGCCGCGGTTGCGCCCAGCGCGGCCCGCACCGCCAGCTCCGACTCGCGCCGCACCGTCCGTGCCAGCACCAGGTTCGCCACGTTCGAGCACGCAATCACAAACAGCAGCCCCGACGCCGCGAACAGCACCCACAGAATCGTGTTCGCCCGTGCGTTGATCTGCTCGTGCATCCGCCTCACCGCGATCTGGTAGTGATCGTCTGCTTTGTACACCTCCGGGTGCGCCGCCAGAATCGCCGCATACCGGGTCCGCAGCTCCGCCCGCGCCTGCTCCAGCGTGGCCCCGGCGGCGAGCCGCCCGAACACCTCCGTCATGCGATGCGATCGCCCCGTCACCATCGTCGCCGACAGATGATGCGGGCTCGTCACCACGTTCGCGATAATTTCCGTAGCCACCGGATACGGCACTGACGGCTCCAGCACCCCCACAATCACTGCATTCCGCGCCCCGGTGACGCTCTCCAGCCGCACCGTCTTCCCCAGCACGCTTGCATCGGAATGCAGCGACGTCTTCCAGAACTTGTACGTCAGCACAATCGCGCCCTGCGCGTTCGGCCCATCGTCGCCCGGCCCCAGCAGCCGCCCCAGCACCGGCCGCAGCCCCATCACCTCAAAATAATTTCCGTCCACCACCCCGCCCGGGATCTCCCGCGGCGTTCCCAGTCCCACGATCGTGAAGTCAATCTCCGAAAACGTTCCCAGCTTGGTGATCGTCTTCAGCCCCTTGCCCAGATCGTCGATCTCCGGAATCGAGAACGTCGTGTTCGTCTCCCCCAGCCCCGGCGCGCTCTGCCGCAGATACAGCAGCCGGTCCTCGTCGCGATTCGCGAGCGGCCGCAGCAGTACCGCGCGCACCACGCTGAAAATGGCCGCGTTCGCCCCAATCCCCAGCGCCAGCGTCAGCGCCACCGTGATCCACAGCGCCCGCACCCGCCCGAGCGACCGCATCGCAATTCTCAAATCACGAAGAAAAGACATTTCGCTCCTCCATCCATTGGCTGCGGCGCGATCCTCGCGCGCACTTTCATTCTGCCCTGGGTTGTCTCTGCGCAGGCGTTTCCGCAAGAAACGCACCGCTCCCGATCCGGAATTCTGTCAGGGGTTTGAGATTCTTCTTGTACCCGCTTGTAACTGCGTATTCCTTGCCACTCTTAACGCGGAGACCACACTTTCCCGTCGAATACGGCGTGATCTCCACCACAAACGAAGTATTCACGAGCGCCGATCGATGGATCCGAATGAATCCGTACGGCTTCAGCTTTTCCGCCACCATCGAGATGGGCTCACGCAGCAGATAGGAGTCCGATTCCCGTTGCAGTGACACATAATTGCCCTCAGCCTGCACTGCGACCACATCGCCAGGATTGATGAAGAGAATCCTTCCTTTATCTTTGATGGCGATCATCGGGTGACCCGGAAGAGACAGCTTCTGCGACTGCGGCAAAGATTCGATCAATTTTGCCGCTCGCTCCCCCTTGGCTCTCCGCGAGGCACGGTCCAGGGCTTCGTTGATTCTTTTGGTCGAGAAAGGCTTGAGCACGTAGTCTACGGTGTGCCTCTCGAAGGCTGCGACCGCGGTTTCAATGTGTGCCGTTACCAGCACGATCGACGGCAACGGAACGTTTCGTTCCTTAAGCTGGTCGACTAGTTCAGTCCCCGGCAGGTCCAGCATATTAATGTCGAGAAGCAAAATCTCGTAAGAGTCCGTGGCCAACATTTCGAGTGCTTCGATCGCATCGCTGGCCGAATCGAAATGCTCCACGTCGCTCCTTGCCGACAGGACATTTGCCAAAGCTGTTTGGGCCTGGCGGTCATTCTCCACGATCAGCACTCGCATGGTTTCCACCCATCTCCCGCGACGCAATCCTCGCGCGCGCCTGCATTCTGTCCTGAGTTGTCGTTCCCTGTTCGTCTCCCTGGGGAGGGATTGACAATATACGTTGATATCAACGTTAATGGGGATATGTCAAGAGCCCCCACCCTTCCTTTTGAAACTACCCTCCGGGTTCGCGACTTCTGCCTCTGTCTCCACGTTCAGCGCGCCGCCCGAGGATTAGCTCGCCGCTTCGACGACGCACTTCGTCCCGCCCAACTCACCAATGGGCAATTTTCTCTGCTCATGTCCCTCAATCGCTCCGACCCGCCTGGTATGGCCCCGGTGGCCGACCTCCTCGGCATGGATCGCACCACCCTCACCGCCGCTCTCAAGCCGCTCGAGCGCCGCGGCCTGCTCAAAATCACCCCCGATCCCTCCGACCGCCGCAGCCGCCTGCTCCACCTCACCCCCAGGGGCAAAACCCTCCTCGCCTGCGCCGTCCCCCTCTGGGAACGCACCAGCAAGCAAGTTGAAGGCCTCCTCGGCGACAGCAACCCCGACCGCCTCCGCCAAAGCCTCCGCTCCCTCTCCTGATTCGCCCCGGGCTTTCTCTGTGTCGTCTCGTGTAGACTTCAAACCACTCCATACCCTTCCCAACCGCAGTGAGCGCGAGGCCATCTGTATCGTGAGTTCCCGCTTCTTTCCGAGACTCTTCAACAGCGGGTTCCCCCTGGCTCTCACCGCCGCGCTGCTCCTGCCCCTTCCCCTCGCTGGCCAGACCACCCCGCAACCGTCAGCGCAGGCTCCGGCCGCTCAACCGACCGCCCCGTTATCGGCTGAGGATCAGGCCCGCGTCACCCAGCTCCAGGCATCCCTGCAATCCGCGATCGCCGCGCGCGACGCGCACACCGCCGCAAAAATCCTGAATCAGCTCGGCGACCTGTGGCTCCGCGTCGGCAATCCCCAAAACGCGACTGACGCCTACAACCGCGCAGCGAACGCTGCGCGCCTTGCCCAGGACGCTCAACAGGGCGTTGCCGCACTCAACGGACTCGGCAACGCCGCCCGCGCCCAGAACCAACCACGGGACGCTGCCCAGGACTATCAGCGTGCACTCGACGTCGCCACCGCCCAGGGTGTCCCTGCAGGCAAGGCTGATGCCCTCAACGCCCTCGCGCTCCTCAGCGAAACCCAGAATCAGGGCCAGCAGGCTCTCAACTACGCCAATCAGGCACTCGCCATTCGCCAGTCCCTCGGCGACCGCTCCGGACAGGCCGCCATCCTCGTCGAAATCGCAACCGGCTACAACAGCGTAGGAGACACGCAGCAGGCGCTTGACTACGGCAACCGCGCTCTCGACTTGTATCGGGCGGCCGGCGATCACACCGGTGAGGCCACCACTCTCATCGGCATCGGCGACATTTACGCCGGTCTTCGCGACAAAAAGTGCATCGATGCCTGGACTCAGGCGCTGGCCGCTGCACGGCAATTCCATTTCCCGCTCGTTGAAGCCGAAGCTCTGAACAGGCTGGGGCTGGCCCAGAATGCCCTGCAGCAGAACCAGAAGGCGCTGGACAGCTTTAACCAGGCGCTCGCCATTTATCAGCGACTGAACATGACCGACGAGGCTGGCCTGATGCTGAACAACATCGGTTTGGCATGGTCCGGCCTGGGCGAGATGGAAAAGGCCATCGACTCCTTCAGCCAGGCTCTTCCCATTCTTCGCGCCTCAGGCGACGAGGACGGTCAGGGCATCGCACTGCAAAATATCGGATTGATGCATCAGTTCCTCGGCGACAGGCAGACGGCGATCCAATACTACAAANNCGTAACAGCGCGTGACTTCGTCAACGGCCTCACTCTCCTGGACAACCTGGGGTCGACCCTGGCCGCGACCGGCGACTACAAGAATGCGCTCCTTTTCCTCAACAAAGTCATTTCCATCCAAAAGGGAATGCCCAATCGCGAACACGAGGCTCTCGCCCGCATCATCATCGGCATGGTCTACCACAAGATGGGCGATAACCCTAAAGCCATCGACTCCGTCAATCAGGGCCTCGAACTCATCAGTCATCTCAATGACCCTGCCAACGAGTCCCGTGCCCGCATCGGACTCGCGAAAATTTACTGGGACATGGGCGACGTGCCCCACGCCCTGGCCAACCTGAACCAGGCGCTTCCTCTGGCTGAGGCCGCCAACGACCCCCTCATCCTCTCGCCCATCCTCTACGGCATGATGCTCGCGCATAAATCGCAGCCTGCCCTGGCGATCTTCTACGGCAAGCAGTCTGTCAACTTGCTGCAACAGGTTCGGAGCAACATGCGCGGCCTCGACAAGGAAACCCAGTCGGCCTTTGTTACGTCGAACTCGGACTACTATCGCGACCTCGCCGATCTGCTCATTGCCCAGGGCCGTTTGCCCGAAGCCCAGCAGGTCCT
>PKVY01000065.1 GCA_003131625.1 Acidobacterium sp. | reverse complement strand
CCCGCCAGGTCCGGAAGGAAGCAACGGTAACGGGCTCGTGCGTGTGCAGCAGGTCACCCGGTGCACTGAAATTTCTCCATCGATTTCTTCCCACTAAATTTTTCTCGCGAGCTTTTGCTGGCCTTTTTTTGCTTGTTGCTGAGCGGAAGACGGAATCGCGCGCGAAGAAAAGGGCCGCCGAAGCGGCCCAGAAGTGGATCAAGCACTGAGGATCAGAACTCGATGCGCGCGGCGACCTGCAGGACGCGGGTGGCCGTGCCGGTGGTGGCGCCGACGATGCCGAATTCGCAGTTGGCATCGGTGATATCGGAGCAGGGAGTGTCGAAGTTGGGGTGGTTGAAGGCGTCGAAGGCATCACCGCGTAACTTCAGGCTCACCCGCTCCCAGAGGGGGAAGGTTTTGCCGAGGCCGAGGTCCATGTCGAAATAGCCGGGGCCGCGGAGATTGTTACGGCTGCCGATTTCGAAGCCGAGGGGACCGGTGTAGTCGGCGCTGGCCGCGTTGAGATTGCTGTAGGCGACCATCGGGTCGCCATTGCCTCCATGAAGTTTTGCTTTCATGTCGGCGATGGGGCCGGTGAGGATGGCGGGCGCGTTGTTGGCGTAGCCGGCTACGAAGGCATTGGCTCCGGCGAAGTAGGTGTTGCCGGTGTGCCAGCTGGGGAGGCCGCTGACGATCCAGCCGCCAACGATTTCGTTGGCCCAGGTGGGGATGCCGGCGGCGAAGCTGCGCCCGTGGCCGAAGGGCAAGTCATAAATAAAGTTACCGCTGAGGTAATTCGCGACGTCAAAGTCGGAGTTACCGCGGCATTCACGGGGACGCAGCGCGTCGCAGATAAAGCCGTAGCCGCCGTAGGCCACCGTGTTGGCAGTTACAGAGACGTTGTCGATGGAATGGGACCAGGTGTAATTGAGGTCGAACTGGAGGCCATAGCCGAAGTTCTTGTGCAGGGTGGTGAGCAGGCCGTTGTAACTCGAGAATCCCTTATTGGTGTACATGGTGTTCTCGTCGAACTGTGAGTCCATGCCCACGTTGGGGGGAAGGATGCCGAAGGCGGCCAGGAGGAAGGTGTTATCAGCAAAGTCGCCACGGATGCCGTACGGCTGGGTGTTATCGGCGACCAGCGCCGTGTTGTTGGCGTAGCCGATGGATTGGCCGAGGCCTGGAGGCAGGACGTTTTCGTACCAGGGCTGGGCGGTGACAGCGGTTGTGGCCACACCGGCGCGCAGCTCCTTCGACATGTTGGCGAAGGCCTGGGAGTAGAGCTGGCCGGAAGCTTTGTCAGGGAAGTCGATGAGCTGGCTGGTATCGGCTTGGGCCATGAGACGACGGCCCAGCCGCCCGACCCAGGCGGTCTTGAGAATGTAGCCCTGGGGGAACTGGTGTTGCCAGCCCAAGTTGAACTGGATGGAGTAGGGGGTTTTGAAGGTGGGATCGATCATTTCGTTGAAAGCGTCGCCATTGGCCAGGCCATTGGGGGTGGCGCCGGCTCCTGAGCCGGTGACATAGGGGTAGAAGGGTTTGGTGATGGGCGGAGCCGCAGGCGGAGCGGGCGGACTACTGATGGAGGTGAAGCGCGGATCCTGCTGCAGGGTCGCGGCGGTGTTGTTGGGCACGCCCAGGGGCTGACCGACGCCGGCCTCGAACACGTAAGAAAACTGGGTCTGCTGGTAGAGGATCGCATTGACCACAGTGTGGTCGTAGACGATGCCGGCGCCCCCGTTGAAGACGGTCTTACGATCGAAGGAGGGGCTCCAGGCGAAGGCAACGCGCGGTGCGAAGTCCTTGTTGTCGGTGTGGTAGAGGCCGGGCGCATGATTGGCCTTTCCTCCGAGGACGTAATCGAACAGCGGAACGGATAAGTTGCCCGAGATGCCGGCTGCGCTTTGCGCGATGCGCTGGCCAAAGTAGTTATCGAAAGTGGTTTGGTCGACGGAGGAGAGGGTACCGCCCGGCGTGCCCATCTGATCGACGGACTCGAGGCCGTGGGTCTCATAGGGGACGGTGTAATTCTGCCAGCGAAGCCCGTAAGAGAGGGTAAGGCTGGGAGTTACTTTCCAGGTGTCTCCGACGTAGAGTTCGGTTTCATAATAACGGTAGTCACGAATCGCGCCGGTGCCCTGGGCTACGGGATTTCCCTGCGCGTCGTAGTTGTAGGTGGCGCTGACATTGGTGTAAGGGGCAAGCGCGAGGGCGAAGGCGCTGTCGTAGAGGGCGGTGGCATTGCCGCCGCCGATGTCGGACGGCCGTTGCGCGGCGGTGAGGCCGTCAATGTATCCGCCGAGACCAATGGTGGGCGAGTTGTAGTCGAGGATGGTGTTGTTGTGCGGAGTTTCCCATTTGAAGGTGCCGCCCAGGGTGAGGCTGTGCCTTCCCTTTTGCCAGCTGAAGTCATCCTTGACGATGGGGATGGGGAAGGTTCGGCTCTGCGCGTTGATGGCGCGAGCATAGGGCGAGCTGAGAATCGCACCGCCGGAGCCGTTGCCGCCGAAGGTTTGAAACTGGTTGACGCCGGGCGGATTGTAAGTGTTGGGGAAATCGTAGTTTTCGTAGGTTAAGCCACCTTCGGCCTGGTTGAGCATATTCGGACCGATGGTCCACGAGTGACCGACGACCCAGGAATAGCTTTTGTCAATGAAAGGGTAGGTTTGAGGATCACCGGGGAACTGGATCGCCGCCTGGGTGCTGTTGGTGCGAGCATCGTGGCCAACCGCGAAGAGCTTCATAGTGTTGTTGAGGTTGTAGTCGATGCGCGCGACGTAATCATTTTCGACGTAAGGGAAGGGGGCGTTGAAGCGGAAGCCGGCGGTGTTGAGGGTGTCGCCAGCCGCTCCGGAGAGGTCATTGGCCACCGGATAGCGCTTGTCGATGAAAGTGAGCATATCCTGGTCGAAACCGATGCCGCTGGGATCGTGCGCGGCGACCTGCGCGGAAGTCAAAGTGGAAGTCGTGCCGCCGGAGTTGATATAGGAGATGGCGCCGTTGCGGAAGCCATCCATGGGGACGGTGCGCTCGACGAGGTTGGAGAGAGTATCGCGGCGGCCGTTGTAATCGAAGAAGAAGAACAGCTTGTCTCTGAGGATGGGGCCGCCGACGTTTCCGCCGAACTGGTTGCGGATGAGTGGAGGCCTGGCGACGCCTGCATTGTTATTGAACCAGTTGTTCGCCTCGAGATCGGTATCGCGGTGGTACTCGACCAGGGAGCCGTGGAACTGATTGGTGCCGCTGCGAGTAACGAGTTCGTATTGTCCGCCGCCGCCTTCGCCGGCGCTGGCTAACTCACCGGCGGTGGTTCCGCGGAATTCCTGCACGGAGTCGACAGGAGCGTTGGCGACGATGGCGCCGAAGTTGCCGGTCTCGTTGTCGTTGACGTCGAGGCCGTCGAGGGTGACATTGTCCTGATCGACGCGAGCGCCGGTCACGGCGCCATCCAGGGTGACGCCGGGCTGCTGGGTGAAGAGCGCAGCCGGACTGTCGCGGTTGGCGATAGGCAATTCATTCAGGAATTGCACCTGGAAGTTGTTGCCGACGGTGGCGTCGCTGGTGTCGACGGTGACTCCCTGATCGGCTGCAGAGACTGCCACGGTTTGCACAACGTTGCCGACGGTGAGCTGAACGTTCTGGGTACGCGTGGAACTGACGTTGAGATAAATGCCGGTCACCGAGGTCGACTGAAAACCAGTATGGGAGAAGGTGGCGGTGTAGCCGGGGCCAGGGCGGGCTTCATTGATGGTGAAGGAACCTTCCGCGTTGGTGACGGCCTGGTATTTGACGCCGGTGCTGGGGTTGGTGAGGGTCACCTGCACACCAGGGACGACAGCTCCGGAGGTATCGGTGACGATGCCGGTGATCGAGGCTGTGTCCTGAGCGCGGAGCGCGAGCGCAAACGAGAAAACGAAGAGCAGGGCAAGCAAACGCAGATAAGTTTTGTTCAGCAAGCAACACCTCCGGTAGTCCGGTTGATCGATTTCAGGCGGGAAGGCTCCGCTGTGGGGAGGGAGCAGGTTCGGCAACTGTCAACATCGGCAGGGGCGCACGGGGGAGACTCCAGTGTGCGAGCAGGCTCGAGAGATTCCGAGGCAAGCCCGGACAGTGAAGGTGAAGCACACGAATCGCCGTTTGATGCAAGGGAGAGAGCCGCTGATCCCAGCGGACGGGCGCCTGGGGTGGGCGATGGGATGAACGCCCGCTGCGGCGTGACGAAGGGGACTTGAGTCGTGGCCAGCGGCGGCAGATTTTTTGTGCGCGGTCGGATCGAGAATCGAGAGGTTACCAAGGGCGATGGACTTTCGTTTCGTGGGTCTTTAGCAAAACGTAGGAAGCGGCGCGAATTCTATGGATTTTGGGGATTCGCAAGGATGAATTGAGTAACGCCGGGATTGCGTCCGAAAAAACATGGTTCCTCCGGAGAAGTAAGTGAAGTCGTGACACTGCTAAAGCGTCAGGGCAGACACTTGCACACAACGGGAATTTCGGACAGGGAACCGGAGCCGAGGCCGGCGTGGGTAGGGCCTTCTCGGAAACTTCTGGGGACACATCAGCAATGCCAGCAATACAACCTGCGATGACATGCGGATGTTGCACATGGCGTGCCAATATGCGATCAGCCGACGGAGCTGCGAATGCGTCGAGCGGCGCGCACGTCGCAAAAGTGCCTATGTATCAATAAGTAATGAGTGGTTTTTGAGCAGAAAATTTAGGCTTGTGGAGGTGCAGGTGGTCATGCTCGAATGCGGCCGCGATCACGGGAATGGTCCGCAATCGTCTCCNNACATACCGGAGGCCAGGGGGTTGTTCTATGAAAAACGGAACGAGGCGAGCAAGAAGCGATTAGCGAAGGACTCTTAGCGAGAAGCGATTAGCGAAGGCGAGTGAAAGCGAGCAGAAGCGAGTTGGAAAAAGGGCCGAACGGCGGTCGAATCAGATACCGAGTTTTTTGACTTCCTCGTTGTAGTACTTGCGGTAGAGGATGTCCCACTCCTGGGAGCCTTCGGGGATGATGCGGCGCTGGGACTCAATTTTCAGGCGGGCGGCCTGGTCGATGCGCATTTCTTCGAGGAGAAGATGCTCGAGAGCTTTGCGGGCTTCCTGGCGGACGGTGTTACGGTCTTCGAGGAAGTCGCACTCGGGGGTTTCGGCGAGGGCGTCGGCGACAACGTGGGCGAGCTTGTTGAGTTTGTCGCGGGAGATCCTCACAGGACCGCCTTATATTTGCGGGCGAGCTCGGTTTTGACCTTCTTGAACATCTCGGAGTAGCTGGCGCCGGTGCGCTGCATTTCGTCCTGGTAGGCGTCGAGGATGACGCGGACTTCCTCGTTGATGCGGTCTTCGAGGGAGAGCTCTTCGAGGATGGCGGCGTTGACGCGCTCCTCGACGGCCTTGGGTTTGGCGGTTTGAATCGCTTTGGCGTCGATGAGGTGTTTTACGGTATGGCGCGCCAGGTAGCCAATGTAATCGCGGGAAAAGATCATGGAACTCATTGGGAATATAGCACATGGGGAGCAGCCGGGAGCCGGGAGCTGGGAGCCGGGAGCCGGGAGCGAACGACGAGCGAGAGACGGTTAGCGAGGAGCGTTTAGCGAGAGACGACTAGCGAAAGGCGAGCAGACGGCGAGCGAGGGACGCGCGAGAACCGAGCGGAAGGCGAACAAGAAGCGGTAGAGCTAGAGAGGGGGGTGGGAGGAGTTGCGGGATAGTTCAACGATTTTGCGGGGCGGGAGAAGCCAGACGACGGCGACGAGGGCGATCATGGCGATTGCGATCCAGGGAGAGAGGAAGGCCACGACAATCGAGCCGAGGTAGAGGCAAACGGAGGCAGCCTGCTTCACGATGCCGCTGGCCGGAGGCGTCTTGCTGCGGCGCTGGATGAGGGTGGAGAGGACCATCCAGGGGAGGGCGGGGAAGGCGCAGAGGGCTGCGTAGAGAGCGATGGAAGAGGGCGAGATACCGCGGACCCCAACCCAGTTGGTAGCCACAGGGATGAGTGAGAGGGCGAAGAGGAGGGCGAGATTGGACCAGAGGATGCCGTGGGTGACCTGATCGAGGTCGTCGATGAGGTAGTGGTGGTTGACCCAGTAAATGCCGGTCTGGATGAAGCTGAGGAGATAGACGAGGACGAGCGGAAGGTCGAGGCGGAGGGCGGCGAGGGTGGCAATTTCTTTGCCGGGAACATGGAGTTCGAGGACCATGATGGTGATGATGACGGCGATCACGCCGTCGGAGAAGGCTTCAAGGCGGGCGGGCGTGAGGCGGTCTGTTTTTTCCTCGGGCATGGGTTGAGGGGTTTTCGCTGTCCGTCAGAGATCAACTGGGTCAGGGGGAAGATCGGGGATTTCGGGCATTTGATCCTCCTCGGCGAGCGGGGTCCACGTGGAGAGCAGTTCCGTCAGTTCCCGCGGGCGCGGCAAATCGCTCGTCTTCTGAGGTGAGTTGTTCGGGCGGATTGGGTAGTTCGAGCCCACCTCATCATTATCGACTCCGACGAGCTACTTCTGCTCGTGCTTCGATTCGCGGATGCGGCGAATTTCGTCCATGCGCTGGGCGAGGAGTTTTTCGCGGCCTTCCTGGGTGGGGTGATACCAGCGGCGGCCCTGGAGGGATTCGGGGAGGCAGTCCATGTCGGCGACGCGGCCTTCTTCATCGTGCGCATAGCGGTAGCCCTTGCCGTAGTCGAGTTCCTTCATCAGGCGGGTGGGCGCGTTACGCAGGTGCAGCGGGACAGGCTCCTGGCGGGTGTGCTCAATCTCGTGCTGCACGGCACTGTAAGCGGTGTAGACGGCGTTCGACTTGGGCGCGAGGGCGAGATAGACGACTGCTTCGGCGAGGGCCAGATCGCCTTCCGGAGAGCCGAGGAACTCCAGGGCCTGCTTGGCGGAGAGGCAAAGGTTGAGCGCCTCGGGAGCGGCCAGGCCGATGTCTTCAACGGCCATGCGGACGACGCGGCGGGCGAGATAGAGCGGGTCTTCACCGGCGGCGAACATGCGGGCCAGCCAATAAAGCGCGGCGTCTGGATCGCTGTTGCGGACGCTTTTGTGGAGCGCGGAGATCAGGTTGTAGTGNNCGGCGACTTCCAAGGTGTTGTAGGCGTTGCGGCAGTCGCCGCTGGAGTAGCTGGCAATCAATTGCAGCGCATCGTCGTCGGCGGTGAGCTGCATGGCGCCGAGGCCGCGGTCGGGATCTTCAAGGGCGCGGCGTAAAAGACCCGCGATGCGCTCCTCGCTGAGCGGTTCGAGAACATAGACGCGGCAGCGCGAGA
>PKVY01000017.1:8549-27340 GCA_003131625.1 Acidobacterium sp. | reverse complement strand
CAGGATTGGCGCAAGATGACCTCAGAGCGTACGGTCGCCGAGAGCGCCGGCTGCGATTCGTCGGCAAGCCGGGCGAGCAGCATGTTGGCGGCATGCGTTCCCACCTGCTGCATATCCCGCCAGATGACTGTCAGCGGCGGATTGACGACGCTGGAGATGAAACCCTCATCCGATCCGACCAGCGAAATGTCCTGGGGAATGCGCAGCCCCAGTTCCTTGATCGCCCGCAACGCCCCGAAAGTCAGTTGATCCGCGGCCACGATCAGCGCGGTCGGCAAGCCAGGCACCCAGGCTTATCTGGCGGCGGACGCGCCCGCCGGCACGACCAACATCAAAGTGACATCCGTCGCAAATATTTCGGCTGGTGACAAGATCCGGCTGGACGTCGACAGCGTTGGCCATGGAATCGAAACCGTCACGGTTACAAATGTTGGTACGCAGGCCCGTCACACGAATCTCGCGGCGGATGCGAGCGCGGGTGCGACCCAGATCAACGTCCGCAACGCAAACGGTTTTGCTGTGGGGGACAAGCTGATCATGGGCACTCCCGCTGACCGGGAAACGGTGACCATCACCGCCGTCGGCACTTCAGGTCCGGCGGGCACCGGCATTGACTTCACGCCCGCTCTGACCCAGGCGCATATCGACAGCGAAGGGGCGTTCGTTCCCGGTACGGGCCTCGATCTGGCTGCCCCGCTGCGCTTCAGCCATGCAGCCAATCTCCCCTTCAGCGATCGCGGAACCGGGATCAGCTTCCAGCCGGCAACCGTCTTTTCCCATTCGAGCAACGAACCCGTCCAGCCGCTCGGCACGGGCATCGCCCTGGACAGCCCTCTCGCACACGACCACGAGATCGACGCGGTTGTGCGTGACGCAGCGGTCACCACGGCGGGCTATCAGGGGACGCCGGCGCCGAATCAGTGGTTCGGGGGCCCCGCTCTCTCTGCCACCGCCGATTTCTTCGGCCGCACCATCTCCCTCAAGGCCGGCAACATAGTGCTGCGCGATGCCGCGGGCCTTGTGGTCGACAGCCTCAACTACGGCGGCCTCGTCGACCCATGGGCCGCCGAAGGTTATCAGGCCACCTCCGGAGCGGAGCACAACGGTTGTTACGTGACTGCACCCGGTTGGGCCGCCGCGGTCTGGCCGCCCGTTCCCACCGCCGGCGTGTCGAATACGAGCGCAGGGCGCCTTCCCGACGGCCACGACACCGACAGCAACTGCACCGATTTCCTCACCGCGCCCGCAACCACTCTGTCGGCCGCTGCGGCCCCGGGTGCAATCAATATCAAAGTCGCCAGCGTGACGGACTTCGAGGTCGGCGAGCCAATCAGGATCGACACGGGTGCGAACCTCGAGACCGCCGTCATTGCGACAGTGGGTACGCCAGGCGCCACCACGCTGAGCGAAGCTACCAGCGCGGGTGCAACCGTTATCCCTGTCGCCAGCGCGATTGGCTTGAGCGACGGCCAGACGATCACCATCGACACTGGCGCGAACGTTGAAACGGCAGTCGTCGCCTCGATCAGAAGGTTCGGCGGCACCTCCATCACCGTCGCCGCACCCCTCACTTTGGCGCACGCGGTTGGTGCCCAGGTCTCCGGCACCGGCATCAACCTCGTTGCCCCGTTAGGCCGGGGGCATGCCGGCGAGGCGCAGGTCACGGGAAGCATTTCCACTCCGGATGCGCCCAACCGCTATTACAGGAGACCGCGTTGAGGGTGCGCGCGGAATCGAATTGGAAACCGCAGGAGGTCGAACATTCCCGAGATTGGCGGCCAGTACGAATACCTGGGGCTGTCCCTGCATCCGTTCTCGGCTTACTCTAACGGTGGGCGTCGCTGCTGTGAGCAGTTTGGATAGTAAACTGGATGCGGCTCGTTGCTATAAGCTGTGTATTATGCAGGGCGGGAGTAGTTCAGTGGCAGAACGTCAGCTTCCCAAGCTGAATGTCGCCGGTTCGATCCCGGTCTCCCGCTCCATAAACCCAACAACTTCGGCCGCCGCGAAAATCCGCGAACACCGTTTGAACACCATTAGCCGGAAACAGCGATCTCCAGCCGGTTCACACCCTCCTGCCTGAGCGCGACAGGAGACTGCGTGTAGACGTTCTGGTTTGCATCAAGCGTGTGTCCCATTTGATCCGCTACCAGCTTGCCTTCCACACTCATCGCGTTCATCAACGTTTTCGCCAGACCTTCCACCACGCAGGCTACCCAACAGGCCGCAACGCCGTCTGGCTCTCTCACGGACCAATCTAGAACTACACTTCGCTCCATTCGTTTTTTTGACTCGATCCTCAATTCAATAGGGAAAACACGCGCCCTTCATGAGGGGGACAAGTACAGTTTTGTTATGTTCGGTCCTAAGCCGGCTCCCGAACAGCTTCGGGATAGGTCTCTGCTTTTGAAAGGTGCCATCTTCAGCGATGGGTCAACCTGGGGAGATCCAGCTTGGGTTCGTGTGCTGATTCTGCGACGTGCCGCCGCCTATCGGTATGAAACGGAAGCGTTGAGCATTGTGATGGATGCGAAAGTTCACTCCATCGATTCGAATACGCTTCTCGAACGTCTAAAAGTGAAGGAACAGAAGGAGTTGCGGGACGCAAAGACAACACCTGAGAAACAACTCGCCGTGAGTGTGTTCGGGGAGGGCATGCTCTTGGTTAAAGACGCCGTCAGCACCCGACTTAATAACGCACTTGCAAAAGGCGCAATTGAGGGCCACAATGAAGCCGGTTTCACGGATATCGCTGTGACAAGGTTAACATTCAGGTTAAGTCAGATCGAGGGGGCAAAGCCCCCGATCACGCCCGTAAATGATGTAGAACCTTAAGCCTCTAAGGATTCAGTATTCTGGGAGTCAACATGCGTATTCCATTTCTCCTCTGCTGTGTTGCTTTGTGCGCACCAGCGGCAGGCAGGGCGGAAAAAAGCGGTGTAACGATCTGCCTAGTACAAGCCAACGAAGGGAACGGGCAAATTACACAAACAAACGAAATGGATGCGAAAGCCCTCGCACAATACCTTTCTTCCCAAACCTTGCCAAACGGGGCCCCGATCATTCCAGTAGTCATCGCAGGGATCCCTTCAGGCGCTATTGATCGGGTCACTGAAGAACGTGACTGTGAGTATGTAGCTCAGTTGTTCCGCCATGAGAGTGTGAACACGGGCGGATCCTACTCTCCCCCTTCGGTACCGCAATCACCCGCATCGCTCCAACCTTTGGGATTGTCTCCGACGGACGCGCCGCAGTTTAGGGATCAAAGCATGATCTTGTTTACTTTGCGAAGGATGGGCTCGCGTAAAGTGATCGCTCACATGGCGGCGCCTATTCCGGCTCGGTGGGGCAGAACGGCCGCGGTAAAATTCGACCCATATCCGCTCTTTGTTAAGGAGATTACAAAGAAAATTGCCAAAGCTGAGGGACCGAATTGATGCGTCACTTTGTGCCTATGCCTGTCTCAAGCCCGTATTTCTGGCCGAAATGGCAGTAGAGGGAGCCGGATCGAGATGGCCTTTGCGCATGGCGGTACGGTTGTTCTTGACGGGCCGGAAGAGGGCCGCCCGATCGCTCTCGCCGCTGTGGGCTGCGAGAGCTAGGTAGTCGCCAATCAGGCGCTGGGCCGAGGGATGCACGGGAATAAAGCGAGATCTTCTCTCTCTTCCCCCCGAATGCGCAAAGGGCGGCGCCCAGATGTCCGATTCTCGTGGGAGGTCGCGGCAACCCCACAGTGTGACGCGCCCTTCGAAAGACACGCAGCATCATCGCCCTGGTCAGCTAGCGCACTGAACACCGTTTGAACACCATTAAGCGGCGCGGGAAACTTCAGATCGAAATCAGGCTGTTTTCTATCGCCAGAACAGAGCCGACAAAAACGCTATAGTCTTTGTTTGCAATTTACAGCCAATTTCCCAAGCTGAATGTCGCCGGTTCGATCCCGGTCTCCCGCTCCACTTGGCTGTCTCACGCCCTCGGCCTTGCGCACAGCGTCAGATCACTCTGAGCAACAGCAGCACAACGACGATGAGCAGGAGCAGGCCCAGCCCTCCGCTCGGGTAATAGCCCCAGTTGCGGCTGTGGGGCCAGCTCGGAAAAGCTCCAATCAGCATCAGGATCAAAATAATAATCAGAATCGTAATCATCGGGTCGTCCTTTCGCGCGGGAGTCTTCATCGCTCCCTGGCTTTAGCTCTGGATGCGGCCAGGGCGGCGTCCGGATGTCCGATGGTCAAGAGGAAGTCGCAGGCAACCCCGCCAACTGCCGCGCCCTTCGAAAGACGCGCAGCATCATCGCCGGAGTTAGCTTGCCCGTGTTCGTGTTTTGCAGCGACGGGTGATAGCTGGCGAGCAACCATCGATCGCCCGGGATGCGATATTCCACTCCGTGACCGAACTGCAGCTCGCCGCGCCGCTCGATCTGCCCCGTCCGCATCAGGTGCGCCACCACTCCGTCGAAACCAATCTTCCCCAGGCACACAATCACGCGCAGATCCTTCAGCGCGGCAATCTCCTCGTCGAGAAACGGCGCGCAGTTTGCAATCTCGTCCGGCAGCGGTTTGTTGCCCGGAGGAGCACACCGCACCACTGCGGTGATCCACGCGTCCGTGAGCGTCATGCCGTCTTCCCGATGTTTTGACGACGCCTGCGAAGCGAATCCCGCGCGATGCAGCAGCGGATACAAAAAATTCCCCGACCCGTCGCCGGTAAAAATCCGCCCGGTCCGGTTCGATCCGTGCGCGCCCGGCGCGAGGCCCACAAACAGCACCCGCGCCCGCGGATCGCCGAACGATGGCACTGGTTTGCCCCAGTACTCCCACTCGAGATACGCGCGTCGCTTCTTTTCCGCGACCGTCGTGCAATGCTCCCGCAGTCGCGCACAGAGCTCACACGCGACCACACGCTGGTTCAGCACTTCCAGCGCAGACCCACCCGAAACGCGACTCGTGATCGCAGCCACAACGCGATTGTAGAAGCCGCGAGGGCGCGGTCCCAGGCGTAGAATGGGGGCGCTTCAGAAAGCGTTTACTAATCCGGTTTTCTCGGAGACGAATTCCATGTCGATTCGAAAGACTCTCGTTGCCGCGCCCCTCGCTTTGGCAATCTTCGCCGCCCTCTCCGGCTGCAGCCACCAGGCGCAGCCCGCGCCCGAAGCGCAGCCCGCGCAGCCGCCCATCCCGCAAATCGGCGGCGAGCCTGTCGTCAAGCTCACTCGCCCGGCCACCAGCAATGGCCAGCAGATGGAGTTCCTCTCCGCCACCGTCTTCCCCGGACGCGGCATGAACGTCTTCCAGATCACCGCCAACGTCCCGGGCAAAGGTGAGATTCCGGTCCTCGCGTCGCCCACGATCGAAGAAGCCGCCACAAAACTGAGCGGTGGTCCTGACGATCAGAACGGCAATGCCAGCTTCAGCTTCGGGGGCGCCTTCCTCGTCCCCTATCCCAACCGCATCATCGGTCCTGTGTCCTCCGACGGCACAACCATCACCACCAAATGGCACGGCAAGACCATCACTCTGCCCGCCAACTGGCATAACAGCAACGACCCCACCAAGGACAAGCACGCGATGCACGGCCTCATCCTTGCCTCGCAAACGCAGGATGTTCAGACCCAGTCCATTCCCGACGGCCAGACGCTCACCGGCGTCATCCACGCCGGTGACTTCGGCGGCCACTGGCTCTCGCAGACCGACCTCACCTTCGCCATCACCCTCACCGGCCCCGCCGTCGACGCCACCATCACCGCGAAAAACGTCGGCAAAGACGATGAGCCCATGGCCATCGGCTGGCATCCTTATTTCGCCGTGCCCAGCGGCGATCGCAAGCAGGCGCTTCTCCACGTTCCCGGCCAGCAGGTGGCCGCCATCAATAACTATGGCGACGTCTTCCCGACCGGCGACCTCCAGCCCGTCAAAGGAACCAAGTACGACTTCAGCGCGGCCCAGGGCAAGGCGCTCGACGACATCTACCTCGATGACAACTGGTCGAAGCTGCAGCGCACCAACGGCGCCGTCGACGTGACCTTCGCCGACCCGGCGAGCAATTACGGCGTCCACATCCTCGGCCTCTCACCGGAGCTGCGCACCATCCAGGTCTACGCGCCGCCGACGAAGCAGTTTGCCGCCATCGAGGAGCAGTTCAACTTCGCCGACCCCTTTGGCAAGGAGTGGGGCAGCACGAATACCGGCATGGTCACGCTGCACGCCGGCCAGTCCGTCGAGTGGCACGTCCGCCTGGCGCTCTTCCAGCCGAATAAGTAGCCGCCAAAAGGAAAGCCCGCGCGAGCCATCGGCAACGCGCGGGCTACCCAGCGGACATCTCCAGGCGGCCAGGGCCACTCACGGCTTCTTGCCGATCGCGCAGATCCAACCCTTACTCGCTTCCACATTGACTCGAACATCGCGGAAGCCGGCATTCTCCAGCAGCTCGCGATGTTCGTCCACCGTCAACAGCTTCATGCCGGATTGCGGCAGAACCTTGTCCGCCATTTTCCCAATCTTCGTGGTCGCCCCTCTGTAGATTTCCGCGATCACGATCAGCGTTCCGCCCGGCTTCACCACGCGCCGGACTTCGCGCATGTCATCGGGCAGGTTGGGCCACCAGAAGTGGGTTTCGACCGCGGTGATCAGATCGAACATGCCCTCGGAAAACGGCAATTCCGACACCGATCCATGCCGGATCTCCACTCTGCCGCTGTCGATCAGCCTGGCATTCATCCGGGTGGCCGCGGCGACGCTCTCCTCGGAAAAATCAATGCCGTAAACCTTCCCCTCCGGAGCCAGCGCCGCCAGCTTGTTCACCGTGCGGCCACCGCCGCATCCCGCATCGAGGATCGTGTCGCGTTTCCCAACGGAAATTTGCGCGAGGCCCCAGTCGGTGACGCCCGAGTGCCGCTGATTCATCTCCCACAAAACGAACCGGCCCAGCCATCCCGACGGCTTTTTGCATTGATTAATCATGCTGCTCTATCGCTCGCGGGCCACTGCGCTCGCCTGCCATCCAGCGGCCACAGGCTACAGGCTACCGGCCGCGACCAAAAAGAGAAATGGCCTCCGGCTTTCCCCCCGGAGGCCAAACGGTAATGGCGTTAGTCAAGAGAACCCTCTTGCAGGTTCCAATTACGATTCTCCCGGGGAGCAGGCAAACCAACTATCCCCCAACCGGGGCGAGCATCAAGCCAGTCAACATCGGCTCCAGCCGTCCTCGGCTAATCCTGCCGCAGCGCCTGCAGCGGGTCGATCTCCGTCGCTCTTCGCGCCGGAATGTAACACGCCAGCAGTGCCAGCCCCGCCAGCAGCAACGGCGCTCCGATCAGCAGCCGCGGATCGTTGGTCCCCACCGTAAACGCGTCGGCAAATTCGCTGGTGATCGCCGACATCGCCTTGGCCAGCCCCACCGCGCCCAGGAATCCAATCACCGTTCCCGCGCCAATCAGCACCGCGCCTTCGCGCAGCACCAGCCCCAGCACCTGCGTCCTGCGCGCGCCCAGCGCCATACGGATCCCAATCTCCTTCCGCCGCTGGGCTACCGAATATCCCGTCACCCCCGCGAGTCCTACCGCCGACAAAATCAGCCCGAACAGGCCAATGCTGCCAAAGGTGCGCAGCGCCGACCGCATCGCTTCCCGGATCCGCACCAGATACTCGCTCAGCGTCTGCACATTGAACAGCGTCAGATTCGGATCCATCGACGCCACCACGCTTCGCACCCCGCCGATCGCATCCGCCGCCGCATGCCCGCGCGCAATGATCGTGATCCCCCCGCCCGGTGGACGGGCGAAATCGCTCCGTGTCAGGGGAAGATATGCGATGCCCTGGGTCATCCCCGTCGCGTCTTTCATGCTCGGCGCCACTCCCACCACTTCGTAAATCCGCCGGTCGCCCCGCAGATGCTTCCCGACCGCATTGTCCTTGCCAAACAGTGCATGAGCCGCCTTGTCGTTGAGCACCAGCGGCACCGCCACCTCTCCCTGCGCACTCGTAGCGTCCAGGTCCAGGCGCTGGTCCTGCTCTTCAAATTCTCGCCCCGCCAGCACCGGCTCCCGCAGCACGGCAAAATACCCCGCGCCCACCGTCTGCTTCAACACGCCTTTTTGCACCGGCGTAGCCGCCTTCGCATCCACGACCGTTAGCTGAAAATCGTCATCGTCGCCCGGCAAATACGGAGGCTGCGCCGCCAGGGCAAAGCTGCTCACCGCGGGCGCACTCCGCAGCCGATCCGGCAGCTGGCCAAAGAAAGCCTGCGCTTTTTCCGGCGTGTACCCATCGCGCACCGGATCGACGAAGAGGAATGCCATCGTCTTCGCATCGAAATTCGTCTGGATGCTGTTCCCGCGCATCAACCCCAGCACCAGAAAACCCGTCACCAGCAACAACAGCAGCGACCCCGATACCTGCGCGCCCATCGCCAGGTTGCGCAGACCAAAGCGCCGATGCCCCGACAGCTGCAGTGCTGAACCTTCTTTCAACGCCGGAGCCACATCCGTCCTGGTCGCCTGCATCGCGGGCAGAATGCTGAATCCGATTCCGCATGCCACCGCCAGCACAAACGCGAACAGCGCCACATGCCAGTCCACCACCCGGTCGGGAGCCAGCGGCGACCCCGTCGGCAAAGCCGTGTGCGTAGTCATTGCGGTCAAACCCCAGGCCAGCGCCAGCCCAGCCGCGCCGCCCAGCAACGACAGCAATATTCCCTCCGTCACCATCTGCCGCACTAGCCGGGAGCGGCTCGCGCCCACGCCCAACCGGATCGCCAGCTCTTTGCGGCGTCCCGCGCCCCGCGCCAGCGCCATGGTCGCCAGATTCAGGCACGCAATCGCGGTCACAATCGCCATCAGCGCTACAAAAAACCCGAGCACCTTCGGCCGCAGGTCGCGCGGAATCTGCGCCAGCGTCCCCGCTCCCATCAGCACCACCCGCTTCGCCTTGCTCGCCTGCGAAGGCGCCATCGGATCGTCCTTGTCCAGCCGCCGTGTAATGCCATCCAGCGCCGCTTCCGCCGTTTCGATCGTGACCCCCGGCGCAAGGCGCATCAGCAACTGGAAATCCTTTGCGTTGCGCTGATGCAGCACATCGTTTCCCAACTCCGGAGCCAGCGTTGCCGGCACGGTGATCGGCACGAATAGCTCCGATGGATTGGGACTCAGCGCTCCATCGAACTTCCTCGGCGTCACCCCCACAATCGTCGCGTTCTGCCCGTTCAGCTTCACCGTCTGCCCAATTGCATCCGGATCGGCGTTCATCCGGCTCCGCCAGAAGCGATCGCTGATCACCACCGCCGGCATTCCGCCCGTCTTGTCCAGCTCCGCGTTCAGCAGCCGTCCGCGCTGCGCTTCCATCCCCAGCACTGAAAAATAATCCGGCGACACCAGCTGGCCGTAGACGCGCTCCGGCTTCCCGCTCTGCCCCGGCAGTCCCACGTTGAATTGCACGAGATTCTCCACCGCCGCCACGCCCGCAAACAGCTCCTTCTGCTCCCGGTACTGCTCGATGTACGGATACGACGCCGGCGTTTCCCCCGTCACCAGCTGTTTGGGGCTCGCCACGTTCGATAGCTCCCGCGTCAGCAGCACCCACTGCTGGGTATACACGTTGGTCGTCAGTCCGATTCCCAGCCCGATCGACACAATGCCCACCACCGCGTATCCCGGCGACTTCACCAGCGCCCGCGCCGCGTACGGCAGGTCGCGCCGCATCTCGTTCAGGTATTCAACCGGCAGCCGCATCACCAGGTCCGCGATCAGCCGCATCAGCCCCAGCGCTCCGTGCCTCTTAGCAACCTCATCAATGGCGTCCTCACCGGCCTGCAGCATCTCGTCGCCGTATGCCAGTTTGAATTCGTGCGGGAAGGCTGCAGCCAGCCGCCGGTACACTCGCCGCCACATGTTCGTCATTCCGTCACCATCGCGCGTTTTGTTTGAATTGTTCGAACCAACTCCTGGAGGCGCTCGCACTCCGCGTCGAGCACCCGCCGGCCAAACTCCGTCAGCCGGTAATAGCGCCGTCGCGCGTCATCTTCCTCCGGCGCGGGCCGCTCCTTCGACTCCTCGATCAGCTC
The DNA here is from genome assembly GCA_003131625.1 of Acidobacterium sp. Classification (GTDB taxonomy): domain Bacteria; phylum Acidobacteriota; class Terriglobia; order Terriglobales; family Acidobacteriaceae; genus Palsa-343. The sequence continues at coordinate 17,285 of PKVY01000017.1, read as the reverse complement.
CACCTCGATCATCCGTCTGATCGATCCGTACAGCATCGCCGGCCACAGCCGGACCTTGCCGGTCGTCCGCTGCAGGACCTCCTGCATGATCCCGTAGCCATGCTGCTCTCCGCCTGCCAGCGACAGCATAATGTGGAACCACTGTGTTTTCAGTGGAATAAGAGATTGAACCTGAGTCTCAGTCATGATCACACTATATATCAATCAAGATATATATGTGTCAAGAGGAATCTCACGGCCTAATGGGCTGTCCGGTCTCGATTGAGATGGGCACCCCACAGCCTGGCCTGAGCGAGCGGAGCGAGTCGAATGGCTCTCGATTTTGAGACCCGGGATTCGCTGCAGCCTGCAGGCCGCCGGCCGCCAGCTGTCCTCTACCAGCTCCCAGCTACCGGCTGCTCTTACCCGAACTGCCTCATATCGATATTCATCGTGTATCTCTCGCCGTGCCGGAGCTGCTCCTCCCACGTCACCTCATGCCCGCGCTGGCCCGCCATCCGCCCCAGCATCGCGCTCAGTGCGGTCTCCACCCCGGCCTCCGCCTGGTTGTGGAACTTCCCCGACGTGATGCTCTCGATGAAAGCGCGATCCTTCTCGCGATCCGCAAACTCCAGGTTGTCGCTGAACGCGCCATTCGCCGCAAACGCCGCCCCGGACCCAGCCGCAGCCGCGCCCTCACTCCACGCCCACGCATTGTCCCCGATAATCCGCACCGGCCCCGAATACGGCGCCTCCGCAATCCCTTTCTCTCCGAATACCCGCTCCGTCACGTCAAAAAATCCGTTCGCCCCCCATTGCGTCGACGAAAAACTCACATGCACATCGCCAGGATACGTATAGGTCACCTGGTAGTTGTCCCATGTATCCCCCTGGTGGGTGATCGCGTTGCGTCCGCCCGTCGCCGTCGCCTTCACCGGATGGCTCCCGATGATCCAGTTGCACAAATCGATGACGTGAATGTTCTGCTCCACCAAAATGTCGCCCGAGAGCACGCGATCCCACAGCCAGTTGCGCAACCGAAACTCATCGGCCGACCACCCCGCCCCGCTGTGGCTCACCGCGTTCGGCGCGTTGTAATGCGCCTCGATGCACACCAGCTTCCCCAGATCGCCCGCGTGAATCCTCCGCACTACCTCCGCAATCGGCGGCGCGCTGCGCACCTGAAATCCCACATCGAGGCTGACCTTGCCCTCCGCGCGCTTGCCAATCTCCAGCGCCTGCTTCGCCTGTGCCACATCCACGCCCATCGGCTTCTCGCAATAAGCATGTTTGCCCGCTGCAATGACCGCTTCCAGATGCGGAACATGGAACCACGGCGGCGTCGAAATCTGCACTGCATCGATCGCCGAAGAAGCAGCCAGCTCCTCGAATGCACGATGTCCGCGAAACATCTGCCCCGCATCGATCCCCGGAACCCCGAGCGCCCCATTCACAGCGTCAAAATGCGCCTTCCCCACAGCGAGTTGATCCGGAAACAAATCCGCCAGCGCCACGACTCGGGCCGGCGTGTTCTTCGCGAACGAAGTCGCCACGGTCGTCCCGCGGCTGCCGCAACCCAGCAGCCCCAGCCGCACCGCCGAATTCGCCTCGTACCCGAACGCGGTGCGCGCCTTCAGCAACATGACCCCCGATGCCGCCGTCCCGCCAATGAAATGTCGTCGATCCATGGCCTCGCTTCTCGCTTTTTGCTTCTCGCTCGCTGTTCTCTCGCCTCAGGCCAGCTCCCGGCTCCCAGCTGCCCCTACCCCATCACCTTCGCCAGCACCCGCTCCAGATACACCTTCTCGTCCCGAACATCCGCAATCTGCTGCGGCCCCGACGTCTCGCGCTCGATCGTCACCGCGCCCGTGTACCCCAGCCGGTGCAGCTTCGTGAACACCTTCTCGAAATCCACCAGCCCCGTCCCGATCAGCACCTCTTCGCCCAGCTTCATCGGATCGGTCGGCCATCGCCCATCCTTCGCGTGGATACTCCGCACATGCGGCCCGATAATGTCGACTGCGTCCACCGGGTTTGCCTTGCCGTACAAAATCAGGTTCGCCGTGTCCAGCCCCACGCCCAGGTTCGGCTGATCCACATCTTTGATTGCGCGCGCCATCGTCGTCGGCGTCTCCTGGCCCGTCTCCATCAGGAACATCTGCCCGTTGCCCGCGCAATGTTGCGCCACTTCGCGGATCGCCAGCACCGCCTCTTCGTAGAGCGGGTCTGCAGGATCCTCGGGAATAAACCCGCAATGCGTCTGCACGCGATCGATCTTCAGCAGCGCTGCAAAATCCGACGTCTGCTTCAGCGCGTCCATCCGCGCCTCCCGCGTCGCCCGCGGCACCAGCCCAATCGTCGACGGCCCACGCAGGAAATCCCATACCAGCGGTTCCGGACGAACCACCTCCGCTGCCGTGGCCACCAACCCATATTTCTCCAGTAGCCCGCCCAGCTCCTGCGCCAGGGCCGACGTGAATTTCCCCAGATACCCATCGAGCGACAGAAAGCAGTTCGTCATGCCCAGGTCGTGCACCCTGGCAAACGCCGCCTCCGCCCCGTTTGGCGGCTGGATCATCAGCCCCACCGCCATCGGCCGCAGACGCCCGGCGGCCGTATCAGCGGCCGTCTCGGATTTTTCGCCCGCAGCCCCATCCACTCCGCGCGCCGTCTCCGCCCCAGGCTCATCGACGCCGCCGACCGCGCCCATCATCGTCGCGCTCACCGCGCCGGCCAGAAATTCCCTTCGTTGCATGGCGACCCTTCCGGGTCCTTTATACGCCGAACCAAGGCCTGGCAGCCCCGCTCCCCCGCCAACAACTCGTCGGTATCCGCTTTTAGCCGCAGGCTGCCGGCTACGGGCTACTGGCTAATTATCCAGCCGCAGCACAAGGCACTTCGCAGCGCCTCCCGCCTTCAAAAACTCCGTCAGCTCCACCTGGATGATTTGAAATCCCCTCGACTCCAGCCGTACGCAGAGCTCCTGGCTGATCTCGTTCAGCAGGATCGTCCTGCCCACATTCACCGCGTTGCAGGCAAACAGCAGCGCATCCTCCTCCGACACGCAGATCCGCTTCGCCCGGCAATAGCGCTCTTCAATCTTTCTTAGCGATCCGTCGTCGAACGCGCCCGGAAAGTACATCACATCCCCATTCGACAGCGGACAAAAACACGTGTCCAGATGGTAGAAGCGCGGATCGACCAGCCGCAGCGAAACCACCTCCACGCCCCACAGCTCGGTCAGCTGCTTGTGGCTCGCCTCGCGCGTGCGCAGCCCGTACCCGGCCCACAGGCGTGAACCATCCGCCTCGAACAGCGCGTCGCCCTCGCCCTCGAAAGGCGTCACCCGCGGAATGTCGCGCACCGCGAATCCCGATTCGCTGAACCACCGCCGGAAATGCGGTTCCTCGCCCTGCCGCTCCTTGTGCTGAAAGCTGGCCAGCGCCACAATCCCGTTCCGCACTAGTCCCGCATTCGCCGTAAACACCATGTCCGGCGATCCCGGCTGCGGTTCCACCAGCTCTACCTGGGCATACTCCCCCAACGCCTTGCGCAATTCTTCCCACTGCTGCGTCGCTTGTTGCCGTGACGACCGGTGCACATTCCCGGCCATCCATGGATTGATGACGTAGTTCACCTCATAGTGCCGGGGTGGGCACATGAGGAAGGTGGGCCGGCTGCTCGGCTGCATCGGCACAGCGCCGCTGGGATTCGTCGCCTGGGGTTCCATGACCGAGTGTGCGCCCACTTCCTCACCCCGTAAATCACCCGGCGGGCACGCATCGGCGTCACCTCGCCCGCGTTACTGCCGGGCTACCGCGGGCCTCCGGTTTTTCAGATCGCCTAATGTTGTCTATGCTGTAGAAGCCCGCATCCCCAGGGCCGAAGGAAAGGATTCCCCATGAAGCTTGCCCGTCTCGCCTCCGCACTTCTCGTTCTCGCCGCGCCTCTCGCCATGGCCCAGGGCACCACCTGGAAATCCGACCCCGCCCACAGCGAAGTCGATTTCTCCATCCTGCATATGACCGTCTCGAAGGTTCATGGCCGCTTCGGCGCCGTCGACGCCACCCTCGTCTACGACGCCAACGACATCACCAAATCCACCGTCAACGCCACCATCGACGTCACCGGCGTCGACACCGGCGTCCCCAACCGCGACAACGACCTCAAGAGTGCTCGCTTCTTCGACGTGGCCAACAACCCTAAAGCCACCTTCGCCAGCACCAGCGTCACGAAAGGCGGCTCCGGTCTTCAGATCGCCGGCAACCTCACCGTGAAGGGCGTCACCAAACCGGTCGTGCTCGATGTCGAAGGTCCCACGGGTCCCGTTACCGGCCAGAACAAGAAAACTCAAATGGGTTTCTCCGCCACTACCACCATTCATCGTGAAGATTTCGGCATCGGCGCCGGAATGCCGGCGGCCATGCTCGGCGACGATGTCAAACTCACCATCGAGCTGGCCTTCGTCCAGCAGTAAGCCGGAACTGGCGAATCCGCTACGCCTCGTAAATATCCTGGCCGCCGTTGGAGACAAGCCAGTCGAGTGACGCATGAGGCCCGCTCTGGGGCTGGATCGCCGATTCGCGGACGCGCAGCATCAGGCGGGCCGGCTCATCCCGCATTTCCGGACTGCGCTCTCGGGTGCACTGGCAAAAAGCCGTGACTTGCAGGTGCGCATCGCGATCCAGCTCAAGACCCGCGGCAATCAGGATGCAATAAATCTCAACGCAGACGATCCGGCTGAATTCGACTTCCAGTTCGGCGACGCCGTCAGGGTCAAAACGGCGCGACAACATCTCGCCACCGCAAGCCATGATGGCGCCTGTCAGGAACCGGATCAGCCGTGATACGTCGTTGCAGCTCGCCGTCAACGCGAGATCGGCGCGATGAGCAGAGGTTGGATGAACGATAGGGGCCTTTGTATTTTGCACAGTTCTCCTCGTGGGACAGTTGCGGCAGCTTTTTGGGTCGATGTGCGCCCATTGGGCGTTGCCGTCGTTCAATTGGGGTGGCCGAGACTCACAGACAAATCTCAGGGCGACCATGAGGTGATCATCGGCACATTTTCGGCTTTTGTGATCCTCGTCACAATTTCGCCTTGAGAATGGATCATCGCAGATGCCGGATGCCACGTGTCAACGCATTTCCGCGGAAACCGCGGGAGTCTGTCCCGTTTTGGGATAGCGATTCCCAGCGTGTACTCCGCACAAAGGAATGAGCCTCAGTCTTCCTCGTTCCGGTCGAGTCACCGACGCACCTGCCTCGGCGCTGCCCCGCCGAACCCAGGTCTCTACAATATTTGCGGCTGCCCATCGTCTACAGGGGTGGACGAGTGACCCGTGCAAGCCATGACCACAATGACCGAGCAGGACCGCCAAATCTCGGAGGTCGTTGCGGAACAAGGGTCCCGGCTGCGCAATTTCATCCGCAGGCGCGTGCCCAACGAGGCCGACGTCGAAGACTTGCTGCAGGAGGTTTTCTTCAAGCTGGTTGAAGCGAATCGACTGCTGATGCCCATCGACACCCTGACCGGGTGGCTCTTCACCGTCGCGCGCAACGGCATCACGGACTTCTTCCGCCGGAAGCGGCCGCAGAACTTCTCTGACGCTGCCGGCGAAGACGAAGAAGGCGAGCTGCTCGTCTTCGAAGATCTGTTGCCCTCGCCCGACGCCGGGCCGGAAGCGCTGTACCTTCGCCGCGTGCTGCTCGAGGAACTCGAAGCGGCGCTGGCCGAGCTGCCCCCCGACCAGCGCGCAGTCTTCGTCGCGCACGAGCTGGAGGGGCGCAGCTTTAAAGAGTTGTCGGCGGAAACCGGCATCAAGGTCAACACTCTGCTCTCCCGCAAGCGCTGCGCGGTGCTCCATCTGCGCGCCCGCCTGCAGAGCGTGCACGACGAGTTCATGAGGAAATGAGGAACGGTATGGAAAACTCCTGGATCAAGAGAAACAAGTGGATCTTCGTTGCCGGCCCGCTGGCGCTCGCGGCGTTTATCGCGCTCTTCGGCGAAGTGACGATGCTGTTGTGGAACTGGCTGGCGCCCATGCTCTTCGGATGGCGTCACATCACCTTCTGGCAGGCCATGGGACTGCTGGTTCTCTGCCGGCTCCTCTTCGGAGGCCTGAGCCACGGCGGCAACAAAGGCTCCGGATGGCGCCAGCGCAGGCGTGAAAAGTGGGAAGCCATGACTCCCGAGGAGCGCGAAAAATTCCGCCAGAGATGGGGGCGCTGCGGCGGCTTCCCCCCGCCCGCCAGCGAAACCAGAGAGACCCCCTGACGGCGCGCACATCACTGGAAGGCGCGACATGATGCGGGCTGCCGATCGAGCACGGCCATGAACAGAGGTAAAATCTTGGGAGGGGCGGAATGAGAATATGGCGAGTGCCGGCAATCTCGGTGACAAGATTCAGGCGCTGAGCGCGGAACAAATCGCGGAAGTGGAGGATTTTATCGAGTTCCTTCGCTTCCGGGGTCAGGACCGGGCTGTCGCGCAGGCGGCCGCGGCGGCAAGCGAGCCCGCATTTGATCGGGTGTGGAGCAATCCGGAAGACGACGCCTACGATGCCCTTTGAGTTTGGCGATGTCGTGCTTGTGAGCTTTCCCTTTACCAACCAGACGGCGCTGAAGAAACGTCCGGCGGTTGTGGTGAGCAACAAGTCCTACAATGCTTCCAGGCGCGATGTTGTGATCATGGCAATCACCAGCCAGGTTCGCGGATCCGGCGCCTCTGGCGAGATCCTGATCAACAAGTGGCAAGAGGCAGGCCTGCTGAAACCGTCGGCCGTTAAGCCGGTGTTCGCCACCGTCGAGCAAGGCTTGATTATCCGGCAACTCGGGAGCCTCGAATTGCGAGATCAGTCTGATCTTCGAGCCTCGATCGCAACACTCCTCGGCTAGCTTGATGCACGCTTGGGCCGATTAACTGCTCCGTGAAGTTCGTCGCATCTCGCGCTTGAACGCTTTCGTCTGGCGGAGTAGGTTGGGTCCGTGCAAAACTCCGCTCCCCGCGCCGCTCTCCTCTGCCTTTTCCTCCTTCTGATCTCCACTCCGTTTCTCACCGCCCAAATCCCCAGGCACGGCTTCGTCCACACCCACTCTGAACAACTCCTCGATGGCGATGAGCAGCCCCTCCTGCTCCGCGGCATCAACCTCGGGAACTGGTTCGAAGTGGAAGGCTACATGTTCCACTTCGATGGCGGCCCGCAGTCTCCGCGCGAAATCGAAGACCTCACCAAAGAACTGCTGGGTCCGGCGAAGGCGGAAGAATTCTGGCGGCAGTGGCGCGCCAACTACATCACCGAAGCCGATCTGGATCGCATCAAGGCCATGGGTTTCAATTCCGTCCGCGTCCCGCTCCACTATAAGTTCTTCACCGCCGACGACGCCGAAGGTTTCAAGCTCGTCGATCAGCTCCTCGACTGGGCGAAGAAGGACGGCATCTACGTCATCCTCGACATGCACTGCGCGCCCGGCGGCCAGACCGGCACCAATATCGACGACAGCTACGGCTATCCGTGGCTTTTTTCGAGTCCCGAGGCCCAGGAAGAAACCGTCGCCATCTGGCGCCGCATCGCCCAGCACTACCACAACAATCCCACCGTGCTCGGCTACGACCTGCTGAACGAGCCGATCCCGCAATACCCGCAGCTGCGCGTTTTGAATCGCGAACTCGAGCCCGTCTACTGGAAGATCGCCCGCGGCATCCGCTCCGTCGACCGCAACCACGTGCTCATTCTCGGCGGCGCGCAGTGGGATACCAACTTCAAAGTCTTCGGCCCTCCCGGCGATCCGAACGTGATGTACACGTTCCACAAGTACTGGACCGAGAAAACCGACACCAGCGTCATCCAGGAGTATCTGGATTTCCGCCATCAGTACCACGTGCCCATCTGGCTCGGCGAATCGGGCGAGAACAAGGACGCCTGGGTCGAGGCCTTCCGCAAAACCCTGGAGGAGAACCACGTCGGCTGGGCCTTCTGGACCTATAAAAGGATGGACGCGACTCCCTGCGTGGTGACCTTCGACCGCCCCACCCACTGGGACGAGATCGTCGCCTTCGCCAGGCTGCCCACCGGAACCGGCAATGCCGAGAAGCGCATCGCCGCGCGGCCTGCGCAGGACGACATCGACGCGGCCTTCGCCGATTTCCTGACGAAGATTCAGTTCGCCCACACGCGCGTGAACCCGACCTACGTCCAGGCGCTCGGCATGACCCCGGTCAATCCGGCGGCCACTCCATAGCAGGGAAGACCGCCAGCCCCCCGCCAGCCCCTGAGAAGGGGACGCGTTCTTCGCTAAACATATCTCGCTAATCGCTTTTCGCTAAACTCTTCACGTTAATCGCTTTATCGCTCGACTTTCGCCCCCCCTGCTAATTATCTGAGTCACTTCCACTCACTTTTGACCCCTCCCCTTGACATCCACACCCCTCCCCGCGTACGCTGGCAGTCGTAGGGCGAAAGTGCTAAACGACGGCAACCGCGCAGCGAAACGCGCTTTGCCGTTCCGGAACCTAAGCCGTCCGGCGGTCGCCCAACCCGAATCAGGTACGGCCTCAAAGTTTGTTCCTCCGCGAGATGAATCTCGCGGCTAACACCACGCGGAGCGCCCGCGCTCCAGGAAACTCTGAAGGAGAAGCAAAGCAATGCCTACTGCTACTGCATCAGCAACCACCACGTTCACCCCGCTGCACGATCGTCTGCTCGTCCGTCGGATCGAGGACAACGAGACCGTGCGCGGCGGCATCATCATCCCCGATTC
>PKVY01000017.1:8225-8505 GCA_003131625.1 Acidobacterium sp. | reverse complement strand
GAAGAGTTCCTCATCATGCGCGAAGAAGAAGTCCTCGGCATCCTCAAAAAGTAACGGGTGCGGATCGGAGGGTTCAGTCGCGGTTTTACTGAACAACCGGTTATAACCGACCGCTGTGGGCTGAAGACCTGGCTTTTGTATCAGGGCACGACTTCAGTCGTGCCGTACGAGGCCAAAAAGAGGGGGCTTTAGCCCCTGAGCGAAGTTCAAACGGAGCATCGGCTCCGCAACATCAGGAGATCAGCAAAATGGCAAAGCAAATTCTGCACGGAGAAGATTC
>PKVY01000017.1:7893-8182 GCA_003131625.1 Acidobacterium sp. | reverse complement strand
ACGTAGCCGGCGACGGCACCACTACCGCCACCGTTCTCGCCCAGGCCATCTATCGCGAAGGCGTCAAGACTGTCGCCGCCGGCGCGAACCCCATGGCCCTCAAGCGCGGCATCGACAAGGCCGTCGAAGCCGTGGTCGGCAAGCGCGCCGAGGACGGCACCGTCACCGGTGGAGCACTGGCGAAGTTCTCCAAGCCCGTCACCGGCGACATGATCGCTCAGGTCGGCACCATCTCCGCCAACGCTGACACCACCATCGGCACCATCATTGCCGAAGCCATGAAGAAGGT
>PKVY01000017.1:7656-7870 GCA_003131625.1 Acidobacterium sp. | reverse complement strand
CTCGAAGAGCCCTACATCCTGATCTACGAAAAGAAGATCAGCTCCATGAAGGATCTCCTCCCCCTGCTCGAGCAGGTTGCCCGCAACGGCAAGCCACTCGTCATCGTGGCTGAAGACGTCGACGGCGAAGCTCTCGCCACCCTCGTCGTCAACAAGCTCCGTGGCACGCTGAACGTCGCCGCCGTCAAGGCGCCTGGCTTCGGCGATCGCCGCA
>PKVY01000017.1:0-7565 GCA_003131625.1 Acidobacterium sp. | reverse complement strand
AGCTGCAGGAGCGCCTGGCCAAACTGGTCGGCGGCGTTGCGGTCATCAAGGTCGGTGCGGCTACCGAGACCGAGATGAAGGAGAAAAAGGCTCGCGTCGAGGATGCCATGCACGCAACCCGCGCAGCAGTCGAGGAAGGCATTGTCCCCGGCGGCGGCGTGGCTCTGGTGCGCTGCGAGAAGGACGTCGAAGATCTCATCAAGACCCTCGTGGGCGATGAGAAGATCGGCGCCCAGATTGTTCGCCGCGCGCTCGAAGAGCCCCTCCGCCAGATCGTCGGCAACGCCGGCGAAGAAGGCGCGGTCGTCGTGGGCAAGATCCTCGAAAGCAAGGACCCCCACTACGGCTACAACGCCCAGACCAACGTCTTTGAAGACCTGGTCAAGGCGGGCGTCATCGACCCAACCAAGGTGACCCGCACGGCGCTGCAAAACGCCGCTTCGATCGCCGGCCTCATGCTCACTACCGAAGCCATGGTTTCCGAAATTCCGGAGCCCAGGCAAGCCGCCCCAGCAGGCGGCGGCCACGGCGGCGGCATGGAAGGCATGTACTAGAACTTCGCGTTCAGCGAACCGCGCTAACGCGCAACGGGCGTCCTCTCCAGGGACGCCCGTTTTGTTTGCAGCCCCGGCAGCGAAAGCCAACGCCACACCTTTCACCTGACCCCGACCAGATTCTGAAGCCAGCCCGAGCTCATAACTTTCCGTGTGTTACCTTTTCAGGAAGATATCGAGGTCGCTAAAGGAAATGCTCAACGAAGAAATTACAAACGCCCAGCGCCTTGTCAAGACCGACGCCTTACAGATGTCGATCGGCGAAATCGTGAGTATGTACGACAACCACGAGCTCGTCATCGACCCGGAGTTTCAACGCTTGTTCCGTTGGAATATCGGACAAAAATCCAAGCTGATCGAATCCCTGCTTCTAGGAATTCCGGTCCCCTCAATTTTTGTCTTCGAGAAGGAGGATGGGAGATGGGAACTCATCGACGGGCTCCAGAGGGTCTCAACAGTCCTCGAGTTCATGGGGAAGCTCCGTAAAACCAACGGCAGAATTGCGTCGCCGTCGATCCTGGAAGCCACCAAGTACCTTCCCTCCTTGCACAATGCGGTCTGGGAAAAGACAGACCTTAACTCGGAGGCCCGCCCCGACGAGCAAAACGAACTGGACAAGAGCCTGCAGCTTTCCATCCGACGCGCCAGAATTGGGATGGAGATACTGAAGAGACCAAGCGACGATAAGACAAAGTTCGACCTCTTCCAGCGGCTTAACGCGGGAGGAACCCAAGCGAATCCCCAAGAGCTCCGAAACTGCATCATGATAATGGTCAATAAAGACTACTTTCGTCAGGTCAAGGCCGCCGCCGGGGATAAGACCTACCAAGCCATAGTGGCTGTAACAGAGGACCAGATAGAACGCCAGAGACATACGGAGCTGGCCGTGAGGTTTTTGGTGCATACGCAAGTGCCCTACGACGGGAAACTAGACGTCGAAGAGTACATCGATGAGAGCATCGTATTCCTCGCCGGCGAAAGCAATGGAGTCAAGGCTAGAAAGCTAATCCTCGACACGTTCGAACTGCTCGACAGAGCCGCCGGCAAAAACGCGCTCAGACGTTTCGAGGATGGACACCACGCCGGAAAAGTCGGGCTGGTCGGCCTGGAAGGCATAGCCGTTGGAGTCGCAAAGAATCTACGACGCATCTCTGCGTTATCCAAACCGGCGCAGTTCGTAAAAGAGCGCATCCGAACATTTTGGTCTCAGCCGCAGACAGCCACCTTTACGTCCCCGGGCCTTCGCGGAACCACGCGCATCCAGCGTACAGTGCCCTTCGGCCAGAACTGGTTTCGTCCATGAGCAAGCCGTACACAACCGCCGAGTTCTCCGCGCAAATTACGGAAGACCGCTATTGGCGATTGAGGGAGATCTTAGATCTCAAAAATGCCGCCGTCAGATCGGATCCAGCTCTACGCAGGGTATTGCTCCGCTCCCTGGTTACGATCTGCTATGCCCATTGGGAGGGCTACGTGCGCTTTGCCGCACAAAAATACTTAGAATTCGTCGCTATCCGGAAAATGCAGTACCAAGAACTCGACCCTCAGTTTTTGCGGAATTACTTTCTCCCGAGGCTCGGTGCCCTGGTGACCTCCAAAGGTAGTGTCGCGGATCGATGCGCACTCGTGGATGACATTCTTGCGTCGTTCAGTCGCCGTTTCTCGAGGGTCAACGCGGACCTTGTGAACGCAAGGTCAAACCTGAACTTCGAGGTCTACACCGACATCTGCAGAGTCTGCGCCGTGCCTGATGCCGCCCCGGAGGATAAGTCCCAATTCGTGGACGTGGTCCTTCTCAAACGAAGAAACGCCATCGCCCACGGGGAGAACACTTTCATTGACCTCGACGACGTAGATGAACTCACCAACGAAACGGTAGCGATTATGAGGACTTTTGGAGACGCCCTAGAAAACCAAGTTGTCCTCGGTAAGTACAAAGCCTAAGCTCGGGGACCCCATTTCGCCCCCGGTTGGCGCGCTGGGGTGGGAGGCGGAGCTCGCAGAGCGCAGCCGGAAAAGACATCGCCGGCGTTCGCTCGCGAACGCCATCAATATAGTCCGCGCCGTGACCTTCGTAACGACTCATCGATGCGACGCCCAACTGCCCCATGACCAGTCGACAGCTTCGCACGCCGCCCGAATCCCAAACAAACCCTGCTAACCTAATTCTCAGATTTCAAAATCCATAAAGCGGTGCCCTCATTCTCGCCGCGCCCCTCGCCCTGATCGCCCTGCACTGCTGGAACAAGCAGCGAACCCGAACCCGCGCCTCCGACCCGCGCCGCTTCGACCCACTCCTCGCCCTGCGCGGATCCGGCCGTCACCTCTGGGCCGACGAACACGCCGACAAATTCGTTAGCTACCTCCGCGAAGGCTGGGAATAACCAACGCAAAAGCGCAACGTTTTGTGTCAGGGCACGGCTTCAGCCGTGCCATAAAAATCAGCGCGAAGCGCCTTCCTTGCTGCCGCAGGCCGAGGCGGAGCTCGAAGAGCGCAGCCGGCAACAACATCGCCGGCGTTCGCAAAGCGAACGCCATCCATATAGTCCGCGCCGTGACCTTCGTAACAACGCTTCGTAGCGACACCCAACTGCCCCATGACCAGTCGACAGCTTCGCACGCCGCCCGAATCCCAAACAAACCCTGCTACCTAATTCTCAGACGCGCAGGAGCGTTCAAAACCCATGAAGCGCATCGCCCTCATTCTCGCCGCGCCCCTCGCCCTGCTCGCCCTGCACTGCTGGAACAAGCAGCGAACCCGAACCCGCGCCTCCGACCCGCGCCTCTTCGACCCACTCATCGCCCTGCGCGGATCCGGCCGTCACCTCTGGGCCGACGAACACGCCGACGAATACATCCACCGCCTCCGCGAAGGCTGGGAATAACCAACGCAAAAGCGCAACACTCCGTGTCACGGCAGGCTGGCCCGGGTCTCAATTCTGAGACCCGGGATTGCGCGAAGCGCCCGCACTTCGCTCCTGATCTCGCCACCACCTCCTTGAGAACCGCGCCCGCACCAGCCCATCCATAAGGGTCGGTGGCGTTTGGAGCCGCCGAGCTGGCAAATGGCGCTAACGACAAGCCCCTCCGCGCAAGCAACCGCCTCACTCCAATCCTCGAATTCGCGAGCCCGAAGCCAAACCGCGTCTGGCGTGAGGACGACCGCTCGGGATCACCGGGATGAGGTTCGTATCGGGGCCCCGGCTTTCACAGCTTGCGGAAAAACAGCCCCACTCCAATCCGCTAGGTTCATCCCACAGCCCACTTCCGTTCCCTTGGGGAATCTCGAATGAACTCTCTGCTTGAAGGGGCCCGCCCGCGCGGATGCGAAAAACAACCCGCTGCAGGCGGCCAGGTTCACCCCACAGCAAGAAGCATAAGCTCGCACCGCGTCCTGGCGATACAACTGGATTCCGGACTTCAACTCCTAAGTACTGTCTTCAATCCCAAAACGGCACGCTACCCGTGGCCACGGCTTCGCTCTGGCAAACTGGCGGCAAGAGTCAGGGCACGATCAGTCGAACCCTCCGCCTCCCGCCCAAAATTTCCCCAAAACCCTCCAAACCCCCAAATGTGGAAAATTTGTCAAGAGGGACCCCGAAAATCCAAAGTAATGACCTAACATTCCACGCCACTTACACCCTTATACCCTCAATGATATTTGGCCGATTTATTCTCTCGGTATGATATTCTGAACTTATAGAGTAAGAAAAGAAAAGGCCGCCCCACGAGGCGGCTTTTCTGTTTCGGAGAGGAGAGAGCCATGCCACGAACCCAGCCAACCCGGCCGCGCCCTCCTGTCTCCTGTCTCCTGACTCCTGTCTCCTTCACCAATTCGGCCGCATCTGTAACGAACGCGGCCGTGTCTGTAGCAAACGCGGCCGCATCTGTAACAAACTCGGCCGTGTCTCAAGTAATAGGTGCGCGGGCAGTTAGCCTGTCGTCGAGCTCGACAACAAAACGAACATCAATGAAATCAATCACCGAATCAGAGGGGGAGGGGGGAGGGGGGGGCCGCTTCTCCCCGGTACTTTTGGGTCGCTCCGTGCGGCGAGAGGCAATCGGCCCCGCAGCAAAAAGAGCGGGCTTCCCCACAAGGGAAGCCCGTTTTGTTTTGGAGGTGAATAGGCCCGAAAAACTTTTAGTCGATAAAGTACCCAATGTCCGTCAGAACCGTCTCACTCAGCTCCACACCCAGCAGGCGCGCGTTGGGGGCCCGGAGCTTCGCTTCAAAACTTTCCAGCACGTAACCCGGCAGATCGGTCTGTTGCCGCAGCAGTCGCAGCAGCGCCGCGCTGTCCATGGGGCACTCGTAGTCTCCGGGCAGCCCGCAGGACGGGCGGATAGTCAGGGTCAGGGGGATCGCTCCTGCCCTGGAAGCGGAGGAACTGGACGGCCGGGTGCTCAGGTTGACTCGCATGGGTGAATCCTGAGGCCTTTCGGCAAAACTCTCAATGACACCGATGGGGAATCCGGCCCTACCAAATGGGGAGGTCAAATTGCACCATCTTCCAGTGTCCGTGTCAGGCACCTTCGGCCGGGGCCGGATGCCACCCCGAAATTCCCCGGAACCTTTCCCCGATCCCCTCCGTATCACCTCCCATGAAGACGAAGACCGCCCTGGCAGCGGCCGCGCTGGCCCTGCTCACCTCCTGTACCGTCCTGGCGCAGGATGCCGATCACTCCTGGTCGAAGACCTATCCGGTCACCGGCAAGCCCACGCTCGACTTCGAAACCTCCGACGCCAGTGTCGACTTTCGTCCCTGCGACTGCCACGAGATCCGCATCCACGTCGAATTGGTCGGGCAAAAACTGAGCGACTATCGCCTGGAGGAAGGCCAGAGCGGCGACGAGGTTCACTTTCTCTTCAAAGAACTGCCGCACATCGGCGTCCACATCACATGGCATCGGGAGCAGACCCGCGTGACCGTCGAAACGCCGGCCCAGCTCACCCTGCAGGCCAAAACCTCCGACGGTAACGTCACCGTGACCGGGTTGCAGGGCCAGTTAGGCCTCACAACCGGCGACGGCAACGTCACTCTCGACCACCTCTCCGGCGATCTGCACATCAAGTCCGGCGACGGCCACGTCACGATCACCGATGCCTCGGGCGCGCTCGAAGCCCGCACCAGCGACGGCAGTCTCAACGTCGACGGCCTCTTCCACGCGCTCGCCCTGCACACCAGTGACGGCACGCTCGACCTCCGGCTGCGTCCGGGAACGAAGCTCACCGAAGCCTCGACCATCCAGACATCCGACGGCTCCGTCGCCATTCACCTGCCCTCGAACTTCGCCGCCGACCTCAACGTTCACTCGAGTGACGGTCATGTGGACTGCGCTCTTCCGCTCACCCTCGATCACTACCAGTCCAGCGGAGGCGAGGGTCACGAACTGCACGGCAAGCTGAACGGCGGAGGCGCCGCGCTTTCCATCCGCACCAGCGACGGCAACGTGAAGATCGACCAGCTCTAAGACGGAAGCATCTCCGCTTGTTGTATCGTTCTCCTTGTTCCCCCAACATTCCCCGAGGAGAAGCCCGTACTCATGCGTCTTCCCATCCCTGCATTCGTAACCGCCGCGATCCTGATTCTCTTCACCCTCCCCACCTTCGCCGCCAACCCCGGGAACATCCCCAGCACCAACGACCCACGGCTCGCCGGCGCATACACCTTCGAGCGCGGCGGATGGACCTATGTTCACCTCGAAGGTACGCCGGGGGAGATCGGCTTCCAGCACGGCTACCTCCTCGGCCCCGAGATCGCCGATGCTCTGCACGTCTATAAGGTGGAGGACATCCACACCACCAAACGGGACTGGCAGTTCTTCCGTGAAGCTTCGCAGAAAATGTTCTGGCCGCACATCGACCAGGAATACCAGGCCGAACTCAAAGGCATTGCCGAAGGAGCCCAGGCTCGGGGCGTCAAGGTCGACGTCTGGGACATCGTGGCCCTCAACGGCACCATGGAGCTCAGCGAGTATTACGTTCCCTGGCTCGACAAGCAGACCCACGCTCTCAACGCACCGAGCATCCACGCTCCCGGCAACTGCTCGGCCTTCATTGCTACGGGCAGTTACACCAAAGACGGCAAGATCGTCATTGCTCACAACAACTGGTCGTCGTACGCCGAAGGCTCCCGCTGGACCATCATGTTCGACGTCAAGCCCACCCACGGCCACCGCATTCTGCAGGATGGCGTCCCCGGCATGATCACTTCGAACGACGACTTCGGCCTCAACGGCGCCGGCATCATGATCACCGAAACCACCATCAGCCGCTTTGAAGGATGGAACCCCGACGGCATTCCCGAATTCGTCCGCTCCCGGAAAGCCCTGCAGTACGCCGACTCCATCGACGACTACGCTGCCACCATGATCGAGGGCGACAACGGCGGCTATGCTAACGACTGGCTGATCGGCGATCGCAAGACCGGCGAGATTGCTTACCTCGAGCTCGGACTGAAGCACACTCCGATGTGGCGGACGAAAGATGGGTATTACGTCAGCTCCAACTTCCCTCGGGACGCTTCCCTTATTAAGGATGAGACGGACGGCTGGAACGCCGCCGACCTCTCCGCTTCGGCGAATGCTCGTCATGCGCGCTGGGAAGAGGAGATGAAAGCCAGCAAGGGGCAAATCGACGTCGATCTGGCCGAGAAGTTTCTGGGCGACCACGAGGACGTCTTCACCCACCAGGCCGACCACGCCGACCAGCGCACCCTCTGCGGCCACGTCGACACGGCGAAGGAAGGCGTGCCCCAGTGGGACATGGGTCCATACAATCCCTTTGGCGCGGTGCAGGGCAAAGTCACTTCGAGCGACCTTGCCGAGAAGATGACCATGATTGCTCACGCCGGCCATCCCTGTGGCGAAGATTTTCTCGCGAAGCCCTTTCTCGCCGTTCACCCTGAATACTCCTGGCAGGCGCCGATTCTGCGCGACATGAAAGCCGGTCCGTGGACGGAGTTTGCTGCGGGGGAGAAGAGATAGAAGCAGGGTACAGGGTGCAGGTTA
>PKVY01000055.1 GCA_003131625.1 Acidobacterium sp. | reverse complement strand
AGCCACTCGGCCATCTCTCCGCGCACTTGCTGCAAGCGCCGCGCTTCACGATGAAACGAGCGCGCGCTACCTCAAATCTACCACGCATGTTCCGCCCCGGCGCCCGGCTACAATGACCCATCCCCATGTCTTCAGAAGGTCAAATGCAGGACCCCGAAACTCCGGCGAACGAAGTCTTGTCGCCTGAAATCCCGGTCCTTGAGATCTCTGCCCCCGCCGTCGAGCTCTTCGAGCAGCACCAGCACCCCACGCGCATCGGTGAAGAACTCCGCGCTCTCCTCACCCTCGCCATTCCCGTCGTCCTCTCCGAGCTCGGCTGGATGACCATGACCATCGTCGACCTCATCATGGTCGGCCGTCTCGGACCGGACGCCATCGGCGCCGTCGGACTCGGCAACGCCATCTACTACGCGCCCTCCCTCTTCGGCATCGGCCTTCTCCTCGGCCTCGACACCCTCGTCTCGCAATCCTGGGGCGCCGGCCGCTTCGACGACTGCCACCGCTCCCTCGCCCAGGCCATCTACATCGCCCTCGCCTTCACCCCTCTGCTCATGAGCTTCATGCTCGCCGCCCAGTGGATCTTCACCGGCCGCGGCGTCGACCCCACCGTCGCCCTCCTCGCCCGCTCCTACGTCAGCCTGCTCAACTGGGGCACCTTCCCCCTGCTCGTCTATGGCGGATTCCGCCGCTATCTCCAGGGCGTCGGCCGGGTCCGCCCCGTTGCCTTCGCACTCATCACCGCCAACCTCGTCAACCTGGCTTTCAACTGGATTCTCATCTACGGCCACTTTGGCTTCCCTGCCATGGGCGTGCGCGGCTCGGCGCTCTCCACGGTCCTCGCTCGCATCTACATGGCCGGTGTGCTCGTCTACGCTGCCTGGTCGCATGAATCCGATCGCGGCCACGCCCTCTTCACCCACTGGCCCGCTCCGGACTGGACCCGCATCCGCGCCCTCCTGAAGCTCGGCCTGCCCGCCGCCTCACAGGTCGTCCTCGAAGTCGCAGCCTTCGGCGCGGTCACCGTCATGGCCGCACACCTCACACCCATCGCGCTTGCCACGCACGAAATCGTCCTCAGCTGCGCCGCCTACACCTATATGGTTCCGCTGGGAATCTCCGCCGCAGCCGCCGTCGCCGTCGGCCACGCCATCGGAGCCGGCAATCCCGCCCGCGCCCGCCGCGCTGGAATCCTCGCCATCGCTATCGGCGCCGGATTCATGGCCCTCATGGCGGTCCTCCTCATCGTCATTCCGCAGCCCATCATTAGTATCTGGACGCGCGACGCTCGCGTCCTCACCCTGGGCGCGCACATCCTCGCCATCGTGGCCGGCTTCCAGATCTTCGATGGCATCCAGACCGTCTCCACCGGCGCGCTCCGCGGCCTCGGCGAAACCCGCTTCCCCATGCTCATGAACTTCGCCGGCTACTGGATCCTCGGCCTCCCCTTCGGAGCCCTGCTTTGCTTCCACTTCAAATGGGGACTCTCCGGCCTCTGGACCGGCCTCACCGTCTCCCTGATTCTGATTGCGCTGGTGCTCATCTCCCGCTGGCTCACCGACTCCCGCAAGCCGCTGGCAGCTGCTCAAGCATTGGGGAGTTGATCCGGCCACAGGCTACCGGCTACTCGCCACAGGCTACCGGCTACTCTTCTACTTCTTCCCCTTCTTCCCCGCCTTCTTTGCCAGCTCGTTCAGCGTCGTCTTCTCCAGTTCCTCGCGCAGCGCCGCTTCCGCTTCTCCGAACACCTTCTTCAGCACCGATCCCACCTTCGCGGATTGCGCCCCTGACAGCGTCGCCGTGTGGAAAAGCTCTCCGCCGTCCAGCGCGCTGTAGATATCCTTCAGCGTGATCGTTTTCGCCGAGCGCGCCAGCTTCGACCCGCCATGCGGACCCTTCTGGCTCTCCAGCAGCCCCGCCTGATGCAGCAGCGAGAAGACGCGACGAATAACGACAGGATTGATGCTGAGCTTGCCGGCTACATCTTCTGAGGTCTGCAGTTCCTCCGGTTCGGCGGCAAGCAGGACCATGGCGTGAACGCCAGTTGCGAAGCGGGTATTTGCGGCCATTGCTTCAACCTACCACAGCTTTTTTTCGTCGTCGTATGAAAATCTGTAACAATCTCCGTGGCCTGTCTGGCGTCCCCAGCCTGCCCAGGATCGTCCGTCTCCTGTCCCCTGTCTGCTGCCTCCCGCTACCTGATTTCTGTACCCTGTGACCTGTACCCTGCACCCTGCACCCTGCACCCTGTACCCTGAATCCCATGCGCATTCTCTTCGTCGGCGACGTCTTCGGCAGCGCAGGTCGCCGCATCGTGCGCGAGCACATCGGCCACATCATCACGGGCCGCGCCGTCGATCTGGTCATCGTCAACGCTGAAAACGCCGCTGGCGGATTCGGCCTCACTCCGCCTCTTGCCGACGAGCTCTTCGACCTGGGCGCCCACGTGCTGACCACCGGCAACCACGTTTGGGACAAGAAAGAGATCATCGACTACCTCAAGTCCGTCCCTGCCGACAGCCATGAGCGCCCACGCCGCGTCCTGCGCCCTGCCAATTACGCGCCCGACACGCCCGGTTACGGCGTCTACCAGGGCACGCTCCCTTCCGGCCTCGCTTATGCCGTGATCGATTTGCAGGGCCGCGTCTTCATGGCCAATAACGAAGACCCTTTCCGCGCCGCGGACAGGCTTCTCGCTCAGATCACCGCGAAAATCATCGTCGTCGACTTCCACGCCGAAGCCACTTCGGAAAAATGCGCCATGGGTTGGTATCTCGACGGCCGCGTCACTGCCGTCATCGGCACGCATACTCACATCCCCACTGCCGATAACCGCGTTCTTAACGCCGGCACTGCCTACCAAACCGACGTCGGCATGAGCGGCCCCTACGACTCGATCATCGGCGTGCAAAAAGAGCTGGTCCTCGAGCGCTTCCTCACCAGCATGCCGTCGAAATTCGAAGCCGCCAAAGGCGACCCCCGCATGGCCGCCCTCCTTATTGAAGCCGACCCTATCACCGGCCACGCCCTATCCACCGAGCGCCTGCTGCTGGGCGAGTAACTTAATCACTGGAGAGTTATCCTCTGTACTGCGAAAATAGATTGAAGGAAGTAGCACCGTGTCCATCCACACCCCCGAAGAACTAGCTGCCATGCGCGAATCCGGCCGCATCGTCCGCCTCATGCTCGAGGCCATGAAAGCCGCGACCCGTTCCGGCATTACCACCGAGCAACTCGACGAGATCGGCGGCGAAGTCATGCGCCAGCACGGAGCCGTCTCCGGCCCGACGACCGTTTATCAGTTTCCCGGCGTCAGCTGCATCAGCGTCAACGACGAAATCGTTCACGGCATCCCATCGAACCGCCGTCTCCGTAACGGCGACCTCCTCAAGCTTGACGTCACCATCTCAAAGGACGGTTTCATGGCCGACGCTGCCGAGACGGTTATCGTCGGACCGCCCATCACCGAGTCCGCCATCGGCGCCCGTCTGGCCGTCTGCGCGCAGCGGGCCTTCACCCAGGCCATGCAGGTCGCCCGCGCCGGCCATCGCGTCCGCGACATCGGCCGCGTCGTCGAAAAAGAAGTCAATGCCGCCGGCTTCCACGTCATCCGCGACCTCTGCGGTCACGGCATCGGACGCACCATCCACGAGAAGCCCAGCGTTCCCAACTGGCCCGACCCCGCCGCGTCCGATTTCCTCACCGAAGGCCTGGTCATCACGGTTGAGCCCATCATCGCCAGCCGCTCCGGCAAATCCATCCTCGCCCGCGATGGATGGACCGTGCGCACCGCCGACCGTGGCCTGGCCGCTCATTACGAGCACACCCTCGTCATCACCAAAGACGCGCCGCTGCTCCTCACCGCCGCCGCCTAACCTTCCCAACGCCCCAGACAGGCCACCGGCTACTGGCTACCGGCTGCATTTCGGCGTATTCTGCAACCCGGAGGTTGCCTATGCCCGCTACCCGCAACGCCCCTAAGATTCAGGACCGCATCGAGAAATCCGTCGAAATCAAAGCCCCCGTCTCCCGCGTCTGGCGCGCCCTCACCGACTCCCGTGAGTTCGGCGAATGGTTCCGCGTTAAGTTCGACGCCCCTTTCACGGTAGGCGAGCCCGCCGTCGGCCAGATCACCTGGCCTGGCTACGAGCACGCCACGTTTCGCGCCGTCATTCAGGCCATCGATCCCGAACAGTACTTCGCCTTCACCTGGCATCCCTATTCGATCGATGTCGCCGTTGACTACACCAAAGAAATGCCCACGCTGGTCGAATTCCGCCTCGAGAAAATTCCTACCGGCACGCTGCTCAGCGTCACCGAATCCGGCTTCAGTGACCTGCCTGACGATCGCCGCGACGAAGCCTTCGCCCGCAACGAAGGCGGCTGGACGCAGCAGATGAAGAACATTGAGGAGTATGTCGCCCGCAACCCCTAAACCCGCGCCTCGCGCTGGCGCCTCGGCACAGCGCGGGTCGCATCATCACCGGCCTGCGCCGCTGTTCGCCGCTCTGGGCGATCCCACCCGCCTGTCGCTGCTGGCGAGGCTCAGCCGCGGCCAGGCTTGCTCGATTTCGCAGCTAACCCACGGCTCGCATCTCACGCGCCAGGCGATTACCAAACACCTGCGCGTCCTCGAGCACGCTAAAATCGTGCGCTGCGTCCGCTCCGGCCGCGAACGCCTGTACGAACTCGATCCCCAGCCGGTCCACGATCTGCGCGACTACCTCGAGGGCATCTCCGCTGAATGGGACAAGGCCCTCTTGCGCCTTAAATCTCTGGTCGAGGAATAATCGGCGCGCCGCGCTACTTCGAGCCGCTCGTCGATTTGGAACACGCGTCGTCGATCGCGTCCGCGATCTTTCCGAAGAGAGGCATGTCCGGTTCGCTCAGCCCGTCTTTCTCCGACTTCTTCCACAGCGGCGACTGCAGGCTCTCATCGTTCTCCGGCATGTACACCGCCAGCTGATCGTTGACCGGCCAAACCATCCCCACGCCTCGTCCTCCATTGGAGGTCCCCACTCCGTCCGGCCCGCCGATGCCTCCTGGGTTCTGCCTCGGACTCCCCGGTGCTCCGGGCTGTCCGGGACCTCCCGGATTTGGGCCGGTCCCTGGATCGGACGGCTGTGGCATCGTCACGGGCGGCATCTGCGTCGGCTGTCCCGGCAGCCGGTTTCCGCCTTTGCGCTCCTTCCACACCACCCACACCAGATCCGCCTGCTGCGGCTGGTACACCAGCGTGTACCGTCCCCACTTTTCAATCCGCTGCTGGACCCCAACCGCGGCTTTGTAGTCATCTGGATACTCCCGTGCGACCTGAACATCCGCGTCGCCCTCATACGTCTCGACGTAGATGTATTGCGCGTGACAAAAAAGCTGCGACAGCGGCGCCTCTTTTTTCGTCTTCGCCGGGGCAGTCGCGGCTGCGCATCCCAGAACCACCAGCAAAAACACGGATTTCTTCATCGGCTCGCACCTTTCCGGACACGCCTCGTCCGGCTTCCCATCCGGTCCCAATGTATAGGGTTGGACGGAACACGCGGGATTCCGGACCCCTGGGACTTTTTTCCCTTACTGAATTCCACCCCGCATCGTGCCGATAGTTCTCAACAGAGGCGCCTGCTCCAGGCTGCCCATCCTGCATTGGTCGAGTCGGAGGCAAGAGTGCCGGAAATCGCAGCGTCCGTGGCATCATCCGCAGAATCACAGAAGTGCCATCGAACGGCTCTTACCGTCGAAGCCCTGGCACGCTCCTTTCTCGACAATCTCTTGTTTGTGCAGGGTCGATCGCTCGAACGCGCCACTGTCAACGATCTCTACATGGCGCTGGCCCACACCGTACGCGATCGGCTGGTGGAGCGCTGGATTTCCACCGTCACCAACTATCAGGCCCAGGATGTGCGCGTGGTCTGCTACCTGTCGGCCGAATTCCTCACGGGTCCACACCTCGCCAACAACCTCATCAACCTCGGCATCTATGACGAAACCGAGCAGGCGATGCGCCAGCTCGGCCTCGATCTGAATACGCTTGTGGAGCAGGAAGAGGAGCCTGGCCTCGGCAATGGCGGCCTTGGCCGCCTGGCTTCCTGTTTCATGGATTCCCTCGCCACCCTCGACATTCCCGCCATCGGCTACGGCATTCGCTACGAATACGGCATCTTCGATCAGCAAATTCGCGATGGCTGGCAGGTCGAATCAACCGACAAGTGGCTGAGGCTGGGAAATCCCTGGGCGCTCGAGCGTCCCGAAGATGCCTTTGAAGTCAAACTCGGTGGCCGCACGGAAACCCAGTCCGACTCGACGGGACGAGCGCATGTGACCTGGATTCCGCAGAAGGTGGTGCGCGGCATTCCGCACGATACGCCCATTCTGGGCTACCGCACCAACACCGCGAACACCATGCGCCTGTGGTCGGCCCAGGCCGTCGAATCCTTCGACTTCGGAACCTTCAACAATGGCGACTTTGTCGGCGCCGTCGCCGATAAAGTGTCGTCGGAGAATATCTCGAAGATCCTGTATCCCAACGACGACGGCTTGCAGGGCAAGCAACTGCGGCTCGCCCAGCAGTTCTTCTTCGTCTCCTGCTCTCTGCAGCACATTCTGCGCATCCAGCTCACCCAGAAGCGTCCGCTCGCCGAGCTCCATCGCAATTTTTCCATTCAGATGAACGACACGCACCCCGCCATCGCCGTAGCCGAGCTGATGCGCCTCCTGGTCGATGAGCACTCGCTCGAATGGGACGTGGCCTGGCATGTAACCCAGAATTGCCTTTCGTACACCAACCACACGCTGCTTCCTGAAGCACTGGAGCAGTGGCCGCGCAGCCTGTTTGCTTCCCTGCTGCCGCGGCATCTGGAAATCATCGTCGAAATCAACCGGCGTCATCTGGAAAGCGTGCGCGCCAAGTTTCCCGGCGACGAAGAGCGCGTGCGCCGCCTTTCCCTGGTGAATGAAAACAACGGCGGATTCGTGCGCATGGCGCATCTGGCTGCGCTGGGCAGCCATGCCATCAACGGCGTGGCCGAGCTGCATACCGAGCTGCTGAAGACCAACGTGCTGCGCGATTTCTACGATCTGACCCCACAGAACTTCAGCAACAAAACCAATGGCGTCACGCCGCGCCGCTGGATGGTTCTCAGCAATCCGCGGCTCACGAAGCTGCTGAATGCGCGGCTGGGCTCGGGCTGGATCCGCGACCTCGATAAACTGCGCCGTCTGGAACCGATGGTCGAAGATGCGGAACTGCGCACGGAATGGCGCGCCATCCGCCAGCACAACAAACTGCAGCTGGCTGCCTACATTCACGAACGCCTTGGCATCGCCATCGATCCCGAATCGATGTTCGACGTGCTGGTGAAGCGCCTGCACGAGTACAAGCGCCAGCATCTGCAGATTCTCCATATCCTGACCCTCTACAAACGCATCCAGCACGATCCCGAGTGCGTCGTGGTACCGCGCACGTTTCTTTTCGGCGGCAAAGCGGCGCCTGGTTATCGCATGGCCAAGCTGATCATCAAGCTGATCCATTCGGTTGGCGAAGCGATCAACTCGGATCCTCTGGTGCGCGGCCGGCTGAAAGTCGTTTTTCTGCCCGACTACAGCGTGAAGCTCGGTCAGCGCGTGTATCCGGCTGCCGATCTTTCCGAACAAATCTCCCTCGCCGGCAAAGAAGCCTCCGGCACCGGCAACATGAAGTTCGCGATGAATGGCGCGATCACCATTGGAACGCTGGACGGCGCGAACATCGAAATTCGGGAAGAAGTCGGCGCGGAGAATTTCTTCCTCTTCGGGCTGACCGCCGCTGAAGTGCAGCAGCGCAAGGCAACGGGTTACAATCCGCGAACCTTTTACGATGCGAACCCAAGCCTGAAAGAAGCCATCGACGCTCTCGCCAGCGGCGAATTTTCGCATGGCGATCGCGGCCTTTTCGAGCCCCTGGTGCAGTCCCTTCTCGGCAGCGACGACTACCTGCTGCTCGCCGATTACCAGTCCTACATCGATTGCCAGGAACGCGTGAGCGCGGCGTATACGATCAAGGACGAATGGACCCGCATGTCGATCCTCAACGTGGCGCGCATTGGCAAATTCTCCTCCGATCGCTCCATTCGGGATTACTGCGCCGACATATGGAAGACCTGGCCGGTAAAAATCCAGGTCTAGAAATCCAGGTCCAACCCCTTTTTTGCGTCCTGCGAGGCGTCTTTTTGGTGTCCCCGCTCGTACCTGGGTTATACTTTGTCCGCTTCAAGGAGGCGGCCCACCCATGAACCGAATGCTTCTTGCGTTTACAGCGATGCTCGCGATGCTCGCGCCCAGCGCGTTGGCTCAGGGCGTAACCGTTTGTGTTTTCCAGGGCAAGGACGCTCGCGGCGTCAACGCCGACATTGCGAATGACGTGACCGCGATGGCCAAAGAACTGGTGCCGCGCACGCTGGCTGGCGGCGCAACGCTGAGCGTGGTTCCGGTAACCGGCGTTGATCCGAAAACCATCGACGCCGAAGCCAAAACCCGCAACTGCACCGACGTAGTCACGATTTGGCGACAGGAAGGCATTCAGGACACTCCCAATTACGGCGGCACTTTGGGCGGCACGCAGGGAAGTTCGGGCACCGGCAACCAGCTGATGCTCAAGGACACCAAACTTCAGAACGGCGCTCTTCTCGAGTACTCGCTGCGCAAGGCCGATTCTAAAAAAGCCCTGGGGCACGGCGAATCCGACAGTACCTCGTACGGGGCGTTCGCAAACGCAATTGTGAAGAAGCTCGGGAAGTAGTGCTTCGAACGTAGAGTTTATCTGCCGTCCCGGGTTTCGCCTTCGAAACCCGGGAACGCGCGGAGCGCCGCAGCGCGAGGGTCCGGAACTGCTCTCGTCGATCGACCCCAACCTCCACGCTCTAATCCCTCAACTCTCAGCACTACTCACTCGCGCTGGTCTGCGGGCGCAGCAGCGGAAACAGGATGACGTCGCGGATGGATCGCGCGCCGGTGAGGATCATGGTGAGGCGGTCGATGCCCATGCCTTCGCCGGCCGTGGGAGGCAAGCCGTAGGCGAGGGCGCGGACGTAGTCGGCGTCCATCTGGTGGGCTTCCTCGTCGCCGCGGGCGTGCTGGTCGAGCTGTTCCTGGAAGCGGCGAAACTGCTCTTCGGGGTCGTTGAGCTCGGAGAAGGCGTTGCCGAGCTCGAATCCGCCGATGTAGAACTCGAAGCGCTCGACCCAGTCGGGCTCGTCGGGCTTTTGTTTGGAGAGGGGGGAAACGGCGAGCGGGAATTCGTAGATTATGGTGGGCTGGATGAGATTTCGCTCCGCGACGGCCTCGAATATACCCGCGATGGTCTTCCCGAGCGACTGGGGCTTATGTAGCACGGAACCAGTCGGCATGGGGATATTGAGCGCGGGGCTTATCGCCTTTACCGCCTCAGTGAAATCGCCACTCAGCAGGATTCGCTGCCCATTGATGAGTAGCAGGAGGCTGCGCAATTCCCGATGCCGTTCGAGATCCACGCCTTGGACCTCGTTGCTTGGCGTGGTGATCTGAGGATAATGCGCCTGCAAATGCTGGAGCGACCGGTTCAGGAATTCCTCAAGTCGCTTGGCGTCACCCAAGGTCTCAAGCGTTGGAGGTGAACCAACTTCCTTCGGCCACCACTTAATAATCGCTTCGCGCATGGTGAGTTTTTCCCACTTGGCGAGGTCGATCTCGACGCCGTTGAAGTGGGTGATCGTCGTCCCGTTCACTTCGAGCGCGACCTGCTGGATGAGTTCCTGGGTCAGCGTCATCAGGTCTTTGTAGTTCGCATAGGCCTGGTAGAACTCGAGCATNNCCGCCGACGACGAGGCGCTTGAGATAGAGTTCGGGGGCGATGCGCAGGAAGAGGTCGATGTCGAGGGCATTGTGATGGGTCACGAAGGGACGAGCCATGGCGCCACCGGCGATGGACTGCATCATGGGGGTCTCGACTTCGATGTAGCCGCGCGCGTCGAAGAATTTGCGGATGGCGCGCAGCACCTGAGCGCGCTTGATGAAGACGTCGCGGACGTGAATCTCCTCGGCTTTCTGCGCCTCGGTTGCGCCTTCGGAGGGAGCAGCGCCTGCGGCCGGAGTTTCGTTGAGCAGCGGGTTCATGAAGAGGTCGACGTAGCGCCGGCGGTAGCGCAGCTCGATGTCGGCGAGACCGTGGTATTTCTCGGGCAGGGCGAACAGGGCCTTGGCGAGAAACGTGATGGTCTCGACGTGGACGGTGAGCTCGTTGGTGCGGGTGCGGAAGAGGTAGCCGGTGACGCCGATGTGGTCGCCGAGGTCGAGAAGCTTGTAGAGCTCGAAGGCGGGGTCGCCGACGGCGTCTTTGCGGACGTAGATCTGGAGGCGCACGCCTTCCTGCTGGAGCGTGGCGAAACCGGCCTTGCCTTGCTGGCGAATCGCCATGATGCGTCCGGCAACGGCAACGGGAATGCGCTCGGTTTCGAGTTGCTCGCCAGGCGAGGCATCGTGGGCGGCGCGAATTTGCGCGAAGGTGTGGGTGGCGGCGAAGGAATTGGGGTAGGCCTGCTGGCCGAGGGCGGCAATCTGCTTGAGTTTCTCCTGCCGAAGGCCGTAGAGGCTTCGCTCGAACTCGGACTCGAAGTGGTCGTAGCTCATTCGTTTGCGGGTCTGGTTCGAGTATAACTTTCGTGCTGCGAACGTTGGGTTCCCGAGGTGTATAACCGTTTGGGAAAAGTAGCCCGATGCCGCAGCAGCCACCCAATCCGGACGCACCGAAGCGCACGAAGACTGTCGATAGCCTGGTGCGGGCGGAGAAGTTGACGCAGATCGCGTTTATTTTGCCGGCGGCGGTGCTGGTGGGCTGGCTGGGCGGCGCGGGCCTCGACAAGTGGCTGCACCAGGACTGGATCTACCTGGCGGGGATCGTGCTGGGGTGCGTGGCCGGGTTTGTGCAGATTTTCCGGCTGGTGCTGGGCCAGGAAAAGCAGTTGGAGAAAGAGGATAGGAAGCCGTGAACCAGGAAAACGGCCCGGCTGCGAACCTGGCGGCGTCGATGACGGACGACGATCTGCGGGAGATGCTGCGCCGCGCCCTGCGCACGGTGGTGGTGCTGGGGCTGGCACTGTTCCTGGTGTTCACCTTCACGATGGGCTGGCAAACGGGGCTGCTGGAGCTGGCCGGGGCGCTGATTTCGTACACGGGAATTCGGGAATGGCGCAACCTGGCGCTGGCGGTTTTTGCGAAACTGGACAACCAGCAAACCGCGCGGCCGATGGGGCGCACTTTGGTGATGTTTTTTCTGCGCCTGGGGGTGGTCGCGGCGATTCTGTATGTTAGTCTAAGGTGTTTCCACGGTAGTGTTTACGCATTGGTAGCGGGCATCGGATTAGCCGTCGTTGCCCTGTCTTTCGAAGCCCTTCGGCTCCTGCGGAATTAGCGAAAAAACATGCTCGCCTGGATCAATTTTCTAACGCACCTGCTGAACCACTGGTTTGCCACGCCGGTGGATGCTCTGCTGGGAATGGTTGGGGTTCACTCGGCGCATCCGAGCCATCCGATCAACAACACGCTGACGCTGGAACTGCTCGTTTTCACCGGTCTGGTGCTGTTTTTCCTCCTGGTGCGGACGCGGCTGAGCGTGGAGAAGCCGGGGAACGCGCAGCATCTGGCGGAGATCGTGCACGAATTCGTGAGCAGCCAGGCGGAACAGGTGATGGGTCACGGTTACCAGAAGTTTTTGCCGGTTCTGACCTGCCTGCTGGTGTTCATCCTGCTGTGCAACTGCTTCGGGTTGCTGCCGGGGATCGACACGCCGACGGCAAATCCGTCAGTGCCGCTGGGCCTGGCGCTGTTCACGTTCGCCTACTACAACTGGAACGGGCTGCGGGCGCAGGGTCCGATCGGATACATCAAGCACTTTATGGGGCCGGTGTGGTGGATCGCGCCGCTGATGTTCCCGATCGAGATTATTTCGCACCTGGCGCGGATTATGTCGCTAACGGTTCGTCTTTACGCGAACATGTTTGCCAGCGATTTGCTGACGCTGGTGTTTTTCTCGCTGGTGCCGCCGGCGATCCCGATCATCTTTCTGGGACTGCACTTCGGAGTGGCGCTGATCCAGGCGTACATTTTTATGCTGCTCACGACGATTTATCTGGCGGAGGCGACGACGCATCCGGAGCACTAAAAGGAATTTCCTGCCGGAGAGGGCTTCCACTCCGGCGAGGACAGCCGTTCAGCGTGAGGGGGCCAGCACGGTGAGCCTCAACCACCCACTGGCGGCAATTTTAAGGAAGCAGGAGAAAAGTATGCGGAAACTGCAATACGCATTCATGACGCTGGCGGCGCTGTTCATGGCCTCGCCTGCGTTCGCACAAGCATCTGGCGTCAGCGCCGCACCGAGCTGGGTGCCGATCGGCGCGGGCATTGGGATGGCCATTGCATCGGGACTTTGCGGACTGGGACAGGGGCGCGCGACGGCTTCGGCGACCGAGGCTCTGGCGCGGAATCCGGGAGCACGAGCGGGCATTCTGACCATGTTGCTGCTGGGGCTGGCGTTTATGGAATCGCTGGCGTTGTTTACGCTGCTGATTGTTTTTGCGAAGGTGAAGTAGGCTTCGAGAGCGGGCACAAAAAACTCCCTGCCGTGGCAGGGAGTTTTTCTTTTCCGGAAGCTTACTGCTGCTGAATTGACTTGAGGTAGTTAGTCAGATTCGCGAGCCTCTGGTGCTCCTGCATATCGGGCGACGGACTGCCGCGATCGAGGGAGCGGAGCGCGGGACCCCAAACGGGCATGTCCGCAGAGCCGTGCGCGGGGTTTTCCATTCCGAACTGCAGGATGGAATAGATGTGAGCGTCTGGGAACTTGCCGCCATTGTCCCTGGAGAGCTGCACCAGGTTGGTGGGTTGATCCTTCAGGGCTGCAGCAGCGGGGCCGGCGCCCTTGCCGTCCACACCGTGGCATACAGCGCAATAGGTGGTGTACATCAGTTTCCCGGAAGCAGGTGAAGTGGGCCTCACCGGCACTTGTTTGATGATGGGTGTTGTTTGGGCTATCCCGAAAGCGGCGGTGGCGAGCATCGCGGCTACGAATGCAACGTGGATTCGATTCGGCATAAAACCCTCCTTTCCGGTATCTAATGCTCCGCTTCCGCAAAGACGACTGTATGTGATGGCGGGCACAGGAAGGGTCGCGCGGAATACCCTTTTGGTAACCCATCTGGCGCACGTTCGGACAGCGGTTTGGGGGGGAAGAACAGAGGCAGTGACGGATCGCGGCGGCGAATTGCGCTGCTGTTTGTGACGAGGCGGGGATAGAAATTATGAATGGCGCTTGAAATTTTTCCCGGGGTGTGACAAGAATGGAAGACCCTCTTCATTTCATGACGAGATGAAGAGCCGCAGATTTGCCTTCCTTGTCAGAAGCGCAGATCGGCCGCGGCAACCTTCCCTGTCGAAGACCTCAATAGAAACGCGAACGACGACGCAGCGCATGAGCTGCGCGCCCTGGCACTGCTCTGTCCTGGGCTCACATCACCCGGAGGTCGCACCACGCCGCTGGCTCTAAAAATTTTGTTTTAGCCTCCCTGAAGCCCGTGGCTCTGTCTCCGGCCGCGGGCCCTTTTTTTGAAACGGGTCCGTCAGGGTATGGGACAATGATGGCGTTCCCCAGGGCAAAAGGAAAACAGAAAGCATGGGTCTTACCAGACGTCAGTTTCTGATGCGTGTGGGCGAGGCAGGTGGGTACAGCGCCGCGTTCGCGATGATGCAGTCGCTCGGGCTGCTGGCGATTCCCGAGGCATCGGCGGAATCGGGCAAGCTGCGGCTGGTCGATGGAAAAGGGACGAAGGTCGTGATTCTGGGTGCGGGGATCGCCGGCCTGGTAGCTGCCTATGAGCTCGGCAAGGCGGGCTGGTCGTGCACGCTGTTGGAAGCGCGCGAGCGATGCGGCGGGCGCAACTGGACGGTCCGGGGCGGCACGAATGTGGACTTCGCCAGCGGCATGCGGCAATCGTGCAGTTTCGATGAAGGGAATTATTTCAATGCGGGGCCGGCGCGCCTTCCGGCGATCCACCACGCCATGCTCGGCTATTGCCGGGAGCTGGGTGTGGCGCTGGAGGTGGAAGTCAACTCGTCGCGCGGCGCGCTGATGCAGAGCGAGAAACTGAACGGCGGCAATCCGGTGACGGAACGCCAGGCGGTCAACGATACGCGTGGCCACGTTTCCGAGCTGCTGGCCAAATGCATCCGCAAAGGCGCGCTCGACGAAGAGATCACGGCCGAAGATCGCGAGCGGATGATCGCGTTCCTGAAGCAGTACGGCGATCTGCAGCCGGATTTGACGTTCAAGGGCACGGAGCGGTCGGGCTTCAAAGTGCCGCCCGGCGCGGGAAAAGAGATGCCGGAGGCGATCGATGCCCTGCCGATGCACGCGCTGCTGGACGCGGATTTGTGGCAGGGCATGCTGGCCGAGGAAGTCATCGACTGGCAGCCGACGATGTTCCAGCCGGTAGGCGGGATGGACCGGATCCCGGCGGCGTTCGAGAAGAAGCTGGGGAGCGTGGTGCGGCCGGGCGCGGTGGTGCGCAGCATCCGGCAATCCGCAACGGGAGTGACGGTGGTTTATCGCGACAGCGCCAGCGGGGCCGACCATACGGTGAATGCCGACTACTGCATCTGCGCGATGCCGCTGACGATTGTCCGCACGCTGGACGCGGACTTCAGCCCCGCTGTGCGACAGGCGATCGACGGCACCAGCTACGATTCGGCGTACAAAGTCGCATGGGAAGCGCCGCGCTTCTGGGAGAAAGAGAACGGCATCTACGGCGGGCTTTCGTATCTGCAGCAGACGGTGAACGTGGTGTGGTACCCGAGCGCGCGGCTGTTTTCGGAGCGCGGCGTGGTGGTCAGCGGGTACTCCATCGAAAACGGGACCGCGTTCGGCAAGCTGCCCAATGTGCAGGCGAAGCTCGACGCGTCGCGGCAGGCGATCGAGATTCTGCATCCGGGGCATGGGAAGGATCTTTCGAAGCCGATGTACATCAGCTGGGGACAGATTCCGTACAACCTGGGCGCCTGGGTCAGCGGGTTCGGCAATGCGGGGGGTCCGGGAGCGCTGGATGTTTTGCTGGCGCCGGATCGGCGCGTCTACTTTGCAGGCGACCACACCAGCCATCTGGTGGGCTGGCAGGAGGGCGCTGCGCTGTCGTCGTATCGGGTGATCAACCAGCTGGGAGCACGGGTGGAGAATGGAGGGAACCTTGCTGCGTAAGCGGATCTTTGTGGGAGTCCTGGCAGCTGCAACGGCCTGCGGCGGCGCGATGGCCCAGAGCACGGTGACGCGGGTGCCGCTGGCGAATTCGGACTTCCCTATTTCAGAAGGAGTTTGGGTCGGCGACACGCTGTATCTGAGCGGGGCGATCGATTCGTCGGTGGCGAAGGGCCAGCCGGGCGATACGGAAACGCAAACGATGCACGTGCTGGACACGATCAAGCGGGAGCTGGGGGAGCAGCACCTGACACTGGGCGACGTGGTGATGATGCACGCCTACCTGGCGGGCGATCCGGCGCAGCGCGGAAAAATGGATTTTGCCGGATTTATGAAGGGATACACCCAATATTTTGGTACAAAGGATCAACCGCATAAGCCGGCGCGGAGCGCCATGCAGGTGGCGGCTCTTGCGCTTCCCGGGGCTTTGGTGGAAATTGAAGTGATCGCGGTGAACGGCCACAGTCCAATGCACGCATTGTTGGGGAAGTAGGGTCCAGCATCCAAATTCAGGAGGCGCCGATGAACACGAATCTCTCCCGCCGCACTTTTTTTGGTATGGCCGCCGCCGCAACCGCCGCGGCCGCGATGCCGATTCTGACTGAACCTCAACTGGCACGCGCGCAGCGGGCCCGCATTGCGCGCGACCTGCCGCCGGGAGCGGTGCGCATCGACGCGAATGAGAATCCTCTCGGACCATGCAGCGGAGCGTGCGCGGTGATGAGCAGCCTGCTGCCGGAAGGCGGACGCTACGACGACCAGCTGACGCAGAAGCTGGTGGACGCGTTCACCGCCATGGAAGGTTTGAAGCCGGATTACCTGAGGGTTTATGCCGGATCGAGCGAGCCGCTGCACTACACGACGCTGGCCTTTACGTCGAAGGAGCGCAGCCTGGTGGTCGCCGACCCCAGCTATGAAGCGCCGCTGTACGCGGCGAAATTCTCGGGCGCGAATATCGTGAAGGTTCCACTGGCGAAGGACTATTCGCACGATGTGCGGGCGATGATCGCCGCCGATCCCAACGCGGGCGTTTTCTACATCTGCAATCCGAACAATCCGACGGGGACGATCACCAGCCGCGAGGACATCGAATACGCGCTGGCCAACAAGCCGAAGGGATCGATTCTGCTGGTGGACGAGGCGTACATCCATTTTTCAGACGCGACGCCGTCGATCGATCTGGTGAAGGCGGATAAGGACCTGATCGTGCTGCGAACCTTCTCGAAGATTTACGGGATGGCGGGACTGCGGTGCGGATTCGCAATCGGGCGGCCGGATTTGCTGGCGAAGATACAGGTCTACGGGATGAACATGATGCCGATCCTCGCGGTGGCCGCGG
This sequence comes from Acidobacterium sp., assembly GCA_003131625.1. GTDB lineage: Bacteria > Acidobacteriota > Terriglobia > Terriglobales > Acidobacteriaceae > Palsa-343. The sequence goes on along the minus strand of PKVY01000055.1, from coordinate 60,228 downwards.
CGACGAGCAGCCTGCAGGTACCGGAGCTGGTGCCGGAGCGGCGCAAGATCAACACCGACATCCGGAACGATACGTTTGCCTGGCTGGCGGCGAACCACTACAAGTTCATTCCGTCGCAGACCAACTGCTTCATGGTCGACACGGGACGGCCGGGCAAAGAAGTGATCGCCGCCATGGCGGAGAAGAACGTCTACATCGGACGCGTCTGGCCGGTATGGCCCACGTACGTGCGCATCACCGTGGGCACGCGCAGCGAGATGGACAAATTCCAGCAGGCGTGGAAAGAAGTGATGACGGCGCCGGCTTCGGCGGGCAGGAGATGGAAGCCCGATCCGACGCTCGCCGATCTGGGATCGCGCGATCTGCCGCCGGGAATGGCGCGGGGCCGGTTCAGCGCCTGAAGAACCGCGGGGCGGGCTTTACCGCCCCGTACGGACTGCATCCACTGAGGAAGAGGTTGGGGTTGCGGCATCCTGACCCACGGAAGTGAAGGTCTGCGCCGCGGCGCGGGCTGCGTCGAGCACACTGCCCGGGACAATGCCGAGGATGAGCGTCGCTGCCGAGGTGATGAATATCGCGATCAGCAGAGCGAGGGAAGGCTTCTCGAGGGCGAGCGCCGGAGCAGCCTCAGAGGGTCGCGAGTAAAGCGCGATTACCACGCGCAAGTAGTAGAAGGCGGCGATGCCGCTGTTGATGAGGCCGATGATCGCCAGCCAGACCATCCCGGAATGGAGCGCGGCGGCAAAAACGTAAAACTTGCCGAAGAATCCGCCCGTGAAAGGGATGCCGATGAGCGAGATGAGGAAGAAGGCCATAGCGCCGCCGAGCAACGGCGAGCGATACGCGAGTCCGCGATAGTCGTCGATCAGCGTGAGGCGGTCGTCGTAGCCGCCGGCGTGGCTGACGATGGCGAAAATGCCGACGTTCATGGCTGCGTAGGAGACGGCGTAGAAACTGGCGGCGGCGACTCCGTCGGCGGAGAGCGCGGTGAAGGCGACGAGAATGTATCCGGCATGAGCGATGGAGGAGTAGGCCAGCATGCGCTTGACATTGCTCTGGCGCAGAGCGCCGAGATTGCCGATGGTCATGGAGATAACGGCGAGCCACCACAGGATGGGAACCCAGTCAGCATGGAGCTGGGGCAACGCGCCGTAAGCAATGCGCAGCAGGACGGCAAAGGCGGCGGCCTTGGGCCCGGTGGACATGAGCGCGACGACCGGCGAGGGAGAGCCTTCGTAGACGTCGGGCGTCCAGACGTGGAAGGGCGCGGCGGAGACCTTGAAGCCGAGGCCGACGATGACCATCGCGAGGCCGACGTAGAGAAGCGCGCTGGAGGGGTTCGCGGTAGCGATGGCGTCGGCGATGGCGCCGATGCGGGTGGTCCCGGTGGCGCCGAAAATCAGAGCGATGCCGTACAGGAAAAACGAGGTGGCAAAGGATCCCAGCAGGAAGTATTTGAGCGCGGATTCAGGACTCTTGGCGCTCTTCCGGCGGTATCCCGCCATGATGTAGGTGGAGATCGAGGAGATTTCCAGCGCGACGAAGACGAGGAGCAGTTCAACGGCGCTCGTCATGAGCATCATGCCGACGGAGCCAAAGAGCATGAGCGCGAAGAGCTCGCCGAGGCCCTCGGTTTCAGGAGTGACGGCGTCGAGCGTGATGAGCAGCGAAGCCAGGACGATTCCGGCGATCAGGACGTGGAAGAAGACGCTGAAAGCGTCAGTCTGCACGACGCCGTAGTACGCGGCGCCCGCGGGCAGCTGATATTGCCAGAAGCTGGCGCCGAGCGCGGCCAGCGCACCCAGAACCGCGAGCCAGCCCAGCGGTTTGCGGCTGGAGAGTTTCGGCAGCAGCGCGTCAGCGATCATGACCAGCACGCCTGCGAGGGTGAGGATGATTTCAGGCAGAATGCGGAGAGCGTCGTTCACTGTGCGCCTCCGGAGAGCTGGATGGCCGCGGGTGGCGAGGCGGGGACGCTGGTAGCGTTGCCGGCCAGGGGGCTCATAGCGCCGTCGATAGCTTTGATCCAATAAGGCGAGGCGACGCCCATCGCGAGCATAAGAATCGCCATGGGCCAGAGGGTGAGTTGCTCGCGGACGTTCAGGTCGAACGCGGGACGGTTGACGACCAGCGAAGATTCTTTGCCGTAAAAGATGCGCTGGACCATCCAGAGCATATAGGTGGCGCTGAGGATGACGCCGACGGTGGCCGCAGCGACCCACTGCGGATGGACCTGGAAACTGCCGCTGAGGACGAGGAACTCGCCGATGAAGCCGTTGAAGAGGGGCAGGCCGATGAGCGCGAGCGAGGTGATGACGAACAGCGTGGCCAGCATCGGAAGCTTCGCCGCAAGGCCGCCGTACAGCGTCATGTCATACGTCCCGTAGCGCTCGTAGAGAAGCGCGACGAGAACGAGCAGGGCGCCGCCGGTGACTCCCTCGTTGATGGTCTGGAAAACTGCGCCGTTGAGGCCAGCGACAGCAAAGCAGAAGATGCCGAGCGTGCAGAAGCTGAGGTTGCCGAGGATGGAGAAGGCGATGAGGCGCTTCATGTCGGTTTGCGCCAGGGCAACGAGCGCTCCGTAGAGCAGGCCAACGACGGCGAGAACAATCATGAGCGGGGCGATGGCGCGCGACTGAGCCGGGAAAAGTCCGAGGTTGAAACGGAAGATGGAGTAGAGGCCGAGCTTGCCTGCGACGACCATGGCCATGGCGGTGGGCGCTTCCTGAATGACGTCGGCCAGCCAGCCATGGAGTGGAAAGACGGGAACTTTGACGGCGAAAGCCACCAGAAAGGCCAGCGAAACCCACCACAGGGCCTGCGGCGCGAAGGTTCCGTTCCCGAGGAGGGCCTGGAGCTGGACGAAGTCGAAGGTATTCGTTTTTGCGTAGAGCCAGAGGATGGCGACAAGAAGCAGCCCGGAGGGAAGGAAGGTGTAGAGGAAAAACTTGAGCGCGGCAGCGCGACCGCGGTTGGGACCGAACATCGCGATCAGAATCGCCATCGGCACCAGAGACAGCTCCCAGAAGCCGTAATAGAGGAAGAGATCGAGAGCGACGAAGACGCCGACCATGGCGGTCTGCTGCAGGAGGAAGAGGAAATAGAATTCCCGGGTGCGCGTCTCGATGGCGCGCCAGGAGATGAGGACGCCGATGGGGCCGAGGAACGTGGTGAGCAGAACCAGCCACAGGGAAAGGCCGTCGACGCCGAGGTGATAGCGGATCGCAGGGCTGGAGATCCATGGGCGGTTCTCTTCGAACTGGAAGCCGTGGTGCGCGTAGTCAAAATGCGCGGGCAAATGCAGCGAGAGGACGAAGGTGACGAGCGTGACGAGGAGAGTGAACGCCGGGATGACGCGACCTTTGCGCGGCAAGAACGCGACGACCAGCGCGCCGGCAGTGGGCACGAAGGTGATCGCGGTAAGGATGTGGTCGTTCAGCACAGAGTCGTCCTTGATCCAGGGTTCATTGGAGGAAGAAGTGAGTGGTCCAGCCAAAGTATGACGCAGCCAGCAAAGCAGCCGCGAAGAACGCCAGCCATCCGGCGTAGGAGCGAATATTGCCGGACTGAATGCGCGCGACCAGGGCTCCCAGTCCCTGGGCGGAATAGCCGGCGGTGAGGCTCCCACCGTCGATGAGGCCGCGATCGATGAGGACGGCGAGGACCCAGCGCGCGATAAAGAGGACGGGGGCGACGACAATGGCTGCATAGATTTCGTCGACCCAGTATTTGTTTTTCAGGAGCGCGTACCGCGCTGGGAACTGCGCGGTGAGGCGCGCGGGGAGCTCCGGCCTGGCATAGTACATAATGTGCGCGGCGAGCCAGCCGGAGGCGGCGACGAACGTCGAAACGAGAGCCAAAATGAGTTCGGTCAGGTGGCTTTCCGGTGACGATGGCGCGGGCAGAACGCCGACCGCGGGTTCGAGGAAGCGGGAGAACCAGTTGCTGCCGCCGAGCCCTTCCGGCCAGCCCATCCAGCCGCCGATGACGGAGAGAATGGCGAGGATCACGAGGGGCCCGAGCATGATCCAGGGACTCTCGTGGACGGGGTGAGCCTGCGGCTCGGCTTCGAGGACCAGCTTCGTATCGGAACGGGCATGGACGGGGGCGGCTTCTTCTTCGATTGCAGCGGTCTGGGTGCGGGATTCGCCGAAGAAGGTCAGGTACCAGAGCCGAAACATATAAAAGGATGTGAGTCCGGCGGTGAGAAGGCCGATGGCCCAGAGAAGCTTGCCCCCATTGGGCGCGATAAAGGTCTGGTAGAGAATTTCGTCCTTGCTGACGAAGCCTGCCAGCGGCGGAAAGCCGGAGATGGCGAGGACGGCAGCGGTCATGGTCCAGAAGGTGATGGGGATTTTTTGGCGGAGCCCGCCCATGGCGCGCATATCCTGTTCACCACTCAACGCGTGAATGACGGAGCCGGCGGCGAGGAAGAGCAGCGCCTTGAAGAACGCGTGAGTGACGAGATGGAAGATTCCGGCGGAGTAGGCGGCGACGCCACATCCCAGAAACATGTACCCGAGCTGCGAAATGGTGGAGTAGGCAAGGACGCGCTTGATGTCGGTCTGGACTAATCCGATGGTGGCGGCGAAAAATGCGGTGGCCACGCCGATGATGGCGACGATGGCGAGCGCGTACGGAGAGCGGTCGAAGATGACGTGGGTGCGCGCGACGATGTAGACGCCCGCGGTGACCATGGTAGCGGCGTGGATGAGCGCGGAGACGGGGGTGGGACCTTCCATGGCGTCGGGGAGCCAGACATAGAGGGGAATCTGCGCGGATTTTCCGGTGGCGCCGAGGACGATGAACAACGCGATCGCGGTGAGGAAGCCGCCCTGCCAGGCGGGGTGGGCGGCGATCGCGCTGAAGACTTCGGTGAAGCTGACGCTACCGAAGTGTTCGATGAGCAGAAACATCGCGAGCAGAACGCCGAAGTCGCCGATGCGGTTGACGATGAATGCTTTTTTGCCGGCGTTGGCGGCGGCGTCACGCGTGTACCAGAAGCCGATGAGCAGGTAGGAAGCAAGCCCCACGCCCTCCCAGCCCACGAACATCAGCAGGAAGTTTTCCGCCAGCACGAGCGTGAGCATGAAGAAGAGGAAGAGGTTCATGTATGCGAAGAAGCGCCAGTAGCCGTCTTCCTCGCCCATGTAGCCGACGGAATAGATATGGATTAGGAAGCCGACGCCGGTGACGACCGAGAGCATGACGAGGGTCAGCTGATCAAGCTGGAAGGAGAAGTCGGCGTGGAAAGAGCCGGCCTGAATCCAGGGGCCGAGGTTCTCAATGTGGGGCAGGGCGAGGGAGCCGAATTTTGTAACAATGACTGCGACCTGAAGGAGCGGGATCAGCGACGCGACCAGGGCGACGGTGGTGACGACGCGTTTCTGGAATTTGCGGCCGAGCAGACCATTCACCAGGAATCCGGCGAGCGGGACGAGCGGAATGAGCCACAGGTGAAGGTCGGTCATAGCTTCATCAGATCGATCTGGTCGACGTTGAGGGTGTTGCGGGCGCGGAAGACGGCGATGATGATGGCGAGGCCGACGGCAGCTTCCGCGGCGGCGACGACCATCACGAAGAATACGAAAATCTGGCCATTGACCTGGAGGTGGCCGGTGGTCTGGCTCCACTGGCGGGAGAAGGCGATGAAGGCGAGGTTGACGGCGTTGAGCATGAGCTCAATCGACATGAAGACGGTGATGATGTTGCGCTTGATGAGAAAGGCGGCGACTCCGATGGAGAAGAGGACGGCACTGAGGACGAGGTAATACGCGATGGGGACCATGGCTCAGTGCTCCTTTCTGGCCAGGGCAACGGCGCCCAGGATCGCGATGAGAATCAGGACGGAAGTGACTTCAAAGGGGAGCAGAAGATCGCGGAAGAGCACGCGGCTGATGTCGTCGGTGGTGGCGAGATATTCGCCGAGGCGCGCCTGCCCGAAAGTGGCGCTGTGGGAAAGGAAAATGTAGGTCAAGAGGCCAAGGAGCGCGGCGGCTCCGGGGAATCCGGCGATGTAAGCGAGTCTGCTGCCGTGGGTGCGCTCTTCTTTTCCGGCATTCAGCAACATGATGACGAAGGTGAAGAGCACCATGATGGCGCCGGAGTAGACGATGACCTGGGCGGCGGCGAGGAATTCGGCTCCGAGCAGCAGATACAGCACCGCGAGCGAGCTCATGACCACGATAAGCGAGAGCGCGCTGTTGATGGGGTGGCGCTGGAGCAGGAGATTCAGGGCGCCCGCCACACACAACCCCGCGAAGATGATGAACAGAGCGAGATGCATCGTGTTTCGTTACTCAGAACAGCAGAAGAACAGCAGCGGCCGGAAGTCCAAAACAAAATTTTAGATCAGTGCAGCGGCAGCCGCAGTCCGATGAAGAAACTGGTGACAACAATATTGGCGACGGCGACGGGAATCAGAAATTTCCATCCGAAGCCCATGAGCTGGTCGTAACGGAAGCGCGGAAGCGTCCCGCGCACCCAGATATAGAGAAAGAGGAAGCAGAAAACTTTGGCGACAAACCAGAAGAGCGAAAGAAACGAGAGGAGGATCGCGTTGTGAGGTTCGGGGAACAGATTGCCGAAGGGGCTGGTCCATCCGCCGAAGAAGAGCAGAGTGGCGACGCAGCCGACGGTGATCATGTTGCCGTATTCGGCCATGAAGAACATGGCGAATTTCATGGAGCTGTATTCGGTGTGGTAGCCGGCGGTAAGCTCGCTCTCCGCCTCGGGAAGATCGAAGGGGGCGCGGTTGGTTTCGGCATACGCGGCCATGAGATAGATGAGGAAGGCGACAAACTGGAAACCGCCGAAGAAATTCCAGGAGAGCAAGCCGTGGGTGGACTGGACATCGACGATGTCGCGGAGGCGGAGCGAACCGGAGCGCAGCACGACTCCGACGAGGGAGAGCCCGAGGGCGAGCTCGTAGCTGATGACCTGGGCGCTGGCACGGAGCGCGCCCAGCAGCGAATATTTGTTATTCGACGACCAGCCGGAGAGCGCGATGCCGTAGACGCCGACGGAAGTGATGCCGAGGATGATGAGGAGGCCGATGTTGACGTCGGCAATCTCGAAAAGGTCCACGCCTTTCCAGCGAATGTCGGCCCCGAAGGGTACGACGGCGATGGACATGAGCGCGCAGCCCAGGGCGATGATGGGCGCAAGAATGTAGAGAGGACGATAAACCGCCTCGGGTATCAGGTCTTCTTTGAGGAAGAGCTTGGCGCCATCCATGAGCGGCTGGAGCAGGCCGAAGGGACCGACGCGGCTGGGTCCCCAGCGATTCTGGATGCGGCCGACCAGCTTGCGCTCGAGCAGGACGGTGTAGGCCACCGCCATAAGCAGGATCACCACGACAACGATGACCTTGGCAAGGCTGATGAGCAGAAACGCGAGCAGGCTGGTCTCCATGAGCTTCCGATCCTTAGTCCGCCGCCGTTTCCACGGGTTGACGCGCTTCGAGGACGGAACGCAGCGTGCTGCTGTACGACCCCAGAGAGCCAGAGGTGAAGAGAGTGTCGTTGGAGGGCGTGACGAGGTTGCGGCGCGAGGCGGCGTTTGCGATCTGGACCAGCGCGGGCTTGAGATGTTGATCGTTGCCGGCGAGTAAATCGAGGCGGGGCACGTTGTAGGCGGGCACCAGGCGCTGAATCTCGTCGAGAATCGCGAAGGGATCGAAGGGGCTGAGGCGCGGCTCCTGATGCTGCGCGGAGAGCCACACGCCGTGACGATCGGCTTCACCGGACTGTGCGCCACGGGCCTGGCCGAAATCGGCCTGAACGCCTCTCTGCCCGAAGGAAACCAGCTGCTTGACGTCGGCACGCATCGCCGCGGCGAGGCGAACGATCAGCTCGAAGTCAGGGCGAACGCCGGCGCGATCGGCGGCTTTCTTCACCAGCTGGAGATCGCCAAAGGTGTTGGTGACGGTGCCGGCTTTCTCGTAGAGATTGGCGGCGGGGAAAACGACGTCGGCGAGCCGGGCAGTTTCGGTGAGGAACATATCCTGGACGACGAGGAACGTGTTGCGCAGAGCGGCGGGGTTTACGCCATAGCGGGCCACTGGATTTGCGCCCACAACATACAGCGCACTGAGCGAGCCGCGCTCGGCGGCATCGAACATCTGCGGCAAATCGAGGCCAGGCTGGGCGGGCGGCGCGGATCCCCAGGCTTCGGTGAAGGGACCGGATGAGGAGAGTGGGGCGTAGCCGGGAAGCAGGTCGGGGTAGAGGCCCATGTCCGCTGCGCCGCGAGAATTGGCGTAGTCGCCGAGACAGGCGAACTTGACGCCGGGCAGGATTGAACCGAACTGGATGAGCGCCTCGATGTCGCGGCCGCGGAATTCCGAGCCGAAGACAACGAGCAGCGATTCTTCTTTGAGGAGGGCGTCGCGAAAGGCTGGGGCGTTCTGGTCGCCAGCGAAAGCGCCTGGCTGGCCGGCAAGGAACGGGATCAGGGACGAATAGCCGTCTTCAGGAATTTCGAGGAAGGCGGTGGCCTGACGGCGGAGCTTGATGGGCCGATGATTGGCGACGTAGAGATGCGCGCCGTGCAGGCGGACGCTGGTGCGAATCTGCCAGGCGAGTCCAGGATGCTGCTCGGTGGGATCGTTGCCGAGGAGCAGAACGGCCGTCGAACCGGCGAAGTCGCGGAGCGAAGCTTCGAGCTTGCCGCTGAGCGCGGCGGCAAAGGCCGGATAGTCCGCGGTGCGGTGATGGTCGATGTTATTGGTGGCGAGGACGGTGCGGGCGAACTTCTGGAGGAGATACGCTTCTTCGTTGGTGGTGCGATTCGAGCCGATGACGCCGATGGCTGAGCCGCCTTTGGAGTCGCGAATCTCGCGGAGACGCTGGCCGGCGAAGTCCATGGCCTGGTCCCAGCTGACGGGTTCGAGCTGGCCGTTGGCTTTGCGCACGAGGGGCTGGGTGAGGCGGTCTTCGCGATTCGCGAAGTCGAATGCGTAACGGCCCTTGATACATAAGAAGTCACCGTTGATGCCGCTCTTGTCGCGGTTGTCGCCGCGGACGATGTCCATGCCGTCGTTGGAGCGGCGGACGCCGAGGGTGGTTTTGCAGCCGTCTCCGCAATGGGTGCAGACGGTACCGACGTGAGACATTTCCCAGGGGCGCGTCTTATATCGATAAGCGCCGGAGGTGAGCGCGCCGACGGGGCAGATGTCGATGCACATGCCGCACTCTTCGCACTCGAGGTGGTCCTGTTTGTTGGGCGCGATGACGGAGCCGGCGCCGCGGTTCTGGACGCCGAGCGCCCAAACATCCATACCTTCGCCGCAGACGCGCACGCAGCGGTAGCAGAGGATGCAGCGCGGGCGATCGAAGAAGACGACCGGGGACCACTGCTGCTCGTCGCGGTGCTGCTTGATCTCGACGAATTTCGATTCGTGCGCGCCGTACTTGAAGGTCATGTCCTGCAGCTCGCACTCGCCGCCGGCATCGCAGACGGGACAATCGAGGGGATGGTTGGCGAGCACCAGCTCGAGCATGGCCTTGCGGGCCTGCGCGATTTCGGGGCTTTCAGTGGTGACGATCATGCCCTCGGCGACCGGCGTGGTGCAGGCGGTCTGGAGCTTGGGCATTTTTTCAATGCGGACGACACACATGCGGCATGCGGCCTGGAGCGAAAGGCCGGGATAGTAGCAGAAGGCGGGAACCTCGATGCCGCGGGCGCGGCAGGCTTCAATGAGCAGCGTGCCCGCGGGCACGGTGAGCTTCTTGCCGTCGACAGTAAGGGTAACGTCAGCCATTTCGTTTCTCAGGCCACCACGGAGTGACAATCTTCAGGCCGAGACCGCAACATCAATGACTTCGGCAGTGGAGGTAGGTTCGGGCACGGGGTCGCCGTACTCACGCATAACTTTAATGTGCGCTTCGATGCCTTCGCGGATCAGCTTTTTTGTCTCGTCGAGCGTGGCGGCAACGACCCCCAGACCTGGGAGGTCAGGCACGTATGCACCGTATCCAGTGGCCGACTTCTCGTAAATCACTGCGTATTTCACGGCTGGCTCCGTTGTTTCAATCCGGCCTGTTTGAGCATGCTGTTGAGTGTCCCTTTCGGTATGTCGTCATTCCCCTGCCCAGCGACCGTTACGAACCCAGGCTTGACCGGATGGCGAAAATGCTTGTGACTCCCCGTGGTTCTCACGTGCGTCCAGCCGTCTCGTTCGATCATACGAATAAAATCCCGATAGTTCACCCACCGACCAGCTCTTCCTGATGGGTATGCCGATAAGGGCAGCCCTTGCCCTCCAGGTGATCCTCAAATTCCTTGCGCCACTTCTTGACGAAGGCGATGGTGGGCATAGCGGCCGCGTCGCCGAGCGGGCAGAAGGTGCGTCCCAGCATGTTTTCGGCAAGATAACGGATGTTGTCGATGTCTTTGTCGACGGCGCCGCCTTCATGTAACCGTGTGAGTGACTTTTTCAGCCAGTCGGTGCCTTCGCGGCAGGGGATGCACCATCCGCAGCTTTCGTGCGCGTAGAACTTCATGGTGCGGAGGGCGAATTCGACCATGCAGGTCGTTTCGTCGAGGACGACGACGCCGCCGGAGCCGAGCATCGATCCGGCTTTGCCCACCTGGTCGAAGTCCATGCCGATGTCGATTTCGTCGGCGGTGAGGGCCGGGGTGGAAGCGCCGCCGGGAACGACAGCCTTGAGCTTTTTGCCGCCGGGAATGCCGCCGCCTACCTCGTAAATCATCTTTTTGAGGTTGTAGCCCATGGGCAACTCGTAGACGCCAGGGCGTTCGATATGGCCGCTCAGGCAGAAGAGGCGCGTGCCGCCGTTGCGCTCGGTACCGATTTTGGCGTACTCCGCGCCGCCGAGGCGGAAGACGTGGGGAACGGTGGCGATGGTTTCGGCGTTGTTGATGATGGTGGGTCCGCCATAGAGGCCAACCACCGCCGGGAAGGGCGGGCGGATGCGCGGAATGCCGCGCTTGCCTTCGAGCGATTCCATCAGCGCCGATTCTTCGCCGACTTCGTAGGCGCCCGCGCCGGTCTGGGTGACGATGTCGAAGTCGACGCCGCTGCCGAAGATGTTCTTGCCGAGAAAGCCCTCGGCGTAAGCGTCGGCGACGGCGCGCTCCATGATTTCGAGGAGGTACCGGTATTCGCCGCGCAGATAGATGAATCCCATTTGGGACTGGACGGATAGGCCGGCGATGATCGTGCCTTCGATGACGGCATGCGGATCCTGTTCTAAGATGAGGCGGTCCTTGCAGGTTCCGGGCTCGGACTCGTCGCCGTTGACGAGGACGTATTTCGGTTTGGCGGATTGTTTGGGAACGAAGGACCACTTGAGGCCGGTGGGGAAACCAGCGCCGCCGCGGCCGCGCAGATTCGAGGCCTTCATCTCGGCGATGATGCCGTCGGGGCCGAGGGCGAGAGCCTTGCGGGCAGCCTGGTAGCCATCGAGCTCGAGGTACTTGTCGATGTTGGCAGCGCCTTTGCCGAAGCGGTACGAGACGACGGGGACGCAGTCGGGATGGGTGGAGAGGGTCGCCATTACTTCGCCGCCCCCTTTTCCGATTTTGCGCGGTAATCCGCGAGGACCTGGTCGATGGAGGCTGGAGTCAGGTTCTCGTGGAAGTCGTAATTCACCTGCGCGGCGGGCGCCCAGGAGCAGGCTCCGATGCACTCGACTTCCTCGAGAGAAAACAAGCCGTCGGCGGTGACGCCTTTGTTGGGGATGCCAAGCTTCTTTTTGCAGTGGTCGAGGATCTCGTTGCCACCGCGCAGCATGCAGCTGATGTTGGTGCAGACCTGGACGTGATATTTGCCCGCGGGCTTCGTGCGCAGCATCGAGTAGTAGCTGATGACGTTGCGGACTTCGAGCTCAGTAGCGCCGACGCGCTCGGCTATTTCGGCGATGACGGGGTCGAAGAGATAGCCGACCTCGTCTTGCGCGTAGAGCAGCATCGGGACGAGGGCGGAGCGCCTGATGGGGTAGAGGGTGACCAGCTTGTCGAAACGAGCGGCGAGCGCGGGCGAGAAGAGGGTGGTCATCGTTTCTCTCCCCACGATTTCTTCAGAAGCGCAGAAAGGTCGATGGCTGCGTGATCCATCTCGGTAATCGCCCCATCCAGTGCGATGGTTCCATCGGACTGTAGTTGGAAACAGCCCAGCTTATCTGCACCCGAGGGACCGCTGATGTGCCATTCTCCGGCCCCGATCAGCGGGTCGAAATGCAGCTTCAATTGCGCGCCATCGACTTCAACCCGAAGGCCGCCGCCGGCTTGTTCGAATTCAGCGATTCTTCCGTCATGAAAAGCGGCCAGGGTAGCGTAAGCCTGCACGAGCGCAGCAAACGCCCGGCACAGTTCGGTGCGGACCGTTGCTTCCGTCACCATAGCGGTCACCGGTCAATCTCTCCCAGGACAATGTCGATAGAGCCGATGACGGCGACGACGTCGGCGATCAGGCGGCCGACGCACATGGTTTCCAATGCCTGCAGGGTCGCGAAGGAGGGGTTGCGCATGTGCACGCGCCAGGGCTTGGCTGTGCCGTCGCTGACCACGTAGTAGCCCATCTCGCCGCGCGGCGATTCGACGGCCTGGTAGACCTCGCCGGCCGGCACCTGAAAGCCTTCGGTGACGATTTTGAAGTGGTAGATGAGGGCTTCCATCTGGGTCTTCATTTTTTCCCGGTCGGGGAGAACGACGTGGGGCGCGTCAGCCTTGATAGGGCCCTCGGGCATGCCGTCGAGCGCCTGCTGGCAGATCTTCACGGACTCGCGCATTTCCCGGAGGCGCACGACGTATCGTGCCCAGACGTCGCCGTCGTTCGAAATGGGGACTTCGAATTTAAATTTTTCGTAGCTGGAATAGGGCATGTCGCGGCGGAGGTCCCAGTCGACACCGCTGGCGCGCAGCGGAGGTCCGGTAACGCCGAACGCGATGGCGTTTTCAGGGCTGAGGTAGCCGACATTTTTCAGCCGGTTGATGAAGATGGGATTGCCGGTGAGCAGATTCTCGTATTCGTCGATTTTTTCCGGCAGGATTTTGATGAAGGACTGCACGGTATCGAAGAAGCCGAGCGGCAGATCGAGCGCGAGGCCGCCGATGCGGAAGTAGGAGGTCATCATGCGCTGGCCCGAGACCTGCTCGAAGATGCGCAGGATGTCTTCGCGTTCGCGGAATGTGTAGAGGAAAACGGTGAGCGCGCCAATGTCCATGGCGTGCGTGCCGAGCCAGATCAGATGCGAATTGAGGCGCGTCAGCTCGTTGAGCAGGACACGCATCCACTGCGCCCGCTCGGGAATTTCCAGCTGCAGGAGCTTTTCGACGGCGAGGCAGTAGCAGAGGTTGTTGGTCATCGGAGACAGATAGTCGATCCGATCCGTGAGGGGCACTACCTGCTGGTAGAACTTGGCCTCGCAGGTTTTCTCGATGCCGGTGTGGAGATAGCCGATGTCGGGCACCAGCTTGACGACGGTTTCGCCGTCGATTTCCAGCACGACGCGGAGCACGCCGTGCGTGGAAGGATGCTGCGGCCCCATGTTGAGGACCATGGTGTGGTCCTTCGGGCCTTCTTCCGGACGCGGCGCAATGAGCGTAGCGGTCTCGACGAAGCCGGGGATCTCGGGCATATCGTGCCGATCGGGGGAGCCGGGCATCAGCGATAGCCCTCCACCGGATAGTCCTTGCGCAGAGGATGGCCATCCCATTCCTCGGGAAGCATGATGCGGCGCAGCCCGGGATGGCCGTTGAAGCGCACGCCGAAGAGGTCCCACACTTCGCGCTCATAGAAATTGGCCGAAGGCCAAACCGGCGTGATGCTGTCAACGGAAGGGTCGATGCTTTCGACCATCACGTGCAGGCGGACGCGCTCCTTCAGCTTGTGGGAAAGGATGTGGTAGGTGACCTGGAAGCGCGGCTCGGCGGGATACCAGTCGACGCAGGTGACGTCTTCGAAGAAGTTGTAGCCGGCGCGCTGGAGGGTGCGGCAGGCGGCGCGAATGGCATCGGCGGCGATGACGAGGGTGAGCTCGCCGCGATCGAATTTGGCATTGGTGACGGCGTCGGGATGAGCGGCGCGGAGGGCCTGAACGGCCACATTCTGCGCGAGGCCTGCGTAGACGGCATCCTTATTTAACAATGCTTCTGCCATTTTTCCCTGAGCAGCGCTTCTCCCAGCGTGATTCCGAATCGTCGCAGTGTTTGTTACAGATCCGCCTTGTCGGCGGCCCAGTCGAGAATCCCTTTTTTCCAAACGTAGAAGACGCCGAGGACGACGAACCCCAGATAGACGACCATTTCCCAGAAGCCGAAGAAGCGCGTTCCGGCGATCTGCGGCAGCTGCCGGTAGATCACCGCCCAGGGAAGCATGAAAACCGCTTCCACATCGAAGAGGATGAACAACATCGCGACCATATAGAAGCGCACGGAGAAGCGCCCGCGCGCATCGCCTTCAGCGGGGATGCCGCACTCGTAGGCTTCCAGTTTTTCCCTGATGTTGCGATGGCGGCCGACGAACCAGGACATGCCCACCATGCCGCAGGCCAGCGCGCCCACGACTACGATCTGCAGCAGCAGAGGAAGATAGTTCCAGATGTAGGGGTGGCTTTGCATGGGCCGTTCTCCTGGCAAACTGCGGAGGGACGAAGAACTGCCGCTGCCTCCATTTCGAGACTAAGTCCACGGTTGTCAAGAGTCAAGTTACGGAAATGCGGCCAGTAGCCAGTAGCTGCGCGGGTTAGGCGGTGCGGGGGCCAGCGTTGCGGACTGCGTCCGGCACGTCGAACTTCCGAAAATTCTCAGTGAACTTTTTTGCCAGCAGGCGCGCCTGCGCGTCGTAGGCATTTTTGTCGGCCCACGCATTGCGGGGATTCAGCAACTCCGAGGGGACGTCGGGACAAGTGGTGGGGATGCTGAGCCCGAAGGCTTCCTCGGCGGTGAATTCCGCTTTCGCCAGTCGACCGTCGAGCGCGGCGTGCACGATGGCGCGGGTGTGCCGAAGACTCATGCGCTTCCCTACCCCGAAAGCGCCACCGGACCAGCCGGTATTCACGAGCCAGCACTGGGCATGGTGCTCGCGCAGGCGGCGGCCGAGCATCTCAGCGTAGACCGCGGGCGGAAGCGGCAGGAACGGCGAGGCGAAGCAGGTGGAGAACTCAGGCACCGGCTCGCTGCCGAGGCCGGCCTCGGTTCCAGCGAGTTTGGCGGTGTATCCGGAGAGAAAGTGGTACATAGCCTGATCGGGCGTGAGCTTCGCGATGGGCGGAAGAACGCCGAAGGCGTCGGCGGCGAGGAAGAGCACGTTGCGTGGATGCCCGCCGATGCCCGGGATGACAGCGTTGGCGATGAAGTCGACGGGATACGCGGCGCGCGTGTTTTCGGTGTAGCGAATGTCGGAGTAATCGGGCTCGCCGCTGCGCGGATCGAGGACGACGTTTTCCAGCACGGAGCCGAAGCGAATGGCGTTGAAAATCTGCGGCTCTTTTTCCTGGGTGAGGTCGACGCATTTGGCGTAGCAGCCGCCTTCGAAATTGAAAACCCCGTTGGGGCTCCAGCCATGTTCGTCGTCGCCAAGGAGGCGGCGCTCGGGATCGGCGGAGAGGGTGGTTTTGCCGGTGCCCGAGAGGCCGAAGAAGAGCGCGGACGAGCCGTCGGCGCCGATGTTGGCCGAGCAGTGCATGGGAAAAACGTCGCGCCCGGGCAGCACGTAGTTCATCACGCCGAAGATGGACTTCTTCATCTCGCCGGCATATTTTGTGCCGCCGATGAGAATGATTCTCCGGGTGAAGTCGGTGAGGATGAAGGTT
This sequence comes from Acidobacterium sp., assembly GCA_003131625.1. GTDB lineage: Bacteria > Acidobacteriota > Terriglobia > Terriglobales > Acidobacteriaceae > Palsa-343. The sequence continues at coordinate 44,449 of PKVY01000055.1, read as the reverse complement.
GAGGAACTCACACCGTCGCGGTCGGGGACGGCCTCGAATTCCGGCGCGGCGATCACCACGAACTCCGGGGAATGGGTGGCGAGCTGGCTGAGATCGGGGCGGATGAAGAGCTGCTTCACGAAGAGCGCGTGCCAGGCATACTCGCAGACGACCTGGATGGGGAGCTGGTAAGCGGGATCGGCGCCGGCGGCCAGATCCAGGATGTAGAGGTCGCGCTCGGCCATGTGGCGGAGGACGCGCTCCAGCAACGCCTGGAACTTCTCCGGCGGGAAGGGCTGGTTGACTTTGCCCCATTGGACGCGTTCGCGGGTTTGATCGTCTTCGACGGTGAACTTGTCGCGGGGCGAACGGCCGGTGCGGGCTCCGGTCATGGCAACGAGCGCGCCGTTGGCTGCGAGTCGGCCTTCGCCTCGGGCGATGGCGGTTTCCACCAGTTGCGGGGTCGAGAGGTTGCGGTGAGCGTGCAGACCTTCAGTCAGCCTTTTCAGGTCCTGCAGCGCGAGTGTCGCTCCCATTCCGGGAAGCCTCCGTGGGTCAGAAAGATCACATTATTGTCCCATCCGGCAGAGGAGATGCAAAGGGGAAAAAGGGCAGGGCGACGACCGCCGGATACTTCTTTTAAACCTGCGGCTGAGCGTCGTCGAGCGGAATCAGGTAGGGCAGGTTGCGGGTGTGCCCAGCCTCGTGCAGGATGGCGTCGACGTGCTCCAGAACCTCGTCGATGGTCATGGTGTACATTTCGCGCCCGTTGTCGTAGCCGGACTCGATGGCCTTCTTAAGGTAGAGGCCGGCAGCCTGGGCGGCGAGGACGTCCGTGATGGTGTGGCCGGTGCGTTTCTTCTGCTCGACCCAGGCGAGACAGGGCATGGCGATCCAGACGGACCGGCCACTGACATCGAAACGAATATCGACGGCGTCGGCATGGCGGGTCGCGATGGCGACGATGTTGGCGGTCCAGCGGCAATGCAGGACCTCCCCGCTCCAGCGGTCGGTGGCGTTGAAGTTTTCGTACATGACAGCTTCCAGACTAGAGCATTTTGCGCAGAGGCGCATCCAGGGTGGCATTACGTTGGATTGGCCGGTTTTGGGAGCCGGGCGAGGTTAACCAGGAAATAACCCTACGAATGTGCGGAAAGCAGGAAATCTTTCACCGGATTTGTGCGTCCAATGAATCTGTCTGTATTGCGGACCAGTTTTTATCCGAGGAGTTGACATAGTGACCCAAATTTCAAAGACCCCCCGACAGCGGCGATTCGAAGAGCGGCTTCGTCATCAGCAGCGGCATCTGGAGGGCCGCATGCGCAGCGCGGCGCAGGAAGGCCGCCAGGCGATGGCCGAAGACACGCTGGACGTCGCCGACCAGGCGGTTCTGTCCTACCAGAAGGAGCTGATCTTCAGCCAGGGAACGGAGGGGCACACCCAGCTATCGCAGGTGCGGCTGGCGCTGGGGCGCCTGCGCGAGGGCACGTTCGGCGACTGCATGCACTGCGGCCAGGAGATCGGCGAAAAGCGCCTCGAAGCGCTGCCATGGACCCCGTACTGCATCGCGTGCCAGGAGAAGGTCGAGACCGGGCAGATCGAGGACGTGGTGCGCGCGGCCTAACGCTCAGGTTCCGCCGGGCGCGTGGTAGACTGGGACCTATTCTGCAAGCGAATGCGTGCGCAAAGCTGCGCGTTCGCTGAAGCCTGCCCAGGAACTGGGCCGCCCAAAGGAACATCAGGAAAACCGGTGGACACACAGACCCGTCACGCGCTGAAACAGGACAAATTCGTATCCGCAACCGCCTCCGGGCTGGAGTGGATTGGCGAGCACCGCGGCAACGTTGTTGCGTGGCTGGTGGGTGTCGTGCTGGCTGCGGGGCTTGTCGTAGCCAGCTTCTTTGTCTACCAAAAGCGGGAAGCGGCCGCGAATCAGCTGCTCGGCCAGGCGATGGACATCTACGAGACGCCGCTGGCGCAGCCAAATCAACCGGCGGAACCGGGCCAGAAAACCTACGCGACGGCTGCGGAGCGGGCGAAGGCCGCGTATCCGCTCTTCCGGCAGACGGCCGACCAGTACGGCTGGCTGACCGCGGGCCAGACCGCTCGCTACTTTGCAGGGGCCACCGAGCTCGAACTGGGACAGCAATCGGCGGCGGAAGCGGATCTGGAGAAGGCCACGCATGCCGGCAGCGATCGGGAAGCGCTGGCGAAGATCGCGCTGGCGAATCTGTACGCGCAGACCGGGCGCAATTCGCAGGCGGTGACGTTGTTCCAGGACGTGATCGCGCATCCGACGACCACGGTTCCGAAGGCGGCGGCGCAGCTGCAGCTGGCCCAGCTGTATGAGACGACCCAGCCGGCCGAAGCGCGGCGGCTCTACGCTGAGATCAAGGATCAGAACAAGGACAACGACGCGGCGCAGATTGCGACGCAGAAACTGCAGAGCCTGAAGTAGGCCTGCCGGCTGCCGCTGATGGAGCAGCGCCCTTTCCAAAACAGGCAGCGCGCTTTCCGAACCTGGTTCTTCCCGCGGGCTATTCAGCCGACCGGGCGCCTTTTCGGGATGAGCGGCTAGGCGAGCTTTTGGTTCTCGACGCCGGGAGCGGGCTCGAGGTCGGCGCCGCGGACGAGCTTTTCTTCCTGCTTAGAAGCTTCTCCGAACAGGACGACGTAGACATCCTCGAGAGAAGTGAGCTTCTTCTCGACGGTCCCGACGATCTGCTTGTCCTTGATGCGGACCCGTTGTCCTTCTGCGAAATCCATGACCAAAAGGCTAGGCTCCGTGGGGGTGTATCCACTATCCCAAGAACGGGTTAAGGGCGGCCCAGAACAGTAACCAGTTCGCTGACACAAAGGTGACCGCTGTTCCTGTAGGGCAAAGGACCTGGTGTGATTACGGTTGGGGGATTGCGGGGATCCGGCCCAGACGAGCGACCGGGGAAACTGAACAAAACATGCTCTCACCACGTTAACGCCGATGAGGGTGCAAAAGGTGAATGCTGCGTTGCAAGCTGGCATCTTTTCGACCCATCGGGCGGGGCGGCCTGGCTTGGGGGGCCGGTGCGCGGTTTTCGGACATTGACAGCGGGTTCGGATCGAGCTATTGTCTTCCCCTAAGGTGATTATGGGACAGCCAAAGGTAGACACAGGTGAATTGATTCAGGGGACGCTGGAGATGCTGGTGCTCAAGGCGCTCCTGCGCGGGCCGCTGCATGGGTATGGGGTGGCGGAGTGGATCGAGCACACGTCGCTGCAGGTGCTGAAGGTCGAGGAGGGCGCGCTGTATCCGGCGCTGCACCGGCTCGAGCTGCGCGGATTGCTCGAGGCGGAGTGGGGCGCGTCGGAGAACAACCGGCGCGCGAAGTTCTACCGGCTGACGGCCGAGGGACGCAAGCGGCTGGATGCGGAGACGCAGCGATGGGCGCGGCTGGCGGCGGCGGTGGCGTTTGTGATGCAGGCGTCGTGAGGGGGAGCGTATGAGCAGGAAGCTGCATGAATTTTGGCTGCAGGTGAAGGGGCTGTTCCGGCGCAGGCAGATGCATCGCGAGATGGCCGATGAGCTGGAGTTCCACCTTGAGCAGCTGCGCGCGAAGCTGCTGCGCGAGGGCGTGGCGGAAGAGGATGTGGAGGCAGAGGTGCGGCGGCGGTTTGGGAATGCCGGGCGATGGCAGGAACGGCTCCGCGAGCTGTGGCAGGTGCGCTGGGTGGAGAATTTCGCGCGCGATATGAGCTTTGCGGCGCGGTTGCTGCGAAAGTCCCCCGGATTTACGGCGGTCGCGCTGCTGACCTTGATGCTGGGTGTGGGCGCGAACACGACGGTGTTTTCGATCATCGACGGATTGCTGTTGCGGCCGCTGGCCGTGCCCCACAGCGACCAACTGGCAGTGCTGGGGATCCAGCGAGGCGGGCACCTGGGACACAGCTTTCCCGAGCCGCTGTTTCGCGGACTGGAGGGGAGGCACGAGGCGCTTGCGACTGTGTTTGCGTCCAGCGATACGACACTGCAGGTACGGGGACGCGACGGCAACGAGAATGTAGCGGGAGATTACGTGAGCGGGGGGTTTTTTCCTGGGCTGGAAACGGCTCCGCTGCTGGGACGGACGCTGACCGCGGCAGACGACCGCAGGGGCGGGAATCCGGCGGGATTTGGGGTCGTGATCAGCGAGCACTTCTGGGAAAGCTGGTTCAACCGCGCGCCGGATGTGGTGGGACGCAAGCTGACCATCGACAACATCGTGTTCACCGTGGTGGGGGTCATGCCTAAGCGCTTTATAGGAGCGGACCCCCTCGCGCGGCCGGACCTTTACGTGCCCCTGGCGGCCGAGCCGATCATGAACGGGGCGCGGAACATGACGGACGCCGGCGTTGACGACTGGTGGCTGACGGTCATGGGAAGGCTGCAGCCTGGAGTGACTCTGGCACAGGCGGATGCCGAGGAGGCCTCGGCCACCAGCGCGGTTCTGCATGAACGCGTGACCGATGCGGGCTGGCTGGACCGGCAGCTGAAGAGTCATTTTCAGTTCAGGGTGGAATCAGGGTCGGTTGGATTTTCCTGGGTGCGGCAGGAGTTTCGCCAGCCGCTGGTGGCGGTGTTCGCGATGTGCGGAGGCATTCTGCTGCTGGCGTGCCTGAATCTAACCAGCCTGCTGATGGCGCGAGGCGCGGCGCGAGAGCGGGAACTGGCGACGCGCCTGGCGATGGGGGCGACGCGGCGGCGGCTGACGCAGCAACTGCTGACCGAGAGCCTGCTGATCGCGGTAACCGGGACGACGCTGGGGCTGGCGATAGCGCCGCTGGTAAGCCGGGCGCTGGGTGCGCTGCTTCTGAGCGGGGCCGGCGATGCGCATCTGGATACGTCTCTGGATATCCGGGTGTTTGGATTTGCGGCACTGGCGGCGCTGCTGGCGACGCTGACCATTGGCCTGGTTCCGGCGCTGCGCGCGTCCTCCAGCGAATTGAACGAGCAGATCAAGAGCGGGCAGCATACCATCCAGGCGCAGGAGCGCAATCTCTGGCTGCCGCGGGTGCTGTTGTCGTTTGAGGTGGCGCTGGCGCTGGTGCTGGTAGTGGGCGCGGGGCTGCTGGCGTCGAGTTTGGTGCGGCTCTACCGGTCAGGGGAGGGGTTCGACCCGCGCGGCGTGGAGAACGTAGCCTTCAGCATAGACAAGAGCGGGTTGGACCACGATGGGGCGATGACTTTCTATCGCGACGTGGGCGAAGGGCTCAGCCACCTGCCGGGCGTGCGGAGTGTGAGCTTCACTCTGATCGTGCCGTTTAACCAAAGGGTGTGGGACGAGGATTTCGCGGCGGCCAGGACGCAGCCTGCCCACGACATCGACCTGAACGCGGTGGGGCCGGACTATTTTCAGGCCATGCGGATTCCCATGCTGGAGGGTCGGGACTTCCGCTGGAACGACACGAAGGATACCGGGCTGAAGATCATCCTGAACCAGACGGCGGCGAAGCTGTTGTTCCCGCAGGAGGACCCGCTGGGGCAGATGGTGTACAAGAGCGACGGCCCCATCGCGCCTCACGTTCCCTACGAGGTGATCGGCGTGGTGGGCGACGCGAAGTACGAGAACCTGCGGGAGCCGGTCCCCGCGACGGGCTATGCGGCAATGATGCAGCAGGATGACCGGCGTTCGCCTTCCTACTTTGCGGTGGTGCGGACGGACGGAGATGCGGGTTCGGTAGCGACGGCGGCGCGCACGCTGGCACAGCGGCTCGCGCCGGGGATTCCTGCCCCGACGATGACGTCGATGATGACGACGGTAGACGACTCGCTGAGCGCGGAGCGGATGATGGCGCTGCTGTCCGTGTTTTTTGCGGCGTGTGCCCTGCTGGTGACCGCGATCGGTCTGTATGGAACGCTGGCGTACGCGACCGCGCGCAGGACCAGCGAGATTGGCATCCGCATGGCGCTGGGGGCGCGGCGGGCGCAGGTGGTGACGCTGGTGTGCAGCCAGAATGCGCTGGTGGCGGTTGCCGGAACGATGGCGGGGCTGATCGCGGCGCTGCTGGCGTCAAAGGCGCTGGCGAGTTTCCTCTATGGGACGACAGCGCGGGATCCGTGGGTGCTCACCGGATCGGTGACAGCGCTGGCGTTGATTGCCAGCGCGGCTTCCCTGCTCCCGGCATTGCGGGCGGCGCGGATCGATCCGATGGCGGCGATTCGTTGCGAATAGGGCGATGTAGAGCGGGTGCGACGGTACTTTCGAGTGGTGGGGTACCCCCCTCCCCCCTCCNNCTCCCCCCTCCCCCTTTCCATTGGGTAATTGATTTCATTGGAGTTAGAGATATTGTCGCGATCGACAACAGGCTAACTGGCTTGCCATGAATCATTTGAGACCCGGCCGCGTTTGTAACAGACACGGCCGAGTGTGACGCCGCCTCGGCCGAGTTTGCTACAGACTCGGCCTGGTTTGATGCAGAGGCGGCCGAGTGTACGTCACAGGCGGCCGAGATGCCGGCTTGCGGTTCGGATGGAGGCGATGGCGGCAAGGCAGAAGTCTCCAGACGCAGAAAGGCCTCGCCAGAAGCGAGGCCTTTTTCTTTTTCCATCTAAGTTCAGAATAGCAGGTTGGAAGAATAAAACTGCAGGAAATGGCGGGGTTGATGAAACCAATGCCCACGCCAGGGAAAGGAGTTAGGGCGCGCAGTTACGAACGTAAGGATTGACAGTTTTTGAGGAAAGAGTAACGTTACGCGATTTTCGCCATCGGCGATGGGAACACCGACGGGTTGTCGGCTCAGCGCGGCCAAACTTCCGAATCGCCAACAATATAGACAAATTGCCCCGTGAGTGGGCAGGTAGTCGCGTGATTCTCCCTGTGGATTCAACCTGCACCGCCGCCAAAAGATCGAATTACTTGACAACGTTCTTTTGCCAGGCGCACTATCTCCGGGACTAACCCTCCTATCCTCTTAGCGAGCCGTCATCCTTCCCAAGTTAGGCTCAGGTGGGCTCTGAGCGGGCTCCTGAATCACCGGGCTCCGCATCACCCCTCGCGCAGGTCTTCCTGTCGGATTCCTTCCCCCCGCGGCGGCAACAGTCGAATCTTTGCGTTCGGCGTCGCTCCCTTTCCCCAATCGAGTGGCGAGTTTCTCTCAAGGAGATCTCGCGTGCGTACTTCCTTCGCTTCCCGCTCCCTGGCAGCCTGCTTCCGTTCGGCTGTTTCTTTCGGCGTATCCACAAGCAGCAACAACGCGGAAGCCGCGCGGCTGCGACGGCGCGGCCTGTGGGCTCGGGCGGCGGCGAGAGTATCGACGAGGACGAGCGCATTCTCGCTGGGGATGCTCCTGCTGGGCGGCCTGGCTCTGTGCCCGCTTCAGGCCCAGACCGCGTATTTCTCAGGTGCAGTGACGCCGCTGGGCGGCGGCTTCGGCGGTCCCTTTGGCGCGGCGGTCGACGGAAGCGGGAACGTCTATGTCGGCGACCCCGGAAACAACGCGGTGAAAGAGATCCCCCCCGGCTGTACTGCCGCCAACTACACAAACAACCTTTGCACCATCACGACGCTGGGCGGCGGCTTCGCGGGTCCCGATGGCGTTGCGGTGGACCGAAGCGGCAACGTCTATGTCGCCGATATCGAAAACAACGCGGTGAAAGAGATGCCCGCCGGCTGCGCCACCTCCAGTTGCGTCACGATGCTGGGAGGCGGCTTCCAACTTCCCGCAGGCGTGGCGGTGGACGGGAGCGGCAACGTCTATGTCGCCGATAGCTACAACAACGCGGTGAAGGAGATGCCCCCCGGCTGTACTTCCGCCAACTATACAAACAACCTCTGCACGATCACGACGCTGGGCGGCGGCTTCTACACTCCCTTTGGCGTGGCGGTGGACGGGAGCGGCAACGTCTATGTCGCCGACACCAACAACAGCGCAGTGAAGGAGATGCCCCCCGGCTGTACTTCCGCCAACTACACAAACAACCTCTGCACGATCACGACGCTGGGCGGCGGCTTCAAGACTCCCTTTGGCGTGGCGGTGGACGGGAGCGGGAATGTCTCGGTCGCCGACCAGGGCAACAGTGCGATCAAAGAGATGCCCCCGGTCTGCACCTCCTCCAGTTGCGTTACGACGCTTGGTGCCGGCTTCGACCTTCCCGCCGGCGTGGCGGTCGACGGAAGCGGCAACATCTATGTCGCCGATGAGTACAACAACGCGGTGGAGCAGATCATGCCGCACGGCGTGAACTTCGGCACCGTTGCGGTGGGAACTACCGCGCGGGCGCTGACGCTGTACTTCACCTTCACTGCTTCCGACAGCAACATAACCCCGTCGGCGCTGACCCTGGGGGCAGCAGGGCTGGACTTTGTCGAAGGTGGCAACCCAAGCTGCATCACCAACGGAACCGGCTATGCGTATAGTGCCGGCGACACGTGCACTGTGTTCGTGAGCTTCGCGCCGAAGTACGCCGGGCCGCGCTATGGGGCGGTGGAGCTGTCCGATGCAAGCGGAGTGATCGCGACGGCGTATATCTACGGCACAGGCCAGGGACCGGAGTTGGTGTTCCCGAGCAATCAGACCATCCAGACGCTGGGCGGCGGCTTCAGCTATCCCTATGGCGTGGCGGTGGACGGGAGCGGCAACGTTTATATCGGCGATCAGGGCAACAACGCGGTGAAGGAGATGCCCTCCGAGTGTGCTTCCTCCAGTTGCGTCACGACGCTGGGCGGCGGCTTTTTCTATCCGCAGGCCGTGGCGGTGGACGGGAGCGGCAACGTCTATGTCGCCGACACCAACAACAGCTTCGTGAAGGAGATGCCCCCCGGCTGCGCTTCCGCCGGCTGCGTCACAATGCTGGGGGGCGGCTTCGATTTTCCCTGGGGCGTGGCGGTGGACGGGAGCGGCAACGTCTATGTCGGCGATACCGACAACAACGCGGTGAAGGAGATGCCCCCCGGCTGCGCTTCTGCCAGTTGCGTCACGACGCTAGGCGCCGGCTTCAGCTATCCCGAGGGCGTGGCGGTGGACGGGAGCGGCAACGTCTACGTCGCCGATTCCCACAACAACGCGGTGAAGGAGATGCCTCCCGGCTGCACCTCCTCCAGTTGCGTCACGACGCTGGGCGGCGGCTTCGACAGTCCCCAGGCCGTGGCGGTGGACGGGAGCGGCAACGTCTACATCGTCGATACGGGCAACTGGGCGGTGAAGGAGATGCCCTCCGGCTGCACCTCCTCCAGCTGCGTCACGTCGCTGGGCAGCGGCTTCTACTCTCCCAATGGCGTGGCTTTGGACGGGAGCGGCAACGTCTATGTCGGCGATTCCGACAACCTCGCGGTGAAGGAACTGGATTTAGCCACTCCGCCCACCCTCAGCTTTGCCAACACGAACGTGGGCTCCCAAAGCAGCGACAGCCCGCAGACGGCGACGCTGAGGAACATCGGCAACGTCCCGCTCATTTTCCCGGTTCCGGTTTCTGGTGAGAATCCCAGCGTTTCCGCCAACTTCACTCTGAACGCATCGACAACCTGCCCCGAGGTCTCCGTGTCGTCTTCGGCGGGCACGCTGGCGGCCGGGGCGACCTGCAATCTGGCGGTGGACTTCATCCCAACGACGACCGGACCGATCGCCGGGGCTGTGGTTCTGACGGACAACAACCTGAATGCAAATCCGGCGGTGACGCAGAGCATAGCACTCAGCGGGACCGGGGTGGGTGCGACGCTGATCGCGCCGACTGTCGCGGTGACGCCGAACTCATCGAGCATCACGACGGCACAGGCGCTGGAGGTGACTGTGACCGTGAGCGGCGGATCCGGCAACCCCACCCCGACCGGTTCGGTGACGCTGAGCGGTGGCGGCTACACCTCGGCGGCTACCCCCCTGAGCGGCGGCGCGGCGACGATCAACATCCCGGCCGGGAGCCTGACCGTGGGCAGCGACACTTTGACGGCAATCTGTACCCCTGACTCGGGAAGCTCTTCAACCTACAACAGTGCAGCCGGCTCCGTTCCTGTGACCGTGGTTCAGGCGAGCGGATCCTGCGCGACTGTGAACCCGAACCCCAATCCCAATCCCGCGTCCTTTGCCGCCGTGGCCGATTTCAACGGCGACTGCAAGAGTGACATCCTGTGGCGCAACACCAGCTCGCAGCAGGTCTACGAGTGGTTCATGAACGGAACCACCTATCCCAGCAGCGGGAGTCCCGGCAGCCCCACCTCGGACTGGGTGATTCAAGGCGCCGGCGATTTCAACGGCGACGGCAAATCCGACATCCTGTGGCGCAACAGCACCACCGGCGAGGTCTTCATCTGGCTGATGAACGGCAGCACGTTTACGAACAGCGGGAGCCTTGGCTACGTTTCCTCGGACTGGAGCATTGCGGGCATTGGCGACTTCAATGGCGATGGCAAAGCCGACATCCTCTGGCGGAACAGCACCACCGGGCAGGTCTACCTTTGGTTCATCAACGGGACCGCGATGTCGGGCGGCGGGAGCGTCACCTACATCACCTCCGACTGGGTCCTTCAGGGCATCGGCGATTTCAATGGCGATGGCGATGCCGACATCCTGTGGCGCAACAGCACCACCGGGCAGGTCTACATCTGGCTGATGAACGGAACCACGTTGACGAGCAGCGGAAGCCTCGGCTACGTCTCCTCGGACTGGAGCATTGCGGGTGTTGGTGATTTCGATGGCGACGGCAAGAGTGACATTCTCTGGCGCAACAGCACCACCGGACAGGTCTACCTCTGGCTGATCAACGGAACTGCGATGTCGGGCGGTGGGAGCGTCACCTATGTCTCCTCCGACTGGGTGATTGAGGGGTTGGGCGACTACGACGGCAGCGGCAGAGCCGGCATTCTGTGGCGGAACACTTCCACGGAGCAGGTCTACATCTGGCTGATGAACGGAGCGACGCTGACGAGCAGCGGAAGCCCTGGCGCCCCTGACATTACCTGGCAGATAACGAACTTAGCTCAATAAAGTGGCTCGGCCACCTGGAAGATCAAGAATCGTCGAGCCATGAAGGTACCGGCATTGTTCGCCGGCAGTTTGCCCGCAGGGGTCGGTGGCGCAGTAGCCCGCTCCGGAATAACCGACGCACAGTACCAGCACCGCGACATTTTCGCCGCAGACGCGGCGTTTTCGTCAGGCACAGCGAGGGACATGACGCCGTCTTCAATGACGACATGCGCAAAAACACGTTGCCGACTGTGCAGAAGACTCGCCGCTACTTTGTAAAAATGTTGTGCTCTTTGTCGTAACGCTGTTCCTCTTTTCCAGCTCGCTCCGCAGCTTCGTCGGCCATGGAATCCAGTTCCTTTTCCTCGGCACTTTTGGGGTCGCGGGGGTCTTCTTTTTGTTTCGAACCATCTGGATTACCGGGTTGACTGGACATATTTGTCGCTCCTTGGGAAGGTCTGAGTCAGGGTCTTAAGATGTAGAGGACTGCGGATTTGGCTGCTCAAGACGCGGCAGTTTTTTCCTTCGTGCTTTTCGCCATAGGAATGGCCTCCGGGCCGAGTCGAAGATGGTGAAGACCTGCCTGATCAGGTCGCCAGTAGCGCGCTTTTCGATTAGTACCTGGACTTTCCGCGCATACATCATTCTCGATGCGGCTCTTCCGCCTCGGGAGCCTGGAATGGTGAGCCTGCTGATATGCTGGCTGCGTTCCTTCTACTTCTGCCTTTAGTGACCCTTGGGAGCGCCCTGACTGCATGGAAATCCTGGTGGAGCTGGACAACGTTTCAAAATCCTATGAAGCCAAAGCGGCGGTCCGCGATCTGAGTTTGAAGATCGAAGCGGGCAGCATGTTTGGGCTGCTGGGACCGAACGGCGCAGGCAAGACCTCGACGATCCGCATGATGATCGGGATCACGCTGCCGGATGCGGGGAAGGTTTCGCTGTTCGGCAAACCGTTTGGCGGCGACGCGCTGAAGCGGGTGGGGTATCTGCCGGAAGAGCGCGGGCTCTACAAGAAGATGAAAGTGATCGACCAGCTGGTGTTTCTGGCCGAGTTGCGTGGGTTGGGGGCGCTGGAGGCGAAGCGGCGGGCGAAGCAGTGGTGCGAGCGGCTGCAGATGGCGGATTCGATGGACAAGAGGACCGAAGAGCTGTCGAAGGGGATGCAGCAGAAGATCCAGTTCATCGCGACGCTGCTGCACGATCCGGAACTGATCATCATGGACGAGCCGTTTTCGGGGCTCGATCCGGTGAACGCCGTGCTGCTGCAGGACACGTTGCTGGAGCTGAAGAACCAGGGGAACGCGGTGCTGTTTTCGACGCACCGGATGGATCAGGTGGAGAAGCTGTGCGATCAAATTTGCCTGATCGACAAAGGCGCGGCGGTTCTCGCCGGCGGGATGCGCGAGGTGAAGTCGCGCTACGAGCGCAACCGGGTGATTGTGCAGTATGAGGGGGACGCTGGTTTTTTGCAGCATCCGGCGATTGCGGAATTCAAGAACTATGCGGGGCATGCGGAGATCAAGCTGAAGCCGCACGCGGACGCGCAGGATCTGCTGCGAACCGCGGCGGCGACGGCGACGATCACGAAATTCGAGCTGGTGGAACCGTCGCTCGAGGAGATCTTCATCGAGACGGTGGGAGGTCGCTCCGATGCTTAACGGCATGCTGAGGAATACGCTGCTGATTGCGAAGCGCGAGTACGTGGAGCGGATACGGAGCCGGGTGTTCCGGATCACGACGCTGCTGGTGCCGATCGGGATGGGCGGGCTGGCGGTGCTGGGCAGCTTCAGCGGGAAGAAGATGGAGGGGGTGCAGAACATGGCCATCGTCTCCAGCAACCCGGAGTTGGCTGCGGAGGTGAAAGCAGCGCTGCTGGATGGCGAACTGCCACCAAAGACGGTGGAAATTTACGCGCCGGCGACCAATGAGGATCTGGTCAGGCTGAACAGCGCGGTCGCGGCGCACCAGATCGGGGGGTATCTGAAGCTGGATCCGGTGGCAGGCGAGGAGCGTCCGGAGGTGACGTGGATTTCGGGGAGCTCGATCAACTTTGTCAGCAAAGCGCAGATGGATGCGGCGGTGAGCTCGGCGCTGATTCGCGAGCAACTGCTACAGCGCGGCGTGCCGGAAGCCCAGGTGGAAGGGCTGATGAAGGACCCGAAGCTGACCACGATGCAGGTGAAGAACGGGTCGGTGGTGGCGTCGAATTCAGAGCGGAGTTTTCTGGGGGCGTATGCGCTGATCATCGTGCTGTATGCGTCGGTGCTGATCTACGGGATCAACATTGCGCGGTCGGTGGTGGAGGAGAAGACGTCGCGGATTTTCGAGGTGCTGCTGTCGACGGCGTCGTCCGATTCGCTGATGCTGGGCAAGCTGCTGGGCGTGGGCGCGGTGGGGTTGACGCAGATGGCGATCTGGGGCGCACTGCTGGTGTTCTATGCGGGGTCGGCGATGGCGGCGGCGCAGGGGATTCACGGGCTGGGCTCGCTGGGGATCACGAAGGCGGAGCTGGGGTATTTCGCGGTTTTCTTTTTGCTTGGATTTTTTTTGTACAGCGCGCTGGCGGCAGCGCTGGGTTCGAGCGTGAGCGGGGAGCAGGAGGTACAGCAATTCAGCTTCATTTTGATTTCGCCGCTGGTGGTGAGCGTGGTGCTGCTGCCGTTTGTGCTGGGGAATCCGAATTCGACGGCGGCGGTGGTGCTGTCGCTGCTGCCACCGTTCACGCCCATCATTATGTACATGCGGATCTGCTCGCAGACGCCGCCGCTGTGGCAGATTGCGCTGTCGATCGCGCTGCTGGCGGGGTCGGTGTGGGCGATGGTATGGCTGGCGGCGCGGATTTACCGGGTGGGCGTGCTGATGTACGGGAAGCGCGCGACGCTGCCGGAGATGATCCGGTGGCTAAGGTACAGCTGAGGGGCGCAATGGCGGGGTTCACAGCCCAAGAGTCGGGAAATTTGGCAACCCGGAGCAGGTATTCTGATCTAAACAGAAGACTCTCGATGGATCCGGGGATGATGAACAAGCTGGTTGTGAGCGGGTGCGCGCTGCTGCTGGGAGCTATAACGGCGGCGGGTGCACCGGCGCAGAGCAATCCTCAAAATTCGGCGGCGAATCCGTATGTGGGCAGCGTGCAGGCGGTCGCGTACACGGCCGAGCCGAAGGCGCTGTCGCTGGACGACGCGATCCGGCTGGGGATCGAGAACAACCTGGCGCTGACGCTGGCGCGGGAGCAGCAGAAGTCGGCCGACGCGGAGAAGCTGCAACTGGAGAATGTGCTGCTGCCGGATCTGACGCTGCACGGCGAGACGGGCGTGCATCAGTACAACCTGGAGGCTTTGGGATTTCACCCGTCGGATGTTGGATTATTTGCGGGGTTGCTGCCGAAGGGGACGACCGCTTCGTCGCTGTCGCTGATCACGAAAGTGGACACGACCATCGGGCAGGTGAATTTCTCGCAGGCCCTGTTCAACTGGGCGGGGTATGACGTGTGGCGCGCGTCGCAGGCGCTGCAGAAGGCGGCGTATTACAACGCGCAATCATCGCGCGGGCTGGTGGTGCTGAATGTGGGGAACACGTATTTGCAGGCGCTGGCGGCGAGGGCACAGGCAGACTACGCGCGGGCGCTTGAGAAGACCGATGAGACGGTGTTCAACCAGGCGCACGAGGAGCATCTGGCAGGGACGGCGGCAAACCTGGACGAGCTACGCGCGAAGGTACAGCTGCAGAGCCAGCAGCAGGCGGTGATTGCGGCGGAGAACAATTTCGAGAAGGCGAAGATCGCGCTGAATCGGGAGATTGGGCTGGCGCCGGAGCAGGCGATCGTGCTGACGGATTCGGCTCCGTATTCGGAGCTGCATCCGATGGATTTGCCGGACGCGCGCAACGAGGCGTACGCGAACCGGCAGGACTACCAGATGGTGAAGCAGGAGCTGATCGTCGCGGACCGGGAGCGGAAGGCGACGACGCATGAGCGCTATCCGACGCTGACGTTTGGCGGGAACTGGGGCGTGACCGGGATTTCCGGCGGGGTGTATCACGAGACGTTTGCCGCGGTGGGAACGCTGAGCGTGCCGCTGTTTAAGGAAGCGGAGTTTCGCGGGGATCGCGACGTGGCGGAGGCGCAGCTGGAGGAAATTCGGACACGGCTGGAGGATCTGAAGCAGAAGATCGATCAGCAACTGCGCGACAGCCTGCTGGACCTGGAGACGGCGACGGAGACGATGCAGGTAGCGAAGAGCAATGTGGATCTGGCGACGACGGCGCTGGACCAGACGCAGCAGCGGTTTGAGGCGGGTGTGGCGGATAACCTGCCGGTCGCGGAGGCGCAGTCGACGCTGGCACAGGCGCAAACGCAGTACGTGAACAGCGTGTACCAGCTGAACGAGGCGCGGCTGGGGCTGGCGCGGAATCTGGGGATTATCGATACCGAGTACAAGCTGTATCTGCAGGGTGGGACGCCGGCTGAGGTGAAGAGCGACAAGGCGGCCGGGGAGCCGAAGGTGAAGTAACAGCGAACAGTGAACAGCGTTCAGAAGATTGGACTGCTCGGGGTATCATCAGGACATGGCTGTGATCCACATTTCGGAGGCTGACGCAGTCCGGGATTTCGCTGGTTTGCTGGACCGCGTGCGTGCAGGCGAAGAGGTTGTCATTGGATCGGAGGCTGCACCGGTGGCCGTGTTGAAGCCGGCGGGTGGACCGTATTTGCGGAAGCTGTCGGAGTCGCTGCGGCTGGCCGAGGAACACGGTTCTACGGTGACGCTGGATGGCGAGTTTGGAAAAGATCTGGAAGCAGTGATCAATCTTCATCGCGAGCCTCTGAATCCGCCTGAATGGGACTGATTCTGGACTCCAGTGTGGTCATCGCCGCAGAACGGCGCGGTACCTCTGTCGCTGGATTGATTCGTTTCGTGTTTGCGACGGCTGGCGATCAGGATGCGGCACTTTCCTCTGTAGGACTGACAGAGATGGTTCACGGAATCTACCGTGCTCAAAGTGCTGCAATGCGCACACGTCGTGAGTCGTTCATCAAAGAACTGGTTCGCGATCTGATTGTCTATCCCTACACGACAGAAACCGCTCTGCTTGCCGGGAAAATCGACGGAGAGCAGACAGCCAGAGGCGTGGTTATTCCATTTCCCGATCTGCTGATTGGCGCGACAGCACTTTCGCTCGGCTTTTCGGTGCTCACGGTGAACGCCCGCCATTTCCGCTTAATCCCGAACTTACAGGTCATTCAGCTCTGAGAAACGGTTGACCGCGGCGGGACGTGCGATGCTGGATGCGTGGAATCGGTGGCAGTGGTGTATCGCCGTTTGCTGGTGGAGAACCGGGTGCGCGTGGAGCGCGAGCGCAGGCGGCATCTGGGTCTGGGGTACGGTAAGCTTGCGGATTTCCTGCTGGGAGTGATCGCGGCCGGCGTGCTGGTTCATACGCGCGGCCCTTTCAGTTTGCTGCTGATTCCTTTTGCAATTTTTGTGGCGTTGATTGTGGTGCACGACCGCGTGCTCCGTCGGCTCGGACGATTCGAGCGGGTGACGGACTTCTACGCGCGCGGTTTGGCGCGGATCGAAGACCAGTGGGCGGGAACCGGAGAGACGGGCGATCGATTTTTCGACGCGGCGCACCCGTATGCGCGGGATCTCGACCTATTTGGGAAGGGATCGCTGTTCGAGCTGCTGTGCACGGCGCGGACGCGCGCAGGCGAAGAGACGCTGGCGCGTTGGCTGCTGGCCGCAGCGGAGCCAGAGGAGGTTCGTGCGCGGCAGACGGCGGTCACAGAGATGAAGGATCGCGTCTCGCTGCGGGAGCGGCTATTTACAGCGGGCGAGCATGTGCGAGCGGGCGTGCATCCGGAAGCGCTTGCGGCTTGGGGTGAGGGTAAGCCGGATTTCCAGTCAAGAGCTCTGCCGTGGGTGCTGGCGCTGTTGGCAGCGCTGTGGGTGGCGTCGATTGTGGCTTGGGGGGTGACGCGANNTGACGCGAAATTGGGATCCGGCGTTGCTGATGTCACTGATCAACTACGCGGTGAGCAACCGGCTGCAGCGGAGGGTGAGTGCGTCGGCGGAGGGCGTGGAGCAGGCGGCACAGGATCTGAGGGTACTGCGGGAAGTGCTGGAGATCATGGAGCGGGAGCCGTTCACGGCGGAGCGGCTGCGCGGGCTACGCGCGTCGCTCGACAGGGGGCACATTGCGCCGTCGGCTGCGGTGAAGAAGCTGGAGCGTGTCTACGACTGGCTCGAGGATCGGCGAAACGGATTTGTGGCGATCTTCAATGCGTTTGTGTTTTACACGGCGCAGCTGACCATGGCGGCGGAGCGGTGGCGGGCGCAGTATGGGCCGGCGATTCGCGGGTGGCTCGAGGCGGTGGGAGAGTTTGAGGCCTTGGCGACGCTTGCGGGCTATGCGTACGAGCATCCGGCGGACGTGATGCCGGAGTTCACGGAGGACCGGCCCTGGTTTGAGACAGAGGGTTTGGCGCATCCGCTGCTGCCTCTGGACAAGGCGGTGGGGAACGATTTGCAGCTGGGGCGCGCGCCGCAGCTGATGTTGATCAGCGGGCCGAATATGGCGGGCAAGAGCACGTTTCTGCGCGGGGTGGGGCTGAATGCGGTGCTCGCGCAGTGCGGGGCTCCGGTAAGGGCGAAGCGGCTGCGGATGTCGCCGGTGACGGTGGGCGCGTCGATCTGCGTGCTGGATTCACTGCAGGGCGGAGTTTCGCGATTCTATGCGGAGATTCANNGTTGGCGGAGGGACCGGCGCCGCTGCTGTTCTTGCTGGACGAGCTGCTGTCGGGGACGAACTCACACGATCGGTTTGAGGGAACGCGGTTCGTGGTGCGGGAGCTGGTGAGCAAGGGTGCGATTGGGCTGGTGACGACGCACGACCTGGCGCTGACGGCGATTCCGGAGACGATGGATGGAGCGGGACGAAATTGCCACTTCGAGGACTCGATCGAGGACGGGCGGCTAAAGTTCGACTACCGTTTGCGGCCGGGGGTGGTGCGGACCAGTAATGCGTTGAAGCTGATGAAGGGGGTGGGGCTGAAGGTAGAGAGCAGCGAGTAGGGAGTAGTGTTCGGCGCTCGGCGTTCGGCGTTCGGCGTTCGGCGTTCGGCGTTCGGCGTTCGGCGAATTGGACGCCGCCGATTCGGTTGCGCTTCAGGTCTCCTCCGAGAGGAGTTTGGCGAGGGTTTTGGGGTGTTTCTGGCCGCGCTTGGTTTCCCGTGAAGTGTTGGGGATGACGCGCTCGGGTTTGGGCTGGCCGACGCGTTCGCGGGCGTTGGCTTTGACGGCCTTGACGGCGGAAAAGGTTCGTTTTTTGGCACGCTTTTTCGGCATCTGTACCTCAGACGGCTACAAATACACGGTTTCTTACGCGGTTCCGCGCGGATTTTGCCGGTCCCGCGAGATGAGATGACCTACAAATTAGCACTCGCGGCGCGGGTCAATGTGAAATACTTCCTTTGAAATCTTTTTATTGGAGTCAGGGCCAATGGAAGAACGCGAGTTTTTCGATGAGAAGTCGGAGTTGCGCAAACATACGCTGTCTTGTCCGCATTGCGGCCAGGCGGGCGAATACGAGGTGCGCTGGCTGGTGAGGACGCGGAAGGCAACGCTGCCGCGGAATGCGGACGAGCGGGACCGGGCACGGTTCGCCAAGGCGCAGTCGTATATGGTGCGTCAGGACGATCTGGTGGCCTGCAGGAACATCCGGTGCCGGAAGCGGTTCGAAGTGACGAGCCTGCAGTCGGTGGCGTTCCTGCAATCGGCGTAGGGCCGCTGGTTGCCGGTGGCAGTTAGCGGGTTGCGATGAGTCACGAAGGGATTCGCCTGGTCAGCCAGGAAGAGGCGCGGCGAGCGGACACACCGGAGCTGCCGCGCGATGCAGTAACGCCAGCCAAGGTGCGGGTGCAGCAGTCGACGGGCGAGGGCCTCGAGATCGACTGGAAAGATGGGCATCGCAGCCGGTGGAGTTTTGCGTGGCTGCGGAACGCCTGTCCATGCGCAACCTGCCACGAGGAGCGCGAGGCGCAAGGGCGGCAGCCGGGCGAGGGGAAGGCGAAGGCGGCTTCCCTGCTGCCGATGTATCAGGCGCCGGCGCGGCCCGAGTCGGCAAGCCCGGTGGGCAATTATGCGATCAGTTTCAAATGGAATGACGGGCACGCGAGCGGGATCTATTCCTGGGATTATTTGCGACGGCATTGCGTGTGCGAGGAATGCGCGAAGAACAGCCGGTAGCCTGTGGCGGGTAGCCGGAGTTGGCGCGGATTCCCAGAATTGCCATCAGCCGGATTTGTGGTCCCGAGCCATGCCGACCGACGAAGAACTCTACAACGATCTGGCGTACTACACGCTGGCGCATCCGGACCCGGCATTTATCCACCAGCTGCTGGTTGACGCGTATACGGCGCAGCGCGCAGACGCAACCACCAAACCGATCGCGATCACATTCGCTCTGATTGGGCTTTATCTTGTCGTGGAGAAGAACTTCACGGGCAAGCAGGTGCAACGGGTCCACATGCAGCTGGCGCGGTCGCGGCAGATGTGGCCGTCGTTCAGTCTTCCCGACGACCGGGGAACGATGACTGTTGGCGATGTCGCATCCGTGCCGCCCGGCGTGGAGAGAGACGCGGCCATCTACCAGTGGTGCGCGGCGGTGTGGGAGGCATGGCGAGGCAGCCGCGAATCCGTTGCGGCATTATTGAGGAACGAGCTGGATATTCGGTAGGCATCGATGAGGATTACCAACCTGATGGTTTGGTGAAAGCACCCTTCGCATCCGTCAAGGTCGGGCGAAATTGACTTGCGATCAAATCTCCCTGACGGATTCTCCTGATAAACGTCGCGAGCCGCTCTAGTTGGACGCTATGGATTTGGTGGGGGTTCAGAATTCCGACTGGGAATTTCAGTTCCTGGGCGACGATTCTGACCGGCTCTGCGAGATCGGAGTCGTTCGTGACAAGGACGGCAACCTCAAACTTCTTCGTAAATGCATCGCGAAGAAGGTGAGAAGCGATGTTCACGTCGGACCCCTTTTCCTCTGTCTTGTCGACGAAGACTTTCTGAGGAGGGGTCACACCGGAGAGGTACATTGGGATGCTGTGGGTCAGGAAGTGACCGTAGGTGATGCTCAAATTCGGAATGGTCCGCAGGGCTCGGATGTAAAGCCCCTGGTCGTGGGCCGATGTGGGATTGTGGGGCCGGGCACTAACGCGGGCAGTGAAATAGTGGATCTGTTCTACGATGTCATTGGGAAGCATGGCGCGGCAAAGGGCGGCCAAGTCGAGCCACTTCCATGGAGTCCGCTTCAGCGCACCATAGTAAAGGTTGAACCCGTCGATATAGACATGCGCTCTCATGGAAGACGATTTCCCCTCGTTTGCAAAAGACTACGTTAACGCTTGACAGCTGTGTCTAAGCGCCTAAAATCAATGCATACGATTACCCCTGTTCCTTGGAGGGCAGGGTGCGAAGCCGGCCGCGAGGTCGGCTTCAGGGTTTTTGGGGCTAAATGTCCAGTTCCTGCACCTTTATCCCCATTCGTTTCATGGCAGTCGCAATGACCTCGCTTGAATACCTCTCAGCAGCAAGCTCGAACGAACCGACTACATCGAACACCCCCCAAACATAAAAGCCATCGTTTCCTTTGCCGCCTCGGAAGCGGAAAACAGCGACGTTCTTTTTGGGCGTAACTGCCACCCCATAGCAGGTTGGTTTGTGGAGAGGTCCGAAGTCTATTGCATCGTCGTCGAAGCTCTCCTCAGGATCGATAAGCCATCTTCCGCTGAACGCAACCGCGCGCGGAAGGCCACCTTCCTCTCTGAAATTCAGTGGGATTCTTTCAAATCCAGCTGCTTCGGCTTCCTTCTCTGAGACGAACCCCTTCAAGTAGTTGGTCAGGAAGGACGACAGCTTCTCTCCCACTAGCTCGCGGGCCTTTTCCCACACGGGGGCATCCTCGTCCCTGACGTAGAGGGTCTTGTTAACCGCCATGGTTTCTGCACCCCACATGGTCCACTCGTTCTAATGGACCACATGGAAGTGGTCTTGTCAAGAGCCGCGGGCTTCAAGGGCGGCGGAGACTTTGGCGTAGAAGGCGGTGAGGTCTTCGGAGGAGCCGATGGTGAGGCGGCGAAAGATTTTGAGGAGCGGGTAGACGTGGGAGCCGGCAGCGTCGAGGGCGGGCATGGCAACGTCAGCGCCGGCATCGGCGCGACCGGCGTATTGCGGGGTGGGATAGACGGCCATGATCCACTCGGCGGGAAAGCGGCGGCGGAAGACTTCGCCGTAGTATGCGCCCCAAAGGCGGGTGACTTCCTCCTGCTCGGATTCGGGGACGGGGGTGCGGGCGGCGAGGACGGTTTCGAGGCTCGGGATCGATTCGGGCGAGTAGTCGAGGGTCATGCCGTGGTCGGCGGCGGCGATCCGCACGGCTTCATCGGCCCAGGCGCGCATCATGGCGTCGAGGGAGTCGAATTCCTTGCCGGAGAGAGGGGTGACGGTGCTCATGTTTCCTCAGAGTACAGGAGCGGGTCGGTTGCTGATACCCATCTGCTGCGGCATCCCACATCTGCCAACACCGGGCAGATATGGGGCACCCAGGGACAGAATGCGGGTCGCCCATGTATCTTTGAAGTTTGCGATGCAGGATACAGAATGCAGAGCTTGCCAGGATTTGCCGGAGGAATTGTTTGTTGAAGAGGACGTGGGTTGTTCGCGTGGGAGTGGCGGCGATGGCCGCCGGGATGTGTCTGACGGGAATGGCGGCCGAGGGGCAGGTGGTGAGCCCGGCGCCGAATCCGCAGCTGCCGCCTCCGGCGCCGCTGGCGGGGGTTCGATACGACTACCCATGGGAGATTTATGGCGGGTTCGCGTATTCGCACTTCGATGCGGGACCGAAGCTGCTGCAGGGGGCAAACCTGGGCGGGTTCGATGCGCGGGCGGTGCGGGAGTTCGGAACACGGTGGGGCGTGGGCGTGAACGGGCGCGGCTATTACGGGACGACAGGCGTTTCGCCGAACTGCGGGAGCTGCACAGGGAGCGGGCCGAATGCGGGGCCGATCACAGGACCGTTCGTGAGCGAGCATATGTTTTTGGCGGGTCCGGAATATCGCCTCGCGAGGAACGAACACGCGGCGATGATGCTGCATGCGTTCGTGGGGGGGGCGTACGGGAATTTCCAGAGCGCGCTGGGCGGGGTGAATCCGGCGTCGCTGGGGTTGTTCTCGAATCAGCTCACAGTGGCGGCGGCGATGGGCGGGTCGATCGATCTGAACCGATCGCCGCGGCTGGTATTTCGGATCGCGCCAGATGCAACGTTGACGGACTTTGGGCACAACGGATTTGCGGAGCAGCTCGCGATTTCGGTGGGTGTGGTGTATCGGATGGGGCACCAGTTCAGGAAGTGACGAGAGGGATTAGAGTTTAGGTTTAGAGTTTAGGTTTAGAGTTTAGAGTTTAGGTTTAGAGTTTGGAGTTTAGAAAAGCAAAGTCGTGATGCGGGAGAGGGAAACTTCTCCCGCATTTTTGTTTAGGGCTCTTCTTGTGCACCGAGGGCGGTCGGGTTCACTATGCGGGACTGTGTCCGCGATTCATGGATTTTTTGGAATCGGGGCATCGAGGATGGGGTGGTCGAGGCCTTGCAGGGTTCGTCCCTGCTCGCC
Organism: Acidobacterium sp.; assembly: GCA_003131625.1. Classification (GTDB taxonomy): domain Bacteria; phylum Acidobacteriota; class Terriglobia; order Terriglobales; family Acidobacteriaceae; genus Palsa-343. The sequence continues at coordinate 21,888 of PKVY01000055.1, read as the reverse complement.
GTTGAGATCGAAGAGAACGACTTCGTTGCGGCCCGGCTTGAGGAATGGCGCGGGCAAGTAGAGCGCTTTTTGCGGACCGACATTCCAGAAGCGGCCGAGCGGGCGGCCGTTGATCCAGACCATGCCTTTGCCCAGTTGGCTGGTGTCGAGGAAGGTGTCGGCAGGGTGGTCGACGGTGAAAGTGGCGTGATAGAAGCAAGGACCCTGGCAGGGCGGGCGCCATCGGAGCGTTCCCGACGAGAGCATGGGGAGCGAGTAGTTGTCCCAGCCGGTGAGCGGATGGCCGGCGAGGGTGACTCCGTTCAGGAGGCCGACGCGTTCGCCGGGAAGCGCGGAGCCGAAGTTCACGCGGCCGGTGTTTTCGAGAAGGATGTCAAGGCGGGCGCGAGGGCGATCGGTGTGCACCGGGAGTGAGGTCTGGTTGAGGCGGCGGTCGATGGCGCCGGCGAGCTTGCCGTCAATGTAGACCTGGGCATAGTCATGGACGGCGCCGATGGCTAGATCACCACTAATGGGGCCGTCGATGGTTGTGCGGTAGAGGACGTAGCCGTAGGACTGATCCATCGCTTCCATGGTGAGAGGCTGTTGGGAGTGAACGGGCGGAGGCAGGTTGTCCCAGAGGGATGCGACGCGGTCCATGGTGAACGCGGGGATGGCGATGGCTGCGGGCGCGGCAGGGACAGGAGGCGGGGTGACGCCGGTGTCGCGCGCGATGACGTCGCGGAAGAGGAAGTATTTGGGCGTGGGGTGGCCGGATTCGTCGAGGGCGGCGTCGTAGTCGTAGCTGGTGACGTCGGGCTCATAGTTTTTGCCGTTGGAGTTGGCGCCGTTCATCCAGCCAAAGCTGGTGCCTCCGTGGAACATGTAAATGCTGATGGAGTAGCCCTGGCGTAGGATCCAGTCGAGGTCGCCGGCCTGTTGCTGTGGATTGGTGTGCGCATGGGGCGCGCCCCAATGATCGAACCAACCGTCCCAGTATTCGCCGTTCATGAAGGGGCCTTCGGAGCGCAGGTTTTTTAGTGTGGCGAAGGAGCGCTGCGCCTCGCCGGGACCGAAGTTGATGACGGCGGGGAGTTCAGGCAGGCTGCCACGCGGGACTTCCTCTGCGCCATCGGCGGTGTAAAGCTGCGACTGCGTAAAGCCGGCGTCGACGAGGATGTGGTGGATGTCCTCCATGTACTCGTGGTCGTCGCCGTAGGAGCCGTATTCGTTTTCGACCTGGACAGCGATGATAGGGCCGCCGTTGCCGATCTGGAGGGGCGCCACTTCCCTGCCGAGGCGCAGGAGCCAGGCGCGAGCGGCGGCGAGGAACTGCGGGTTGCGCGAACGCACGACCAGGTTGGGATCTTTGAGGAGCCATGCGGGAAAACCGCCGAATTCCCATTCCGCGCAGGAGTAGGGGCCGGGACGGAGGATGACGTAGAGGCCTTCCTGCTGGGCTTCACGGACGAACTCAGCGACGTCGAGATTACCGGAGAAGTCGTAGATGCCGGGGCGCGGCTCGTGGGCGTTCCAGAAGACATAGGTGGTGACGGCGTTGAGACCCATGGCTTTGGCCATGCGCAGCCGGTCGCGCCAATATTCTCGCGGAATGCGGGCGTAGTGCATTTCGCCGGAGATGATGCGGAAGGGTTTGCCGTCGAGGAGGAACTGGCCATCGGCGGCGCGGAACGAGTGCTGCTCGGTGCCCGCTGGACGGATGGCGAGAACGGCGAGAAGCGCGATGGCCGCGGTGGCAACGGAGAGGCGAAACGAGGCTGATGGAAGGTGCGTCATGGTGCGCGACCGGATCGGAATGCGGGTTAAAAAGCGAGCAGGATTCCCCGGAGAAAGTAGATTGCCGGGCCAACGATGAAGCCGACAACCCGGCCGCCCAGGACGAAAATGAGGAGGAGGCTGATCATCCCCATCGAGTCATAGAAGCGCAGAGCCTTGTAGGGGAGCATGTGGCGGAAGACATGGGAGCCATCGAGCGGAGGCAGGGGGAGCAAGTTGAAGGCGGCGAGGATGAGGTTGAGGATCATCGCGAGATAGAAGAGAAAGACGAGCGGGTAGAGCACGGGGCTGGAGGCCATGAGAGTTGGATCGAGGCCGCCGGTACCGGCGATTTGATGCACGATGTTGGCGCCGCTTGCGCTGGTGCGGGAGAGGAGGAGCATGAGCAGTGTGGCGCCGATGGCTGCGAGCAGATTGCTGCCGGGGCCAGCGACGGTGGTGAGGATATCGTCGCGTCTGAGGTTCTTGAAATTGGCAGGAGTGACGGGAGTGGGTTTGGCCCATCCGAAGAGGAATCCGGTGTTCACGAGCAGCATGATGATGGGCAGGATGACGGTGCCGAGCGGATCGATATGCTTGATGGGATTGAGGGTGACGCGGCCCAGCATGCGGGCGGTGGGATCACCGAGGCGATTGGCCATCCAGGCGTGCGCGGCTTCGTGCAGGCTGAGCGAAAAAAGGAGCACAGCAAACTCGAAGATGGCAATGATGATATGGGTTTGATCCATCGGAAAGCCGATTCGATGGTATCAGGAGTGCAGCCGGTAGCCAGTAGCGGGTAGCCGGGAGCCGAAGCCGTTGGCGAAGAGCCGGTTAGCGATAAAAAACGGCCAGCAAGTCAAGCTTCGAATCGCTCGGGCTCAGTCGTTGGGAGGGAGCTCGGCGCAGGGACCGGAGCCGTCTTTTTCGCCGAGGCGGTGGGCGTCTTTCTTGCTCATGATTTTGCGGCCGGGAACGCCACCGACGATGGAGTGCGGCTCGAGGTCTTTGGTAGCGACGGCCTGGGCGCCGAGCATGGAATCTTCTCCGACACGCACGCCGGGCATGACGAGGGAGCGATAAGTAACGCGGGCGTTGGGTCCAACTTCAGTGCGGCGATGCTCGATGATGCAGGCTTCGACGGGATCGTGGGCGTGGGAGAAGACGGCAGCGTATTCGGAGATGGAGGCGCCCTTGCGGATGACCAGCTCGCCGCGATCGTCGAGGAGGACGTGGTTGTGGATGATGACGTCGTCTTCCAGGGTGAGGTTGTAGCCGAAGGTGAACTCGACGCCGTGGTAGATCTTCACGTTGTTGCCGATGCTTTTGAAGATGTGCTTGCCGAGCATGGCGCGCAGGCGGAAGCCGAGCCAGTGATTGAGGGCGACGGGAGAGCGATCGAACATGCGCCAGAACCAGATGAGGGGCTTGATGAGGGCGTAGCGTTCGGCGTCGATGTCGCCATAGTACTCGGGCTCGAGGGTGACGTTGGCGGGGTCGAGGGAAAGCTGGAGGACGTTGAAGGGCAGCTCGGTGGCGAGGGTGAAGTTGAGGCGGCCGCCGTGGGGACGACCGAGCAGAAGCTGGTGGAGATTGTCGCGGACGATTTCGCCGCGCAGGGCGACGTTGGAGTGGCGGGAAAACTCGTCGTCCAGGTAGTCGACCCAGCGGTTGAAGACTTCCTTAGCTTCGCGGGTCGGCTCAATCTCTCGGTATTGGTAGCGGGGCATATGTCATAGATTATCCGCCGCCACGGAGGGTTGCAGAACAAGGCGGAGGCAGAAGTGGAGATTGCAGGGGCAGGCGATCCTGGGATACATTGCGCAACAGTGGTACCCGGAAAGGGGCGAAGAGCAGAAATGGACGAAACAGCGGAAGTGCCGGAGCAGAGGAGCTATTCGGGATTATTTATCGGCGTGCTGGCGGTTGCGGTGCTGTGCGCGATCGCGGGGCTGATCTGGAGCTACACGCTGGCCGGGCGGCTGACGCATGCGGAGGCGCAGGTGGCTACGGCGCAACAGCAGAATCAGAAGCTGGCCTCGGCTCTGGACCAGACGAATGCGCGACTGAAGGTGACCACCGAGACGCTGGGCCAGTCACTGGGCATGACCCAGAAGCAGCTGGAGGAGAAGGCGCAGGATCTGCTGAAGCGGCAGCAGGCGGATGCGCAGCGGCTGGCGCAGGCACAAAGCCAGATCGCCTCGGTGACGAACGACGTTTCCGGCGTGAAGACGGATGTAGGTGGAGTGAAGACGGACCTGACCGCAACGAAGACGCAATTGCAGACCGATGAAGCGTCGATGCAGGCGATGAAAGGCGACCTGGGCCTGCAAAGCGGGCTGATTGCGACGAATGGGAAAGAGCTGGACGTTCTGAGGCACATGGGCGACCGCAACTATTACGAATTTACGCTGGACAAGAATCAGAAGAAAGCTGTCGCGACGGTGGCACTGGAACTGAAGAAGACCGATCCGAAGCACAGCAAGTTCACGCTGGTGGTTTATTCGGACGACAAGGAGATCCAGAAGAAGGATCGCAACCTGGATGAGCCGATCCAGTTCTACACGGGCAAGGATCATCTGCTGTACGAGCTGGTGGTGAACAACATCGACCGCAACCAAATCAAGGGATACATATCGACGCCGAAAAACGCGCCGGTGCCGGTGTCGACGTCGGGCGATTAAGAGCCGTCGTGAAGTGAGATCAGGACGCCGGAAGGACGGTTACGGTGATCCAGGTATTCTGGCCGATCGTCTGACCATTGGCAGTGGTTGAGGTGAGGACCTCGAAGGCCTGGGTGCCGGGCGGCGTGGCTGTGGAGGGGGCTGGCGCGGTCTTCGCACTGCTGCAGCCGGTGAGGGCGATGAGGCCGCCCAGGAGCAGGGCCAGCATCAGCGCCGAAACGAAAACGCTGCTGCAGCGGCGGCGCAGGCGCAATCCCAGTGGAAAACACAGGAAGAGAAACGACGCGAGGGCTGGGCCTTTGCTGGCGAGGCGGCGGAAGAAGTAGCCGCGGGCGGAGGCTGTTGTTGCGCCGGTGGTGGCGATGGTGAGCACCGCCTGGCCGTTTCCGGTGACGCTCGCAGGACTGAAGGAGCAAGTGGTGTAGGTCGACGACGGAGGGACGCAGCCGAAGTCGACCGCTGTGCTGACCCCAGTGCCATCGGCAACGGTATAGGTGAGATTGGCCGACTGTCCCTGAGTAAGCGTGAGCGTGGTGGCACTGGGGGTAATGGACCAAGCCTCGATGGAGATGGCGGTGGTGGCCGAGGTCGCTGCCTTGAAGTTGGCGTCGCCGGAGTAGAGCGCGACAATCGGATGCGATCCGGCGGCGAGGTTTGCAGTGAAGAATGTGCCGGTGGCGAGGCCGAGATTGGTATGGAGGGTAGCGTCGCCGATGGGGGTGGTTCCATCCTCAAACGTGACGGTGCCAGTGGGAATGGTGGAGGTAGGCATGGCGCTGGAGGGCGTGCCCGATACGGTTGCTGTGAAGCTGACGAGGGCGCCGGCAAGCGCCACGGGGCCGGAGGCGGTGAGCGTGACCTGGGTCTGGGCGGCGGCGCAGAGTGCGCACGCGAGCAGCAACAGGAAAATCACGAGGCGTTTCATGGTGCCCAGCCTGACATGGGAATCCAGGGTCAAGACTATCTTCGCCGATGATGCGGGCAACGCTGTAGCACGATCGGGGGAGCGCGCGTGACGATGGTGCGCGTTTGTTGTGACCGTCGTGGGAGGGCGGCCTGGTTTGGCAGAGTTGGCCGGCTGCGGCGTCGCGGCTGGGTTCGTGTGGACCGCGACACGGACCGGGCGCATGGGCAGTGGCTACAATCGGTAGCGTGAGCGAGAGCGAGAACGGGCGCTTTACTGTTGGGCAGCGCGTGGCGCTCTGGGTTGTTCCGAAGCTGACGGCGTTGCTGCTGGCGATTGTCGGCGCGACGCTGCGGTTCGAGGTGATCGCTGAGGAAAGCTCGGCGCCGGCGACGCCTCCAGCGCGGGGGATTTTTTGCTTCTGGCATCGATGCACGCTGCCGGCAGGGTGGTACTTCAGGAAATTTCGCTGCTCGATTCTGATCAGCCAGAGCTTCGATGGGGAGCTGATCGCTCGGACGCTGGGGTTGCTGGGGTACGGGAGCGTGCGTGGGTCGAGCTCGCGGGGCGGGGCGACGGGGCTGATGGCACTGCGCGAAGTGCTCGGCCGGGGGGAACCTGTGGTGTTCACCGCCGATGGGCCACGGGGGCCGATTTATCAAACGAAGATTGGGCCGGTGAAGCTGGCGGCGATGACGGGCGAGAAGATTGGGAGCTTTTATCTGCTGCCCGAGCGCGCGTGGACCATGCGATCGTGGGATCGGTTCCTCGTGCCGTTGCCGTTTGCAAGGGTGGTGGTGAGCTGGGCGCGGGCGGTTTCCGCGCCGGAGCCGGACGCGGATGCGGAGACGCTGGAGGCGAAGCGTGTGGAGCTGAATGAGGCGCTGGAGCGAGCGCGGATGCGGGCTGAGGAGCACATCGCGACGAGACGGCGGAAGTAGAATCGCGGAGTGCTGGTTTCGGAATTTGATTTTGATCTTCCCGAAGAGCTGATTGCGCAGGAGCCGCTCGCGGATCGCGCAGGGGCGCGGATGCTCGTGTTGAACCGGGCTACGGGAACATGGCAGGATCGGCGGTTTCGCGAATTGCCTGAGATGCTGCGGCCGGGTGATTTGCTGGTGCTGAATGATAGCCGCGTGATTCCGGCGCGGCTGTTTGCACATCGAGCGGGATTGCGCACGCAGGCGAATCATGTGGTGACCGGGCGAGTGCAGGTGCTGCTGGCGGAGCAGATGTCGGAGTGGGAATGGAAGGCGCTGGTGCGGCCTGGGCGCAAAGTGCTGACCGGGGAACGGCTGGAATTTGGGGACGGGGCACTTGAGGCTGAAGTGATTGCGCACGGGGAATTTGGGGAGCGAACGCTGCGGTTTGAACCTGTGCCGGATTTTTTCGGGGCTGTGGAGCGGCTGGGGCACATGCCGCTGCCGCCGTACATTCATCGCGAGGATCGGGCGGGCGACCGCGAGCGGTATCAGACGGTGTATGCGCGGGAGCACGGGTCGGTGGCGGCACCAACAGCGGGGCTGCACTTCACGCCGGAGGTTCTGGGCGAGTTTCGAGCGCGGGGCGTGGAGACTGCGAGCGTCACGCTGCACGTCGGGCTGGGGACGTTTCAGCCGGTTCGGGTGGAGCGCGTGGAAGATGTGCGGCTGCATGCGGAGCGTTACACGATTTCAGAGGAGACGGCGGCGGCGCTGAATGCAGCGCGGCGCGAGGGGCGGCGGATTGTGGCGGCGGGGACGACAACGGTGCGGACTTTGGAACATTGCGCGCTGGGTGGGGCGGAGTTTGTGGCGCATTCCGGGTCGACGAGCATTTTTATTGCGCCGGGATTTGAGTTTTGCGTGGTGGGGGCGTTGCTTACGAATTTTCATTTGCCACAGTCTTCGTTACTGATGCTGGTGAGCGCGTTTGCGGGGCGGGAGCAGGTGCTCAGGGCGTATCGGCACGCGGTGGAGGCGAGGTATCGGTTCTTTTCTTATGGGGACTGCATGTTTGTTGAGTAGCGATAACCCCGGGTCTCAGATTCAAGACCGGGGCAGCCACTTGCGATTCTGCTCACCAGACCTTGCAGGCCTTCGCGTTGACCATGGGCTGGCCAGCTTTGCAGCTGAAGGCCTGGGCGAACTGCGGCAGATCGGCGACGATGCCGTTGACGCGGTACTTGCCAGGCGAGTGCGGGTCGGTGATGGCGTTGACGCGGAGGTTCTCGGGGCGCTCGTTCTCGCAGGCCCACTGCGCATAGCCGATGAAGAATCGCTGATCGGGCGTGAAGTCGTCCTTCGGTTCGAGGTTCATGCCGGCGGTTTGTTTCTTCCAGGCAAGATACGCGAGGAGCGTGCCACCGAGATCGGCGACGTCTTCGCCGCTGGTGAGCTTTGAGTTGATGTGGATGTCGTCGACGATGACGAAGTTGGCGTACTGCTCCCGCTGGCAGTTGATGCGATCTTCAAAACCCTTCGCATCGGCAGGGGTCCACCAGTCGCGGAGATTGCCCTGACCGTCAAACTGGCGGCCTTCGTCGTCGAAGCCGTGGGTGAGCTCGTGGCCGATGGTGCCGCCCGTATCGCCGTAGTTGGGGGCGTCGTCTTCTTTGGGATCATAGAGGGGCGGCTGCAGCACGCCGGCGGGGAAGTTGATGTTGTTCATCTGCGGGTCGTAGTAGGCATTCACCGTGGGCGGCGACATGAACCACTCGTTGCGGTCGACGGGCTTGCCGACCTTGGCCCAGTCGCGCTTGTCGTTGAAAACGTGAGCACGCTCGACGTTGCCGAAGTAGTCGTTGCGCTCGATGTTGAGCGAGGAGTAGTCGCGCCATTTGTCGGGATAGCCGATCTTGTTCTGGACGACGTGCAGTTTGGCGATGGCCGCCTGTTTGGTAGCGGGACTCATCCAGTCGAGGTTCTCGATCTCCTGCTGCATGGCCTGCTCGATCTGGTCGGTCATGACTATGACTTTTTGTTTGGTGGCAGGCGAGAAATTACGGGCGACAAATTCCTGACCCAGGGCTTCGCCGAGAAAGCGATCGATCTGGCCTTCGCAACGCTTCCAGCGCGCGGGCATCTGCGGGACGCCGCGCAGGTATTTCGAATAGAACTCAAAGCGCGCATCCTCAAAATTGCTGGAGAGACTGGGGGCGGCGGCGTTGAGCGCGTGGACGCGGAGATAGGCCCTGAGATTGTCGAGGGGCTCAGCGGCGAGTTCGGCTTGCAGCGCAGCGAGAAACTTCGGCTGCGCCACATCGACGTTGGCGAGGATGGATTCGGGGACGTTCTCCTGGTTGAGATACGCGCCGAGTTCGAGCGCTGGCGCCAGAGCATCAACGGCACCGATCTTCATTGGGTGATAGACGTTGTAGGGGTCGCGGCGCTCCACGCGGGTGAGCGATGCGCTGGCGAGCGCGGTTTCGATCTTCATGGTGGCCGCAGCGTCCTGATCGGCCTGCGCCTGCGGTTCACCGGAGAGCACCAGCAGGTGCGCCATGTATTCGACGAACTTCTGACGGGTCGCCTGGCTCTTGGCGTCGGTCTTCGTGTAGTAGTCGCGGTCAGGCAGGCCGAGGCCGCCGACTTCGATGCCGACGATCATCATGCCGGCATTCTTCGGGTCGGGCTCGGCTCCGGCGTTGAAGAAGTAGAGGCCGCGCTGATCGGCTCCTTCGCGCAGGAACGCGGCGAGCTGTTTGCGATCGCGGATGGCGGCGATGCGGTCGAGTTCCGGCTGAAGAGGGGCGAGGCCGCGCGCGTTGATGGCGTCGGTGTTCATGCAGGCGGCGTAGTAGTCGCCGATTTTCTGCTGCGCGGGGGTGCGGTCGGTGAGCTTCGCATCTTCTTCGAGGATGCCCCATAGGAACTGGCGATTTTCCTGTTCGAGTTTGGCGTAGATATCCCAGGAAGCCTCGTCGGGCGGGATCGGATTGTTCTTCATCCAGCCGCCGCAGACGTATTGGTAGAAGTCGACGCAGGGATCGGCGGTGCGATCCATATCGGCGGGATCGAGGCTGGGCGAATAGGGCAACGCGGTGAGGGGCTTCTCAGCGGGGTCAGGAGCCGATTGCGCGAAACACGAGGGGAACAAGGCCGCAGCCAGAGCCAGCGGCAAAAAGCGATGCGTCATGGGTGGTTCTCCGTGCGGGCATTATAGCGGGAGATGTTTGGGGCTGGCGCGGCTGGCGATTGTGGCTCGGGAAGAGGGCGGTAGTGAAAGGGTACACTCAACTTCGTGCCCGGAGACCCCAGCCAGCCTACGGTTTTTCTGCTCGATGCGATGTCGTTTATTTTTCGCGCGTATCACGCGATGCAGCGGTCGAGGCCCATGTCGACGCGGACGGGCGTGCCAACGGCGGCGACGTATGTGTTTGTGAATATGATCAACAAGCTGCGGCGGGATTTCGAGCCGGAGTATTTTGCGGCGGTGTTCGACGTGAGCGGGCCGGTGTTCCGCGACGAGCGGGCGCGCGGGATGACGGTGAGGAAATTCAGCGCGGAGACGCAGCGGTTCGAGACGGTGGAGACGGGCGGGTACAAGGCGAATCGCGCGGCGATGCCGCCGGATCTGGCGCAGCAGTTGCCGTACGTGCGCCGAGCGCTGGAGGCGTTTCGGATTCCGATTCTGGAAGCCCAGGGTTTTGAGGCGGACGACGTGATCGGCACGCTGGCCGCGAAGGCCGCGAAGGCGGGGCATCCGGTGTTCGTCGTGTCAAACGACAAGGACATGATGCAGCTGGTGAACGAGCGTGTGAAGATCCTGAACCCGGCGAAAGACAACCTGGTGCTGGATCGCGAGAAGGTGATGGAGACGCTGGGCGTGCCGCCGGAGAGAGTCGTGGATGTGATGGCGCTGCGGGGCGACTCGATCGACAACATTCCCGGCGCGCCGGGGATCGGGGATAAGGGGTCAGTGGAACTGATCCAGCAGTTCGGGAGCGTGGAGGCGGCGCTGGATCGGGCGGAGGAGATCAAGCGGAAAACGTATCGGGAGTCGTTACAAAATAACCGCGAGGCGGTGTTGCTGAGTAAGGAGCTGGTAACGATTCATTGTGAGGTGCCGGTGGAGTTTGAGCCGGAGGCGATGCGAACGCAAGCTCCGGACACGGCGGCGTGCCGGGCGCTGTTTACGGAGCTGGAGTTCACGACGCTGTTGCGGGAACTAGCGCCCGCGGTGCCGACGACGGCGGTGGATTATGTGTTGGAGCCGACGGCGGAGCAGATGGCGGCGTTTGTGGCGCAGGCACGCAAGGATGGGTTTGCGCTGGCGCTGGCGGCGTCGGAGCTGGAGGCGGCCGCGGAACAAGTGAGCGAGCAGGAATCGGAGGCGCTGGAGGAACGTGAGCCGGAGCTGAAGACGATGTCGCTGCTGGATCTAGTCGATGCGGCGGAGGCGATGTGCGAGACGAGTCCGGCGGCAACGGAGTGCCGGATTGGCGTGGCGGTGGAGGCTGATCGAGCTCTGACGGTGCCGCTGGACGCGGCGAAGGATCTTTTGCAGGACGCGGCGGTTCCGAAACGGGTGCACGATCTGAAGGCGGCGCTGCGGGTTCTGGAGTCGCACGGGGTTTCGCTGCGGGGCGCCACGGACGATGTGATGCTCTACTCCTACCTGATTAATCCGACGCACGCGACGCATCGGCTGGGAGATGTAGCGGCGCGGTTTGGCGGCGGGCCTCCGCATGAGATGGGGGATCGGCAGGTGGCTGAGGCTGCGCATTTGACGCATGGCCTGGCGACGACGATGCGCGAAGAGGTGGATACGCTGGGCGAGCGCCGGGTGTATGAGGAAATCGATTTGCCGCTGGTTCCCGTGCTGTTGGGGATGGAGAAGGTGGGGGTGCGGATCGACCTGGGCGTGCTGGGACGGATGGCGGATCGACTGGCGACGGATATGCAGCGGGTGGGCGAGGAGATTTTTTCGCTCGCGGGGCAGACGTTCAACATCAATTCGCCGAAGCAGCTGGGCGATGTGCTGTTCAACAAGATGGGGCTGCCGCGGCCGCTGAAATACGGCAAGGGGAAGGTGATTTCGACGGCGCAGGATGTGCTGGAGGAGTTGGCGGTGCACAACGATGTGCCGCGGCTGGTGCTCGAGTATCGGCAGCTGACGAAGCTGAAATCGAATTATGCCGATTCCCTTCCCTTACTGGCGGACAGCGAGGGACGGGTGCACACGACGTTCAATCAGGTAGGCACGGCGACGGGGCGACTGTCATCAACGAATCCGAATTTGCAGAATATTCCGATTCGGACGGAATTGGGGCGAGAGATTCGCGCGGCGTTTATTGCTGCTCCGGGATGCGTACTGCTGTCGGCGGATTATTCGCAGATTGAGCTGCGGCTGCTGGCGCATTTTTCGGCGGATCCGCTGCTGGTGAAGGCGTACCAGACCGGGCAGGATATTCACACGCTGACGGCGGCGGAGGTGTTTGGCGTTCCGGCGGAGACGATGAGCAAGGAGACACGGAATCGGGCAAAGGCAGTCAACTTCGGGATCGTGTATGGGATTTCGCCGTTTGGGCTGGCGGCGCAGCTGGGGATCGAGCAGCACGAGGCGCGACTGTATATCGAAACGTACTTCGAGCGGTATGCGGGGGTGCGAGCGTATATCGACCGCATGCTGGAGGAGACGCGGCGCGAGCAGATGGTGCGGACAGTGTTTGGGAGGGTGCGACCGATTCCGGATATTCAGAGCCGCAACGCGAATCAGCGCGGGTTTGCGGAGCGGACGGCGATCAACACGCCGCTGCAGGGAACGGCGGCGGACCTGATCAAGCTGGCGATGATTCGGATCGATCGACGGCTCGCGGACGAGAAGCTGAAGACGAGAATGACACTGCAGGTGCACGACGAGCTGGTTTTCGACGTGCCGGAGGATGAGATTGAGCCGGTGAGCACGATGGTGCAGCACGAGATGGAACACGTGATCGATCTGAATGTGCCGCTGGTTGCGGATGTGGGGACTGGGGCGAACTGGCGGGATTTGAACTAGACGAAAGAAACGTTACTTTTCGGCGGGGAAGTGGCTGGCGCGGGGTTGATGAGCGCGCCGGCCGACCTACACTAAGCCCGCCTCCTACCAAAGGGTGCTAAGCGGCAACGCTGGAGATCGGCTCAGAAGAACGCGCCGACGGCCCGCAGGCCGCGGAACGACCTGCCGGGCCGTTCCAATGAAGGAGGCAGGCCCATGGACAGAAAACCGTCCTGGACACGCATCGCCATTTACATTCGCCATTGACTGGCGGTTTGTAATGGCGATCGTGATCCTTGTGGTCTTCGTGCTGCTGTTGTTGAAGTAGCACAAACCTCCCGGGAGGGCAAGCACCCCTTCCGGGAACTACTTCGAGGTCAGTATAGCGCTGGGGCGGTCGAGCCTGGCGGGCATTTTGGCGGAGACTGGAGAGCCCCTGTCCCATTTTGGGACGAGTCGACCATCAGGCGCCCAATTCGGCGCGGATGGCGGCAGCGATGCAGTCGGCGTGGCGGCGCATCGCCTCCTCCGATTCGGCCTCGATCATGACGCGGGCGAGGGCTTCAGTGCCGGAATAGCGGACGACGACGCGGCCGCTCTCGGCCAGCTCCGCTTCGGCGGCATGAATTGTATCCGTGACAGTGGTAATTTCGTCGAGAGGTTTTTTCTCGCGCACGCGAACGTTGACGATGACCTGGGGAAAAACTTTGAGGTCGGCGACGAGTTCGTGAAGCGAGCGACCGGAGCGGCGGATGACGTCGAGGACGACGAGGGCGGTGAGCAGACCGTCGCCGGTGGTGGCGAGATGGGGGAAAAGAATGTGGCCCGACTGCTCGCCGCCGAGCGAGGCTTGTTCCTGCTGCATCCGCTCGAGAACATATTTGTCGCCGACGGGAGCACGCAGCATACGGATGCCATCGCGGCGGAGTGCGGCCTCGAGGCCCATGTTGGACATGGTGGTTGCGACGACGGTTCCGTTACGAAGGAGATCGCGCTGCTTCATATCGCGGGCGGCCAGAAGCATGACGGCGTCGCCGTTGACGACCTTGCCGTTGGCGTCCGCCAGCATGGCGCGGTCGGCGTCGCCATCGAAGGTCACGCCAAGATCGGCGCCGAGGGACTTGGTTTCCGCAGCAACGACTTCGGGGTGCAACGCGCCGCAGTTGGCGTTGATGTTGTGGCCGTCGGGCGATGCGTGAGTGAGGTGGATGTTCCCGCCGAGATGCTCGAAGAGTTCCGGGGCGATGGCGGAGGCGGCTCCATTGGCGCAATCCAGCACGACGCGAAGACCCGTCAGATCCAGGCCCGGAACGGCGGAACGGAGAAACTGCTCGTACTCGGCGCGGTACTTTTCGTTAACGGCGGGGGCGGAACCGGGCTGTGGGGCGTCGACATTCTCGAGACGGCGAAAGATTTCCGTTTCGATGCGAAGCTCGGTTTCGTCGGGCAATTTGTAACCGTCGTTGCCGAATACTTTAATGCCGTTATCCTGCCAGGGATTGTGGGAGGCGGAGATCACAACCCCTGCAGAGAAGCCGTGCTGGCGCGCGAGAAAGGCGATGGCAGGAGTGGTGACGACGCCAGCGCTTTCCACGTGAGCGCCGCCTTCGGCGAGGCCGGCCGCGATGGTTGCGGCGATCCACTCGCTGGATTCTCGCGTGTCCATGCCCAGCAGAACACGCGGGTGCGGGTGCGAGCCGTTGAGCTGATGCGCGAGGGCAAGGCCCACGGCGTAGATTGTCTTCGCATCCAGCGGAGCTTCGCCGGCGACCGCGCGAATGCCATCTGTGCCAAACAGCTTCCTCATGAGCCCTGTATTTCCCTCTCGATTTTGCTGACCCGGCTGTGGATGCGACCGCGAGCGAGGCGGGTGACGATCGACTGGCCTTCTGTCACGCTCTCTGTATCTTTTACCAGCGCACCGTGGTCATCGTACACCAGCGCATAGCCGCGACTGAGAACGGCGAGAGGAGAAAGCGCGGTCAGGTGGCGGGCGAGGCCTGCTTCGCGCTCGTGCAGGGTGCGGAGCCGATCACGCTGGGCGCGAGTGATCCGGGCCTGCAGCGAGGCGAGGCGCTCGCGGGCGACGGCGATGCGCGATATGACGTCCTGACGCAGGAGGCGGACGGAGAGCCGCTGGAGTTTGTCGGCGAGGCTGCGATGACGCGCCCCCCATTGCGATTCCATGCTGAGGGTTAGGTCGTCGACCCGCTGTTGGCGGCGGCGGAGCTGATCGCGTTCGCGGACGAGGATGGATTCGACGCGCACGCGAGCCAGAGCATTGGAGGCCTGCATGAGACGGTAGCGGGTAGCGCGCTGGAGACGCTGGTCAAAGGTCTGGACGCGCTCGGCGATGTTGTGGAGCACAGCGGTCACCAACTCGGCGGCGGCAGAGGGCGTGGGGGCGCGCAGGTCGGCAACGAAGTCCGCAATGGTGAAGTCGGTCTCGTGGCCGATGGCGGAGATGACGGGGAGCTCGGAGGCGGCGATGGCTTCGGCGAGGAATTCTGTGTTGAAGGGAGCGAGGTCCTCGAGCGATCCACCGCCGCGAGCAACGACGATGAGGTCGGCGTGGCGGGCGCGATTGAAATATGCGATGCCGGCGGCGACTTCGGCTGCAGCGGCTTCTCCCTGAACGAGCGCTGGGTAGACGAGGACGTGAAGGCCGGCGTGGCGGCGATTGACGATGTTGAGGAAGTCGCGGATGACAGCTCCGGTGGGCGAAGTAACGATGCCGACGCAGCGCGGGAATGCGGGGAGCGGCTTCTTGCGGGCGGGATCGAAGAGGCCGCGCGCTTCCAGGCGCTGCTTGAGCTGCTCGAAGGCGATTTGCAGCGAGCCGGCGCCGACGGGCTCGAGGAATTCGGCGACCAGCTGCATCTGGCCGCGCTGTTCGTAGACGGAAATCTTGCCGCGGAGCAGGACGTGCAGGCCATCGGCGGGGCGGAAACGCAGGAGCGAAGCCTGTTTGCGGAAGAGCACCACGGGGAGCTGGGCGTCGCCGTCTTTGAGCGTGAAGTAGACGTGGCCGGAGGGCGCGGGGCGGAGGTTGGAGATTTCGCCCTCCACCCAGAGGTCGCCGTACTCGCGCTCGATGTGGAGACGCACTTCGCTGACGAGGTCTCCGACTTGCCAGATGCGGCGCGTAACGGGCGAGGCGGCCGACTCGAAGGAAAGGCCAAGCTGGCGTTCGGGCTTCTGCTGTGGGTTGGCCGGCGTACTCACAATTGCAGAGTATAGAACCGGGCGGATTTGAATTCCCTGCCTTGCGCCCGGATAATGGGCGAATCTTGAACATCCGAGGATCGCGATGATGCAACGTCTCGCTGTATGTGTGTGTGGTTTTCTGCTGAGCGCAGTGGCTGCTGCGCCGGCTGGCGCGCAAAGTTTCACGCTGCAACAGGTGCTGAGCGCGCCGTTCAGCTCGGGATTGCAGGCGGCGCCTGCTGGCGGACGATTCTTGTGGATCGCCAATCAGGAGGGACGACGGAATATCTGGGTGGCGGAGGCGAGCGGCTCGGCGTACACGGTACATCGGGTAACGAACGACGATGCGGACGATGGCATCGATGTTGGGGATATTGTGTGGACGCCGGACGGCGAGCGCATTGTTTATGTGCGCGGCGGCGATTTTGAGTTTCCCGAGAAGCCGTCGCCGAATCCAGCGCTGCTGCCGCAGGGCGTCGAACAGGATATCTGGATGGTCGGCGTGCATGGCGGCGATGCGCGCAAGCTGGCACAGGGACGGGCGCCGGTGGTTTCTCCGGATGGGAACACGATTGCGTTTCTGAGCAGTGATCAGATCTGGACGCTCGATTTGCGCGATGCGGCGGCGAAGCCGGTGCAGCTTTTCCATGGGCGCGGAGGCTTGGGCTCGCTCGAGTGGTCGCCGGATGGGAAGTATCTGGCGTTTGCGAGCCGGCGCGGCGATCACGGGTTTGTTGGCGTGTATTCGTTTGCGGATCAGTCGCTGAGGTATCTCGATCCTTCAACGGAGATCGATCGCGAGCCGGTGTGGTCGCCGGACAGCCGGGCGATTGCGTTTGTGCGGATTCCACCGGACACATCGGGGGTCGACTTCAAGCCGCAGCGGAGCGCGCAGCCGTGGTCGATCCGTGTTGTGGATGTGGCAACGGGTGAAGGGCATCCGGTTTGGCATGCGCATGAAGGAACCGGCAGCGTATTTCATGAGACGGAGTCGGAGCACCAGCTTTTCTGGAGTGCGGGTGGGCACATCGTGTTTCCGTGGGAAGGAAATGGGTGGGTGCATCTTTATTCGGTGGCGACGAGCGGCGGCGATGCGGTCGAACTGACGCCGGGTGATTTTGAAGTGGATTACGTGGCGTTCAGCAAGGATCGGAAGACGCTGGTGTATTCGTCGAACCAGGATGATATTGACCGGCGGCATTTGTGGCAGGTTGCTGCCGATGGTGGATCGCCGCGAGAACTGACACATGGAAATGGCCTCGAAATCATTCCGGTGGTTGCGCCGGATGGAACGGTGGCGGTGCTGCGGTCGGATGTGCATGTGCCGATTCGGCCGTCGGTCGTGGGAGCTGGCGGCGAGTTGAAGGATCTGGCTCCGCAGATGGTTCCGGCGGATTTTCCTGGAGCGAAGCTGATCACGCCGAAGCAGGTGATTTTCTCGGCGGCGGACGGAATGCCGATTCACGGGCAGCTGTTTTTGCCGGCTTCGGCCAGCGATGGTAAGAAACATCCGGCGATCGTGTTCTTCCATGGCGGGTCGCGGCGGCAGATGCTGCTGGGCTGGCATTACATGGATTACTACTCGGATGCGTACGGGATGAATCAGTATCTGGCGAGTCTCGGATACATCGTGCTTTCGGTGAATTATCGGAGCGGCATTGGGTACGGTTTGAATTTTCGTGAGGCGCTGAATTATGGAGCAGCCGGTGCAAGCGAGTTTAACGATGTGCAGGGCGCTGGTTTGTATCTGAGGAGCCGTGCCGATGTGGATGGAGCGAAGATCGGCGTTTGGGGCGGAAGTTATGGCGGGTATCTGACGGCGCTGGCGTTGGCACGGGCCTCCGATCTGTTTGCAGCGGGCGTGGATTTTCATGGTGTGCATGACTGGAATCTCGAGCTTGGGAACTGGCAGCCGAATTACAACCCGGATTCCGATCCGCAGGCGGCACGGATTGCGTGGGAGTCGTCACCGCTGGCTTCGGTGAAAACGTGGCGGTCGCCGGTGCTGCTGATCCAGGGCGACGACGATCGGAATGTGCAGTTCTCGCAGACGGTGCGGCTCGCGGCGGCGTTGCGGGCTCAGGGGACTCCGTTTGAGGAGCATGTTTTTCCGGATGAGATTCACGGATTTCTGCTGGAGCGGTCGTGGATCACGGCGTACACGCTGAGCGCGGATTTCTTCAATCGGCACCTGAAGCAGTGATCGAAGCTGGCCGCAGGGGCTAAAGCCCAGATCGTTATGGGGCGGTTACGGCACGAGTAAACTCGCGCCCTGATACAAAGGCGGCCGGTGAGGACTGTGCATTCCCACATCTGCCTAAACCGGGCAGATGTGGGGCACCCATCGACTCGTGCCCTGATACAAAGGCGGATTCTCTTTCCCAGGTTAGGGCCTTGGCACTTCATTCGTCGGAGCGGGCGAAACGTCAGGCTGGTCGAGCTTGCGGCCGCCAATCTGGTAGGCGGCGCGGATTTCGTCGTTGCGGTGCAAGGTGACGAGGATCATGCACCGGCTGATGACGATGGGCAGGATCGATCCTCCCTGGAACTGCTGACCGGCGGCGCTGCAGTGGAGGTCGCGGTATTTCGTCCATGCATCCTGGGCGGCTTTGAGGTCGAAGAGGGCGGTCGAGTCGTAGCTGAGCTGGCTTTCGTCTTTACGTTTGTGGGCGTCGGCGATGTCGGACTGAAAAGCGAGGAGGATGGTGCGGTAGAGGCGATTGAGGTCCTGATCGGCGAGTTTGAACTGATCGGCGTAGCAGGTGTCGAAGTCGACCTTCATGGCGTTGGCTTCGCAGGGGTCGGCATAGGGCGAGGCCAGGGTTTGCTCGGGGTTAGGGATCAGAACCGGACGCGGCGGCGGTGGCGGCGGCTTCGGGATCGGGTTGGGCCCGGTGAATTGAGCGAGGGCGAGCGGGGAGCAGAGCAGAAGAAGTGCGGGCAGGATGCGGTTTCGAGGCATGGCTTCGTCCAATCCAGTTGTAGCACCGGGGACGAGAAGGCCCCTCGAAAGATAACCTTCTGAGCAACGGGTACCCCCCTCCCCCCTGGGGTGGGAGTGCGGGATGGTTGGTGATTCCGCAGAAGTTGCGGAGGGGTCACCTTGGTACTCCACGGAGTTAGTCGTCTGGATATTAGCCATTGCATCATCAGTCTCCCAGAAGCGTTTCGAGCAAGGAAAAGGCCGCGTTGGACGCGGCCTTTTCTGGCTTAGAGGTGTCAGGGAAAATTTATTACCCCCTATTATCAGAATACCAAGTCCAGCACTAAAATCGGCCAAATATCTTTGAGGGTATAAGGATGTAAGTGGCGTGTTATGTGGAGTCATTACTTCGGTTTTTGGGCGCGCCTCTTGACAAGTTTTCCACAAAGGGCGGTGAGCAGTGGTCAGTGAGCAGTGGTCAGTGAGCAGTGGTCAGTGGTCCGTGGTCAGTGGTCAGTGATCAGTGAGCAGTGGCCAGTGATCAGGAGACAGCGGAGAAGCGGTTAGCGATGAGGCGGTGAAAATCGCCCCTCCGCGGCTAAAGCCGGACCCCCTGACACGGTTCGTGACTGGTTTGGAGACCCGGCGGAGATCGGGGGAGCAGGCTATTATCCGCACATGAGATTGAGGCCTCTCGAGCTCGCTGCTTTTGTCGTCTCGGTGGGATTTGCAGGTGGGTCGGCTTTGCTGAGTCAGACTGCGACGGTCGGGACGGGGAAACCGGATGCGACCGCGCAAGTCCCGTTCGTCGGGTGCGCATCGGATGGACAGGTCGGACCACTCAAGGCGCCGACGGGTTTGGCCAAGGCAGTAACGGTTTCCGCTGAAGCTGCTCATCGGCTGGCCTATTACAAAGCAGAGACCGGTTTCGGGGTTCTCGCGCCTCGCGGCTGGCATTGCTATTCGACCTATGGCTCCGACGGAAGTAATTTGTTCGTGAGCCTAGATCCGATTGACACCACAAATTTGTTTTCGCCCGACTGGAAAGGACTTCGAGGGCAGGCGGTTCAGGTTTCGGTCTCGTCTGGAGGCACGTCGGGAAGGTTTGCGGTCGCTCGAACCATTGCGCGCGTCTTTCCGGAGTTCAAGGCGTTCACGCAGCAGGTGATTGCAGAGGGGATCGAACCAGCCAGCTCGTTTCCCTCCGGCCCCTACCCACAAGACAAGCTGACGTATGTGGACAAGAAGACCGTCGAATTTGAGACTCCGGCGAATACGAAGGGGTTGGGAACCGATTCGAGGCTTCAGATCGACGCAAGCCCGATTCAGGGGGTAGCGGTTCTCTTTGGGAGCGAGATGGATCTGGTTCAGTTGTCGGTGCGGCTCTCTGAGAAGGATCGGGACCTGGTGCGGCCGATCATCGGGCGGATCGAGGGTGAAGTGGCTGGCTCCGCAGCTCAGTAGGAGATGGGGTTCTCCCGGTATCGCGGGTCTCGGGAGTTGCGGTGGGAGAGCGTGGAATCCCACATCTGCCAACAGCGGGCAGATGGGGCACTCGGCGAATTCTGAGGGTGCACAATGGGGTGTGGGTGAAGGGGAACGGAGTGGACGAAATTTCGACTGATGCTCAGCGGCACCCGGACGTTGTTTACCACTACACGTCGATGCCTGTCCTGCTTAAGATCATCGAAGAGAAACAGCTATGGGCGACAAATGCACGGTTTTTGAACGACATATCTGAATATCAGTTTTTCCTCAGCGCGGCCCAAGGCCGCCTGCCTGCTGTAATTCCCGATCTCGAATTCATAGACTTAGCGAGTTGGGCAAAACAAGAAAGCCGACCTCCGGGTGGCGTTCCGGACTTCCTGAGCGTCCCCTTCGTGACTTCGTTCTCGCTTCACGACGACTCTCTCACGAATTGGCGTTCGTATTGCTCGGTTGGAAATGGGGTGAGCATTGGGTTCAGGACAGGCAGCCTATATGAGGCCTACGTCGACCGCTTAGCTTTGCCGGGAGTAATAGTTCCAGAGCCGGATTTCGGAGGCGTGTACTATTTGGATCCGAACAATACGGATTTCGTAGACTCGACGATACGAAATGCATATGAGGCAGCTAAGGACGATCTTCTTAGGTTTCCGTTGGACAATCTTCCAGCAGCATTGGCACGAAGGTTGGCATCAGCAGCATCTTTCGTCAAGGACCACTCGTTTGAAAATGAGGGCGAATATAGATTGACAGTCGGTGGCATCGGCTGGAGGCGGGATCTGCTGCGCTTCAAAACCACGCGATCTACGCTCGTGCCATATCTAAGGATGAATATTCCCGCGCTCCCGTCCGCCCCGCGCAAAATTGGGGAATCCGACGACGCGTGGAATGCAATCGCGAGTATCACGATTGGCCCCACGCCAAACATGTCCCTGTCGTTCGACTCTTTGTCCGTTTTCTGCTCTACTCATGGGATTGAGCCGACGATTAGTGGGTCGCGTGTTCCCTACCGGGAATGGTGACTAGTAGATATATTTCCGAAAGGAGATTTGGTAATGGCGTTTGGAATAGACGATGCGCTGTTAGCCGCCGCCGCTGGCATCAGCTTAACTGACACGTGCGTAAAGACCATCAAATCGTATCGTAGGAAGGGTGTTCCCCTCGATATCGAAAGGCTAATTGGGGAGGTACGCATCACCGCTCTGCAGCGTATTGATGAAGCCGATATAGCTCTTGCACAGTTGGAACGCACGTTGCTTGAGAAGGGAGTTAATACAGACAGGGCTCTGGACGAGGTTATATCAAGTACCAGTTTTTGGCACCCGTTTGAGGCTCATCGGCTGAAACGGATAAGGAGCAGCTTCAATGCACTTGCGGATGCGACTTATGGCGCGATCGACGATATAGCATCGCTAGTCCGATGCCGCGATCAAACGGAGGCGATGGGAATTGCAGTCGTCGAAAGCGCTAAGGCAAAGCATGAATTACTTGAGCACCTGCTGAATTCCAAGTCGGTTAAGAATGCTATCGGCCTGTTGCGGGCTGAACTGACACGACATAAGGTAGCTCTGAGGTGAAGGACGTGCCCTCAGTGGAAGTCGTGGGAGTGGATTTGTACGGCGTGGTCGTCGAGGGGAGTGAGGCGGGCGGCTTTGACGTGGATGACGTTGTCCTGGTTCTGGAGGGGGCCTTCTACTAATAAGAAGCGTGAGCGGGTGACGGTGACCTGATTGCGTTCGTACATTTGTGGCGTGACGATGATGTTGGCGATGCCGGTCTCGTCTTCGAGCGAGAGAAAGACGAATCCCTTGGCGGTGCCGGGGCGCTGACGNNTGGCGATGCCGGTCTCGTCTTCCATGGAGAGGAAGACGAAGCCTTTTGCTGTACCGGGCCTTTGGCGGGCGATGACGCAGCCGGCGGCGCGGACCCATTCGCCGTCGCGGCGGGTGCGGAGGTCCTGGGCGGAGAGA
>PKVY01000002.1:251-9535 GCA_003131625.1 Acidobacterium sp. | reverse complement strand
TCACGAAGCTACAGAGAACAACAAGGCGGCTGCAACAGATTCAATTCAAAGCACTTGCGATCATCAAGAATCAACAGCTTTCAACAGGCGCTGGAACGCGGTTCGGGACCAGGTTCCCTACCCAAAGCTCCTCCCTTAGAATCAAATAGGTTACGAGAGATCCCCTAGTGAAGTTTGTTGGATCTGTGAGGTTCTGATTGATACAAAATCGACTACAGCGGGACATCTCAAGTCGATTCGATCAGGTCTCATAGCCTCTCCGGGACCACACTTTGACAAACTCGCGATGCCTGATTCCCTGGAGAAGTACCGGGGTTGCAAGATTCGCCATCTTCTTCTCGGTGGAGTGCCGCAGGTAGAACGGGTCCGGCGGCTGAGCATAGTCGGTGATCGAGAGTTGGAAAGAAGCTCTCGCACATCGCCCATCAATCGCCTTCACCAAGATACTTCCGTGCAGTGATCTTCGTCACCTGCCAGAGCGGCGGGATCTGGCTCGGATCATTCACGTAGTTGAAGGAGACGGAAGGCACCATCGATGTTGCGAACCGGGACGAATATTGAATGGCGGGACAGTACAGACCAGGATTGATGCATCTCCGGGATTCGCCTTGGGGGGAGCGCCGAAATGACGATTCAGTACACCAGCTGCCAGATTATGAGTGCGGATGCGGTGGGCGACTCGCCGGTGCTGGATTCGCTGCGGACAGATGTCACCTTTGGCGCACAACCCGCCAACCCCCAGGCGAGAGCACAGGCAGTGAAGGAATAGTCGATCTGGAATCGCCATTGATTTGAGCAAAACTGACCATCTTTACCAGTGCCGGTCTGCAAGAATCTCTGAGTGTGACTCCCCGCCGGACAAGCGACCTGTATCCGCCGGGTAATTGGACTAACTGCAAAAAAGGAGCCTTTCCAGGGCGAATTTCTGGTGGCTGCTTTTTGTTCCTGTGCCGAAACCCCAATGACGACTCGAATCCGGGAGGATTCGACCCGAGATAAGGGGTAATTCGAAATGAGAAAAAGCAATTCGCTTTCAGCACTGATCTTCCTCGTCATCGCCGGCATTGGCGCGGCGCTTGCGTATTTCTCACACCGGGCGGCAGCCAACGCGGCCAGCATAGCGATCTTCTGCGGAGCAATTGTCGTTGCTTTCATCATCTCGTCCTCCATTCAGGTCGCGGACCAATGGAACAAGGCTGTTGTTCTGCGGCTGGGCAAGTTCCGCTCCCTGGAAGGACCAGGACTCTTCTTCATCATTCCGTTGATTGAAAATATTCCCTACTGGCTCGACACCCGAGTTCTTACCAGCTCTTTCAAAGCGGAGAAAACGCTGACAAAAGATACGGTCCCGGTGGATGTGGATGCCGTGCTCTTCTGGAAGATTATCGACCCCAAAAAGGCTGCGCTCGATGTTGCCGACTACCAAAGCGCGATCAGCTGGGCCTCGCAAACGGCTCTGCGCGACGTCATCGGCAAGACGATGCTGTGCGATATGCTCGAAGGCCGGGACAAGATCAGCAGCGTGCTGCGGACGATTATCGATGAGCGTACCGAGCCGTGGGGCATCAACGTGATCTCGGTTGAGGTGAAGGATGTGTTGATTCCGCCGGCCCTGGAAAATGCGATGTCGATGCAGGCCCAGGCGGAGAGAGAGCGTCAGGCCCGTGTCATTCTTGGGGATTCGGAGCGTCAGGTGGCAGAGAAGTTTGCCGAAGCTGCCAAGACTTATACCAACGATCCGGTCGCCCTGCACCTGAGAGCCATGAACATGCTGTACGAAGGGTTAAAGCAGAACTCCACCATCGTCATTGTTCCCAGCTCAGCCATTGAGACGATGCAACTGGGTGGCCTTGCCGGCATGACCGCGCTGACCATGGGCATCGGGCAGGAACGCGCTAACAAAGCCGCGGCGGGCGAACGCAATGGGCACAGTGGCTCCGCGCCCGCTCCTGAAGAAGAATTGCGGGGAGCATGACCGACCCCGGACAGACGCACTCTCATCATGAGGAAGGGCCGCATCCAAGCCAGGCTCAGCAAACTCGCCCTTACTGGATGCGCGCGCACCGCGACTGGCGCTTTTGGGTGGGCGTCGTTTGCCTCGCCGTGGCCCTGTTCGTTTACATCACGAGCGTCGACTTGTCGCTGGTGCCGGGCAGGCACCACCACGCGACAATCCCAGCCGGGCAATGACGAGTTCGTCGATTGTCGCGCCGAAAACCCCGAACAGGCAGTTGGCGCGGACGGATCGGGGCCACACACTCCCGCTGAATGATCCAGCAACGAGGCGTAACCGTGGAGCCAACTGTTCTATACCCGCTGCGATTTGAGCCAATCTATCAGTACCGGCTCTGGGGCGGCCGCCGACTAGCGGACTTGCTTAGCGCACCGTTGCCGAACGGTCCGATCGGCGAAGCCTGGGTACTCAGCGACCGCGATGACCATGCCAGTACAGTGGACAACGGTCCGCTCAAAGGGCAGACCATCGGCCAGTTGATGGACGATTTTCCGGAACGAATGATGGGAAAGTTGTCGCGGCGGTTTCGGCGATTCCCGCTGCTGCTGAAGTTTCTTGATGCGCAGGAGATGCTCTCGGTTCAGGTCCATCCTGGATATCCTCCCGATCAACCTCTGCCAGAGGGCGAGACGGCGAAGACGGAGGCATGGGTAGTGATCGACGCTGGGAAGGACAGTCGCATCTATGCGGGACTGAAGCCGGGCGCCACTCCCGACCGTCTCCGGCGGTGGATCACGGACGGAACTCTGGCGGACCATCTCGCATCCTTCACGCCGAAGCCCGGTGAAGGCGTCTTCATCCCCGCCGGGACGGTGCACGCTCTGGGGGGCGATGTCGTCGTGTTTGAAATTCAGCAGAACAGCGACACGACGTTTCGCCTGTACGACTGGGGCCATGTCGACACGAAGACCGGCAAGCCACGAGCACTCCAAGTAGACCAGGCACTGGGCTGCATTGACTTTGCAGATGGTGCCGCGGGACTCGTGAATCCAATAGTGGACGCAGCAGCTCCGGAGAGGGAGCTGGTCTTTGACTGCGAACCGTTTCGGCTGTGGCGGCTGCGCAGCCATTCGCCTTTTCCCGTGGGCGCTGCGGATCTTCCAGGTGTACTGGTCTGCGTCGAGGGCGCGGGGCAGATTGAGCACGACGGCGCGACCTATGCAATCAAGAGGGGCGAAGTGTGGCTGCTGCCGGCGGTCGTTGGGGTTTGTCATTTCCGGCCCGGCGATGCAGTGAACTTGTTAGAGATCGCCCTGCCCGCCTAGATGATGTGGGCATCGCAAATTGACTCGCAGGCATGGGCGCTGCATATGGAGACTGAATGAAGAAGCTCATCGTTTTCGATCTGGACGGAACACTCGCCAGGAGTAAGTCGTCTCTCGACGACGAAATGTCGGCACTGCTTGGCGATCTTCTCTCGATCGTCAAAGTGGCTGTGATCTCCGGAGGCGCCTGGCCGCAGTTTGAGGAACAGCTGCTCTCTCATCTGCCCCACGACGAGCGCCTGCTGAATCTGTCTATCCTGCCCACATGTGGAACGCAGTTCTATCGATATTCAGGCGAATGGAAGAAGATTTATTCCGAAGATTTCACGGCGGATGAAAAAGAAAAGATCATCAGTTCGCTGAAGAAAGCATTCGAGGCATCAGGATTCAAGGCCGATAAGGTGTGGGGAGAGGTCATCGAAGACCGGGGAAGCCAGATAACGCTGTCCGCTTTGGGTCAGCAGGCGCCGCTGGCAGAAAAGGAAAAGTGGGATCCGGATTTTGCGAAGCGGAAGAAGGTCAAAGCGATTCTGGACCCACTAATTCCCGGCTTCTCCGTCCGGCTGGGGGGCGCGACATCCATCGATGTCACGAAGCCCGGCATCGACAAGGCCTACGGGATTCGCAAGCTGCGCGACATCCTCGGCATTTCGCTGAAAGAGATGATCTACATCGGCGATGCCTTGTTTGTGGGCGGAAACGACTATCCGGCCGAGGATGCAGGAGTGATCTCCATTCCGGTGCGGGGACCCGAGGACACAAAGCGGGTGATCGAAGCCATCCTGGCTTGTTTAGGCGACGAGAAACAGGCTGACCTGCAGGTGGGAGTCCATGAACGAGTTTAAGCTGCAGCGCCTTGGAATGGTGATGGAGCCGGAGCCCGGAAATCCCCACGAGGTCGAGGGCGTTCTGAATCCGGCAGCCGCCCGCGGCCCAGATGGCCAGCTATATCTTTTCCCGCGTCTCGTTGCGAAGGGAAATTACTCGCGCATCGGCATTGCCCGAGTGCGGTTCAATGATGCCGGCGACCCTGCTGGCGTCGAGAGGCTTGGTATCGCACTGGAACCGGAGGCCGATTATGAGCGGCGCTCCGATGGCGGCGGCGGTTGCGAGGATGCGCGCGTCACATTCGTGGAACCGCTCAACCGCTACATTATGACCTACACGGCCTATTCGCCCAATGGGCCGCGGATCGCACTGGCTCAATCGGAAGATCTCGTCCACTGGCAGCGGATGGGGCTGGCGACCTTTGCTCTGTGGCGCGGCGTCGAACTGGGCGATGAGGACGACAAGGACGCCAGTTTCTTTCCGGTCGCGATTCACAACCCGTCGGGGCATCCGGAGTTGGCCATGCTGCACCGGCCGCTCTTTTCCGGCACTCGGCCGGAGGAAACTGCCTGCGACACGTTGCCCCGCGTAGTGGATCTCGATCGCGAAAGCATCTGGATTTCCTATTGCCCGCCGACGCTGGAGGGCCAGAATCCAGATCGTCTCGGGCGGTTCACCTCTCATCACCGCCTCGCAACTCCGGTTTCCCCCTGGGAGCGGCTCAAAATCGGAGCGGGAACTCCTCCTGTCCTTACCCGTCATGGGTGGCTCATCCTGTATCACGGCGTGAGCGACCTGGCGAAGCCGAACAGCGAAGTTCACCAACTGTGCTATTCCGCCGGGGTCATGGTGCTGTCAGAAAAGCATCCGCAGGTGATCCGCTATCGTTCGGCGGAGCCGGTATTGAAACCGGAGCTGCCGGCGGAATGCCACGGGACCATCGCCAACGTCGTGTTCCCCACCGGCATCGATCGCCGCGACGACCTCGGCTTGCTGGATCGCTTCGATGTCTATTACGGGATGGCCGACAATCGGATCGGTGTCGCGCGTCTGGATCTGCCGGAGGTGCTGCCGACAGGAGGAGATGTGGATCCGCCGAAAGCGATAGTATGATGCACAACCGGCGGGCCGGGCGCCAGAGTGCGTGTCATAGCTATTCACCAGGGAGACGATGATGACTACCGATTCGAGTGAGTCCCCCGGTCCAGGACGAAGGCCGCTCAGGCGAAGAATTGGGCCATTCATCTGGATCGTCGTTCTGGTTATCATTCTTTTTGCGCTCGCCCGTACCATGGTTCATCACCGTTTCCACAGAGGTGGCAGGGCAAACCCTAACGGCACCATCGGACCCTAGCAGGGTCTGAAATCGGTCCTGCATCGCTGTCCGTTAACGTTGCCACAGAATCTGGGGAGCTTCAAGCGGCACAGATGCGCTCGGATGGTGGGGGATGATGCGTGGAGTGTAATCGCTTACAGGACGGCCTGCCGGTACCTCCGCTGAATACAGGAGAGCACCTCCTGGGTTTGCACACGCTTTGCATGCCGTCATTACCTGGTCCGGCTCCGCGTAGAGTTCGACTCTTAGCTCATCCGGATCGACGCTGCCCGGAAAGACCTGAACCCGGATAACCTGCTGTCCATCGTGCGTCTTGACTTCCACGTTGCCGAAGCGCACGGAACTCCAATGCTGGGAGATTCTCTTTTGCCACTGGATCAGGCTGTTGCCAAGCGCACCCTCCCGAGCTGCACGATCTCGGTAACCCGAAGCGGCGGGCAGATAGTAATCCTCCGTGTATTCACGGATAGCACGACTGGCTGAGAATTCCGGAGTAAGTTGCGCCATGCTCTCGCGGATCCGCCCCAGCCACTTTGCAGCCATCCCGCTTTCGTTTCGCTCATAAAACTCCGGGATGACCTGACGCTCCAGAACCGAATACAACTCGTCCGCTTCCGCGGTATCCCATGCCGGATCTTCGCCGTGCTCTTTGCCGTCGCCGATGGCCCAACCGACCTCAGGGGAATGCGCTTCCGCCCACCAGCCGTCCAGCTCAGAAAGATTCAGGCCGCCGTTGACCAGAACCTTCATGCCACTCGTTCCGCAGGCCTCCCATGGACGCCGCGGTGTGTTGATCCACAGGTCGACGCCCTGAACCAGTTCCTGTGTCAGCAGCATGTCGTAATCGCTGAGAAAAACAACGCGGTCGCGGACGTCCCGCCGCCGGATGAAATCGTTCCATTGCTGGATCAGCGCTTGTCCGGGTAAGTCCTGGGGATGAGCCTTTCCGGCCAGGACCAGCTGCGCCGGCTGCTGCGGATTGGAAAGCAAGCGAATCAGCCGCTCCGGATCATGCAGAAGAAGATTCGGACGCTTGTAGGTGGCAAATCGGCGTGCAAATCCCAGTGTCAGTACCTTCTCATCGAATACGGCGTCAGCGTCCGACGGTCGGCGGCCTTCCGAAGCAAGCTGGCGCGCGTACCGTTTGCGAATGCAATCGACTAAGGTCTTCCGTCCTGCGGAACGCATTTGCCACAGCTGCGCGTCAGGTAATCGGCGGATGTCATCTTCGACGGGGCGGTCTTCCCGCCAGCGCTTCTTGCCGCAAGCTGTGGTCCAGAGCGCATCCGCCGCCGCCGAGTCCCAGGTGGGAACATGAATGCCATTGGTGACAGAGCCAATCGGTATCTCCGTCTGTGGCCAACGCGGGAAAAGCGCCTGAAAGATATGCCGGCTCACCTGTCCGTGGAGCTTGCTCACGCCATTGATCTGGCCGCTGCTGCGAACCGCGAGCCAGGCCATGTTGAAGGATTCCGAGTCGTCGTCACGGTTCTGCCTTCCCATTGCGAGCAGATCGTCAATCGGGATCGCGAGCTCGTCCTGCGCATAATGACTGAGATACTTACGAATGAGTTCGGGAACGAAGCGGTCAAATCCTGCCGCGACCGCAGTATGCGTAGTAAAGAGATTTCCAGCCCGTGTGACATTCATGGCAAGATCAAATGGTTTCTTATGATCCTCCATGTAGAATCGTGCCCTCTCTAAGGTGGCGAAGGCTGCATGTCCTTCGTTGAGATGGCAGACCTCAGGCTGCAAACCCAGCGCCCGAAGCAAACGCCAGCCGCCGATGCCCAGCACGATCTCCTGCTTCAGCCGCATCTCCGCGTCGCCGCCATAAAGCTCACTGGTAATTCCTCGATGCGTTGCGCTGTTAGCGAAATCGTTGGTATCCAGCAAATAGAGCTTCGTGCGGCCAACCGACACTTCCCAGCAGCGAAGCCAGATCTTGGATTCGGGGAGTTGGATTTGCAGCCGCAACCATTCGCCATTCGCTCTTCGCAATGGCCGGATCGGCAACTGGCCCGGATCGTTGATCGGATACAGCGCCCGCTGCCGGCCTTCGGAATCGAAATCCTGGCGGAAGTATCCCTGACCGTAAAGCAGGCCAACTCCCACGACCGGAACACCCAAATCGCTGGCCGCCTTCATCTGGTCGCCGGCTACATTACCCAGGCCGCCCGAATAGATAGGTAACGCTTCGCTCAGCATGAACTCCATGCTGAAGTAGGCGACCAACGTCGGGGCAGTATCTGGGTGTTTCGTTTGGAACCACGCGTCTGAGCTATAGGATTCCCGATTCTGTTTCAGCAATTCGTTGAGGCGCCGACGAAATTCCGGCTCTGCCAATGCGGCTTTGACCGTGTCCTGGGACACGGTCTGCAGGATGACCCACGGATTCTGCGTCGTCTCCCATAGATCGGCGTCGAGACGCTCCCAGAGTTCGTCCGCAGCATGGTTCCAGGACCAGTGCAGGTTGAGCGCCAACTCCGTCAGCGCGTCCATGCCTTCAACTTCTGGCTTTAGCGTCAATAGGGAACGATCCTCTCTCTTTTATTCCGTTGCCCTTATGACTGGCGGCGGCTGCGAATCCCTACGCTGCCAGATGCTTCCGGATGGACTGCAATTCCGCACGTCGCTTCGGCGTGGTTTTGGGCCATGCCATTTTGAGATCTTCGAGCGCATCGAGGACGATGCGGGAGACGATGAGCCGGGCGTTCTCTTTGCTGTCTGCGGGAACGACGTACCAGGGTGCGTGATGGGTGCTTGTGGCGTGCAGGCATGCCTCATAGGCCTTCGCGTAATCCTTCCAGTATTTCCGCTCATGAATATCCGCGAGGCTGAATTTCCAGTTCTTATCCGGCTCGTCGATGCGCGCCAAAAAGCGCTTTCGCTGCTCCTCCTGCGAGAGGTGCAGAAATATCTTGACGATGCGGGTACCGTTGCGGTGCAGGTGTTTCTCCAGATCCACGATGGAGCGATACCGCCCTTCCCAGACGGTTTTCTCGTCGCGCAGTTCTTCCAGAAGTCCCTGGCTGCGGAGCAGCTCGGGATGCACCCGAACCACCAGCACGTCTTCGTAATAGGAACGATTGAAGATGCCGATCCGTCCACGTTCGGGAAGGCGGCAGGTTGTGCGCCACAGAAAGTCGTGGTCCAGTTCTTCGGCGCTCGGCTGCCTGAAACTGAATACCTCGCATCCTTCCGGATTCACTCCAGACATGACGTGCCGGATGGCTCCGTCTTTGCCCGCACCGTCCATACCCTGAAAAACCAGAAGCAAAGCGTAGCGGTGCGATGCGTAATGAAGCTGCTGGAGGGAACTTAGCTCCGCCACATGCTTTGCGAGTAGGTCGTCATACTCGACGTCCGACGGGCAGAACGGTTCCACCGTCGTCGGCCATCTGCTGAGTGTAACCTTCTTTCCGGACCGCACACGGAAATCCTTTGAGCGGATTGTGATCTTCGAGTTTTCGGTCATTCTGGCCTCATTAGTGTGCGACTGTTCACTTAGTGGACTTATCTATCTGAGGTTTCCGCTGTTCATTCTCCCAGTCCTCAACTGTTTGAACGTCCCTTCGTCCCAGTTCCTCGTAAAGCTCATGGACTCTTTTGACGAGTTGTGGCGTCGCTTCGGATGGTTCCCGATCTTTGGCCTCTGGCTTCGGTTGGTCTGCCGTGGCATCCGGTTTCGATGCGTCAGCTTTGACCTCGGGCTTCGGTTGGTCTGCCGTGGCGTCCGGTTTGGCCTCTGCTTTAACTTCCGGCTTGGGCTGGTCGGCTTTGGCATCGGGTTTTGGTGCATCGGACTTGGCGTCCGGCTTCGGGGCGTCAGCTTTAGCGT
>PKVY01000002.1:0-215 GCA_003131625.1 Acidobacterium sp. | reverse complement strand
AGCTTTAGCGTCCGGTTTGGCCCCTGCTTTGACTTCGGGCTTCGGCTGGTCGGCCTTGGCCTCTGGTTTTGCTGCATCGGCCGTGGCATCCGGTTTCGGTGCGTCAGCTTTAGCGTCCGGCTTCGGCTGGTCGGCCTTGGCGTCCGGCTTTGCCTCTGCTTTCACTTCCGGCTTTGGTGCATCGACCGTGGCGTCCGGTTTCGGTGCGTCAGCTT
>PKVY01000092.1:10113-32913 GCA_003131625.1 Acidobacterium sp. | reverse complement strand
GAATTTCAACAAGTTCCTAGGGAGTCCGTCGTATAGTTTTTCTCTGAGCAGAATTCGGGATAAATTCTCCAATGATTGCTTTCGACGCTAACCACGAGATTTCCGTTCCTGTCTCGAATTGGCGTGGTGATAATGGGGCCGCGTTTACCAGCTTCCAGCTTTAGGCCAGCATCTTCAAACCACTTGATGCCAGCGTTGGACGTTCCCCACGTTATTTTCGGCCCTGACACTCCTACTTGTAATATGACGGGCCACTTAAGCCGAGGATCGTCGTAGCTAAATTCACTTCCTCCGAGCAAATCGCCCTCTACCTTGTCTGCCTGTTCGGCGCGCCACTGATGTACAGCGGTGCCGTGAAACAGCAACGGGAACAAGAAGATCAGGGTGGCACACATTGCCAGTCGAGTCTTCTGCGGCAGACGATACGGAAGCTCATACGCGACAAACACAGTCAGCAGACTCCAGAAGGAGAACCAGCAAATCCAGCGCCAAACAACCTCCATCGAGAGAGGCAGGACGGTTATTACTAAACAGAACACGGCTAGGCCAAGTTCCCAGTGCCGCCTGCGAGCAGCATGTTTACTTCGTCGGGATCCTCGCACTTGCGCCATGCGAGTCCACGAGACGAACTCTCTCCTAGCCGCACCGCGCGCCCGCTGAATCCACGATCGCACCATGGCCCTTGGCGGATTATTCGGCGCGGCGTCTGGCTCTTCAGGCATGCCCCATTTTCAGCTTGGTCTCCCCTGTGTGTCAAGTATATTATTGCCCGTGCAAGAGCCGCATTTTCAGCCACTTGCCACAGTCCAAAACGACCCTCCGGGAAGCCGAGCAGAATCAACGGCTTGCCACAGTCCCGACCCAGGGGGGGAGGGGATCTGTTTTCGGTGGGGAGCGTCTCTATTGGCTCCTGGCTCCCGGCTCCTGGCTGCTTCTTCCCTACTTCACCCTGACCTTCGGTTCGACCGACATGCCGGGTCGCAGCAGGTGGTCCTTGTTCTGCTGCGGATCGGTCAGGTCGAGGCGCACCGGAATCCGCTGCACGACTTTCACGTAGTTGCCGGTCGCGTTTTCCGGCGGGAACAAGCTCAGCACCGATCCGGTTGCGCCGCCAATCTGCGTCACCTTGCCGTCGAAGTCGCGCCCGAAGGCGTCCACGCGGATGGTGACCGCCTGGCCGACATTCATGTGCCGCAGCTGCGTCTCCTTAAAGTTGGCCGTGATCCACACATCGTCCAGCGAGACCAGCGTCATCAACGCCTGGCCGGTCGCGATGTTCTGTCCAGGCTCAACGCTCTTGGTGGTGATGATGCCGGACAACGGCGCGTGAATCGCGGTGTAGTCCAGGTTGAGCTTGGCCTGGGCCAGCGCCGCGCGCGCCTGATCCACCTGGCCTTCAGCCTGATCGGCCTTGGCCCTTTGGATCGCCACTTGCTGCGGAGCCGTCTGCGCGTATTTGAGGCTTGACTGCGCCTGCAGCTGGCGATCGTGCGCAATGCGCACAGCGTCCCGCGCCGCGATCAGATTCGCCTGGGCTTCCGCTACGCCGGCTTCACCGGCAGCGGCAGCGGCGACTGCCGCATCGTACTGCTGCTTCGAGATGATGTCCTTTTGCACCAGCGGCGTGTAGCGGTCGAGATCGAGTTTCGCTTTGGTCGCATTCGCCTGCGCCTCAGTCACGCGCGCCGTCGCCGCTTCGAGCTGCCGTTCGGACTGGCCGACCGCTGCGGTTGCGCCCGCTACGTCGGCGTTGGCGTTGTTCAGACTGCTGCCGGTGTTGATGTCGATCACCGGCACGTTGACGCGCGTCGCCTCGTAGTTGGCGATCGCCGCCTCGAGATTCGCCTGCGCCTGATTGGCTGCCGTCTGGTAATCGCTGGGATCGATCTCCACCATCACCGTGCCCGCTTCGACGTACTGGTTCTCGTTCACGTTGACCTTGGCCACGTGGCCGTTGATGCGCGCGCTGATCTGCACCAGATGGCCGTCGACCGAAGCGTCGTCGGTGTCTTCGTAGAAAGTGGAGTGCCACCAGAAAAGGAGCGCACCCACCACCAGGACGGCCACCAGGCCGATGATGATGAAACGGCGGCGCGAGGGCTGCCCTGTAGGTTCCGGCCGCTCTTCGGTTGGTCTGGACTGCTCGGAATTCTGCTCCGCCACGCTTACTTTCCTCCCACGTAATCCTTGTAATTGCTTTGCGCCACGCCCAGAGCGCGCGCCAGCGATAATTTCGCCACGTTGTGCCGGTACAAACTGGCAACGTACTGCTGATTGGCCTGGGCAACGGACTGCTGCGCCTGAGAAACAGCCAGATTATCCGAAACGCCTGCTTTGTAACGCTGCTGGGACTCGCTCAACGCCTCGTTGGCCAGGTCCACATTGCTCTTCGCCACTTCCACCAGCTTTTCCGCCGCCTGAATGTCGAGGATGCTGTCGCGCACATCCGCGCCAATCTGGCCGCGCAAATCGCTCAGCCTTGCGCGTTCCTGCTCCAGCTGCGACTGCGCCTGCTTCGCGTCGCCGCGCAGCTTCGCTTCCTCAAAAAGCGGCACGTCGAGCGCGCCGACTGCGTCGCCGGTTCCGTGCGAGTGCGACGGATTGATGCCGATGTCGCCATAATCGCCGGTGAAGGTGATCGTCGGCAGCCTTTCGTCGGTAGCGGCCTTGCGAGCGTTGTCCGCGGCTGCTACCTGTTCCTGGAGCGCCTTCAGATCGGAGCGCGCCGCCAGTGCCTGCTGCACGGCCTTGTCCGGATCGAGGTGGTCGAAGGGCGCGAACGGCGCCTGATCCGTCAGCTCGAACTGCTGCTCGAGCGGCAGCCCAATGGCGCGGGCCAGCGCAATCTTGTCTTTCTCATACGAATTCTTTGCGGCGATCAGCGTCTGCTGCTGGGTTTGGTAATCCACGCGCGCCCGCAGCTCGTCGAGCAGCGGCGCCGTTCCTGCCTGATGATTGCCGACCGCCTGATCGAGCGAAACTTTGGAAGTATCCACCTGCGCCTGCGCCGACTCGACCAGCGCCGCATCCGCGATCACCGTCAGGTACGCATTGCCGATCGTCAGCACCACCAGGTCGCGCGCATCCTGCGCCGACAGATTTGCGGCCTGGAAATTGTGCCGCTGCGCCAGATAATTTTGCAGCGACGACAGATTGAACAGCGACCAGCTCAGCGAACCGCGAATGTCGGAGTACCCGTAAGGTCCGATGATCGCGGGGAAGCCCGGAATGCGCAGACCTTCCGCCTGCAGATCCGTCTCCTGCACGGCGGCCTTGACCGTCGCGCTCGCCGTTGGCAACAGCGACTGCAGCTGCTCCAGCTTTGCGCCTCGCGCCGACTGCGTATTCTGCGTTGTCAGAATCAGCCCCAGGTTCAGCCGCAATCCGCGATGGATCGCATCGTCGAGGGAGAGCGGCAGAACGCCGGGCGTGAGCTTCCCGTCGCTCACGCTGCTCTGGTACGTCGAGTTGTCGACTGGCGGCTGCGGAATCAGAAGCGGCCCTGTCGGCACCGACACCGAGCCACCGCCTGGACCTTGCGCGATCGCGGGTCCGGCCAGAGACGCCACAATGGCCAGCACCGCGGCTGCTCGCTGCAGGCACAGGAATCGCAAATCGGTTGCTACTGCCTCCGGCACGAAGACCAACCTCATCAAGGAACAGGAAAAGGGGAAACTCAAGTCTCCCATTCAGGGTATGTGCTTTGGATGCACCACGCCGAGCAAAAAATTCACAAGAATCCTGCGATAAGAGTAGTCGAAGCGCCGGGGTCGCGTCTCGCAGATTCAGAGCAAAAGTACCGTCCAGCCATTCTAAAGACGCCTGGGACGAAAGGCGCTGCAGCTGCCCGTCGCTAAACCTGGGCCGCCGGCGCCGAGTGCACCAGCGAAGAAGCCAGCGAGCAAAGCGCCTGGCGGAACAGGTTGCTGACCGCTTCCGCTGTCCAGATGGATGGCTTCGCGTAGCGGTTGATGGCCCGCGCCGTGTCCGCATTGCTGCTGCCCAGAACCGCGCGCTGCACGAAAACCGCTCGCTGCGCCTGCGAAAGCCGATTCAGCCAGTCCCGCAGCGGCGCTCGTTCCGCGCCCGATACCAGCTCGGTGATCTCCGTGCCGGAGAGCGCCGTATCGTCGTCTTCAAGGCACGAGCCGGAATCCGCGGCCGGCAAATCCGCGAACGACGCCGGGTCCTGCCGATGCATGATCTCCAGCGCTCCATCCAGCACTCGCTCCCGAACCAGGCCTTTGGCGGCGCAGGGATCGGCGCAGGGGTCCACGTCGACCGCGGCCACGGTGTTTTCAACCAGACTCAGCGCTTCGGCCTCATTGCCCAGCATCATCGCGGCGAAACGATACATTTCCACGGCCGCGTTCTCTGTTTTGAGGATTGCTTCGCTACCCTGACCGGAACAAGGGGGTTCTGCCATCGGTGCAGCCTCCGGAGAAAGTTCCTGACTTTATCCTCGCCGAGTGGGGAACGGGGAGTCAAATGCGCGGTCGTTGAAAATTTTGTCGCTCAAGGTACGCGCCGGGCCGCGCGTTCTCGAAAACTGCTTTCTGGTAAACCGATCGCCATACAATGAAGCCGAGTCCGACGGAGACACCTGCTTTGAGGAAAAGATGCATTACGTAGTGGGTTCCGGACCAACCGGCGTTGCCTGCGCAAAGGCGCTGCTCGCGCAGGGGGTTCCGGTGACGATGCTGGACGCGGGCCTGCAGCTGGAACCGGAAAGGGAAGCGCTGATCAGCAGTTTGCAGGCGCGGCCGTTTTCTGAATGGGCGGGAGACGCGGGCAAGTTTCTCAAAGATGGCATGGAGAGCGGCGCTGAGGGCATCCCGGTCAAGCTCACTTATGGCTCCGACTACCCTTATCGGGTTCCGCCTGGCGCTTCGCCGGTCGAGTTTCGCGATGCCAGTGCGAGCCCCTCGTATGCCATCGGCGGCCTCAGCACGGTTTGGGGCTCCGCCGTCATGCCCTACCACCAGCGCGACATGGTGCGCTGGCCGATTTCCGCCCAGGATCTCGCGGATGGCTATCGCGCCATCTTCCGCTGGATGCCGCTCTCGGCCACGCGCGACGATCTTGACCTGGATTTTCCGCTCTACTGCGACCATCCTGGTCAGCTCCCAACCAGCCGCCAGGCATCCGGCATGCTCGCGGGCCTCGAAAAGTACAAAGCTCGCCTGACCAGCAGCGGCATTTCCTTCGGCAAAGCCCGCATCGCCGTTGCTGCCGATGGCTACGCCGGCTCACCCGCGTGCGTGGCCTGCGGCCTCTGCATGTACGGATGCCCCTACCGCCTCATCTATTCGACCGAGCAAACCGTGGAGGCGATGAAGGCCGATCCGAATTTTCACTATGTTGCCTCGGTCATCGTTCGCTCCGTCGAAGAGGCTCCTGACGGCGTCACGATTCACGCGGGGCAGTCGAAGTTCTTCGGTGAGCGGGTCTACCTCGCGGCCGGAGTCTACAGCACCACCGCCATCCTGCTGCGTTCGATGCATCGCTTCAATCAGCCGGTCCGCCTTTACGACTCGCAGTATTTTCTGCTCCCCGCGCTGCGCGGCCGTGGCGCCGGCAACGTCACCGAGGAGCATCTGCATACTCTGGCCCAGCTTTTCCTCGAGATCGCCGACAACGCCATCAGCCCGCACACCATCCACCTGCAGGCCTACACCTATAACGACCTCTTCCGCGCTCCCATCGAGCAAAAGCTGGGGCCGCTGCGGGCGCTTTTCCCCGTGGATGCGTTTCTCAGCCGGCTCTTCCTCTATCAGGGTTATCTGCACTCCGACCACTCCGCGCAGTTAGAAGCGACATTGGTCAAGCGCGGCTCCGATGACGCGCTCGAGGTTGTTGGAGTTGTCGATTCCGAAACCAAGCTCACGCTGAAAAAAGTCGTTCGCAAACTGGCGTCCCTCTCGACCGCCCTTGGATCGGTGCCGCTCTCGCCTCTGCTGAAAATCGGCGAACCCGGCCGCGGCTACCATTCCGGTGGAAGTTTTCCCATGAGCACTCATCCCTCCGAAGGCCAGAGCGACGTCTTTGGCCGGCCGGCCGGTTATGCGCGCGTGCACGCCGTCGACTCCACCGTCTTTCCCTCCATCGCCGCCACCACGATTACTCTCACTGCCATGGCCAACGCCTGGCGCATCAGTTCGATGCTGAGCCGGTATTCGTGATGGGCGGCCGCCGGAATTGCCTATGAACGAAAACCTCGTCTGCGCCATCAGCGGCGCCAGCGGCTACGTCGGCTCCAGAATCGCCCAGCGTCTCGCTCAGAGCGGACGCGTCGTCGCCCTCACGCGCAAACCGGCAAGCGAGGCGGATATTCCCTGGTCGCTGACTTCCGCAGACGACATCACGCCACTGCTCTGCCAGCAGCAGGTTTCTGTTCTGATCCACGCCGCGTGGGATTTCACCGCCGTCACGGCCCAGGATATCCAGCAGGTCAACGTCGAAGGTTCGATCCGCCTCCTGCGCATGGCGAAGGCCGCAGGCGTGGGCCGCATCGTCTTCATCTCGACCATCAGCGCCTTCACCGGAGCGCGCTCCCTCTACGGTCGAGCCAAGCTCCAGGTCGAATCGGTTGCCGCCGAACTGGGCGGAATCATTCTCCGTCCTGGCCTGGTCTTCGGCGACAGCCCCGGCGGCGTCTTCGGCTCGATCCGCCGCCAGGTGCAGCATCAGAAATTCATTCCGCTCGTCGGCAATGGCAAGGCTCCGCAGTATCTCGTGCCGGAACAGACTCTGGCGGATGTAGTCGCCGATGCTGCCACCGGGCGCTTCGATCAGGCCGCCGGCCAGCCCATCACCGTCGCCCATTCCCACCCGTGGCTCTTTCGCGACCTCGTGCGCAGACTGGCGCTTGCGCAGGGCCGCAGGGTCACCCTCATCCCACTGCCCTGGCCGCTGCTCTACGCCGGACTCCGCGCCGGCGAAATCCTTGGCCGGAAAATGCCTTTCCGCAGCGACAGCGTCATCAGCTTCGTCCACCAGGATCCCGCTCCCGACTTTTCCCGGATCGAGGCCCTGGGAATTCAGGTGCCTCCCTGGTCCGGATGAAAGGCTCGCGAATCCCAGCGGATCGCGCGCTGTGCACAGCTTTTTGCAAATCGTTCATCTTCTCTGGTGAACGCGGGTGATATAGCCAATCAGGTAAACTGCCTCTTACGACACGAGGATGCCGGCCGCCCCTATGCGGAAAGAACCACAGCGCGCGCAGAGCCTTTTCCTCAGCCGCGACGAATCCTGGCTGAGTTTTAATCGCCGGGTTCTGGAAGAAGCCGAAGATGCCTCCAACCCGCTCCTCGAGCGGGTCAAGTTTCTCGCCATCACCGCCAGCAATCTCGACGAGTTCTTCGAGATTCGCATTGCCGGCGTTCTGCAGCGCATTGAAGACGGCTACAACGAAGCTTCGCCCGACGGCGCGACCCTCCGTGAATCCCTCGACGCCATGAAGGACGAAACGCAGCGATTTGTGGCCGACCAGTACCGCTGCTGGAATCAGGAACTTCTGCCCGCCATGCGCAAGGCCGGCATTCGCGTCCTCAGCTGGGATGAGATGAACGCCGACGCGCGGAAATTTGCCTCGGAGTATTACCAGCGCGAAGTCGATCCGCTGCTCACCCCCATCACGATCGACCCCGCCCACCCTTTCCCGCGCGTCCTGAACAAAGCCATGTGCCTGGCGCTGCTGTTGCGCCGCAAACGGCGTGGCACGGCCGGTCCCGTGCTCGGCGTGCTGACCGTCCCGCGGGCTCTGCCGCGCTTCGTGCGCATCCCGGCCCCCAACGGCACCGAGGACTACATCTTTCTCGCCGACCTGATCGAGCGCAACGCCGGTGGCATGTACCGCGGCTACGAGATTCTCTCCCGAGCCGCCTTCCGCGTAACCCGCAACAGCAACCTGTATTTCCAGGAGGAGGAATCCCGCTCGCTGCTGGAAACCGTGCGCGCCGAGCTGCACAATCGCCGCAAAGGCGATGCCGTGCGTCTTGAGATCGACAGCCAGGCCGATCCCGAAATCGTCGACCGATTGCGCATCAACTTCGAGCTCGACGAATCGCTCGTCTACCACTCCGACGGCCCCGTCAACCTATCGCGCGTGATGACGCTTTATAGCTCGTCGGCGCACGGCGAGCTGAAGTTCAAACCTTTCGTGCCCCGCGAGCTGCGCCTCAATCGCAAGTCCGCCGACCTCTTCGACGAGATTCGCCACCGCGACATCCTTCTGCACCATCCTTACGACTCCTATGATGGCGTCGTCTCCTTCATTGAAGCTGCGGCCCAGGACCCCAACGTCGTCTCGATGAAGCAGACGCTCTATCGCACCAGCGCCGATTCGCCCATTTTCCAGGCGCTGACTGAAGCCGCCCAGACGAAGGAAGTCACCGCCGTCGTCGAGCTCACCGCCCGCTTCGACGAGGCCTCCAACATCCGTTGGGCGCGCAACCTTGAAGACGCCGGAGTCCAGGTCTTCCATGGCATCGTGGGCCTGAAGACGCACTGCAAGCTCGCCCTGCTCGTCCGCCGCGATCCCGACGGCGCGGTCCGCCGCTACGCCCACCTGGGCACCGGCAATTACAATCCCGACACGGCCCGCTTCTACACCGACTTCAGCCTGCTCACCGCCGATCCGGAAATCACCGCCGCCGTCCACAGCGTCTTCAACTACCTCACCGCGCATTCCGAGTCCGACGATTACCGCCCGCTGCTCGTCGCGCCCCTCACCCTGGCCGAGAATTTCATCCGCCTCATTCACCGCGAAGCGGAACACGCCGCGGCAGGGAAGCCGGCGCGCATCATCGCCAAGATGAATTCGCTGCTCGAGCAGCGCATCGTCGAGGCTCTCTATGCGGCGGCCCACGCGGGCGTTGAGATCGATCTGATCGTGCGGGGCATCTGTTCGCTGCGCCCCGGCCTGAAGAAGCTGAGCGAGCGCATCCGCGTGCGCTCCATCGTCGGCCGCTTTCTCGAGCACAGCCGTCTCTTCTACTTTCTCAACGGCGGCGATGAGGAGTTCTACTGCGGCAGTGCCGACTGGATGCCGCGCAACCTCTTCGAGCGCTGCGAGGTCATCTATCCCATCCGCGATGCCCAGATTAAAGCCCGCGTCCGCGATGAAATTCTAGCCGCCTATCTCGCCGACAACGTCAAAGCGCGCCAGCTCCGCGCCGACGGCTCCTACGTCCGCCTCCGCGACGCCAGCGATCCCCCCTTCAGCGTCCAGGATTTCCTCATCCAGGTTGCCGAAGGCAAAGCCGACATCTCCGACATCCCCAGGCCGCAGCCCGCACCCGAATCGAAGCCCCGGCCAAAGCGCCCCGCCAAGCCCGCGCAGGTGGCCACCGCCGCGGACTAGAATTTCAAATCATGTATGGTCTGATCGCGAAGCTCACCCTCCTCCCCGGCAAGCGCGACGAAGTCATCGCCCTCCTGACGGAAAGCTCCGCTAACATGCCGGGGTGTTTCAGCTACGTCGTCGCCAACGACGCCGCCAATGAAAACATCCTCTGGGTCACCGAGGTCTGGGAGAGCAAAGCCAGCCACGATGCCTCGCTGTCTCTGCGCGCGGTGCAGGCCGTCATCCCCAAAGTGAAGCCGCTGCTCGCCAACTTCGAAAAGATCGCCGAAACCGATCCCGTCGCGGGCATCCCATTCGAGCCTTGACATAACTTCGTCTCCCGGACAGACTGAACCCACCCGGCTCCCTGTCGCGCCGCTCCGGCGCACTATTTCTGCGCACCCATTTCAGGAGGACTTCGCGCCTTGGCGTCCGAAGCCGTGAACGTGTTTGTTGCCGCAGTCGAGGAGCCCCGAACCTACGGCCTTCGCTGCGGCGTCCTGTCTCCCGCCGAGACCCTCGCGCAGTCGGTTTCCGCTATCGCCCCCACCACCACGCCCGCCATGACCATCCCCCTGGTCTTCGCCATGGCCGGCAACGGCACCTGGCTCGTCTACGTCCTCGCGACCGCCGGCATGGCCCTCATCGGTGTCCTCATCGGCTGCTTTGCGCGCCGCTCCGCCTCGCCCGGTTCGCTCTACAAATACGTCAGCGAGTCCCTTCCCGACTGGGCTTCCGGTCTGGCGGGATGGGCGCTGCTCCTCGCCTATGTCGCCACCGCCGTCTCCGTCACCGGCGGATTCGTCCAGTACGCCAACGTCCTGCTGCAGGCCGCAACCGGTCGAACCGCCTCCGCCGCGCTGCTCGCGACCATCGCGATCCTCATCGCCTCGGCCATGGCGTATCGCGACATTCGTCTCTCGGCGCGCTCCATGCTGTGGCTCGAAGCTGCTTCCGTTGGCTGCATCCTTGCTATTGTTACGCTCGTCCTCGTCCGCCACGGCCTCCACATCGACACGGCGCAGTTCAGCCTGCGCGGCGCTTCCGTCTCCGGCATGCGTCTCGGCATGGTCCTGGCTCTCTTC
Organism: Acidobacterium sp.; assembly: GCA_003131625.1. Classification (GTDB taxonomy): domain Bacteria; phylum Acidobacteriota; class Terriglobia; order Terriglobales; family Acidobacteriaceae; genus Palsa-343. The sequence continues at coordinate 22,482 of PKVY01000092.1, read as the reverse complement.
AGCTTCGTTGGTTTTGAAAGCGCGACCGCACTCGGCGAAGAAGCTCGCAATCCGTTGAAGACCATTCCGCGGGCCGTCCTGCAGAGCGCCATCGGCCTCGGCTTTCTCTTCGTCGTCTGCGCCTATACGGAAGTCCTCGGTTTCCGCGGTCTGAACGAAACCCTCGACCAAAGCGCGGCGCCCTTTCACACCCTGGCGCACCAGGCAGGTGTCAGCGGCCTCGGCATCGCTGTCGACGTGGGCGCCATGATGAGCATGTTTGCCTGCGTTCTTGCCTGTTCCACCGCCGCCGCCCGCGTCCTGCTCACCATGTCCCACAACGGACTCACCCATGCGCACCTGACGCGCACCCACCACCGCAACGAAACGCCTCACATCGCGGTTCTTGTAACCGGCATTGTTACGTTTGTCCTGACCGTCGCCCTGGCCCTGCGCGGCGTCTCCGGCGCGGACATCTACGGCTGGATGGGATCGCTCGCCACCTACGGATTCCTTACCGCCTACGCCCTGGTCTGCCTCGCCGTGCCCAGTTTTCTGCGGCGCGAACGCGCACTCACCCCGCTCTGGCTCGTCCTCTCCGGAGCAGGATTCATCGCCATGCTCCTCGCGATCGCCGGCTCGGTCTATCCCGTCCCCCAGGGAGCCTACCGCTGGCTCCCCTACATCTACCTCACCTACCTGGCAGCTGGCTGGCTCTGGATGGTGTCAAAGAAGCGCGGCCCTGTAGAAATCTGACTCCGAAGGTCGGCACAAAGACTACGGTTTCGACCAGTCCTCCCATCGCAGAGATTTAATCCGCCGGAATTCGGAGCTGTTGGCCGTAACCAGGGTGGCATCAACACGCAAAGACTGGCCCGCGATAAGCAGATCGTAGGCCCCGATGGGCTTGCCATTTCGTTCCAGTTCCGCGCGAATCCGGCCCGCAACTTCCGCGTCGCCTTCTTCGAAGGGAAGCACAACCAGAGGACCGGAAAGAAAGAGCGCCAGACGCTGCGTATTTACCGACTGCCGCGTACTCTTGTGAACGCCATACCAAAGCTCGAACAGGACGATGGAAGAAACGTTCACCGTCGCCCCTGCCTGCAGTGCGGCATCCAGTCGATTTCGAACTTTCCCTGGTTCGCCGTTGATCAGTGCAATGCAGGCGTTCGTGTCCAGCAGATAGTTCACTCAAAGATCCTGCGAACGGGTGCGGCCGGTTGTTTCCTCTCTTTCGCAGGGAAATCGTCTTCTCCCACACGGTCGAGTTGTGCAAACCACTCACTCACGTCATTGATGATCGGCTGTAGAAGCACCCCATCCGAGGTGCGGCGAATGCGAACGCGATCTCCTGAGAACCGAAAATCTCGGGGAAGACGGACTGCCTGGCTGCGCCCGTTCTGGAAAAGTCTGGCTGTCTGGGTATCCGCCATTTGTCTGCCTCGCTGGTATACATCAACAGTATATACCACATTTGGCCCCGCTGAATAAGATCGCAGACGGGCTCGTGCTTACCCTACTTCCGCTTCCACCGAGTCCCGTCTTTCGAATCCTCCAGCAGAATCCCCATCCCTGCCAGCTCGTTGCGAATCGCATCCGCCCGCTTAAAATCCCGCCGCCGCTTCGCCTGATCCCTCTCCTCCACCAGCGCCTGAATCCTCCCGTCCGTCACGCCCCGCGTCGCAAGCAGCTCAGGAGACGCCTCGCCCAGCCGTCCCTCCCGCTCCGCCCAGTTCAGCGTGAATTTCGTCCACTCCGCATCGTGATCGTCGAGCACCGCAAACACCCGATCGAACCGTGCCAGCGCGTCCAGCACTTCCGCCTTGTCGTTCTCAAAAAATTTCCCCGCATCCGCCCGCGCGTTCACAAACCGCACCATCTCGAAAATCGCCGCCCGCGCCTCCGCCGTGTTCAGATCGTCGGCCAGCGCTGCCAGAAACTTTGCTTTCGTCTCCCGCGCCACACCCTGAATCTCGCTGCCCGCGCCATCCATCGCCGGCCGCGCCGGCCACTTCGCGCTCTGGATCCGCTCGCGAAACGTCCGCAGCCGCTCTACTGCTATCGTCTCCGCCTGCAGCCCCTCAAACGTAAAGTTCAATTGCTGCCGGTAGGGCACCGCAATCAGCAGCATGCGAATCGCCGAGGCCTTATACCCGCGCAGCAGCAGATCGCGCAGCGTATAAAAGTTCCCCTCCGACTTCGACATCTTCCGCCCTTCCACCAGCAGAAACCGCACGTGAAACCAGTGCCGCACAAACGTCCGATGCGTCGCCGACTCCGACTGCGCAATCTCGTTCTCGTGGTGCGGAAACATCAGGTCCTCGCCGCCCGCGTGCAGATCGAAGCTGTCTCCGAGATACTCCATGGCCATCGCCGAGCACTCGATGTGCCACCCCGGCCGTCCCGGTCCGAGCGCTGTCTCCCACTTGTGCTCGCCCGGCTTCGGCGCCTTCCACAGCGCAAAATCCCGTGCCGAATCCTTCTCGTATTCGTCTACATCGATCCGCGCGCCGTCCGTGATCCCCGAAAAATCTTTCTTCGACAACTTGCCGTACTCGGGAAACCGCGCGATCCGGAAATACCACGACCCATCCTCGGCGCGATAGGCAATATCCTGCGCGGCCAGCCTCTCGATCAGCGCGACCATCGTCGGAATATGCTCAGTCGCCCGCGCAATCACTTCCGGATGCTCCACGTTGAGCGCCTTCAGATCCTCAAAAAACGCCTCTTCATATTTCCGCGTGTACTCGGCGATCCCCACGCCCGCCGCCGCCGCGTTGCGAATAATCTTGTCGTCCACGTCCGTGATGTTCATGACGTGGCGCACTTCCGTGCCCAGCAGCCGCAGCGCGCGCCGCAGCACATCCACCTGCAGAAACGTCCTGAAGTTTCCGATGTGTCCGTAGTCGTAGACTGTCGGCCCGCACGCGTACATGCGCAGAGCCTTCCCGTCCGCGGGCGTCAGCGCTTCCACCCTCCCCGACAGCGTGTTGTAGAGGTGCAAGGTCGGCAATTCAGGATGCGCGGAAATTTCCGCACTTTCACTCCGACCAGTAGTTTGCTGTGTGTGCAGGCTCATGAAAACTAGCCCGATTCTACCAGCGCAGACTAACTCCCGAGCTTGAGCGAAGGCTCCGCCGTCAGCCCGTCCCGCGCAAACTCCCCCGCCACAAACTTCGGCCACGCCGCCGCCGCAATCATCGCCGCATTGTCCGTCGCCAGCGCCAGCGATGGAAACGCGATCGGCAGATGCCGCTCCGCCGCCTCCGCCGTGAACCGCACCCGCAGCTCGCGATTTGCCGCCACTCCCCCCGACACGATCACCCGCTCCGCGCCAAACATCTCCGCCGCCCGAAACGTCTTCCGCCGCAAATCGTCCACCACCGACCGCTGAAACGACGCAATCAAATCGAGCGTCCGCTGATCGCAGAGCGGCGCCGCATCCGCTGGCCGGGGATCGGGCAACCCCGCCAGCGCCGCCCGCCGCGCCTCAATCGACGCCCCCATCTCGTGCACCTGCGTGTGCCGCAGCATCGCCGTCTTGATCCCGCTGAACGAAAAATAAATTGCCTCCGTCGGGTCCAGCGCCCCCGGCTCCCCCCTCCGATGCACCTTCGCCTTGATCTGCGAAAACGAAAACTGCACGGCCTCAGGATTCCCATGCGGCGCGAGGGCATCGATCCACGGCCCTCCCGGATATCCCAGCCCCAGCAGCTTCGCTACCTTATCGAAAGCCTCGCCCGCTGCATCGTCCACCGTCCGCCCCACGTTGCGATAGGTCCACGTGCCCGCGCCTTCGCTGAACTCCGCAAGATCAAGATGGGTGTGCCCGCCCGAAACCACCAGCGCCAGCGTCGGCCCAGCCTCCTGCTCGCGACGCGGCTCCTCTGGCCGCTTCGCCTCTTCCAGAAGCACGGCATGAATGTGGCCTTCGAGATGATTCACCGCGATCAGCGGTTTCCCGAGCGCAAACGCCAGCGACTTCGCAAAGCTGATCCCCACCAGCAGCGCCCCGGCGAGCCCCGGACCTTCTGTAACAGCCACAGCGTCAATATTCGCGTAGGTCACGCCCGCCTCAGCCAGCGCTTCCCGCACCACCGGCAGAATGTTCCGCAAATGCTCGCGGGAAGCCAGTTCCGGCACCACCCCCCCATAGGGCGAATGCACCGCAATCTGCGACGAGACCGCGTTCGACAGGATCTCCGCACCGCGCTGCACCACAGCAGCCGCGGTCTCATCGCACGAAGTCTCAATGCCCAGAATGAGCCCGGTGGCCGACATATCCTTAATAGTAGTCAACGCGCCAGGCAGTGGGCCGCCGTCAGGCCGCGCGCTCAGCGCACCCGTTCGAACATCACCGCCTGCCCGTCGTCATAGGTGCGCGTCCAGTCCACGCTGTGTCCCAGCAAATACGCCGCGGGAGCATCCTCTGCCAGCAGCACATACCGGATTCGATACTTGTCCAGCACCGCGAACGTGTCCTGCACCCTAGTCGCCCGCAGGTAGTCGCTCATCACGCCCTCATGCACAAAAATATCGTTGCGCGGGTCGATAAACTCCTTCACCGCGGGTGCCTGCCATTCCAGATAGCCGCCCCAGTTGAAGTTGTTCAGCAAATTCCCCTGGCCGGCCACGCTGCGCACATACGGGATCGCCTTCTCCGGAAACGCCTCTGCAATCCCGGCATGCAGCTTCTTCTCCCCGGGATATTTCCCCGCAATCGCAGCCACCAACAGCGCCATCGCCACCGCGCTTACGAATCGCCGATTCTTTCCCGTGCTCGCCGCGCCCGCCTTTTCATCACGCAAATCGATCGCCAACAGCGGCAGCAACAGAATCGCCATCAGAAACAGGAACCGCACATACGTCACCGCGCCATACACAGCGACCGCGCCGAACGCCACATCCTGCAAGGCCCAGCGGCGTCGCCGTACCAATTGCAGAACGGCGAACACTACGAGGAGGACCACCACAATCTTGCCGCGGGCGCTATGGAAATCGAGGCTCCCCCACTCCGCGATGTTCTCCACCGTCTGCTTCTGCCGGAACGTCACATCCAGCGGGTACGCGACCAGACGCCATCCATAAGGATTGGCAAACAACGCCGCAAAACTCGCCGCTGCCACCATCAGCAGCTTGCGCGCCTGTTGCGGCGTCCAGCGCGTCGCGTAAAGATTCCCCCACTCGCCCTCAACAAATCCGCACGCCACAAAAATCGCCAGCAGCACAAACCCGATGAACCACGACCCATGCACGTTGATCCACAGCAGGAACAGCGGCGGCAGCCAAACCGTGTATTCGCGCCCCTTCTGCAAACTCCACAGCACGGCAACTTCAATCACCAGGAATAACCAGCCAAACAGCAGCGGACGAGGCAGCATAGAGACCGTTGTCAGGAACACGGCGATCGCCGCAGCCCAAAATGCCGACCCCCATCCTCCCGAGCGCAGCCGGCCCAGGCAATAAATGCCCAGCACAATCGCCGCCGCTGTCAGGATCGTGACCAGATACAGCCCGCGATCTCCCAGCCATCGATTCGCAAAGTAATACGGCAGCTCGCCCAACCACTCAAAATTGATCCATGGCTTGCCCGCCACGGTGAACGTGTAGCTCTCCACGCGAATAAAATGCCCGCTCCGCAGCAGCTCGCTCGCGTTCCGCAAATGCCACCAGATATCGTTGTCCGCGAGGGTCCGATTCACAGTGCCTCCCGCCGATACGAAGACCAGCAGGTACACCAGCAGCAGTCCCATCACCACGGGTAGACTGAAAACGCGGTCGCTCCAGGTCGTGCGCGGAGCCGCCGGAATCGCGGGTTCAGTTGTTGCGCTCATGTTTTCGCAAGCCAGTTCGCAGTCATCCTAACAAAGCATCATGCGTCGTCCGAATCCCACCTTGGTTCGAAAGCATCGGCCCTGAACCTCGCGCGCCAGGACGAACGGGACCGCCAGGACGACTTGGGGGAATCGCAGTGACCGACAGGCCGGCACAACTCGCCGCAGAGCGCATCGTCCTCCAGCTGCGCGCCGCCGGCCACGAGGCGTACTTCGCCGGCGGCTGCGTCCGCGACATTCTCCTCGGCGTCCCTCCCAAAGACTTCGACGTCGCGACCAGCGCTCATCCCGACGCGGTCCTCGCCCTGTTCCCCCGCACCTTTGCCGTCGGAGCCCACTTCGGCGTCGTTCTGGTCTGCGACGACGTTGACGGACAGGAATTTGTCACCGAGGTTGCTACGTATCGCAGCGACGTCGCGTATCTCGACGGCCGCCACCCCACCGAGGTCCGCTTCTCCTCCAGTGCCCAGGAAGACGTCCTCCGCCGCGACTTCACCATCAACGGCATGATGTTCGACCCCGTGCTGCATCGCCAGACCTGCAACCTCACGTCGGCGGTTCTAGATTACGTCGGCGGCAAAAACGATCTCCGCGACGGCATCATCAGCGCCATTGGCGAGCCCCACCGCCGCTTTGAAGAAGACAAGCTGCGCATGCTCCGCGCCGTGCGTTTCGCCGCCCGCTTCGACTTCACCATCGAAGCGGAAACCGAGCGCGCCATCCGCCAGCTCGCCTCCGGAATCGCTCAGGTCAGCCGCGAACGCATCCGCGACGAGCTCACCCGCATGCTCACCGAAGGCCACGCCCGCCGCGCTTTTGAGTTGCTGGACCGCACCGGCCTCCTCAAAGAAGTCCTGCCCGAAATCACGAAGCTCCGCGGCGTGGCCCAGCCTCCCGAGTACCACCCCGAAGGCGACGTCTGGATCCACACCCTCCTGCTTCTCGAAAAACTCCCCGCCGGCGCATCGCCCACCCTCGCCTGGGGCGCGCTCCTCCACGACGTCGGCAAGCCCGCTACCTTCTCCCACAAGCCGCCCGACCGCATCCGCTTCAACGGCCACGTCGAGGTTGGCGTTCGCATCGCCCACGAAATCCTCCGCCGCCTGCGCTTCTCCAACGAGGACTGCGCACAAATCCTCGCCCTCGTCGAAAATCACATGCGCTTCGGCGACATCGAAAAGATGAAGGAGTCGACGCTCAAGCGCTTCTTCCGCCTCCCGCATTTCGACGAACACCTCGAACTCCACCGCATCGACTCGCTCTCCAGCCATGGCGATCTTTCGCTCTGGGAGTTCGCCAAACGGAGAAGGGAAGAGCTCCCCGACGAAGTGGTTCGGCCGCCGTTGCTCGTCACCGGACGCGACCTGATCACTGCCGGTTACACCCCCGGCCCACGCTTCAAAGAGATGCTCGCAATGGCAGAAGACGCGCAGCTCGAAGGCCGCATTCATTCGCGCGAAGAAGGCCTGGAGATGATTCGGCGCGAATTCTCCGGCTAGTCCGCCGCAGCCTCCGCTTTCCCCGCATGAAACAGCGCCACCTGTTCCGCGCCTGGAGGCCGTGTCGCCAGGCTCACCACCACCAGCGCCAGCACCGCCGCCAGCAGGGCAGGGAAGATCGCGTCCCGCTCGGCCACCACAGCCGGCAGATGGTTGTGAACGAACCCCGTATCCCAGAACACCGTCACAAACGTGCCGAGGCCGATCGCGGTTACCGCTCCCGCCGCATTCGCTCGTCGCGAATAAAACGCCGCCAGAATCACAGGCGTCAACGCCGCCGAGTAAATGGTGTACGCGTACAGCGCCTGCTTCAGCACCGAGCCCGTGTGCATCGCCTGGTACAGCCCCCACAGACCCAGCAGCACCACCATTAGCCGCGACACCAGCAGTACCCGCTTGTTCGAAGCCTGCGGCGCAATGTAGCGCGTGAACACATCGTTCACCAGGTTGGTCGCGGGAGAAAACAGAAAATTGTTCGCCGTCGACATGATCTTTGCGAATACCGCCCCCATCAGCAGCGCGCCCAGCCACGCCGGCACTCCGTGCAGCGCTGTGTACGCGATAATTTCCCGCGGATGCTGCGAGACTTCGCCGGTCGGGAACAGCACCGACCCCACCACCGCGATGGCCACAATCACCGTCTCCAAAATAACGGTCCCGATGATCCACCCCACCACCGCCACCCGCGCATCGTGCTCCGATTTCGCCGAGAAAAACTTCTGATACATTGCCTGATTCCCCAGCATCAGCAGCATGGTGGGCAACAGCAGTTCGAATCCCTGCGCCAGCGACAGATCCCCCAGCACCTCAAAGTGCGTCGGCGGCAGCGCGTGCGTCACCCCACTCCATCCGCCCGCCGCGTGGATCAGAAACGGCAGTGCCAGGATCATCGTCGCCGTCGCCAGCAGCCCGATGAACACGTCCATGTACGCCACCGACGACATCCCCGCGATCGCCGTGAAGACAATCACGAACGCCGTCATGATGTACTTGCCAAGGTCCGGGGTGATCACCGTCGGAAAAATCAGGTGCAGGATGTCTCCGCCGCCGATCAGCTGATAGCTCAGGATCGCCGTGTACGCGAAAAGGATCGCAATCACGCCCAGCACCCGCGCCGTCTGGCTGTAGCGCGCCTCCAGCAGATCCGGAATCGTGAACTGCGCAAAATGACGCGCGCGCGGCGCGATGAAATAGATCAGCAGCAGCCCGACCCATCCTCCGCCCGCCAGCCACAGCGCGGCAAACCCGTGCTTATACGCGTTCTCCGCGCCCGCCAGCAGCGAACCGGACCCGATCCACGACGACAGCAGCGTGAAGATCAGCACGAACGCGGGCAGCGACCGCCCCGCCACCAGATAGTCCGCCTTGGTCTTCACTCCGCGCATGCGCGTCAGCGAAACCACCAGCAGAGTCAGAACAATTGCGCCCAGAACAGCGGCGTACAAAGAGGACATGCGCCTTCCTTCTTCAAATGAGGTGCTACGAGTGTACGAAAGCAGCGCGCGCTTGTCAGGAATCCGGCCCGGTCACAAATCGATCGTCGCTACGCGGGCTTCTTCGGTGCGTGACCGGCGGCCGTTGTTTTCGGCGCAACCTTCCCGCCCGTCTTCGCCGCGTGATGCCGTCTCCGCCCATAGCGCAAACCGGAAATGTGTGCGGGTTCCGAAACATACAACCCATGTCCCGGCACAATCGCGCCTCCGCGCAGGTTGTTCCACCGCCGCAGCTGCGCCACCGTCACGCCGAACCGGTCCGCAATCGTCACCAGGGTATCGCCGCGGCCCGGCCGGTACAGCGTGCTGCGCAGCGCGCCCGGCTCGCTCACCGGCGCCAGCGGAATCACCAGCGAATCCACGCCCGACAAATCCGACGCCGGCTTCAGCTGATTCACAAACGCCAGCTCCGACTCCGAGACATGCCATGTCCGCGCCAGACTCGCCAGCGTGTCGCCGTCCTCCACTGTGTGGAATCGCCAGTACCGCCGCTTCTCCACCGGAATCTCCGCAATGTCCCGCTGGAACACGTCCGCCGTCCCCGCCGGCAGGTGCAGATCGAACGACTCCTCGGGTGGCGTGCTCATGCGCAGCAGACTCGGATTCAGCCCTTCGATCTCCTGCACCGGCGCGCCCACAATATCCGAAACCAGACGCAGATCGACCGCGTAATTCGTCGTCACCGTGTCGATCACCAGCGGCGGATCCGTCGTGATGCCCTCGAGGCCATACTGCTTTGGGTTCTTGGCCATCAGCGTCACCGCCAGAAACACCGGCACGTAACTCTTCGTCTCCTGCGGCAGATTGTTGCGTCTGTACAACTCCCAGAAGTCCGCGTATCCCGTTCGCTGCACGGCCTTCTGGATATTCCCCGGACCCCAGTCGTACGCGGCCATCGCCAAATACCAGTCGCCCAGCTGGTCGTACATCTTTTTGATCTCGCGCGCATACGCGTGCGTGGCCTTGATCGGGTCGAATCGTTCATCGTACCAGGCCGTGTGCTCCAGCCCATACGTTCCCCACGGCATGAACTGCCACATCCCTGCCGCGCCCGAGCGCGGATTCACCGCCTGCGGCCGAAAGCCCGACTCTGCGAACGCCTGGTAGATCAGGTCCTGGGGAACCCCTTCCTCGCGCAGCACCTGCTGGATCATGTCCTTGTAGCGCCCCATCCGTTCCAGGGACGCCACGATTGTCCCGTGCCCCTTCGGGCTGTTTTCGAAGAAGTCCACATAGGTCGCCACATAATCGTTCATCACCAGCGGCAGGTCTGACACTGTCGTCTTCAGTTCCGCAGCAGCCTTCGCTGCCACGTTGGGATTCGCTGGTGTCGTGATGTTGCCCGCCGCTTCCACCGGCGTCGGCTCCGCCGCCTGCTGCGCAGGACCGTTGTTCTGCCGCAGCGCATCCATCTCCAGCGTGTTCACTGCATCCACGATGTGGTCGAATTCCTCCGACAGCGCATCGTCGCTGCGCAAATCGCAGTTGCACCGCAGCAGCAGATCCACCGCGTAGTCGAAGTTTGCCCGCGCCGCCTCAACGTGCCCCTGCTGATAATCCGTCAGCCCGGCGTGATACGCCGTCTCCACCGAATCGATCAGCTGCTTGTCGCGCGGCGAAGGTTCAGGAGACGCAGTTGCAGTGGGTGCGGCCTGGCCCTGAGCCGCCGCCTGGCTCGCACCAGCAGCCTGCGAGGCCGGCGCTGCCGGTCCAGATTGAGAAGAAGGTGCCTGCGCTGGCACAGCCTGTTCCATCAGCGCCGCAAGCGCAGCAATGCTCCCTGCGAGCAAACATCTTTTCAACGCAAATCGCATCACACGCTGCCTTATTGTATGGCCCGAACCCCGCTCGCGCCGATGGTAAACTTGGTGCTTCCGGCGAACTTCTTTCCTCCGGCACGCTCCTGGCGCACCCCGGACCCAGGCACTCCGAGGTTCTCTGATCACGGTTCACTTGGTTCCGATCACTGTTTTCTGATCACTGATCTCCGCTCCCTTTCGATGGACAACAAACACATCCGCAACTTCGCGATCATCGCGCACATCGATCACGGCAAATCCACGCTCTCTGACCGCCTCCTCGAGCTCACCGGCTCCCTCACCGAGCGCGAGATGCATGCCCAGGTCCTCGACGCTATGGACCTCGAACGCGAGCGCGGCATCACCATCAAGGCCCACTCCGTCCGCATGATGTACCCCGCCAAAGACGGCCAGCTCTACCAGCTCAACCTCATTGACACCCCCGGTCACGTCGACTTCAGCTACGAAGTCTCCCGGTCCTTAGCTTCGTGTGAAGGCGCGCTCCTTGTCGTCGATGCCTCCCAGGGCGTCGAAGCTCAGACCCTCGCCAACGCCTACCTCGCCATCAATCACGGCCTCGAAGTCATCCCCGTCATCAACAAAATCGATCTGCCGAGCGCCGACATCGTGCGCACCCAGGAGATGATCGAGCAGACCGTCGGCCTCGACGCCACTGACGCTATTCCTGTTTCGGCGAAGACAGGCCAGGGCGTGCCCGACATCCTCGAAGCCATCGTCAACCGCCTGCCGCCGCCCAAAGGCGATGCCGAAGCGCCGCTCCAGGCGCTCATCTTCGACTCCTGGTTCGACTCCTACCGCGGCGTCATCGTCCTCGCCCGTATCGTCAACGGCCGCATGCGCAAGGGCATGAAGATCCGCCTCATGTGGAACGGCAAAGTCTTCGACGTCGAGTCCATGGGCATCCTCACGCCCAAGCCCGTCGAGATCGAGGAACTCTCCGCCGGGGAAGTCGGCTTCTTTGTCGCCACCATCAAAAACGTCTCTGACACCCGCGTCGGCGACACCATCACGGAAGACGCGCGCCCCGCCGCCCACGCTCTGCCCGGCTTTGAAGAAATCAAGCCCATGGTGTTCGCCGGCATCTACACGATCGATTCCCACGAGCACACCCTGCTGCGCGACGCGCTGGAAAAACTCAAGCTCAATGACTCGTCCTTCTTCTTCGAGCCGGAAAGCTCGGTTGCTCTCGGCTTCGGCTTCCGCTGCGGCTTCCTCGGCCTCCTGCACATGGAAATTATCCAGGAGCGCCTCGAGCGCGAGTTCGATCTCGACCTCATTACGACCGCGCCCAGCGTCCGCTACAAAATTCACCTCACTGACGGCAAGATCATCGAGGTAGACAACCCCTCCCGCTGGCCCGACCCCAGCGACATCGTCAAGGTCGAAGAGCCCATGATCACCGCCACCATCCTCTCCAATGAGGAGTACGTTGGTGGCATCCTCAAGCTGGTCGAAGAAAAACGCGGCCGCCAGAAGAACTTCGAGTACGTCTCCTCGACCCGCGTCATGCTCACCTACGAGCTGCCGCTCAATGAAATCGTCCTCGACTTCTATGACCGGCTAAAAAGTGTCAGTCGCGGTTACGCATCCCTCGACTACCATCTCTCCGGCACCTGGGATTCGCCCATGGTAAAGATGGATATCCTCGTCTCCGGCGAACCCGTCGATGCGCTCTCCATCATCGTCCACCGCGACTTCGCCTACGATCGCGGCCGCGCCTTGGTCTCCAAGATGCGCGAGCTCA